>JAQWNC010000021.1 GCA_029246505.1 Arenicellaceae bacterium
ATGTTACTCCTATTTCAGTCGATATTTACCTGGGCTACCCCTCTTATGGATGCGGTGGAGGTAGGTATCGGGTGGATGGCTGTTCAGGTATCCGTAACTATGAGCGATGGCATTGGCAAAGATTTTATTGTTGACGCATTATTCGGTGGGGTAGGCTCGTTTCTGGTTTTTGTGCCACAAATAATGGTATTAACTTTTATTATCGGGCTGTTAGAGGATTCAGGGTATTTGGCGCGAGCCTCTATTTTGTGTCATCGGACTTTGAGTAAAGTAGGCTTAAGCGGTATGAGTTTTGTGCCGTACTTATCTGGATTTGCCTGTGCGATACCGGCAATGATGGCGGCACGTACTATTCCTTCGACCAAGCGCCGCCTGTTAACGATTATAACTATACCGTTAATGTCGTGTTCTGCCCGATTACCAGTTTATAGTTTACTAATTCTAGTGCTGGTGCCGGCGGATAAATTGCTCGGTGGCTTTGTTGATTTGCGTGGGTTAATTTTTTTCGCGTTGTATTTTCTAGGGATCATTGCTGCTCTCTTGGTTAGCGCCTTGCTATCTAAATATGTAGTTCGTGAAACTGACGATGCGCCGTTTCTTTTGGAGCTCCCTCCTTATCGATTGCCTGCGCTTAAACCACTACTTTCTCGTGCGCTAAATGCTGGCAAGGCTTTTGTGGCAAAGGCGGGCCACGTTATATTTGCAATTACAGTAATTATTTGGGTATTAGGGTATTTTCCACACGGCCCCGGTAATCTGGATAGTTCTTACCTTGGTGTGATGGGAAAGTGGATCGAACCAATATTTGCACCAATAGATTTGGATTGGCGTTACGGCGTCGCTATTCTGGCTTCCTTTGCCGCACGCGAGGTGTTTGTAGGCACTTTGGGAACCATGTTTGGAATTGATGGTGCGGATGAAAATATTGCTGGGCTGGCGGCAAATGTACAAGCTGATGGATTATCGCTGGAGTCAGGGGCAGCGTTATTAGTATTTTATGTTATTGCCCTGCAGTGTGGCGCTACACTTGCTGTGATGCGTAAAGAAACGGGTAGTAGTCGCATACCGATAGCGACTTTTGTGGGTTATAGCTTGTTCGCGTATGCAGCAGCATTATTTACTTACATCATTATATAGATAGCGATTCAGGGAAAATACGAAGTCCCGCATGAAGTTGAGAGGTTATTTAGATGAATACGCACAATCATGAGTATCTTTTCCTGAGACCGAACCCGCGTGGATGAATAATTATTTGTGGAAACCGTTGACGAAATGGATTACTACCCAAGAAGCAGCTGATCGCCGAATTTTGAAGTTGGTTGTGGAAACGGAGCAACTGCGGGGATACCCGCCGAATTGGGATTTAAGGTGACGGCCATTGATCCATCGGTATCAGGTATTAAAGTAGCGCGAGTAAACTTCCCGGCGGGCACTTTTGAAAATGCATCTGCTTATGAAGATCTGATTTATCGGTTTGGCACATTTCCAGTTGTAGTGAGTCTAGAGGTGGTTGAATACTGTGTTATCCAGCTTGTGAATTCGCCAGAACAATTTTTAATTTACTAGAACCTGACGGTACGGCTTATATTTCTATACCGTATCATAGCCACCTAAAAAATCTGGCATTAGCAATTACTGGCAAGCTTGACGCGCACTTTACTGCGTTATGGGATAGTGGTCATATAAAGTTTTGGTCCAGAAAACATTAGCGACTTTATTGGTAGAAGTGGGGTTTGAGCGAATCGGCAGAAGCCCTCCTTTCTCGAAGTCCATGGTAACGATTGTAACCAAGCCAGAATAGCGTCAATCAGTTTTGTGAGAAGCGTATGTTTTGGATAGATATAAGATCGTCATCTTATTCGTTTCGTTATTTACACTGATTACGGGTAATATGTTGGTGGATTCCATATTAGTGATGATAGAGGAGGAAGATATGTGTTGGAAGTGTTTGCTACGCAGTTGGTGGATCATTCTGCCGGTATTCTTGGTGCTGGGTTACTTTGCGATTCAAGACAAATGGCCTGATATTGAAGCAGACCTCCAGGGTCGAGCCACTACGAATGTGAGGGCTAACGGGCTTGACGAAATTGAAGTTAGTTTTCGCGACCTGGGCCGAACCGGTAGGTTGATAGGTACGGTGGAATCCAAGGAGCTTCGTGATCAAGCCGTTAGTTTAACCCAAGCGACGTATGGCGTATCTGGAGTCATTGATCAAATTTTAGTGGTCGAACCTATAGTTGTTGACAACCCCGAGTTCAATCAGAATGCGATTGTGGGACAAGTATTTCTCGATGGAGTAGTGTCGAGTTCGGAGGAGCGAAATTTATTAGTGGCGGCCGCGGTCAAACGGTTCGGAGCGAGCAATATTGTAGATAATATTGTGATTTCCGAGGCCGTAGCCTCTCAACATTGGTTTACTAAGTTAGTAGATCAGCTGAATGTTCATTATGGATTGACGACCATTAGCGTTGAAGGGGATAGGGTAACGGTTACTGGGGTCGTTGTATCCGAGGCGCTACGTGAACAAGTGTTAGCTGACATTCGTGCCCGAATTGGTGATAGCTATCTACTGGTAGATGATATTACTGTTGAGGAGTCCCCGGTCCTTGATAACACGTCAGCGGGTGTAGCTAGTCAGCAATGGTAACCGGTGTTTGCATCGGTCCTGATTTCGTGCAGGGGGTATTATTCGGTTGATAGCTGAAATGTTAGTGTCCGCCATAGGTCGTTGTGTTGACGTGGTCACCGGGGAATAAAGTTGTGGAATTGAAAGGGGAATACTTATGATTTATTTAATTTTAGAAATGAGCGCATGGTTGCTGGCGGCTTTTGTTGTAGGTTTGCTATTAGGTACCTGGATTGGTTGCGCGCGTTGTCGTAACTCTAAAAGCGAGAGGCCAGATTCTGGAGAGATTGTTGGAGAGGGTAACAATACAGAAGCTAATGATGCAAAACCGGCTAATTTAATTTCTGAGGTAGTGTTGGATGGAGATGATTTAAAGAAGATAAAGGGAGTCGGCCCAAAGCTGGAAAAATTGCTTAACGAACTAGGTATATCTAATTATCAACAGATTGCTGATTGGCAACAAAAAGATATCGATTCGGTAAATGCCAAGCTATCATTTTCGGGCAAAATAGACCGTGAGGACTGGGTGACACAGGCAAAACGCCTGAGTCGTGTTACCGAGTTGGCGGAACGCTATCAAAAAGACGAATAAAACTAATTCAGCTGTGAAACGTAGAGGCTAACGTAGTATTTACCAGCAACCGTTTTTACAATTTAGGTTTTTCCGGTAGTGCAAAACATGTTCTCGTAGTTTCTTTTGATATATAGCCGCACTAGAAGAGGTGCAGCGATCTAACCAGGTTTTTTAGTTGCTTGGCGGATACCTTCTCAGCCGTGCGGATTTCCTGAGCGAAAACGGATAATCGATATTCTTCCAGTAGCCAACGGAATTGTTGGAAGCTTTGCGCTTGTTCTCGTGTTTCCCAATTGGTTTCAAACCCTTGTTCCTGTGCATCCATGAGGAGGCCGATATCATTGAGCTTGTTGATATCTTTGTCTGGCGCGTAACTTGCGCGTTCAATGCGAATTTTTATTCCTCTAAAATAGACGGGTAGTCGATTAAACGCTGACTCAGGTGTGCGCTGTATAAAACCTGGAAATACTAAATAGGCTAGCTGGTTTCTTATGTCAGCAGAGGTCTCTGTATTAAGCTCAACTAGCCGGTTGCGGAGGGTGTGATAGTTTTGTAGGTATTGACCGGTTTGGTCGCAAAATTTTTGCGCAACAGAGACCATCGATTGCTTGCCAAAGTGTAGTCGTTCGGAGAAGTCTGCAGACCGGCGCAATCCGTAATCAGGTAGTTTGAAAGACATATCTATTGTGTTAGCCAGAATATCTTCAAGTAGCTCGGGCTTGCTACCGATGCTGGCATACAATAATGCGGTTTGATCAATGCCGACCAGCTTTTGCTGCAGGTACTTTGTTTGTTTAGCGAGCGATAAGCGGATTAAGCGTTGCAGGCCTCCGTGGTGATTCGTGCGTGCATGATCAATTGAATCGAATAGTTGAATAGCAACACTATCTATTTTATCAACTAGGGCTGGATACAAAACGATATTCGCACCGCCTATACTCGAGTTGATCTCGTCAGGTAGGTCTCCAAAGTTCCAGCTGAGAATGTTTTCTTGTTCAATGCTGCGGTCAATAGCTTGCTGAATTTGTGTGGAGCTATCGATGCGTAGACTTGATTGAAGTTCAGCTAGCGAGCGAGAGGAGCCAAGTGTTTCACCTTTAGTATCAAAGACTCTAATATTCATTCGTAAATGGGTAGGCAGGGCTAGTTCGTTGAAATCTGTTGCCGTGACGTCCGTACCAATGATTTTTGAGATAGCAGTGGCGAATTCAGCATTAAAATTTACCTTGTTGTTTTTATCTGAGTCGAGCAAGGCAAGGGCTTTATTCGCAGTATCGGGTGCGGGCACACACAGTCGACGGACAGGTTTTGCCAGAGACCGGATAAGAGCAATGGCTTTTTCAATTAATAAACCAGGCACCAGCCATGAAAGTGAATCCTCGGTAATTTGTTTTAATAAGCTTTGGGGTAATGACATGGTAACGCCATCGTTGGGGTGCCCAGGTTCAAAGTGGTAGGACAGGGATAGTTGGTTTTTACCAATTTGTATCTGTTCCGGGAAACGGTCTATATTTGTATCTTGATCGTTAATTCGCAAATCATCTTCGGACATTTGCAGTGCTTGCTTTTCGCCATCCGAAGCGTTTTTTAGCCAATTGTTTAAAGTTGCCACAGAATTTATATGTGGAGGGATTTTAGTGTCATAAAATTTAGCAACGACGTGGTCATCAACTAATATGTCGCGACGCCGTATTTTTTGCTCTTCTGATTCGAGTTTGGCGGTTAATTGAATGTTGTGGGTATAAAATCTCTCTATACGGCTATGGTTTTTAATCTCAATTTGTCCTGCAGCCAATCCAGCTAACAGGAATAGCTCACGGCAATCTTGTGGTGCGATTCGACGGTACGACACCTTTCGGTTAGCCACAATAACCAAACCAAACAGGGATACTTGCTCATATGCAATTACCTCACCTCGAGATTTTGACCAATGTGGGTCAAGATATTGCTTATTAACAAGGTGCGAAGACCATCGTTCGATCCATTCCGGCTCAATACGGGCGACAGTTCGGGCGTACAGTCTGGATGTGTCAACGAGGTCTGCTGCAACTATCCATTTTGGTGGTTTTGTGCGCAAATTACTTGAAGGGTGCAGTAGCAGCTTTTTTCCTCGGGTTCCAAGGTATTCCCCGTGTTCATTTAATTTTGCAATATTGCCCAGAAACCCGCATAGCAAGGCTTGTTCAAGCTCGTTATTTTCTAGTAACCTTTCAGGCGAGATTGTAAGGGATAGACCCTTACAGGCTTGCTCTAGCTGGATCATGGTGTCGGACCACTCACGCATACGAATCCAAGATAGAAAGTTAGTTTTACACCATGCTCGTTGCTTGCTTTGACTAAGCTTGCGAATCGGTAACCAATCACGCCACATCAGGACGAAGCTGGCAAACTCAGAATTTTTGGAGATCCACTTTTTGTGTTTTTCGTTTGCCAGCTGACGAAACTCTTCGGGCGCGTCTCGGGGGTCCCGTGAGGCTAGCGCGGCTATGATGGGCAAACAGGTCGCTAGGCATTTAAGTTCGTTAGCAGCGAGTATGATTCTCGCTAGACGGGGGTCAAGTGGAAAGCGTGCTAATTGTTGACCAAGTTTGGTTATTTTCTGATTTTGGTTTAATGCACCGAGTTCTACAAGCAATCGTTGCCCGCTACGAATGGCCCCCTCCGTGGGCAATTCTATAAAAGGGAAGTCTTCAAGTTTACCTAGGTGCTGTGATTCCATTCGCAGAATTACGGAGGCTAGCGAGGTGCGCAGTATTTCGGCCTCTACAAATTGAGGCCGATTGTCGTGGTCAGTCTTACTATAGAGCCGAATGCAGATGCCGTTGGCGGTCCGTCCGCAGCGCCCAGCACGCTGTTTGGCAGATGCTTGAGATATTGCCTCTATAGGCAAGCGTTGCACCCCTCGTCCTATACTGAAGCGACTTATTCTAGCGGTACCACAATCAACAACATAGCGTATTCCCGGAACGGTGAGGGAAGTCTCAGCGATATTCGTAGCCAGTACTACGCGAATTCCAGTGTGATCAGTAAATATTCGTTTCTGCTCATCGTTTGAAAGTCTCGCATACAAAGGAATAGCTTCGAGGTGTGCGATATGGCATTTATTAAGGTGTCTTTGAGTTTCACGAATATCTTGTTCGCCGGGTAGAAACACCAAAACGTCCCCAGCCTGAATAGCAATAAGATCGCGGATTGCCTGCTCGATTAATTGAGCTTGTGATTGGCTGTCGAGTTCGACTTCGTTTCGATAAATAATTTCCACCGGGTATGTGCGTCCGGATACTTCGATGATCGGGGAGCTGTTGAAGTGTTTTGCAAAAGAATCTGGGTCAATGGTGGCCGATGTAATAATAAGTTTTAGTTTAGGGCGTTGAGGTAGTAGGCGTTTTAGGTATCCAAGTAAAAAATCAATATTGAGTGAGCGTTCGTGCGCTTCATCGATAATGATGACTTCGTATTGGTTGAGGGCCTTGTGGTGCTCAACTTCACTTAACAACATGCCGTCTGTTAACACCTTTATGCGAGAGTGATCTGTAACCGTGTCGTTAAAGCGAATTTTGTAGCCAGCCACTGGATAGGCTTTATTTGGTAGTTCTTGGTTTAGTCGCGATGCAATACTGCGAGCTGCGATTCTTCTGGGCTGGGTTTGACCGATTAGACCCGCTGCGCCGTAGCCAAGTTCAAGGCATATTTTTGGAATTTGAGTACTCTTCCCTGAGCCGGTTTCGCCACAAATAATAATAACCTGATTTTTCTGGATGGTGGCTTTAATTTCCTCGATGCGCTGATTGATGGGAAGCTTTGTGTCGAATGATGGCTTAGGGTGGCTTTTAATTCGATTGCTCAATTTGGCTTTGCTGGACTGATAACGCAGCAAAGTTTTTTTAAGAGGCGAACCGCTCCCTCGCTTTAATTCATGAGCTATTGCTGTTCGATCCTCGAGCATGCATAAAGAGAGGTCGATCTCTGGTTTGGATTGCTTTGCAGGCACTTATATTAAAACCATATATAAAAATAACTTTATATTATTACTAATTATAAATAACTGAAGCTATGATGCGTAGCCTAATAGATTACGGCCTTTACCGCATTGGTTTATTGGGTTCTGAGGGAAAGCAACAGCAATATAGGAGTGATGGATTAATAGAGGATTGCAGCCGATATATCGGCGCGATTTGATGTGGCACCATTAAAATGGTCTAGAATTAATTCTAGACGAAATTGAATTCTATAGTAATTGATTTATGTATCAATACGATCATTTTGACCACACGCTGGTACAAGAAAGAGTAGCTGAATTTCGTGGGCAGGTAGAGAGGCATTTGAATGGTGAGCTTTCTGCAGAGCAGCTGATGCCCTTGCGGTTACGCAATGGCCTATACATGCAGCGTCATGCTCATATGTTGCGAGTGGCCATTCCGTACGGCTTGCTCAGTTCAAAGCAAATGCACATGTTGGCTCATATAGCGCGAAAATATGATCGCGATTATGGTCACTTTACAACTCGCCAAAATATTCAATACAACTGGCCCGAATTAAAGGACGCTCCTGATTTGCTAAAAGATTTAGCCAGCGTAGAGATGCACGCTATCCAAACATCAGGTAACTGTATTCGAAATACTACTACTGATCAGTACGCGGGTGTGGCGGTTGATGAGTTACAAGACCCCAGGCCGTATTGTGAAATGATTCGGCAATGGTCTACTTTACATCCGGAATTCTATTGGCTTCCACGAAAATTTAAGGTTGCGGTAATTGGCGCTAAGAATGATCGAGCGGCGGTACTATTTCATGATATAGGTCTACGGGTACTCAAAAATGAGCAGGACCAACTTGGTTTGCAGGTGTTGGTGGGTGGTGGCATGGGTCGTACGCCTGTTATTGGGAAAGTTATAAGGGAGTTTTTACCACGAGAGCATATGCTGTCTTATTGTGAGGCGATACTGCGTATATATAACCTGTATGGAAATCGCGATAATAAGTACAGGGCCCGTATTAAGATTTTGGTTAAATCTCTTGGTATTGATGAATTTAGGCGGCAAGTGGATGCCGAGTGGGAGCAAATCAAAGATTCAGATTTATTGCTTAAAGGTGAAGACTTTGAGCGGATGCAGTCTTTTTTTAGTGGCCCGGATTATGTAGCACCAAGCGCTAACGCGAAAAATGGCATCGATAGGGTTGCCAAATGGCGCGCGCTCGATACCCGATTTAGGCAATGGTATGACAACAATACAGTAGAGCATAAGGTTGATGGGTACCGCATAGTTGTTATTTCTCTTAAAGAGCCCGGTGCTCCTCCTGGTGATGCTACAGCTGACCAGATGGATCACATTGCAGATTTAGCCGAACAATATTCGTTTGGAGAGCTTCGTGTTACACACGATCAAAATATTATATTTGCTGATGTCGCGCAGGCTGATTTGTTAGAGCTATGGAAAAAACTTGATAGCCAGGCATTAGCAACCCCGAATGTAGGCACATTAAATGACATGATTTGTTGTCCAGGGCTTGATTTTTGCTCATTGGCGAACGCCGGGTCTATTCCAATTGCTAAGCAAATTAATGAGCGCTTCGATTCATTGGATGAGCTTTACGATATTGGTGAGCTGAAGATAAAAATGTCGGGGTGTGTGAACGCATGTGGCCATCATCATGCCGGGCATATTGGGATATTGGGCGTCGATAAGAAAGGGGTTGAGTGCTATCAGTTAACTCTGGGCGGATCAGCTGAAGACGACGCGTCTATTGGTGAACGGCTCGGTAAGGCAATTGCAAAAGAAGAGGTTGCTGATGCAATCGACAAGCTTGTTTCGGTGTATCTGCAGAATAGGAATAAAGATGAACGTTTTTTGGATACCTACCGTCGAATAGGTATTGAGCCATATCAGGAGAAGGTCTATGCCTAACAACGCTAGTAATAGTGAATGTCTGAAGGTACAAGGGGCGCTCATTGTTGATAGGCAGTTAGTTGTCGAAAATTCTTGGCGTCATTTAGCTACTGAGGAGGAAGTTCCAGAGACCGGCAGTGTTAGTGTTGATTTAGCTCGCTGGCTGATAGAAAAAAGTCAGTTGATCGCGAGACAGGCACCTGTGGCCGTTCGTTTGGTAGCGTCAGACGATGTATCTTTATTACAAGACGATTTGGATGATATTCCAATGGTCGTGTTAGACATGGTTAGTTATGTGGATGGGCGCAGTTATACGCACGCGTATTGGCTGCGCGAACGGTACGCTTATAGCGGAGATATTCGTATAATCGGTGAAGTTTATCGAGACCAGTTAAATTTTCTAGAGCGGGTGGGTGTTACTCAATTTGAGTTGGCTGCGGATCAGGATCTGCAAGATGCGTTGCAAGGGTTTGACGAGTTTTCTGTTCTGTATCAGCCATCCGCTGATGAGGGCCGTAATATTTTTAGTCGTCGCCGCGCGAGCGACTAAACAGTAAGTTTGCGCTGTTAAGAAAATCCTCGTTTTAGTGGTCTAGAAATAAAAGGCGACTTATTTTTAGCTACATGTCGCATATAATCCTTGTTAAAAAAACTCTCCTTAATGGCGAGCTCTGTAAAAATTTGGGGAGGTATCAGCGCGCTTGGAACGAGATGGTTTGTTAGATTTTGTAAATCAAATTGCCATTGCAGACGAGTCTGATAGCGAGTCCGAGGGTATGCGATTGGTGCGTAATTATAGTGTCAGTCGGGGACCATTTTTTGTGGTCGAAGAGGATGATGGAACGATCTGAATTTTCGATATTTATTTTAAATTTAAGAAATACCTGTCTAATCGCGCAGAAGTTGAGCATCAATATTTGACCGGCCATATTGACCAAAACCCGGGTCTCGATTTAATTTAGGGATATCTCTAACCATGGCGAGGAGGGAATTAGATTTTGTCACGTTACGTTTCCAGATTCTGCACCAGGACGTACGGTGCAACCACGACTGCCCACACGCTTGATTTTTGGTCTAGCCAGGTGCGAGCTTGAGTATCACTTACGAGTTTTAGATTTCCTGTATCGAGTAGTTGCTCAATGTGTTTGGCATCGTCACTTTTAAACTTTTCGGCAAGTAACGGCAAATCTTGGCCAGAACTTAAGTGATAAACGTTCCCGGCGGCAAAAAATCTCTGTAATTCGGCCCACTCAATCTTTGCGGTTTCCATACTAAGAGTAGCTGGATGAGGAAGGTCAGACCGAGTATTAGTATTCATGTTCAGGTTGCTATTCGAAAATTAGCAGCCAAATATAGATACTGGCGATGCACATGCGCCATATAGTGCGTTCGCCCGGTTGGTGAATTTTAGACTAGTTTTCGGAGACCGTAATTGATTCAAGTAGCACGTCTTCAACAGGAACGTCACCGTGGCCCCCACTTTGACCAGTAGCAACTTGTTCAATTAATGCGACCACGTCCATCCCGGTGGTTACTTTCCCAAAAACAGCATAGCCCCACCCACTTGGGTTCTCACCGGTATGATTTAGAAAGCCATTATCAGAAGCGTTTATAAAGAATTGTGAAGTAGCAGAGTGTGGGTCTCCAGTACGCGCCATTGCAAAGGTGCCTAGTTCATTTAACAGCCCATTGTTTGCTTCGTTGGGGATGGGCTCGCCATTGTCTTTGCTTACTAAGCCGGGTTCAAAACCACCGCCTTGAATCATAAATCCTGGAATTACCCGATGGAAAATTGTGCCATCATAAAATCCTTCACGAATATACTTTAGAAAGTTATCGACGGTTACCGGCGCGTCTTCTGAGTAGAGTTCTGCTTCTATCGTTCCGTGATTAGTTTGTATGATTATCATAATATTTTGCTCGTTATTAGTTGTTTGGTCGGGTGTTTGAGCCAAGGCTAAGTTGACAGAAAGTATAAAGGAGATTGAGATCAGTGCCAGAAATACAGCTGATGTTTTTTGTAATATTGAAGTCATAGCGTGAGGTATAAGTTTAGTTATAGTGAGTAAATAGTTTGAATCCTGATTCGGTAAATACGCCATCAAGCGGGATATCCCATGCTTGTGGAGTAATGGCCAATTGTTTCTGATTATCGTGCGCCAAGCCAATTAGTCGCGGACGTCGATAATACTGGTCGTAGCGGTTAAATTCCAGCGTGCGGTCGTAGTAACCTCCGCCCATGCCAATGCGAGATCCAAAGCGATCAAATCCCAACAAAGGAATTAGTATTACATCGAAGCGGCTAATAGGCATGCTGTTTAGACCGACCGGCTCAGGAATACTATAAGTGTTTTCCTTTAAGACTGTGCCGGCGCCCGTTCTGATAAATTTCATAGAATGGCTGGTTCTGTTGATCACAGGCAAAAAACATTCTTTACCGTCTTTTAGTGATTGCATGAGGATATCTATGGAACCAGCTTCATTTTTTACTGGGTAGTAAAAAGCAATGCGTCTGGATTTTTGATATACGCGTGAAGCAAAAAAATACCTCGTCAATAACTGACAATTGCGTCGAATCGTCGCCTGAGGCATATCAGAACGTGTGCGCCGAGCCGTGCTGCGAAAAGCAACAATATTTTGTGTAAGGGGTTGATTCACGGGGCTTTTGGGTATGTTTGCGGGAATACACTGCGCAGCTAACAACTGTAGATGTTGTACAGTTTAGTACCACCCGCAAGCGCCGTGCCACCCTGTGACCTTGAACCAGAGAGTTCAAGTGGGGATTCCACGATATCATCAGGCTTTCCGGTCAGGCCGGACCTGCACAACAGTTATCGTTTTTAATCCCCGGTTACAAATTTAGGTTCAAAGGGATTTAAGGGCAGTCACGTACGCCGCAGGCAATACCAAAAACTGTAAATCTATTGCTATTCTAACCTAATGAACTGCGGTTGGATCGAAATTAAGTTATTTTAAGCCAAATTCAGCTGATTACTTTTTTGGTCTGGCTTTTCAATAATTGGCTAGACAAGGCTAATCGCTAGGTAAAGCATTTTCGATCATGTCGCTTAACGATTTGATTCGATTGGTTATGGTCTTACTTGATTCAGCATTTTCGCGAAGCGCGAAGAGTTCAAAACAAATATTCATTGCCGCCATAATGGCAATTCGATCATTACCCAAAATCTTGCCAGCTTGCTGAATATCGCGCATTTGAGAGTCCAAATACGCTGCCGCTTCTTTAACGCGACTTTCTTCGTCAGGCTCACAGGCAAAGGAGAAGCCGCGGCTTAGCACTGAAACGGTAATATTTTTACGACTATCGCTCACGTGTTAATACCTTTAATAAACTCTGCTGCGGGATTATTTATGATGCACTATTTTCCAGCGTGCGCAATCGGTGTACGATAGATTCAAGGCGTGATCGAGCTAGACGATTATTTTCAGTCAGTTTCTTTTTATCTTCAAGCAAGCTGTCACGTTCTACTTTTAATTTTCGGTTTTCATCAATCAGCCGGCGACACTCTTCAATAAGAGTGTTAATGCGCTGTTCGAGGCCGACTAAATCATTGTCCATTGTTCTAACCAGAATGGGCTTGATCTCGAATAGTAGGCATACTTGCTTTATACGTCAATGCTTTAAATTCAGATGATAAGATACTGCAAACATTATAATTTTAGTGCGAGTGGCCATAGATGACGCAAGACAACATACCCGACTATCAACAGGTTGCCGATGCTATTTCGCTCTCTGGCAGTGAGCTCTTACCTAGTGAATGGCAAGGTTTGATTCTCGGCTCAATTTGCTATCATCTTAAAACTGGAGTGGAGCCTAATTTAGGGGCGCTAATGTTTGATGCCAAGAACAAATCTGATAGCAAACAGTCACTAGTTGAATTAACCTTTTCGACTTATCGCGCGATTATGGAGGAGCTACTATCCGCCGAAGATATACTTGCACTGATGATGCCGGATGACGATGATTCGATTGGTTCTCGTACTGAAGCGATGGCTGCCTGGTGTCAGGGTTATACATTAGGGTTGCTGCAAAACGAAAAATTTAGTATTGATCAATTGCCGCTAGAAGCTGCAGAATTTACCCGTGATGTCTTGGATATTAGTATGGCAAGTTTAGGCGAAGATGAACAAGAAAATGAACGAGCGCTGGTGGAGGTTGTCGAGTTTTTGCGGGTGGGGGCTCAACTTAGTTTTGAGCTGATATATGCGGAGCAGGCACACTCTACGTCGTCTAGTGTTCAGTGAGAGTATTCGCATTATGAGAAAGGTATTAGAACAAAAGGTATTTGACCGACGTCGCGTTGATTTGATGCAATTGATTGGCGACGGGGTGGTTGTAGTCCCAACTTCTATGGTGAGAAGTCGCAGTAACGATACTGAATTTCCATTTCGGCCTGATTCGGATTTTTACTATTTATCCGGGTTCCCAGAGCCTGAGGCTGTATTGGTATTGGCACCTGGACGTGAGGCGGGCGAATATTTGATTTTCTGCCGTGAGCGTGATCTGGAGTATGAAACTTGGCATGGTCGCCGCGCGGGTCTTGAAGGCGTGTTAGAACACTTCAATGCCGATGATACTTTTCCGATTGAAGACATAGATCAGATTCTCCCCGGAATACTAGAAGGGCAGGAGAAAATCTATACTAATGTTGGTCGATACCCAGAATTTGACGCCCGTATTTTGGGTTGGCTGAATCGAATTAAAAAATCTAGTCGCTCCGGAATTAGTGCACCATATGAGTTGGTCGATTTGAGTCATATATTGCATGAGCAGCGATTACTCAAACAGACTGAAGAAGTGCGGGTGATGAAGATTGCCGCCAAAGCAACAGCGGCAGGCCACACTCGGGCTATGCAGGTGTGCGAGCCGGGAATGTGGGAGTATGAGATACGGGCTGAACTTGAATGTGAATTTCAAAAATCAGGGTCACAAATTCCTGCTTACTCTTCGATTGTGGCGGGAGGTGACAATGCCTGTATATTGCATTACACTGAATGCAATCAACAACTTAAACATGGTGATTTGTTATTAATCGATGCGGGCGCCGAGGTTGATTGTTATGCCAGCGATGTGACGCGTACGTTTCCGGTCAATGGCAAGTTCTCCCGCGAACAAATGGTCGTGTATGAAATAGTACTTGCTGCCCAGCAAGCGGCTATTGATAAATCGATCTCTGGAAACCACTGGAATGAGCCGCATGAGGCGGCAGTCCAAATGCTCGCTCAAGGTTTGTTGGATATTGGCTTATTAAATGGTGAGTTGAATGAGCTTATTGAAACCGAACAATATAAGCGTTTTTATATGCATCGAACCGGGCATTGGCTAGGCATGGACGTACATGATGTTGGAGATTATAAGGTCGAAGGCAAGTGGCGTGCATTTGAGCCAGGTATGACGTTCACGGTAGAGCCGGGTTTATATATCGCTGCAGCATCAGATATTGATCCACGTTGGCACAATATTGGAATTCGTATTGAAGATAATGTGTTGATTCAACGAAAAGGGAATATTGTATTAACGGAAGCGATGCCAAAATCAGTGGATGCCATTGAGCGTCTCATGGCGAGTTAACGTTAAGAGTCTCTAATTTATGCAAGATTGTGATATCGCTATAGTTGGCGGTGGCCTAATCGGTGCCTCGCTCGCGACTGCTTTGCAGCGCTGCGGTATGCAAGTAACTATGATCGAGGCGGCTGGTGCTGTGCAGCAAAACTTGGATCAGATCGAGTTGGGCTCTCGAGTCATTGCCATCGGTCATGCCGGTGTAGGATTAATGCAATTTTGCGGTGCATGGCCATTAATTGATCCAAAACGAGCCTGTGCATATACCAATATGCAGGTTGAAGCTGGTGCGACCGGAAAAATAAGCTTTAATAGCGATGCTATTGATTCTGCTAGTTCGCTAGATTGTTTGGGTTATATTGTTGAAAACCAAGTGCTGTTGGCAGGCCTGCAGGCTTCTGCTGAAATACAAGGGGTTGCGTCTTATTACAATACAACAGTAAATGAAATTCGTGAGGAAGATTCTGACATTCAACTTGTTATGGATGACAAGCGAGTTTCTGCAAAATTGGTTGTTGCGGCCGATGGTGGATCTTCCTGGGTTCGTAAAAAGGCGGGAATCGACATGCGACGATTGTCGTTTGAGCAATTGGGTTTGGTTGCAAGAATACAGGTAACACGGCCCTTACAGCATACAGCTTGGCAACGATTCACCGCCGACGGGCCGCTCGCCTTATTACCCATGTCAGATGGAGCATATTCTATTGTTTGGAGCACGGGCAAGGCGCGGGCACAGCATTTGATGTCTATGTCTGTAACGGAATTTGAGGAATGTTTGCTAACCGTTACACAAGGTAAGTTTGGCGCTGTAAGGCTGATCGACAAATTAAAAGGATTCCCGTTGGTGAGTGCCCAGGTAGAGGATTATTTTAGCGGACGGGTTGTCCTGTGTGGTGATTCTGCTCATCAGATTCACCCGTTGGCTGGTCAAGGTGCTAATCTTGGCTTTAAGGATGTTATCGAGTTGACCGACCAATTACTAGCCGCTAAACAGTCGGGAAAAGACCTGGCTAATCGGAAGCATTTACGGGCTTATGAGCGTGCAAGGAAGGCTGATAACACAGTTACGGATACTCTGATGTGTACACTTCACGATATGTTTGCTGGCCGTATGAGTGCGGCGTCGCCAGTATTCGCAGTAAGCATGAGCTTGTTTGATTTACTGTCTTCAGTAAAACGCTGGTTGATTGCGCAAGCAATTGAAGCTGAGCCGGTGTCAGCTGAATTACAGGCACTTGGGTATTTGGTGCCCTTATCTAATGATGCTAGTGGGCGAGACTAGTCCTTTCATAGGCTGTGATTGAAATTTTATGTCAGTGTTTTGTAGTCTTGGACTGTAGCTAAATCTTAGTGGCCACTTTTTAGTAAAAAGGCTCTGGGATGGCGGCTCGCTAGGTGCGAGGTGCGAGGTCGTGGCCTTGGTGTTACCCTTGTCAGCAAGGCTAGAGAGATATATTTAATCAATAACTTAGATGGTTGCCGTCATTTTGATCATCGAATAGGACTAGAGATCAAAGGAACACTGTTGAATAGGCATACCAAGCAATATTAAAAGTAGTTAAATTGTTGCAATAAAAGGGGTTTTCACCGGTTCATATCATACTCTCGGTAGTGTAATAATCTTTTAACTAAAGAAATAGTAAACGCAGGTTGATCAGCAAGATGCAGGGGTGCCCGTTACGACGCGTGTGTTCGCGGTAATAGCCCAACTCAGTGTTTGAACAGTAGGGGTAAGTATTGTCGATGGTTCCAGGTTCTATATGTTTGCTTGTTCGTAGCCACATTCAAGTTAAGTTGCTTAGCTTGGTATTGCTGGCCATTTGTGTCCCTGTATCCGCTCAGGATTCTAATGCTTTGCCCGAATCTGAGCAGGAAGTTGTTAATCCCCAACCGTTAATTATAGAAGAAAACGAACCCGTTCCCGGTAGCGATCAGATTTCAAATATTGGTATTGGTTTGTCGGCGGAGGTCGATCTGGAGGCAAGTCGTGGTCTGCAACGAAAGCGCAATCAGCTTGAGCATCAAATTAGTCAATTAGAGAACGAATTTGGCCCCTATTTCCAGGAATTGACTGAGCCTATGCTGGAACTGTCTGAAGTTTATCGTGATCTAGGCGATCAAGAATCCAGTCTGGTACTACTTGATCGCAGTTTGCATATGGTGAGAATAAATAGCGGTCTTGACTCTATCGAGCAGATGCCAGTATTACGCTTGTACGCAGATGCCCTTGCTTTCGGTGGGGAAGACGAAAAGGCAGGGGCTAAACAATTCCAATATTTCCAGATTGCACAACGCACAATGAATCCTAGCAGCGATGAGTTTATAGAAGTTATGCTCGAGATGCGAGAACACCATGCCGCTCGCTTTATCGCTTCAAAAGATGGTGTCTCCGTAAGAGATTTGGTTGGTGGGTATTCCTTATCGTTGAATCTTGCCGATGCACTTGAAGACAAGTATTTGGTTGAAGTGATCGTTGAGGAGGATGTTGTGGTTCGAACCATGACGGTAAATCCAGAGTATCGGGATAACTTGCTATGGTTACTGTCCTTGGATTATTTGTTGTTTAAATTCGGATTCCACGAGCGAGACTCAATGTTTCAAACTTATAGTCCTGCATTAGTCTCTAGAATTGGCGCGCAACGATCGGGAGCGTATGCCAGTGAGGCTGTATTTTTTAGGGACCCTGAATCTAACTACCGCCGCGGCATACAAAGGGCAGTCGCCTTGGTAGAAATGACCGCACAAATTGAGGGCTGGGGTTCTATCGAACATGTTTTAGCGCAGGTGATTCTGGGTGATTGGTATATGTTGTTTGGGCGCCGTGAGCGCGCAGGTGCTAGTTACGCTGAGGCTCTTGAGCTTGCAACTACACCCGCAGTTCGGGAGCCTTTGGAGCGTATATTTGCATCGGCATCGGAGTTGCCGATTACTAAGCTTTCTGCTGAAGCGTTTTATGTAAAAGCATTTGAGTATTTAAATGAGCAAACCGAACAGACCGAGCAGATTCAAAACTCTGAGGTTCAGCGTGGATTCATCAAGTTCTCGTACAATTTGAGTGTTAGTGGCCGCGTAAATGGTGCAGAAATTATTGAAACAAACCTTCGTTATCCAGAGTCTGTATTGCGGCAAGAGCTGCGTGAAATGCGTTCTACGCGTACCCGTCCGATTTTTTCTGAGGCCGGTTTTGTTGAGAGTAATGGTTTGGTGAAAACTAGATATCCTAGGGGATCTGAGTTACAGGATAATTTGGAGGACCTCGAAGACCCAGCCGAGATGGAGGACAGTCTAGGAATTGCTACGGAGAACAGCTTAAGCACTGGCGAAGCAGGTGAAGAGCAAACACAAGCGCGGTCGGCTATAGAGGCATCAAACACTGAACCGCTAAATATTCTCGATGATTCTACGCGCGAAGCATCTGAAGGTGCCTTTTGACTCGCTTGCCAATTTTACTTTTCGGATTGCTCTGTGGGTGTGTGATGGGCGCAGGTTCTGAAGTGGCTGATGCCCAAGATATTCCAAAGTCATCATCACAAACGCTGGAAGATGATTTTGCTACCGTTGGACAAGACTTTGATGATTTGATTGCACGTGAGCGCGAGGGTATTTTGCAAAGCGGTGGTATAGATGATGCCTTACTTGGTCCAGAAGCAGATCTTGAGTACGGAGATGAAACCGTATCGTTGGAGGACCTGGTTGATGTTGATGTGCAAATTAGAGGGATTCCTGTACCGCCAACAAGCTCAGGTTCGGGCCAACAGGATGAAGGTGAACAGGGTGAAGGTGAACAAGGTGAAGGTGAACAAGGTGAGCAGGAAGGTAGTGAAGGTCAGGGTTCCCAGGATGCCGCGGGCCAACCCGGTGGTTACCAACCTGGTGGTGCGGAAGGTGCTGAGGGTGAGGAAACGGAGCAGGAGCCAGATGATATTCCCGATGGCCAGGATGATGATATTGTCGCGCGACAGTTGAGAGAATTAGCAGAAAATGAAACCGACCCTGAGCTTAAGGAGCGGTTTTGGGACGAATACCGCAAGTATAAAGCGGAAAACTAGGTTAATTAGATGCAGGGTTAACGGGGGCTTATGATAAGGCAAGTTTTAGTTATAGGATTAGCGAGCGCGTTGAGCGGGTGTGCATCGTATACGGTTCGTACTACTGACCATACGCCGCTGCGGCCAGCGACAGTTGCACAAGAGCAGCAGGCGGTATACTTGGATGTTGGTGTGGTCGCGATGGACCCTGGTTTAGATGTTAGCGCTGAAAATGAGGAAGTGATCTTTCCAGAGATTAGAATAGCGGAATCAAATTTTCATGCACAAAAATTGGTCGCCACCATTCAACGCAGTGGATATTGGGGTGCAGTGCGAGTGGTGCCGAATATGGATGTACTTACTGAAGTGCAGGTAGACAGTAAAATCTTGAAGTCAGATGGGGAATCATTGGAGCTTCAGGTAAAGGTTACCGATGCGGCTGGAAAGCAATGGTTCGATCGCAAATTCGTAGAGGTAATCAGTCAGCTAGCGTACGAACGACAGCAATTACGGCGAGCCGACCCATTTGATGGCATGTATAACCAAATAGCAAATGCAATGGCGGACTATCTGCTAAAACAAGACGCAGATAATTTAAACAACGTGCGAATAATTACGGAATTGCGCTTTGCTGGTGAATTTTCCCCTGAAGTCTTCAGTGATTATCTTTCGAGGAATCGAAGTGGAAGGTATAGCTTCAGCCGCCTGCCGGCAGAGAATGATCCGGCAGTTGAAAAGATACGCTTTATTCGTGAGCGTGATTATTTGTTCGTCGACACTTTGCAGGAGTACTACGATATCTTTAGTCGTGATATGGAAGTGCCCTATAATGAGTGGCGGAAAGCCAGCTATACCGAAGTGCAGGAATTGCGGGACCTAAAGCGACGTTCCAATATGGAAATGTTGGCTGGGGCGGCTGCGATTGTTGGAGGAATAGCGTCGGCTGCAACCAGTGGGACGGCTGGAGGGTATTTGGGTGGAGCATCTCTAGCCTCTGCTGGGGGTTATTTAATACGCCGTGCAGTTGAAACTCGAGATCAGATGTCTACGTCGATTGATGTGCTGCAAGAGCTGGGCAGTTCGTTACAATCGGAAGTGGAACAGCGTGTGATCGAACTGGACGATCGAACAGTTCGATTGACCGGCTCTGTGAACGAGCAGTACCTTAGATGGAAGGAAGTACTAAGAGAAATTTATCGAGATGAGTATGGTGAAGTCGAAGCACCGATGGATGCAAGTTAAACTTGCGGCTAATTTGAGAAATATCGATGCCGCAAAGTAATGACATACAACGAAGTCGGGGTAGGAGTCTTCGCGAAGCGAAGATAGAAGCTATATCGGTAAGTCTTAGCAGTGCTAGCGTTAGTGATGCCAACGACGAAAAGCATTTGAACAAGTTATTAATTGGGGGTATCTCTGCGGGTGTTTTGCTCCTTGTATTATTAAGCCTGTGGAAGCCACAACCAGTTAAGGTAGAGGCAGCTGTAGCCGAAGAATTATCAGAACCATCTGCTGAGGAAAGTACCGACGTTTTTCAGAGCGCTATAGTATCTAAAAGTTTTGAGGTGGCTGAGCAAGCAAGGCTTAGGCGATCTGCGCAAGATAAGCTCGCTCAATTATTGCTGATTCAGGTAGAGTTGGCAGCAGTGAACGTTGATAAGTGGGCGGTGACACGACTTAACGAGTTAGTGCAAAAAGCGGAATCAGGCGATCGAGCCTACCGTGATAGAAACTATGTGATGGCAGATACTGAGTATGGCGATTCGCTAGCAATTGCGGAATCTCTAAAACAACAGAGTCCACAGATTCTCGAGGAGGCATTGGAGTCAGGTCGATCTGCGTTAACTAGAATGGATGGAGAGGGGTCGAAACAGGCTTATGCACGCGCTTTATTGGTAGATCCAGAGAATTCTGAAGCGTTAGCTGGACTGCGCCGGGCTGAATTGCAGGATGAGCTGTCGCAATGGATGATTAACGCACAAAAGTTACAAGCCGCTGGTGATTTAGATCAAGCGCTCGCCGCTAGTGAGGACCTTGTACTGATAGATCCATTGAGTGAGCCGGTCCAAAAATTTAAACGGCAGCTGGAGCAAGCGATTTTGGAGCGTGACTTTACAGCGGCAATGTCTAGCGGTTACCGATATTTGGATAGTGAAGAACTAGCGGCGGCGCGCAGTGCTTTTTCGCGGGCAGATAAGCTGCGCCCAAATTTAACCGAGGTGGCTGTAGCGTTGCAGAGCGTGAGTAGTGCGGAAATTTCTCAACGAGTGGGCTTGCTTTCCGGTCGTGCGCGCGAAGCCGAAGCCGAAGAGGACTGGCAGCAGGCAGTAGAAGCTTATAGTCAGGTTTTGCAGCTAGAGTCTGGAAGTATTGATGGATTGATTGGCCAGGCTAGAGCGCAAGTGCGGTTGTCATTAGATCGAAAACTAGTTGCCTATCGAGGTGATTTTGACAGCTTGCTTGACCCTGTGGTTCGTGAACAAGCTCGAACCACCCTCAACCAGGCGCGGGAATTGCCTTCAGCAGGTTCGCGATTGCTGGAGCAAATAGCCAGTATATCGGCAGAATTGGATAAACTGGTTGGTGAAGTAAACGTGCAACTGGTTTCAGATGGTGTGACTGACGTGAGAATTCTTCGACAATCACGACTTGGTGTGTTTCAGCAAGAGGAGTTGATTTTGTCGCCTGGGAAGTATGTTGCAGTTGGATCCAGGACCGGCTTCCGTGATGTTCGCCTGGAATTTGTTGTGCGCTCCGGAGAGCCGCTCGAACCTCTGAATATAGCCTGTACTGAGGCTATTTAGACCGGGCATGTCGAAATCGTTTACGCGGCCGCTAACGGCTACTCCTTTTGAGCCGACCTCAGTAGATAAACCATCCGGGAAAGTTGGTTATAGCCGCCTGCTTGTCTGGTTTGCAATTGCTTCAGTAGGAAGCATTTTGTTATTCATATTATTGGCTCGTTCTGTCTATATTGATGCAGAGCCTATCGAGGGTTTAGTAGCCCTGGATGGCGGATTTTCCTTGTCGATTGGTAAACGGTATTTGGCCATCCCGGGTGAGTATCGGGTTGCGGTAAGCAGGGAAGGCTATGTTGACGTTGATGACACCGTATCTGTGTCATGGGAGTCGGTGCAGAATTTTCACTATCGATTGGAAAAATTACCTGGCTCGTTGAGCTTATTTGCAACCGATGATGCAGGCGGTCTGGTTTATATGAACGGTCGATTGCGTGGTCGGTTGCCGTTACAAGTTGATGAACTTGAGGCCGGGACCTATCGTTTGAGGGTTACCTCTGATGGTTATTTACCATACGAGCAGGAATTATTGGTGGAGGGTATGGGCACTCATCAAGATGTCGAATTGGCTTTGATTGCTAATGGCGCCCGTCTTTCCGTAGAATCTAGCCCAGCGGGTGCAACTTTTTCGGTAAATGGCAAGGAACTCGGTACCACGCCATTCAAAGGGGTGATACCCCCAGGTAGCGCTGAATTTATATTGCAGCATACCGGTTATAAACCATGGAAGGATTTGGCGGTAGTTCGGGTTGGTGATGAGATTAGTTTGGGAGAAATCAATTTGTTGCCTGCCGCAGGCGTGCTTGATATTACGTCAACGCCCAGCGGAGCAGCGGTGACATTGAATGACGAGTATCGGGGCACCACACCGTTAAGCGTTGCGATGCCTGATGAGTCGGAGCATCAAATAGAAATTTACAAGGATGGGTACCAGCGATTAGTGCGTCGAATGAGCATTGCCAAGCAATCGAAAGAACGGTTGATAGTGGAGTTGGCTCGTAGCTCCGGCGATGTAGTTTTCGAGGCAAATTTGGAAGACGCTGAAGTCATTATTGACCAGCGATCATATGGAAAGGTCAATCAGACCGTTAAATTACCAACTCGTGCACACCAGGTATTGATTCGTAAAACCGGTTATCGTGATTATGTTACTTCGGTTACTCCGCGTGAAGGCGTGGAGCAACTAATTAGAGCTGAGCTGGTATCCCTACAGTCCGCCGCTTCGTCTCTGGCATTGGTAACAAAAAATTCCATTGGTATGCAGCTTAAGCTATTGCGCCCAACTGAGACGTTTCGTATTGGTGCGCCTCGGCGCGAACAGGGTCGACAAGCAAATGAAGTAGAGCGGACGATAAAACTTAGCCGACCTTTCTATGTAGCAACGCATGAGGTAACTAATACCGAGTTTAAGCGGTACTTGCCATCACATAGTAGCGGCCGTGTTGGAGATCAAAGTTTGGATCAAATCTCGCATCCGGCAGTAAACCTGAGCTGGGATCAGGCCGCTGGTTTTTGCAATTGGTTAAGCCTGCAAGAGGGGCTTGATCAGGCATATGAAATAGCTGAAGGTAGGGTTGTTTCTTCGAATTTAGAAGCCAGTGGATATCGGTTGCCAACAGAGGTGGAGTGGGCATATGCAGCGCGATTTTCAAATCAAGGAATGATGCGTTATACCTGGGGGGATAGCGCAGAACCCCTTATGGATAGTGCAAATATTGCAGATGAAAGCGCTATAAAATTTATCGCACGAATTTTCCGGGGTTACAACGACCGCTTTTCATTAACCGCTCCGGTGGGGAGTTTTACGCCGAACCAATTAGGACTTTTTGACATGTCCGGCAATGTGGCCGAGTGGGTGCATGATTTCTACGAAGTTAAGGTGATCGCGCCCGGCAAGGTTGAAACAGACCCTAGCGGAGCAGCACGCGGGCGCTATCATGTTGTTAGGGGCTCGGGTTGGAAGCATGCTAGTGTAACCGAGCTACGGCTATCGTTTAGGGATTATAGCGATCAACCAAGAAACGATTTGGGGTTTCGGGTGGTGAAATGGGCGAATTAAAATGGCTACTGATTTCTGGGCTTGTATTAATGCTTATCGCTCCCGGGGCATTTTCTCAAACTGAGGAAGAAGCCGCTGAAGAAGACGAGACCGAGGATAGACTAGTTATCCCTGAAGACGAATTTGTGCCAACTGAACAAATTTCCGAAGATAATGCAGTCCCGTTCCCAGTTGATATTTAACAGTATGTTAAAAAATTTAAAGACCCAATTGAACGATTATTAATAGCTATAGACTTGGCCGTAAAAAGCGTTTGGAAAAAACCTGACTATGAAAATAATATCTATGAACCAGAACAGCGCCAAATCTGAATTGATGTATCAATTGTTAGCTTTGCTTATTGTGACCATTGTGGTGCATTCAGTGTATGTGACTATTATTCGGCCCCAGGCAGCATCACTTGTAGCTGAGCAATTGGTAAGGCAAGAGGCTGGTGAAACATATGAAGCGCAGCGGTCTGTGTTTATTATTCTAAAAGATCTTGAACAGGAAGCCTGCTTTATTTTAATGCTTTGGGCGATGCTGATTATGTATCGAAAGTCTCAACAGGTGGGAGGTGAGCGCTCGATTATGGACCGATTCCTATTGGAAATACCTGATGGGACCAGGGTGCTACCCGAGGATGCTCGACAGCTCGCCCGCCCGATTGAGGCATTGAGCGAGGATGAGCAAGACTGGTTGCCTGCAAGAGCAGTTTCTGCTGCTTTATTGCGCTTTTCTTCCACTCGAGATATAGGTAGTGTGTCCACAGCAATACGTGAAGTGTGTGACAGTCATTCCGAGCGACTGGATTCAGAGTTATCGATGATTAGATACATTGGCTGGGCGATTCCATCGATTGGTTTTATTGGAACGGTTCGTGGTATCGGTGATGCACTTGGTAAAGCGCATGAGGCTGTCGAAGGTAATATCTCCGGGGTGGCTGCGAGTCTCGGGGTAGCTTTTAATTCGACTTTTGTCGCATTGTTGTTAAGTATCGTGTTGATGTTTTTTATGCATCAACTTCAATTACAGCAAGAGCGTCTGGTGCTGGATACCGAGAAGTATTGCGATCGAAAGTTATTACGCTTTTTGAAGGTGGTTTCTGAATGAGTGAGTCCACCGTATTTGAACTTAATGATGCTTGCTTGCGCTGGGTAGCTGGTGAACATGCAGTCGAAAGTATCGGTATCGCCCTGGTAGAGGGTGATGGGTCGGTGCTATTTGGCGACGCTGCTGTCGCCCAAAGCTACCTTCGTCCTACACAGATCTCCAGTGAATATTGGCATCGATTGGATACCCAGCCTATCAAGGCAAAGGCCGGTAAAATACAACACCATGCTGATTTGGTATATGCCCACCTGATGCAGTTAAAGAACAGCTCAAATAGTGATGCTAAAGTGGATGTTATCGTGCCGTCGAGTACTTCGGAGGCTCAACTATCGATGTTGTTAGGTGTCGCGCAGCATGCGAAATTAGATATTGGTCGGGTGGTTGGCAGGGCAGTGCTGGAAACGGCTGCCGTAAGTGGCTCTTTTGAATCAGTAATTCATTTAGAAATGACCTTGCATCAATGTGTTGTAAGCCGAGTGTTTAAACAAGAGGGATATTGGGAAGTTAGCGAAGTAAAGTCAGTATCTGGCGCAGGTTACCTGAGCTTTTTGGAATCGTGGTCTCGCGGAGCGGCTGAGCTATTTGTTAAAGAAACTCGATTTGATCCACTGCATGATGGCCACAGTGAACAAACACTAATCGACTTGTTAAATAAATCTTTTGCGGGAGGCGAATTGCATAATGGATTGACAATCGAGCTATCTGGTCGAAGACTTGAGGTATCGGACATGCAGATTCAGGGCTGGGGTGCAGCCCCGTTAGGCCGTATTGCCAAGGCGATCGAAGAGCTCAAGTCTGCAGTGGCTGCTGGATTGAGCGAAGATTTAAAGTCTCATCAAATCCTGTGTTCTGGCTTGATAGCTGAGATACCGGGCGTGCGGAGTGCAATTTCTGAATTCGATCGGGTGGAATTGCACCACCAGTGGCTCGATGAGTTGCTAGAACCCGCCACCGATGGTGGTGTGCATATTACTAATATACTGGCACGTGGTACTACGCCCCTAGAACAAGAACTTGTTGATAATAGTAAGGCGAATCCTAAAGTTTCTACTGAAAGCGATTCGCCTACGCATTTGTTGATTGGCTCAATTGCTCATTCCCTAAGTGCGAAGAATGTACTAAAGGCTGAAAACGGAGAATTGATATTCGAGCCGGTTAGTCAAGGTGTTGATTTGGCTAATCAAATGTGTGCAATCACCTGTGATACAGAAGATTTCGCTGGTTATCAACTTGCTGGAGTATTGGATGGTGTATTGCTTAATGAGGAAACAGCCGGTACGGAAGAACTGCAATCAGGCGACCAGCTAAACATTAACGGACTTACAGCGACCCTGATCCGGGTGTTTTAATATGGCGAAGAAGGCAAAGCGGAAATTTTCAACGTTTAGCCTGTCATTTCTGGACATTATGTCCTGTGGACTTGGCGCGGTGGCGTTGTTATTTTTGATTTTGAAGCACGATATTGATAACCAACCGGCCCCAGCTGAGCCGATGCAAGCAGAGATAAATTTACTTCAAGAAGAAATTACTGAGGGTGAAAAAGATTTGGTGGTTGCACGTAATACAGTGGATAAAGCTGATGACCAACTTGCCGAGGCGCAGGGACGTGCACGGCGAATTCAGGAAAGAATTGATGAGCTGCGTGCAGCTATCGAAGCCGAGCACCCAATCGCGACTGGTGATGCGATCGAACAATTACAGGCAGAAATTGCTGCACTTGAACAACGTACTCGTGAGCTGGGAGAGGATCCTGGCGATAGCTACGTTAGGGCTATTCTTGGTGAAGGCGACCGTCAATACTTAACCGGCCTGAAAACTGGCGGGCGAAATATTCTTATCTTGGTGGATGCTTCTGGAAGTATGCTGGATAGAACGATCATAAATGTAATTCGCCGCCGCAATATGAGTGATGCTGAACAGCGCGGTTCACGCAAGTGGCAGCGTGCATTGGACACCGTTGATTGGATTGTGTCTCGTATGCCGCGAACTAGCCAGTATCAAATATATTTGTTTAACACTGATTTTGAATCTGCTCTACCGGGGACTGAAGGCGAGTGGCTAGAAGTTAGCGACAGAAGTGAATTGGGTGATGCAGTAGCGAGTATGCGTGACCGAATTCCGGCTGGGGGTACTAACTTGAGAACTATTTTTGAGGCCGCGGCAATAATGTCACCACAGCCTGATAACATGTTTTTAGTAACAGATGGGTTGCCCACACAGGGCCAAGCTGAACCTAAAAAGGGAACGGTGACAGCAGCTCAACGAATGGGATTTTTTCGTGAAGCTATTGAGCGATTACCGCGAGGGGTTCCAGTAAACACTATTTTGCAGCCTATGGAGGGTGATCCAATTGCGGCTTCTGCTTTTTGGCGATTGGCAGTAATAACTAACGGCGCATTTATGAGTCCAGCGCCGGATTGGCCATAAATTCAGAATGCTATGAAAAAAAATAGAGCTCAATCAGAAGATGCGAGTATTTCGTTTCTGGATGTTATTTGCTGCGGTTTTGGAGCAATCGTTTTGTTGATGATGATCACCCGGACTATGCCACCACATTCGCTAGAGCAAGCGGCGCCGGAAGAGGGGAGAGTGGCCGATTTACAAGCAGCGCTATTCGAGATTCGCGGCGAGACTACGGTATTGAATCGGGATATGACTGTTAAACAAGAACAGTTATCAGAGTACCTGGAGAAGATTGCCCTTCTTACCCAACAATTTAATGCCATGGCTGCTGCTATGGATGACAGTGGTGGGGAAGAGGACGAAAGGTCCAGCGAACTCGAGGAATTGCTGGCGGCTCGACAAAGTATGACTGAGGAAATGGAGAGGCTACTGCAAGATAAGGAAATTCAGAATAAAGACTTGGTGGGGGGTATCCCCGTTGATAGTGAATATATTGTGTTTATTATCGATACCTCGGGCAGTATGCAATCAGCTGCGTGGAGTAAGGTTGTCAACGAAGTGGTAGCGACACTCGACGTATATCCTAATGTTAAAGGCATACAGGTGCTGAACGATATGGGCGACTATATGTTTCGGCAGTTTCGTAATCGATGGATTCCAGATACTCCAGAACGGCGAACAGCGATTGTTCGTAGCTTGCGAACCTGGAGGCCATTTAGTAATAGCAGTCCGGTTGAAGGAATTGATGCCGCCATCCGTTCCTTTTATGATGAGAACAAGAAAATAAGCCTGTATGTTTTTGGTGATGACTTTACTGGTGGCTCGGTTGCTCGTGTAGTAACTGCAGTGGATCGGCTTAATCGAGAACGGCAGGACGGTGAACGCAGAGTGCGAATTCATGCGATCGGTTTCCCTGTTTATTACATGGGACAACGAGCGCAACCGGAAAGTAGCATACGATTTGCGGCGTTGATGCGTGAGTTAACTTGGCGTAACGGCGGAACATTTGTAGGTCTAAACGGTCTTTAAGGTTCTAATAATGAATAATATAGTTAATAAATACCAAATCTATATATTGCTGCTTAGCGCTTTGTTGGCGGGCTGTGGAGGCACTAGGGTAGTTGTAACGGATGAATACCCTATTCCCTCGCTAAAGAAGTATCCATATTCTGCCGGTCTTGTCATACCGCCCGAATTTTCGACCTATATATATCAAGAGGCCCGAACCGATCGAGGGATGAAGTCAGTTGATCTTGGTGCGGCGCAGGCTAGGATCATTGGTAACGTTCTTAGGGGTATGTTCGCTACTTTGGAGCAGTACGAGTCACGACCAGAATCAATTAGTGTTGATGTGATGTTTGAGCCCAGGCTGGAAGCCTTTCAATACGCATTGCCTGCCGAAACCAGTGTCGAAGTGCTTGAGGTATGGGCCAAATATGCTATACGAATATCGGATCGTGGAGGGCGTGAAATAGCCGATTGGGGTGTTACAGCCTACGGTAAATCAGGCGAAGGATTTATGTCTAATATGGGTTCGATCTTTGCCGAAGCAGTTCGAGTGGCGGTTCGTGATCTTGGGGCGAATATAATACTGGGCTTACCACGTGATATTGGTTTTAAATCCTGGTTAGATGATCAAGGTGCGGAGCTAACGCCATGAACCAAATTATTAAAAACTTAATTGTGTCGGCCGGAGGAGTGGTGTTAGTTGCTTGTTCAACCGTGCGGGTCGAGGAAAATCGTATGGAGACCGTTGTATTAGATAAGACTGATGCAATTGCGGTTCTCGGACGACGACACGGAAGCAGTTACAATACCGAATACGACTTAGTGTCTTGTGTTGCTAGCAATATTGGCCATGATGGTTTGCAGGTGATTAGCGAGACCGAGCTATCTGACGAACTCTATCCATGGCTTGAGCCGCGTATTGCGCCCATTAGAATCGAAGCTATGTTGTATATGATGAATAGACCCACAGTACGCGAACGGCTAAATGCTATGAATTTGCGGTATGTAGTCTGGGTTGATGGATCTACGCAGACTACCGACCAATCTGGTTCAATGAGTTGTGCAATAGCACCTGGATTTGCCGGGTGTTATGGCATGGGGATATGGACAAACGAATCTGGGTATGAAGTGTCGATATGGGATATTGAACAAAATCGAGAAATCGATCAAATTTCTGTAAGCGCTGAAGGAACATCATACTTACCCGCAATAGTTGTGCCTATCCCAATAATTGCGCGAGTGCAATCTAGCGCTTGTAATGGAATAGCTATGCAAGTTAAGAGCTACTTTAAAGGTGAGACAGGTGAAACACCGAATTAAGATTTTCTCTCGTGCGCTAATGTGCGCAATAGGTATGTTAGGAATCGCATTACTATGCGTGATGCCGGTTTATTCTGCTGAAGAAGTCGGAACCTACGCGAAATTGCATCAGCAATATATAGCAGACAACCCGCTTTACCCGGATGCTAATGTTCAAAGGTATATAAATAAAGTGGGCCAGCGTATGGCAGAGGTTAGTAAGTCCAGAGGGTTCGAATACAGATTTTTTCTAATCGATAGTTTCGATGTCAACGCCTTCGCTGCACCAGGAGGATATATATATTTTAACCGAGGTTTATTCCTACAGCTTAAGACGGAGGCGCAGCTAGCGGCGGTATTAGGTCATGAAGTCGGCCATATCGCTGGGCGGCACCATGAGCGTGGAAAAGCGAAACGGGGCGGTGGTACGTTTTTAACGATATTGACGGCTCTTATGACTGGGAGTGGCGATGCGATGCAGGCTGCTGATTTGTTGTCGCAGGTATCTACTTATGGCCACCAGCGAGAGTTGGAAATGGAGGCGGATGAATATGGACTGGAATATCTCTCTAAGGCGGGATATGACCCCGCAGCGATGGTCGAGGTAATCGAAATATTGAGGAGTAATCGACGCTTTGTTGGTGAGATTGCAGATGCCGAAGGTAAAACTACGGGTACTTACCATGGTGTTTATGCGACCCACCCGCGTGACGATCAGCGCTTACGGCGAGGAGTAGGTAACTTACCTGGCGAGTCGGTAATTAAGTTTGGCGATAATGGAGAGTTTCGTGCTGCAGTTGATGGCATGCTATATGGAGGTGGCACGATGCCTGTAAATGTCCCCAAACTCGCGCCTGAGACTGTTATTGATAAGGCTAATAGATTTTCGATTTTATTTCCGAAAGATTGGATTACCGAGTTAGGCCCACCGTTACGTTCAACTTCTAAGAGTAAGAACGAGTGGTTAGAACTGCGGGTAAGTGCGCGTAACGGCAGTAAGACTCCCGTCGAGTATGTTCAAGCGAATATGTCTAAGCTAATACTTTTTGGTACCAAAGATGTTCGATTGAGTGGTTTGTTGGGCCACATGGGGGCGGTTAATACGACTGAAGATAACGCCAAATCTGAACGGCTTGCTGTGTTTTTCAATGGTAATCGAGTGTACGAAATCAATTACTATAATTCTGCCTCTTCCTCGCCAAAACATGACGAGCGATTTCAGGAATTATTGGAGTCACTTAGACCCTATCGAGATGTTAGTAGTTCGCCGAAAAAGTTGCCTCGCGTTCGTTATGTAAAAGCTAAACAAGGGATGACATTTCGAGCCTTGGACCGGGCACTAAATATGGGTAGTTATGGAGAGCAGCAGTTACGATCTATTAATGGCTATTACCCATTTGGTGAGCCTAAACCCGGTGAGTGGATAAAAATAGTTCAGTAAATTAGTACAGTTTTTCGTTCATGTGGTGCGGGCGCTGCGTATAATTCTGAACTCATGATAAGCTTTCAGTCGTTTTATACTTAAGGAATTATATAGAGATTATTATGCCAAGTAGCGAAGAGCTGAGACAGGCGGGTTTAAAAACCACATTACCCAGACTTAAGATATTGGGGATTATGGAAGAAGCTGCAGACCAACATTTTACTGCAGAAGATGTGTATAAAAGGTTACTCGAGACTGGTGAGGAGATCGGGTTGGCCACTGTTTATCGAGTGCTAACTCAATTTGAAGATGCTGAGCTGGTTATTCGGCATAACTTTGAGGGTGGTCGATCGGTATTTGAACTTAATGACGGGCACCACCATGATCATTTAGTTTGCGTAAAGTGCAGTACAGTTATCGAGTTCTACAATGAGAGCATTGAAAAGCTTCAGGATAAAGTTGCCGAAGAGCACAATTTTAAATTGCAGGAGCACTCTTTAGTGATGTATGGGTTGTGCGAAAGTTGCTCGGCTTAAGTTTTCTATTTAAACTTATAGGTTCTTAACTTTTAATTTTCAATTGTTATTTTCAACTCTAAATTTGGCGCAGATTATCTGGATTCAGAATAGAGTTCATAACCAAGTTGTAACGCTAAATTAGACTAAAGATAGGGTGCTAGAATGAGTAAAACTCCAACTGAGCTTAAATATGTGGCGACTCATGAATGGGTTCGTTTGATTGGCGATAATCTGATAGAAGTTGGATTGACCGATTATGCGCAGGAGTCACTAGGTGATGTTGTGTATGTTGAGTTACCAGAAGTTGGTTCGGTGGTATCAGCGGCTCAGGAATGCTGCGCTGTTGAATCTGTTAAAGCGGCTTCAGATATATATACGCCGCTAAATGGTGAAATTACCGAGGTTAATTCGGCGCTTGATGAAAATCCTGAACTGATTAACCAAGGACCATATGACAAAGGTTGGATGTTTCGAATTCGTTGTGCTGACGTGTCTGATTTTAACCATCTGCTTTCAAGCGAAAGCTATACCGCCACACTTAGCGATTAGTACTTAACTTTTGATCGACAGATTGATTCCTCCTTTAACTGGTCATTGTGACAAGTTTGTTAACCCGCCAAATTGAGCACAGAACACGATTTTTAAAAACAATAATTAAGAGACATTATGGAAAGTAAAAAGCGCGCCCTAATTTGTGGGTCAATGGCGTATGACACCATTATGGTGTTTGAAGATAAGTTTAGAAATCACATTTTGCCTGACAAAGTTCATATGTTGAATGTAAGCTTTTTGGTTCCTGGCATGCGTCGCGAATTTGGCGGGTGCGCGGGAAATATAGCCTACAACCTGAGGCTGATTGGTGGCGATCCGTTGATTATGGCGACGGTGGGTGATGATTTTTATCCGTACTCAGAGTGGCTAGACAAGAATAAAATCGACCGGATGCATGTTCGCCAAATTAAAGGTACGTTTACTGGGCAGGCTTTTATTACCACGGATATGGAAGACAACCAGATCACAGCATTTCATCCTGGGGCTATGTCTCGGTCAGATAAGAACACAGTGAAGATGGCTAAAAATATTGGAATAGGCATCGTTTCACCCGATGGGCGCGATGGCATGATTGAGCACGCTGCCCAATTTTCCAAGTTGGGCATTCCCTTTATTTTTGATCCTGGCCAGGGTCTTCCCATGTTTACTGGAAGTGATCTGGAGAACTTTATTGCACAGGCCAATTTTATGGTAGTCAATGATTATGAAGCGCAGATGATCGAAAATCAGACTGGCCGTAAGATTGGTTTGATCGCGCGTGATCTGGAAATGCTTCTAGTCACTAAGGGAGCCGAAGGCGCTAGTTTGTATACCGATGGTCGAATTACCGAGATTCCAGCTGCACCAATAGGCACACCTTTGGATCCTACTGGTTGCGGTGATGCGTTAAGAGGAGGCCTGCTCTATGGTTACCTTAATGGCCTGGATTGGGAGACCTCTGCTCTAATAGGTTCGTTGTTGGGAGCAACTAAAATCGAATCAGTTGGCCCGCAGAATCACAAGTTCTCTAAAAAGGCCTTCTGTGATCGATTTGAACTCAGCTTTGGGCGGAAGCTAAAACTATAAAATTAACTAGCAAGCTTTATGATCGATTTTCTATCTAATGCGAATAAGAATCTTTTGCATTATCATAACTGTTTCGATATAGTTTCGCGTTCTGGTGTTAGCGCAATTGCTAACAAGGCTTGCGAGTTGGTTTAATCTGCCTCGCCTTAATATAGAGATTGAGACAATGAAGAAAATGTTTGTACGGGCAGTAAAAGCCATTTTTATTTCTAGTATTGCTTCAAGTTTGTTGTTACTGGCAGCTTGTGGAAATGAATCGACTACAGGGCAAGTCGAAGTAGAAGTTAACGTTCAGCCACAAGTGGCTGCTCAAACTGCGAACGAGCCTCCAGCC
>JAQWNC010000029.1 GCA_029246505.1 Arenicellaceae bacterium
AACGCCGAAGTTCAGCGGGAATTTGCGAATCAAGTATCGGAATATCTATATGCAAATCATATTGATTGTAATGACAAGCAGGCCTTAGAATAAGATGCTAACTCATGATGTGATTAGCAAATAGCCGGCAGAGACGGCTAACCAACATTCTCGAGTATGGTGAATTAGTGAGTGGAATGAGTAACAAAAATAAGATCGACTTTAGTCCTGATATGTTTTCAAAGGTTGTGCTGTTTATGGTTCGTTGGCGCTCCCAGATGCCGGGTTGGCGAATTGAAACAATGGGTCGGCTGGCCACCTCAGAAATCGAAGGGATTAATCTTATAGAAGCTGCGATCCCGCGCGTTACCGACGTGCGCATGCGCAAAATTCTTAGCAAGCATCTCGATGATGAGAGACGTCACGCAAAAGTTTTTAGCGAGCGTTATGAAACCTTGCAGATAGAAGCTGGGCTTAATCTTAAGCCGCTACCTGCGGTAACGCCGCAAACCAAGCGATTCACTATTCTCGAGCTAGTAGCTTACTTGGAAACACAGGAATCAAGAGCGATTGCGTTATTGGAAACTTATGCTGATTTATACAAAGGCGATGAAGATTCGGTTGGCTGGATTCGGAAGAATATTAAGGATGAAATATTTCACGCAACCTGGACCCACATGCAACTGGAACGTTGGGTAAAGGACGGCCTTACCAAAGAAGTGAGGCAAGCAAGAATTGATGCCAACCTGGTTGATCGCCGAGCGTTTTGGATTCAATTTTTCTCCTTTTTGAAAATCATGCCGTCGTTGGTTTTAAAAGGCTACATGCCACCAATTTTCAGTAAAAATCCGTCTCCACTCTAAAGTGGGCCCAGATAAAAGTCTGAACAACCATAACTGATGTAATCGAGAAAGCAGTGCTATGCCAGAAATAAACAGTACCAGCGAAAAAAGTGGTGAAGCGGCCTCAGCCAGTATCTGGAATTGGCAGGATAATCAATTAACCACATCCGCCCCTAGCGAATCAGCACTGCGCCTTAAAGGGTGTTTGCAAGGCATAGCTACGGGGGCTGTCAGTGCGTTGTTTTTTTCTTTTGGGCTCATCGGTATGAGCTATATTGCAGCCGGCTTTGGGGCACTACTTTTTGTTACTGCCTTGCTATCTCCCTCCGGGGCCTTTGCTGTTATAAATAGAGGTTCAGAAAAACTCGGGTATTGGTTGGGTAGCGCAATGAAATGGATGATATTGCCATTAATTTATTACGCGTTCTTTGTACCCTTTGGCAAATTATTCCGGCCCGGCAGACGCGATGTACTCAAACGGTATTACGAACCTGACGCCGACACTTACTGGTCAACCGTCGATGCGAGCAAACAGGAACCCGACAGCCGTAGGAGACAATTCTGAGTACTCGAATTCTCGGCATTAGTGCTTTTTATCACGATTCCGCAGCCTGCATTCTGGTTGACGGAAAAATAGTGGCTGCTGCACAGGAGGAGCGATTCACTCGTAACAAACACGACGCGGGGTTTCCCATTAACGCGGTGCGCTACTGTCTTGCCGAGGCTGGCATCGACGATGGTAATAAGCTCGATGCTGTGGCATTCTACGATAAACCAATTCTTAAGTTTCACCGTATTTTAGAAACCCACATTGGTATTGCCCCGAAAGGTTTAAAGCATTTTATAAAAGCCATGCCCTTATGGCTTCGCGAAAAACTTTGGTTACCACCACTGATCGATACTGCTTTGGAGGAGTGCGGCATCAGCGATTATGGGGAAATCTATTTCACGGAACACCATGAATCTCACGCTGCCAGTGCTTTTTTTCCTTCTCCTTACGAAGAGGCTGCAGTACTCACCATCGACGGAGTTGGCGAATGGGCTACCGCTACCATCGGAGTTGGTGAAGGCCAATCGCTAAACCTCGTTAAAGAACTCCACTTTCCGCACTCACTGGGCATGCTGTATTCAGCGTTCACTTATTTCACTGGCTTTAAGGTTAACTCTGGCGAGCATAAGCTGATGGGGCTGGCACCCTATGGTGAAGGTAAGTATACCGAGCTGATTTTCGACAAACTGATGGATTTAAAGGAAGACGGCTCTTTTCGGCTTAACCTTGATTATTTTGGCTTCCTTGATGATTTAGTAATGATCAACGAAAATTTTTCCAAACTTTTTGGTGGACCTGCGCGCGCCCCGGAAGGCGAAATTACCCAGAGAGAACTGGACATAGCAAAATCAATTCAGGAAGTGACCGAAGAAATAATCGTCCGTATGGCCCGCTACGCCTGCAAAATTACAGGTAAGAATAAACTATGCATGGCCGGTGGCGTCGCTCTTAACTGTGTGGCGAATGGGCGACTTGTTCACGAAGGTATTTTTAATGACCTGTGGGTGCAACCGGCAGCAAACGATGCAGGTGGTGCTATCGGTGCGGCACTAGCTGTCTACCACAGCGAACTTGGGAACGGGCGGACACGAAAATCCGAAGGCGATGCTGATGATATGCAGGGCGCTTTATTGGGACCTGAGTTTTCCAAAAAGCAGATCAAGGAATATCTAGATGTACAGGGTGTGGTCTACACTGAACTTAGCGGTGTAGATTGGGCACCAACGGTTGCCAGCCTGATTGCCAACCAACAGATTGTTGGCCTGTTTCAGGACCGCATGGAGTTTGGCCCTCGCGCCTTGGGCAATCGCTCCATTGTTGGCGACCCCCGATCACCCAAAATGCAGGCATTGCTAAATCAAAAAGTAAAATTTCGCGAAAGTTTTCGACCTTTCGCTGCCTCAGTACTAGAAGATCAAATCTCTGACTATTTTAATATACAGCGAGATTCACCTTATATGCTGATTGTCGCGCCAGTACGTGAAGAACTGTGTAGTGAGTTGAATCCCGAAACCAACAAGCTAGACATCTACGAGCGGGTTAAACTGGAGCGCTCAACCCTGCCAGCAATTACCCATATTGATTACTCAACGCGTTTACAGTCGGTCAATGCTACAAGCAACCCTCGTTACCATGACTTGATATATTCCTTTAAGGAACAAACCGGTTGTGGCTTAATTATAAATACCAGCTTTAACGTGCGTGGCGAACCAATCGTTTGCACACCCTCGGACGCTTATGCGTGCTTTATGAATACCGGTATTGATTACCTTGCCATCGGACCGTTCTTACTGAATAAAAGGGACCAGCCAAAATGGGCTGAAAACGAAGACTGGCGTGAGGCTTTTGCGTTGGACTAAACCCGCTGAGAATACCCAGGAGAAGTTTATGAGAAAATTACGTTATGCAGCCAGATTAGCGGGAGAGTTCATTCAGTTTTCTCGCAAACGCAAAATCTATTGGCTGATCCCTTTGATGCTAATCCTGATACCCGCGGCCTTGTTTATTGTCAGCGGAGAAGTTGCCGCGCCACTGATTTATACGTTGTTCTAAATATTGTTATAAATTTAAATCTAAACCTTGAGCATGAATTCACTCGCACAGGTTTAACATTGCCGGTCAAAGTGAGATTTTGATTCAGAATTACCTTTTGAAAATATAAAGGCTTCTGTGCGTATGCCCACGACAATGATCAACCAACGACCGATAGACGTGACTATTCTGGAATGCCCTGGTTGCGGCGGTGATCTTGATATTAAGGGCAACGTGATCGTATGCACGCAGTGCCAGCAAGAGTTCGAGCAGTTCGACGGTATACAGCAGTTGTTTTGGCCCAACGAGTGGTCCAGTAATCGAACAGATGTCACTAATCAGGTTAAGGCTTTTTACGAAGGCAACCCCTTTCCTAACTACGATGCTTGTGACAGCGTTGGCAGTCTCGCTGCTAAAGCTAAAAAAGGCTTGTTCGCGCGCATGTTGGACGAACAAATACCTTCTGGGGCACGAATTATCGAGTGTGGCTGTGGTACAGGCCAACTGAGCAATTTTTTGTCAATTCGTAACCGTAAGGTGATTGGTGCGGATATGTGCCTCAACTCGCTGCAGCTCGGTCAACAATTTGCCCGCGAACAGCATTTAGAAAACGTGCGCTTTATCCAAATGAACTTGTTTAGACCACCGTTTAAGAGCGGTAGTTTCCATCTGGTGATTTCCAATGGCGTTTTACACCATACCAGTGACCCTCGCGGAGGCTTTGAAGTCATTTCTCGATTGGTAACCCCGGGTGGCTATATACTTATTGGGTTATATCATCATTGGGGTCGAATGATCACTGACACTCGCCAATTTATTTTTAAAACCACTGGCGATCGCTTTAAATCACTGGACCCGAATCTAATCGATGCCACCACTAGTGATGTCAAAAAAAAGACCTGGTTTAACGATCAATATAAGCACCCACACGAGTCCAAGCACACCATACGGGAAACGCTGCACTGGCTGGAGAATGCGGGATTCGATTTTGTGCGCAGTATCCCTACCACGCATCTGTTCAAGAATTTATCTGCTGATAAGAAACTCTTTACCCCTGAACCAATCGCTGGAAACATCGAGACCATGACCAAGGAAGTACTCGAAATATTTAAAGGTCGTCGGGAGGGAGGCTTCTTTACAATGATTGGCCGTAAGCGTAATTAAGATTTCAAATGGTCGAAACCATAGAACATTAAACAAACAGCGCCTATAAGCATGCCTAGAAATTCTCTTGCTGATTCAGCGTAGGGTTTATCCGCTGACATCCCTCCACCAATAGCAGCGTAGTCTTGAGAGCCTAGGTAGTCGATAAAACCTGGCGCAGAGATAAAGAGTCCTACTAGACACATTCCAAATGCTACATAGAAAATCGATATTGCTCGATAGCCTAGAAGTCTAGTTATTGGTACGAATGAGATGGCAATGTAAATCGCTACCCAGAAGATTGGATCTGGGTCATTGAGCTGAACAAAAGCCATCGCTATAAACATCAGTACTACGACTGTGTGAACAAGTTTAGCTAAAATCATTTAATAAAGGATTGATTAACGCAGATGTCGGTCAAAAAACTCCTTCACGATAGCGTTATTTGCATCGGTTACAAAGTGTGGACCTCCATGTGCTGCCCCGTGAACAACTTCAAATTGAACTTCCACGCCTTGTTGCTGATATGCATGGTGCATTTCGTGCGATTGATTAATAGGCATCTGAGGGTCTTGATCGCCATGCAACATCAGCAAGGGAGCCGAGTTCGGATCAACGTGGAATACGGGGCTGGCTAAACGCGCCAATTCGGGCAAATCTTCGGGCTGACCACCGATGAATAGGTCCAGAGCGGCACTTCGAACGCTTAATCCATGAGGGGTAGATTGATTCAATATTGAGGTTAAATTGGAGGCTCCGTAATAACTAACAACTGCCTGCACGTCTGATGATTGGTCCAAATGAACACCGAGCACGCCCTCCATCTTTGCATTACCATTGCTAACCGCTATCACTGAGACCAAATGCCCTCCTGATGAAGTCCCATAGATGCCGATTCGTGAAGCGTCAAAACCGTACTCGTCAGCGTTACCCCGCAGGTAACGTAATGCAGCCTTTATGTCATGAATCTGTGCGGGAAACATAGCGACGCTAGACGTTCGAAATTCGACACTGGCTACCGCATAGCCAGCCTTTATAAACGCGTCGGTGGGTAATTCGTCTTTACTGCCACGTAGCCAGCCACCACCATGAATATAGACTAGCAAGGGTGCATTCTCTACAGAATCGGGCAGATAAATATCCAAATTTAGATCATGCTCGTTTACCTGAGCATAGATTATGTCGGAGACTTTGATGATGCCTGTAGATCCGGAAGTGTTAGTTGATTCTTGCGCTTGCGCAGACACCCCCATAATCATTAGGGTGGTAGCAAGCCAACAGATCACCTTAGAAACTGCGACTAAATTTCTGATAGCTGCACTAACCAGCACTAGTTACTCCCACGCCGAGCGCAGCGGTAAGCTGGTTATAAAGTCTGGATTCGCACCGTCTCGAGGAACGAACTTCTGCGGTCGACCATTATTCACTTCGGCAAGATAGAGATTGCCTTCCTGATCAACACTCATACCGTGCACGTTCCACATTGCACCGGCCCATTGACCCTGGCTCCCCCATGAGTAAAGGTAATGCCCTTCGGCATCGAACTTAATAATTTTACTTGTCGAATTATCTGCAACCCATAGATTCCCGTCTACACCAAAGTAAAGAACCTGAGGCACCGATGGATTACCAGTACTAAATTGATGAAGAAACTCACCGTTTTCATCAAACACCTGAACTCTACGATTAATCCGGTCAGTGACATAAACTTTGCGTGTGGCAGGGTCAACTTGAACGCCGTGAACCGCATTGAAATAACCTGGCCGAGTATCGTTAGGCGGGTTGCCTTTTTGACCCCAGGTCATTAAGTAATTTCCGTCGGCGTCGAACTTGACGACCCGGCTATTAGCATAGCCGTCGGCCACGAATAATGTGCTGTCAGGCAACCAGGCCAAAAACGTTGGTCTGTTGAAATGAGTTTCATCGATACCAGGTTCGCCTGGAATACCTAATGTTTGAACCAGCTCTTTCCCATCGTTGGAAAACTTGTAGACGGCGTGTTGCCGGTCATCAACTACCCAAACATGTTTTTCAGGGTCGTAGGGATTAATCGCAACCGAATGAGGTCGTCTAAAAATCGAATCCCATTGCGTCCATTCTTCAACAATGTTGCCTTCTGCATCGACTACGATCAAGCAATGTTCCCAACGCGCATCAACCCCAAGCGTACCTTGCCAGCCATTCCAGCCATCTGAACCCGTGTTACCTGGACTCGTTACTGGGCCCACCGATGCGTTCCGAAATGGCGTCGCTGCAACGGGGAATGAGATACTTGGGCCAACCTCAGGATATGGCACCTGTTCAGGACGCTCTAGCACCGGTAATTCTCCACGCATGAGAACAAATACACGGTCCGGACTTTCGGCAAAAATGCCCTGTACGGCACCCCACGTCCAATCTTCATGCCCGTCTAGCTGTGACATAGGTTTCGGCCAGTCTGGCACTGCTTCGTAGGGTCCAGTTTGGTCTTGCCCTCCTATTAAGCCGGGTATCGCCGAGAAGCTGGTCTCGGTGACTGCCATCGAGGCGCTTTCATCCACCTCAGTATTAACAGCCTCCCTATCGCCGATTGAGTACCCGCCTACCAAGCCTGCCACGGCTGCCACAACTACCAACAGATATTTAGTCATTTTTCCTTCCCAGTCTAGTTGTTGGTAAGACGTGCGATTTAGACTTCTTAGGCCTTCAATAAATTTGAGCTGATCGCAGCCATACCAAAAGAGTAAAAGTAGCATTAAAGCATAGGTTCCCTTGGTCAAGGAAATTAGGGCCAGCTCTCATACGTTTATCTCAATCAATTTGTTACCGATCGCTATTAATTAATTGTGTATAGTATATTCGTCAGCTAAATCACTCAGGTACTGGCGAACACGAAAATGGGAGATGTGAAAATGAAATCAATTATACGAATTCACCTTGTCTTGGCAACTTGCGGGATGCTGGCCTTAATGGGCTTTTTGGCCCCGGTGTCCGCTCATCATGGTGGCGCAGTGGAATGGGACTCCGGAAAAAGTGTTGGTCCCGTCACAGGAACGGCTACTCAGTTTGGCTTTCATTTCCCGCATGTACAGATCTTCGTCGATGTTCCCGGTGAAAATGGCGAAGCTCAAAATTTTGTTTTTGTGACAAGGTGGACACCTACGATACTTAGGGATCATGGATGGAGGAGAACGTCTATTGAGCCTGGGGATGAGGTTACCGTGACCTATACTCCCCACCTAACTAATCCGACCGCTGGAGCTATATCTCGCCTGGAAGTGAACGGAGAGCTGTTAGAAACTAACTTCGAATGAAAAATGGAGCAATCATGCAAAAAAAATTAAAAAGTACAGCAGGTCCGGTCTTAAGCATTGTCATCGGGCTTTCATTCTGTTCACTGGTCGCAACCGCTCAGAAAGCGGAGTCTACAAACTTTGATCCTAGCGATTTCTCCGGAGATTGGGATCGAGTATCCAGCATTGTTACTTTTAGCAATGTTCCTGGTTCCAGTAGAGCCCCGAACAATCAACCCATTGACGACGTGGGTGAGGTAGAAGAGGCTCCATTCACCGCTGAAGGCACTGCTTTAAACGAGGCTAACCTACCTGGTTACGGCCCTCGGCGGGAGATGGCAAGAAATGATCCGCTCGGGCGTTGTGAACCGATGGGAATCCCCCGCAATTTAGCTGCTGAGGTTCTGGTACCTCATAACACGCTAGAAATTGTACAGTTGCCTGACAGAATCATACAATTTTTTGAATACCGACATGACTGGCGAGAAATTTGGATGGACGGGCGCGTGCTGCCAGACCTCGACATTTACGATTTTCAATGGAATGGCTATTCCATCGGCCACATGGATGGCGACACATTAGTAGTGGAATCGATTGGCTTTGACGATCGAAGCTGGCTCGATAAATATGGCTACCCGCACTCTGATCAAATGCACCTAATAGAACGATATCGTCGCATTGATGCTGACACGCTGGAACTTACAATGACCCTGACTGATCCAGTTACCTACTCCAAGCCCTGGAACAGCGATACTAAAATCTTTAAGCTCAACCGCGAAAAACAGGCTGGCTGGGACGAACAGATTTATTGTGTCCCTGCCGAAGAAATGATGTTTCAGGATCTAATGGATACCGGTAACGTCATACAGTAATGTTTTCGATAAACTAATTCCAGCGAGGTACTGCGAGGTACCGATAGGCACGATGCGGAGAGACGTAAGTAACACATCAATAATTAACACACCAATAGTTTCATTTATTCAGAAATAATCTGAGAGACCCATATGAGCTCTATTAGAAAACTGTTTATCACAACGATTGTCAGCGCGCTTATCGCGATTCCCATTGCGGTAAACGCACACCACTCAATGTCCGAATTTGATCGTACTGTGATTGAAGAAGTCGAAGGCGTGGTCTCCAAGGTGTCATGGAAAAACCCACACATTCTATTGGAAGTCACACGAACTGATGAGAACGGTGCCGACACGATCTTTTATCTAGAAGCTAGCGCGGTCAGCTCGTTACGTCGTCGAGGCATGACAGGTGATGAAGTAAATGTGGGCGACGCCGTTCGCATAGCCGGTTGGCCTTCAAACCGTAGAGACAATTATATTCAGGCCAATCACGTACTGCTGCCCAGTGGTGTCGAGATGCTTGTGGGTGGACCGACAGAACCAAGATGGGGTGATACCTCCTTAGGTAGCAACAGAGATGTGCTCAATGCAGAACGGGTGGCAGCTGCGACAGGCAATGGTATTTTTCGAATTTGGAGTCAGGGTTCACGCGCATGGTTCTTCACCGGGCGCTCTGGCTTCAAGCTGAACGAATCCGCTACCGCTGCGGTAGCCGCGTGGGACGATATTGCCGATAACCCGATCGTCCAATGTATCGCACCTGGTATGCCGGGTCTTATGGGCAATCCCTATCCTATGGAATTTACCCAGGTTGGCGACAACCTCGAACTACAATTCGAGGAATTCGATGCATTGAGAACTATTCATATGGGTGACGACGTTGCCGACCCCGCAGACATCGCCCTATCGCATCTTGGTTATTCTGTTGGGCATTGGGAAGGCGAAACGCTAGTCGTCAATACAAACCGGGTTAACTGGCCTTACTTCAATCGTACCGGCGCACCGCAAACCGAAAATGTCAAAATTAATGAGCGTTTTACCGTCCAGGAAGATGGTAATCGGCTCGAATGGATCCTCACCGTTGATGAGCCGGCTACACTCGTCGAGCCCTTCGTGCTTAACGGCTACTTCGTGTGGAAGCCCGGCGAAGCCATCAACCCCTATGAGTGTACGCTCGAAGACTGGGCCTCAAACGAGAAGACGCTCTCAAACTAATTGCGCGTTATCTAGAATAACAAAGGGTCGATGATGGCATTGAACGCTGTCATCGACCCTTTTGCCAGCACCGGTACTGGCAAGCTATTCAGTTCGATCTCTTGATCAATGATCATCAGCAATGCAATATTGCGTATTCGAATATTCAAAATAGTTTATATAGAACTAACAGACGAAAAATGATTCACGAAATTGCTGAAATAGAAATTACTGAAGGTAAAGAAGCGGATTTTGAAAATGCTGTAGAGGCTGCAAGCAAGTATTTTAAAGCGGCAAAAGGATATAATTCCCTCAAGCTCACGCGTTCAATTGAACACCCCTCCAGGTATCGACTGGTCGTGGGATGGGAGACGTTGGAAGACCACATTGTGACGTTTCGAGAGTCCCCAGGATTTCAGGAATGGCGCAAACTGGCCGGCCCGTTTTTCGCCTCTCCACCCAAGGTTGAACACGTAAACAAGGTTTTTACAGCCGACTAAATATTATCTGAGAACAAATTATGGCTATCTGGTTAAAAAGCGGTGTAGAGATTGATGCTAAAGCCGAGGCGGACAAAAAAGTTCGCAGCATCGTTAAATCGACGCTGGCCTATATTGAAAAACATGGCGATGCTGCAGTTCGAAACTTATCCATCAAGTTCGATAATTGGGAGCGAGAAGACTACAAACTTAGTGATACGGAAATTCAAGCCTGCCTGGATACCTTATCGCTACAAGACATCAAGGATATCGAGTTTGCTCAAACACAAGTACGAAATTTTGCGGAGATTCAAAGTGAATCAATTCAAGATGTTGAAGTGGAAACCATGCCTGGGGTAATACTTGGGCACAAGAACATTCCATTGAATTCGGCTGGATGCTATGTGCCCGGTGGCAAGTATCCAATGCTGGCGTCCGCCCATATGTCGATAATTACCGCCAAGGTCGCGGGCGTAGCGCGAGTAATTACCTGTGCACCTCCTTTTCAAGGAAAAATTGCGCCAGCGATAGTCGCTGCGCAAGCTATGGCTGGTGCAGACACGATTTACGCGCTTGGCGGCATTCAAGCAGTGGGAGCAATGGCGCTTGGCACTGAGTCAATAGACAGCGTAGACATGCTGGTTGGCCCGGGTAATGCATTTGTAGCAGAAGCTAAGCGGCAACTTTATGGCAGAGTTGGTATCGACTTGTTTGCTGGTCCAACCGAGACACTAATTATTGCCGATGAAAGTGTCGATGCAGAGCTATGTGCTACCGATATTCTTGGACAGGTAGAACATGGCCCCGATAGCCCAGGGATATTGCTGACCAACTCCGAAAGTTTAGCAAGAGAAACATTGATAGAGATCGAACGGTTACTCAAAATTTTACCGACCGCAGACCATGCACGTATAGCCTGGGAGAACTTTGGCGAAATTATTGTTGCTGAAAATTATGAGGAAATGGTCACCGTTGCAGACGATATTGCTTCAGAACATGTACAAGTCATGACCGAAAATCCAGAGTATTTCCTGGAAAACATGACCAACTATGGCGCCCTGTTCCTTGGCCCTAGAACTAACGTAGCCTATGGCGATAAAGTAATAGGCACCAATCACACACTACCCACTAAAAAGACCGCACGTTATACGGGAGGTCTGTGGGTAGGGAAATTTCTCAAAACCTGCACATATCAGAAGGTAACTACCGATGAAGCAAGCACGCTCATTGGCGATTATTGCTCTCGTCTGTGTGGGCTGGAAGGTTTTGCAGGACACGGTGAACAGGCCAATATCAGAGTGCGGCGCTACGGGGGTAGAGATGTACCCTATGCCGGCACGGTAGAGCCAACGGCCGAGACTAAAGCATAAGTTATGTCTGAACTGCCCATTAGCCCCAGCTTTTCACTTGCTGGTAAGCGTGCCGTAGTAACCGGTGCTGGTCGCGGTATCGGTTTAGCCGCCGCATCGGCACTAGCAGCCGCAGGATCTAAAGTGACATTACTTGCTCGCACTGAAAATGAAATTAGCGATGCGGCCAAGCAAATTAACGCACGTGGTGATGATGCGACATTTCGAACACTAGACGTCTCAGATATTACGGCCGTTGCAGACTTTTTCAATTCACAAAGTGCGTTTGATATCGTCGTTAACAATGCGGGCACAAATCGTCCTAAGCCAATGCTTGATGTATCTGAAGATGACTTCGAATCGGTACTCGACCTTAATCTCAAAAGTGTATTTTTTGTGACACAGGCTGCAGCAGCCAAAATGGTCGAACAAAATACCAAAGGATCTTTCATCCACATTAGCTCACAGATGGGGCATGTTGGTGGGCCAAACCGCTCACTCTATTGCGCGTCCAAGTGGGGGCTGGAAGGTTTGAACAAATCCGTCGCCCTCGACCTGGCTCAGCACTCGATAAGAAGTAATACCATTGCCCCGACTTTTATTGATACACCGCTTACTAAACCGTTTTTTGAAGACAAGACATTTCGGGAAGGCGTACTAGCAAAGATCAAACTTGGTAGGCTTGGAAAGGTAGAAGATCTAATGGGCGCAGTAGTCTTTTTGGCTTCTGATGCATCTGCCCTTATGACAGGCACCAGTGTGGTGATCGATGGCGGTTGGACCACCGACTAGTCTGCATATTGCAAGCACCCATTATTGCCAACACAAAGCGATGGCCTTTAATGCTCGTCAAACTTTGGAAAATCTTGTCCGTCCTTATACGCCAAAATAACTTCTGTAGCAGACGCTGAAAATCGCGCATAGCCATCGTCAGTTGGCCAACCAATATGTGGGGTTAAAACCACATTTGGAAGTCGCGTTAGCGGATGGTTTTTGGGTAACGGCTCCTGATCAAACACGTCGAGCCCAGCACCAGCAATTATCCCCTGCTCTAGCGCCGAAACTAACGATTTTTCGTCAACAATCGGTCCTCTGGCAGTATTAACAAGATAAGCCGTAGGCTTCATTAAACTTAAGCGTTGGGCATTGATGAGCCCAAGCGTTTCAGGCTTGAGTGCCGTATGAATCGACAGCACGTCGGCCTCGCTTAATAGTGCATCAAGTTCCCTATACTCCGCATTTTTAGCCTGCGCAGACTGTTGATCCAGGTGAGGACTCCAGGCAATAACAGACATACCAAATGCCCGAGCAATGTTTGCAGTATGTGTTCCTACTCTTCCCAAGCCGATCACGCCGAACGTCTTGCCATGCAGCACAGGGGTCGATGGTACAGGCCATTCTGATCTTCTCAATGCGGTATCCAACTTCGGGATTTGCCGGCTTACCGCAAGTGTTAAGCCTATCGCCAGCTCTGCGGCACCAATGGAATACCCTGCAGACGCTTGGCCAACGTTTATTCCGCAATCCTTGGCCGCGACAAAATCCAGATGATTGGCATGGTTACCCGTCTGCACTATGATTTTGGCATCGGCCAATTGCTCGAGCAGCTCTCGATCAAATCGGGTCCGTTCGCGGTTGGCGATGAGCACATCAAATCCCTTAAGAGCTGACGCTTCACCAAACGGTTTGGTAAAAATGGTGACATCTGCACTTTCGCGTAACCGCGCTACGCCTTCGGTTGTGCTCCAAATCTGATGAATATCGTCCAGTATTGCAATTCGCATAAATTCTCAGCCGGATAGAACTACTTTAACCCTGCTCTCTAACCCCCACTCTCCAATCCTATCTAAACACGCTATCCAAATGCCCTATCCGAACAGCGCCCAACATAGCACAGCACCAACTACAGACATCGACATACCCCATATTAGCAATTCGTTAAACAGCTTACGGGTATCCGTGCCGGGTGCTGCACTGGCCATAAACAGAGCGCCTACGGTAGACAATGATGAAAGGTCGACCAAACTCGCGCTCACCGCCATTGACCAGGCAATATTCAATTCACTAATCCCGCCAAGCTGTTGCGCCAGCGAAGGTACCATTGGTAAAAATGCTGGCAGAACAACACCGGAGGTACTGCTATAAACGGATATAAAGCCAGCAGCAAACGCGACGATAGCCTCAACCGTCTCAGCCGAAGAAACGTTTGCGATTCCGGTAGTGATCAATTCCAAACCCTGCGTTTCACGCAACATCGAAATGAGCACCGTGACACCAGTAACCATTAGAATAACGCCCCACGGCATATTTTTAATCGCTTTGGATTCGTCTACCGTGCGCAACAACAGCAGTACTGCTGCAATAATAATAGCCGCCATGCCGACTTCCATAGAGAAGCCAACCACCGCTATGATGAGCAACACAATTCCGATGGTGGTAAGCCAGTGTTGAGTATTCATTTCAGAGGTATCTTCGCTACTGTCTATGCCCTCGGCAATACCATCGACATTAACCTCGCGACCACCGCTACGCAGAATTTTCCAGCCACCTAGCATAGCGAACCCCACCACACCGACTAGCGCGTGTGCAAAAGCGTTATAACCGAATGTGTACCACTCGT
>JAQWNC010000008.1 GCA_029246505.1 Arenicellaceae bacterium
AGGCGCAACGATCGAGTTTGTTCTTGAAGACCCTGAGTACATCGTCGGGTCACTATCTCATTCGCGTGAGATGATCTTTGCACCACAAATGACGCTATCTCTCTTCGATTGTGACGTGGAGTCGACCGGTCGGTTCGTGCCCCAATAATTAATTAATTCAATAGCGATTACTTTCACTTTATCTTAACGATATTCGCCCATTTTGGGGCTGCTTACTTCAGCACAAATACGTTTCCGGCGTATTTGTCTGTCTCTCCACCATCTCTTTTTAGCCCAGAATCTAGTCGCCAATCCGTTAGTCAGGGGCTTTATAGGCTCCTCCCTTTTACCCTGCCTGATGTGTCACTTTAGATTCGCCTGAGTGCAGTATGCTAGATATCGTCCAAGTATCTTTGGTATAACTACGTCTGCATATTCAACGTATTAATGAACTTTATTCAGTTATAGTGCATTAATAATTTTTACACTCAACAAACATGGGGGCTTCGATGTATCGAGTAACAGCTAATAAGTCATATTTACAAAAAGTGACACCTACCGCTTCATTCATTACGCTGCTGGCATTAAGCGCTTGTGGCCAATCTACCGAGCAGGCTGCTGAACCGGCCGATGCGGCACCCGTAACTGTCGTACTGTACGAAGGCGCGCGATTAATCGTGGGCGACGGTTCAGATGCGATCGAAAATAGCGCATTTACCGTTGACGGTGGTCAGTTCGTCGCGGTTGGTGCTGCTGGTGAGATATCGGTACCGGACGGCGCGAATCGCGTGGACTTGAGCGGTATGACCGTGATGCCCACAATTGTCGATGCACACACGCACCTAAGCGTTACCCGCGAGGCACTCCTAGACGACCTACAGCGGCGGGCGTATTTCGGCGTTTCTGCCACACTGAGCATGGGTGCTGACGGGCCAGGCGCACCGCTAGAAATGCGCGACGAAGTAATTCCCAGCGCAGCACGGTATCAATCTGCCGGGTACGGCCTAACCGCCCCAGAACCAGGGCGTCGTGAAGTCCATTGGGTAACCACCGAAGATGAAGCCCGACAAGCTGTGCGAGATGAAGCCGCGCGCGACGTCGACGTAATCAAGCTTTGGGTCGATGACCGAGATGGGCAATTCGATCAACTGAGCCCCGAGATCTATGGCGCAGCTATCGACGAAGCCCATCAGAACAATATACGTGTATCATCACACCAATTCGAGCTAGTGGACGCAAAAGGCCTGCTGCTCGCAGGGGTCGATATTCTTGCACACGGTGTGCGCGACCAAGATATTGATGATGAATTCGTAGCAATGGTGAAAGAACGCCCAAATTTACTTCTTATACCTAACTTACCCACACGCGGCGTGGCCACTGACCTTAGTTGGATGGCCGGCTCTATACCAGATGAGGCGTTGAAAGGGTTGCAGGAAGGGAATGTCGATAATCCCGAAATTCAGGAGGGATTCAACATTCAGGCACGCAACCTCGCTAGGCTCAACGACGAAGGAATGACGATCGCGGTTGGCAGCGATGGGAATAGACCATGGGGCCCGCATATTGAGATGGAGGATATGGTTGCCGCTGGAATGTCGCCTGCACAGGTACTGGTCGCCGCCACGCGTAATGGGGCCGTACTTATGGAATTGGATGACACGGGGACCATCGAAGCAGCTAAGAGCGCCGATTTCATCGTGCTCGAAGCGAATCCGCTTGACGACATTACCAACACGCGGCAGATTTCGTCGGTATATTTACGTGGCGAACGAGTTAATCGCGCTAGAATTAGCGCGCGCTGGCGTGGGCTGTAACAAACTATACTTTTTTTGTCGGTAGCTAGAGGGCCGGTGACAAGCAGCAATCGTTCTGCATTGTCATCGGCCCTTTTATTTTTCAGCAACTCGATCTCATTAAAAACGAAAGGTATGACCTACTTTCATGGTCGCTGACTGACCGAGCTGGTCGAAACTGTTGCGCTCGTTCTCACGCCAGCCGCCATTATAAATAACGTAAAACTCTGAACCGGCCCTCGGAATCCATTGCAGCCGGCTGTTAGCTCCGAGTAATTCGGACTGGTTGTCGTATTGGACGGTCGATACCCACGCCCATTCGGGGGTAATCGCTATATCTGCGCGTAGCCGGACTAGTTGCGTCGTAAAGTTTCCCTGAGGTAGGTCGATATTGTTGTATTCATACTCCAGCGCACCGGTAAAACGGGGGCTCGGACGAAAATCCAGTCTGAATTCCGCGGTCTTACGATTTCCGCCAAAGAAACTACCATCCTCGAGAAGAAGCGTGACGCGCAGCGGCCGCTGTCCGCCTGTATTCAATGTAACTCCGTACCGCTCAAATGAGTAATCGCCAATCGGGATAGTTACACCGTCTGCAATTTTAAACGGCTCTATTAGAACCTCACGTATATCGTTATACAACAAGTAGGCCTGATCGCCCCTTTGGTTTTCGATCTTGGCAAACTCCAACTCCAGTTCTTCGGTTTGAACATTACCCTGAGTATCCGATATTTGGCTTAACTCGAATGTGTTCTCAAAAGAACGCAACCAACCACCTCGGCCAAAGCGGTATATATGCCCTGCTTCAACCTCAGCTTGCTTAATCCCAACCCGATTCGCAAAACCCAGTGCTGGAAAGTAGTCTTCACCAAACTTTCCGTACTCCAAAGTGCCATAAAAGCCATTATTATTTGGGGAAGCCAGTAAAAACCCCCATGCTTCATCATCCCCGCTCAAACCCTCTGTATCAGATTTTTGATACCAGGCTCTCCCTTCAATAGTAATATTTTCGAAGGAGCGATTATTTAAATAATTAAAGTCCACACCAACCACTTTGTTCTCTTCATCGCGGGTTGGATTACCGTAAGTCACAATTGCACCGATATTAGATTGCTCCAATACGTTTGCGGAAGCTCGCCCAACGAATAGTTCGCTATCTTCAATAAATCGAGCCCCGGGCGGTAGCTCGTCCAGAATGTCAGAATTTCCTGTCTGCTTCACGGCCAAGGCACCAATATTCCAACGACCTATCCGTCCAGTAAGTTTGCCACCCGCATCCAGATTTAGATTCTGCCCACCCGGCCCCATTCCAATCCGACGCGAAAAAAATGGCTTACCGTTTCGATTCAATCCACCAAACTCAAAGATATCGGCTTCCTGAAGAAAAAACTTCCGTTGCTCCGGAAAAAACAAGCTAAACCGCGTTAACTGTACTTGTCGATTATCAACATCTGTCGCAGAAAAATCGGTATTTAAAGTCAAGGCACCCGTTAGGTTCGGCGTAAATTTATAAAACGCATTGAGTGAAGGCTCTATCTCAGTACTACTTGATTCAGGATCATAGGATCGGCGGTTTGTGACATTTACAGCGGGTATCACGTCAAGACCTATACCTTGCTTCATTCCAGTCATACCTACCGCAGTACCAAAGTTACTCGGGTTTGTGCTCCGATTAACTGAGGTCCAGCCTACATCCTCACTGTTACTTTCTATTCCACGCTGAAATGAAATGCCCCACGCATCGGAACTAGGATCAAACGAAATAGTATTGTATGGCACAGCAATTTCGGCAAACCATCCTTCCTCTGTCCGCTCAGCCCCAGAAAACCAAATACCGGTCCAATCGCGGTTCAAATCGCTAACGTTTTCAAATATAGCCTCTGAACGAATAGCATTGGCGTTAGTTTGAAAATAGTACCCATTTCGGCCATCATTAAAAGGATTAATGTAAAGGCCGAACTTGTCATCGAAGCGCAGGCTGCCGCCCTGAATCATAGTTGCTGCAATAATATCTTCCGGGTTCTTATGAATCATCCGCGCACCCACATAGATAGCACGCTCTCCGTAAAGCACATAGACCACTGTTCTTTCGGAGGGCTCGGTATATTCATTCGGCCGGGTTTGATGAAAATCTTCGACCACGGCTGCCGTGGACCAAACATCGTCCATAATCCCATCAATGATCGGCGGCGTATCGGTCTTGATCATTTGTATAACCTTATCCCGACCCGAGCGATCATCAGGGACTTCCTCTTGGGCGAGAGTCTGCGAGGCCAAAATAAAAATACTTGCGATGGCAGTAGCACACACTCCGGCCTGAAGGGTTTTTTGTCTATTTAAATAAAGGGGGTTCGATATACTTTTAATTCTACTCTGCATTTCGGCTAGCTGCCGGATCTATGGGTTCATTGTGTTTGGGTAATAGCGCGACGAGCTCTTGTTTCTTCTCGCCTAGTTTTGGGTCATTAGCCAGATTGTGCCACTCGTTCGGATCCGAATCTAAATCATACAACTCCTCAGTATTATCCGCGTATCGAATATAACGATATTGATCAGTCGATACCGCGTGATTTCCGAAACCGCTTGTCGTGATAGCTGCATGGTTCCACTCGGTGGCTGGATTCTCAATTAGCGGCACCAGACTGACGCCTTCTGGATGAGCAGGCATATCGAGCCCGGCCAGTTCTACCAGGGTCGGATAAATATCCAAAAGCGAGACAGTTGATTCAATATTGCTAGCGGCTGTTGTAACTCCAGGCGCAACTACAATGAATGGAACGCGAGTGGATTCACGCCAAAGTGTTTGTTTACGCCACCACGATTTTTCGCCGAGATGCCAGCCGTGGTCCGACCACAAAACAATGATCGTATTATCCGCCCGGCCACTTTGCTCCAGTGCGTCAAGTAGATGGCCCAGCATTGCATCGGCATAACTGATACTTGCAAGATAAGCTCTAACGGCTTCCCTCCATCGTCCGTTGGTCTTATCTTCGACGATCCAGTCATTAATCCCAAAAGCTGACATCGCACCACCCCCGCGACCACGCTGAATGATAGCCTCGGGGATATCATCGAGGTCGTTTTCAAGCACATCGGGAAGTACGATGTCTTCGAGTGGATGCATGTCGAAATATTTTTGCGGCAAATACCAGGGAAGATGTGGACGATAGATACCGACAGCGTTGAATTTTGGTGCATCGCTATCGGCCAGAATTTGTTCCGCAGACCAGGTTACTACCTGACCGTCACCCATAGCCATGTCGGTAGTCGACACCGCCGACCAGTCGAAGTTTTGCGAAAGTGGACTACCATTAGCCGGCCGCTCGTGAGGCGTAGGTTCGTCGGGAAGCTGCCGCTCCAAAGATGGAAAGTAAGCATCCCAGGCGGTTGTATCGTTAAAACCAAAGTAGGCCCAGGTATTGTAGGTCGAGGCGTGGAAAAGTTTGCCGGCGCCGACACTTCGATAACCATTATCCTTAAAGTGACGTGGAATCGTAGGGACTCCGGCCAAGGGTTTTGCTTTGCGCCAATCTGTCCCGTTAGCGTAGACCCCCGATGATGAAGGCAAGACTCCGGTCATAACTGCTGCTCGCGATGGGCTACAGAGCGCTGCCGGTGCATAAGCATTAGTAAAAGTTACCCCTTGAGCCGCCAGACGATCAATATTTGGGGTCTTCGCCTGGGGATGCCCGCCCAGCGGGCCAACCCAGTCGTTCAGATCATCAATGGCTATAAACAGCACATCGGGCTGATCGGTCGTCTGTGCCTGTACAGAAAAGTGCATTGTTGACAGCAAAGCCAATATGGCAAGGTGAGTAAACAGTCTAGTCATAGTAATATCCGTTAAGTTGAGAGTTGCAAGTGCACACATCCACTTTTAATAAAGACAGCACCACGCTAAATGTATGTCGAAAAATCTTGGCTCCTTACTAACACCTTTATTATTACCTAGATTATAACAAAGGTTGTACCATTCGGTAACATCTGGTGCTGTGTTTAAAACTCAATTCGCACCAAAGTATCGGTAAGTGACGATGGTACTATCCGGATTATTATCTAGGTAAAAACTTTGATCTTCGCCATAGAATAAATAATCCACACGGAACAACTAAATCAGCACAACTCACATGCTCGAAAAAGCAATGGAAAATAATGCTGCTGTAGAAATCAGTCATTTATACCGCGAAAAACCAACCCTATTAGAAGCCCGGTTGCAAGGTGCACAAATTATCAATTTAATAACTAGCCTTCAGCTGGTGCGTTATCAGGTATCACTATCAGGCTGGCGACGGGGCTCCCTAAATTCTAAAATCACTCCAAAATATGCTTACTGAATTTATTACCTTGCTAGATTTTGCCTTCGGCGTGACCGGCCCAATTTTTGCGCTGGTTTTTCTAGGCATTTTGCTTAAAAAATTCGAGGTGATTGACGATGCTTTTACATTAGCGGCCTCCCGGCTGATCTATATGGTAGCGATGCCAACCATGCTATTTATGAGTATGATTAATACAGACATTCGCTCTGTGGTTGATGGGCCTTATCTTGTTTTTGCCGTATGCGGCAGCCTGGTTATTTTCGCCGCATCTTCCCTGCTTTGCCCTCTACTGGTAAAAGAAAGACGAGATCGTGGCGTATTTATTCAGGGCACTTTCCGTAGTAACTTGGCTATTGTAGGGCTGGCATTTTGTTTTAATGCCTATGGTGAACCCGGTCTCGCAAAGGCTTCAATATTGATGTCGGTATTGACCATTTTGTATAACCTGCTGACGGTCTATACCCTTAGTGCAAGCCTCAGTTCAGAGCAAGTCCGAATATCAAAAGTACTTATTGGCATTGTCAAGAATCCGCTGATAGCTGCGCTTGTCATCGGCATTATATTTAGTCTTATGGCGGTGCCAATCCCCGACGTAGTTAGAACTTCTGGTGAATACTTGGCGCGCATGACCCTGCCATTGGCCCTTATTAGCATCGGCTCGGCACTGTCGTTCAGCGAACTCAAGAATTCAAGCTCTGTATCTGTAATGGCAGTGTTTGCGAAACTGGTTATTGTTCCGGTCACCCTTACCTACACTGCCTACCGATGGGGCATTCAGGGTATGGATTTGGGAATTTTATTTTTAATGGTGGCCTCTCCCACTGCAGCGGCCAGCTACATCATGGTGCAGAACATAGGTGGAAACGCAAAACTCGCCGCTAGCATTGTGGTTATCAGCACAATTGCTTCGCTGATAACCGTGAGCTTTGGATTAGCGGTGTTAAAACAAATGGGCGTCATTTAAGTCACCGCTCGCCATTTCTTTAATATATAAAACCTCTTGGTATTAGCACCTCACCACACACTGCCCCTCCCCATCGAACTCCATTGTACGCCCGCTAATGGCCAGATGGGTCGGTGGCTCGAACTGCTCAATTAACGTGGCTGCGCGCGACTCAGGACGCAACTTCCCGCCTTCGGTCGCAGGCTCATTCGGATGCGTAAGTAGCACTGACGCCGGTTGGATCAATTCGTTGATCACATGGGCTCCGGAAGCATAAATTCCCGGATTATTGCCTAGGTTGAGTATTGCAAGGTTAGCGTGATGGTATTCGTTGACCACTGTTCGCATATCAGAATGGATACCGGTATCGCCGGAAAGATAGGCCTTGAGCCCATTGGTAAACTTAACTACATAGCCGGTAGGAGGGCCGAACTCGAGAATCGCGCCATTAGCCGCGAGCATCTCACGTTGCTCCTCAGTAAGAAGCGCCGGTGGGGCGTTATTTACATGCGACGCATAAACAATCGTAATTTCCACGCCTTGATCTGCCTCCGCCGTTTTGGCTACGAATATCCCACCTACATCCATACTCGATCTGCAAGCTTCTTCAACGGGAACGGTCGCTGCAATCGGCTGAGCGCAGATGCTGAGTGGCTGATCGAGGATATCTTGTACCTCATTTGCCACAAATCCCGCCATAGCTCGGGTGGTGACCAGAATCGCCGTTTTAGCGGCCACTACTTCAGCGGTCATGGAGTTTGGTACCGGAATGCGTTCCGAGTTTGCGCAACTGCCAGCGTTTACGGCTCGGAGCTTGCGATCACCGAGATGGTCGCCATGCATGTGCGTTAACAGCACGACGTGAATGTCGCCGAGCCGCGAGTCATCACCGGCGGTAAGATTGTGAGCCGGATCGTATAGCAGGCGCACTCCGGTTGGATCCTCAAAAACAATCGCCCGATCGTTCGCGCAAAGCTCACCTGTGTGGGAGCCGATTGGAGTGATCCTCACATTCTGAGCAACCGCCGATACGGCGATGAACGTGAGGGCAATAACGAACGTTACACATATAGTTTTCATATTTTCCTCCAGACATCTATTAAAAAAACACCAGTAGCGAATACTACTATGAAACCTTTTTTAAATTTTCATACCTCTGAGAATAGTCTTTTTAATATTCGAAAGTTAAGTTGTGTCGTTAGTGTTTCAGAAATAATATTAAATCGCGAAGCCTTTGAGCTAGCAGGACTCTTTTCGGTAATGCTCCATTAGGTCGGAGATTATATTCATTGTCTAGAGTCGTCTAGGCGATGTTGTGAGTCGAAATATAAATACGCTTTTTCATCTGAGGCGCTCTGTGCGTTACACTGCCAATTCTCACGTAACACAACATCGGCTAAGAGGACTTGGGATATGGCAGGTACTAGTTTACTTGTACTAATCGACGACATTGCAGCGGTATTGGATGATGTGGCCTTAATGACCAAGGTCGCCGCCCAAAAGACCGCAGGGTTATTAGGCGACGACCTTGCGGTAAATGCAGAGCAAGTCTCTGGCGTCCGGGCCGACCGCGAGTTACCTGTCGTTTGGGCCGTGGCGAAAGGGTCTTTTTGCAACAAATTAATTTTAGTTCCCACCGCACTCGCCATATCGACTGTGGCGAACTGGCTAATATTACCTCTGCTAATGTTGGGCGGACTCTACCTATGCTTTGAAGGCTTTGAAAAAGTAGCTCACAAATTCCTTCATTCTGCTGAGGAGGATCTGGCTTATCGTAAGAATTTGGAAAGCCACCTGTCTGACCGCACTGTCAATATGGTCGAGTTCGAACGGGATAAAATCAAAGGCGCGATAAGAACTGACTTTATATTATCAGCTGAAATTATTGTGCTGACGCTAGACATTGTGTCTACCGCTAGCTTCACAACCCAAGTGGCTGTGCTGTCGAGCATCGCCATTCTAATGACCGTTGGTGTCTATGGCATGGTCGCAGCCATCGTCAAAGTAGATGATGCAGGTCTGCATTTATCTCTCAAGCAAGGTAATGGAGCGTTCACTAGGTTCCAACGTTGGGTAGGTGCCCGGCTACTAGCGCTTGCGCCTTTGCTAATGAGGACCCTTACTTTAGTAGGTACCGCCGCCATGTTTTTGGTTGGAGGAGGCATACTCGTGCACGGGCTGCACCCCGTTAGTGTCGGGGTGGAACATATTGTAAGTTGGTTCGGGGCGCTGTCGATGGGTGGGCCGTTCCTACAAGCGATTGCGCCCACAGTGTTACAGGCCTTATTCGGTATTTTCGCTGGCGGGCTTGCATTGGGGGGGTTCAGTTTATGGGGACTTGTTCGGAAAAAATAGTCCGCCTACATTGCACCAGAATATTTTAGACCTTAAAGGTATTTAGCCTGAAATCCGACTTTCGTTATCGTCGAACATCAAGGATTACCTTACCCAAATGACAGCGCTTTGGATCGCCCCAAAATCTTCTTACAATAATTAGGCAGTCTTCGACAAGTGCAGCCAAAATGAGTTTTCAAATCAACCGGAAATAAAAAAATGTCCAAAAAAGGTATTTACTACGCCCCCTGGGAAAAAGCTATTGACGGTGTTTTGACTCCCCTCGAGGAGTTCATACACCAGGAAACTACCAGCAGTATATTGTTAATGATCTCTGCCGTGACGGCCTTGGTAATCGCCAATGGACCTCTTCACGATCTCTACGAGACTTTATTACATACAAACCTCAGCATAGGTATTGGGACCTATGTGTACTCCCTCACGTTTCACCATTGGATTAACGACGCCCTGATGGCTATTTTCTTTCTCGTCATGGGGTTAGAATTAAAACGCGAGCTCATGGTAGGAGAATTGTCGTGTCCGAACCAGGCTCTGCTGCCAATTATGGCGGCAATCGGCGGCATGGTCATTCCCGCACTGGCTTATTATCTGTTCAACCCCACAGGCGACACCGCAATTGGTTGGGGTATTCCCATGGCGACGGATATAGCATTTGCGATCGGAGCTCTAAGCCTGCTGGGGCCACGAGCACCAAAAACCCTCATCACCTTTTTGATTGCGCTCGCTATTGTCGATGACCTTGGTGCCGTAGCTGTCATTGCCGTTTTCCATACAGATTCAATATACCTCCCAGCACTATATATTGCCGGCGCTTTCACCGCGGTATTAGTCAGCCTCAATCTGGCAGGCATTCGACATTCACTACCCTTTATTATCATCGGTGTAATGCTTTGGTCAGCAATGTTGGCAAGTGGCATCCATGCAACCATCGCAGGCATTATCGTAGCCTTCACTATCCCTATTCGCCCAAAATTTGAGCCACAGTATTTTATCGATAGAGTGAAGGAGGTAACGATGAATATGCAGAAATCGATAGTTGAAAATCCGGATATTATTCACAACGATCAATTTCGCACACTGGCCACCTCTTTAGGCGATGAAGTGCACCGCGTGCAGGCACCAGCGCAGCGAGCCGAGCATTACCTACATCTTCCTGTTGCGTACCTGGTAATCCCAATTTTTGCCCTGGCTAATGCTGGCATCCCTATTGATGTCACTGGACTCAGAGAGTCTCTCGGTCACCCCATAACTTTGGGCGTTATCGCTGGGCTGTTACTAGGCAAACCAATTGGCATCCTCGGTTTTACCTGGATCGTAGTAAAGATGGGATGGGCTGAATTGCCCACCGAACTGAATATGAAACATATTCTTGGTGTCGGCTTGCTAGGAGGCGTTGGCTTTACCATGTCTATTTTTATCGCTGGCCTTGGTTTTGTCAGCTTGCCAGAAGATTTATTACTCGCCAAAACCGGAATTGTGCTAGCTTCCCTACTCGCAGGAGTGAGTGGTTTCTGCTGGTTAAAGTACTGCATTCGCGACCGAACTAACACTTAAGCTGTTTGGCGATAAATAAACGAATACAGCATGGCTGAGCAGTCTCTATTTACCTCTTGTGGTTACGTACAAGAATCAGAGCTTTTAGCGTTTGTTGACCAGGGAGCAGATTTGTTGGCATTGCCGCCCATTTTATATGTGCTACAGAGCACCGATGGAACGGTGGCAAAAACACTAGAGTCCTATTTTTGAAAACCTGTCAGAGTGAATAATAAGGCTGTAATGTAGATTACGGAGTTTTTCCCAATTGAGTTATATTGCCTGTATAGATACTACTATTTGGATAACAAGGAGACCTAGATGAATCACAGCAAATTTAATGCCCTATTAATACTTGTCGGTATTGCCCTGTTTCAGGACGTGATTGCTCAGGAAGAATTCGACGGCAGCCCAAGTCTGGTCAATATTACCGATAACGTATATCGAACCGTACATCGACCCGCCGCCGCAAATAGTGTTGTTATTGCGACGGACGAAGGGCTTGTGGTTGTCGACGGCACCTGCCGGGGCGAGGGCGATTCTGCCTGGCTTAAGGAGGAATTGGGCCGACGATTCGACGTGCCGGTCAAATATGTCGTCCTGAGCCATGATCATGAAGATCACATTTGTGATTTACACGTATTCGACGATACGGCCGTCACTATCTCGCATGCCTTGACAAGAAAGCACATTCTTAGAGAAAAACGGAACACCTCCATACCTGACGTCATCTTCCAAGATGAGATGGAGTTCTTTCTCGGGGGTAAGCAATTCATTCTGTATTACTTTGGCCCCACTCATAGTGATAATTTGATTCAGATACATATTCCAGATGAAGGTGTCTTAATTGCGCCGGATATATCTCGATCCGGGAAATCGCTGGTACTACCCGATTTTAGAGATGCCGATGTAAACAACCTAATCGATACGCTGGAAAAATTATCTAATTTAAAGAATGTTGATATTGTGGTTCCGGGTCACCGCGGCACAACAACTCAGGACCGATTTCTGGATTACCAAAAATTTGTAATGGCTCTTCGAGACCGTGTTCTGGAACAAATGATCAACAATGCTTCGATAGAAGAAATTCTTGAGCGTGTTACCATGGAAGATTTCTCGGACTATGGAAACTACGATCTCTGGTTACGCAGCAATATCATTTCCATGTGGGACAATATGTACCGGTATCGAGAGCCCAATGTTAATTCGAACGGAGCTGGCAGTTACCAAAGTTCTTACCCGATCGGATATCCGATCGGCGGATACGAAAGCGGGTCCCAGTAAACAGAGAAAAACTTGTGCTTAATACCAGATCACCGCATCTGGGTACATACCCGGATGCGGTTCTTATTTAAATTCGTTGGAAAATACATCTGTGAGATAAGCTGAATTGGATATAACCGTTTATTTACAAATTGAATATGTATAGGAGAAGAAGGTTGATTAGAAGTAGCTTGGTTTTAGCGAGCATGGTTGCACTAGCCGCCTGCTCAGATTCCACCGAAATAGATCAGGGAGCAGCTGAAATCAGCTCTCCGCGAGAGCTCGTAAGCAAACAACCAAACGTTCTATTTATCCTTGTGGACGATATGGGTTTTGGCGATGTGGGCTACAACGGTAGCGAAATTGCGACGCCAAATCTGGATCAAATGGCTCTTGACGGCATGCAACTAGACCGTAATTACGTTTATTCAGTATGTAGCCCCACAAGAGCTGCTTTACTTTCAGGTCAAAATCCGCTGCATATGGGTATTACCGGGCCTATGGATGATCTCGCCAGTTTTTGCCAGCAGGCCTAAAGTTAATGCCTGAGTATTTTAAAGAATTGGGCTATCAGACTCATATGATTGGTAAATGGCATTTAGGGCTAACCGAGACCAGTGCCTGGCCAATAAACAAAGGTTTTGACAGCCACTATGGTTTTCTCGGCGGTTGGATAGATTTTTATACCCATGTTTTTGCCGGAGGATTGGATTGGCAGCGTGATGGGGTTTCTGTTCGTGAAGAGGGTCATGCGACTGATCTAATGACTGATGAAGCTGTTCGTATTATTGAACAGCGAAACCAGCAGCCATTCTTAATGTGGCTTTCGTATAACGCACCACATAGTCCTTTGCAGCATCCGCCAAGTTACTCCGAGCTTAATGATTACCCGGAGATCACTGATCGTAGTGTGTATGCGGAAATGGTTACGCATGTGGACGGCGGTATTGGTCGAGTAATCGAAAGCCTGAATGACCAGGGTATTCTCGAAGAAACCATAGTGATCTTCTCTAGTGATAACGGCGGTGCATTGGGCCTTGGTGCCAGCAACGGCGATTTACGCGGCGAAAAGCGCTTAAGCCTGGAAGGCGGAATGCGCGTTCCCGGTTTGATCAGTTGGGCTGGAACAATAGAGTCTGGAAGCGTATTGGAGCAACCCATTGCAATACACGATTGGTTGCCAACGCTTTTGGAAGCGGTCGGTGGAGACCCTGAAGCAGTGGTTGATGCCTATGGTCAGAGCATGTGGCCCGCGATCGCCGGTGGCGTAACCGTGGAGCGAAATACCATAGTTATGGGTGCAACACATAACCTCGGAGTGTTTGAATGGCCCTTGAAACTTGTCGCCGTCGAAGATGCTGAAAGTGGGGAACAAAGCTATAACTTATATAACGTTGTTAATGACCCTACAGCGCAGCAGGATTTAGCAACTACAAATCCTGAGGTGATGGATCGCTTGATTGCGGAAATTGAAGCTATGCCAGAGCCGGAAGTAAATCGACTTGAACCTGAATACAATAATTCTCCACGCTACTACCCCCCAGAGGTTTCGACCTATGACGCGCGCCTTGTAGAAAGCAAAGAACCTTGGGCTGAAGCTGCAATTAGAGATACTGACTAGGGGATAGGCCCAAATTATCTGGGCCACTACTTTCAATTTGCACGCAGGCTTGCTTACTTTGCGCGAAACCGCTTATCAGGGCGCGCCGAGCTCTTCCCTCTCGGCGTCACAAAGCATCCCTTTGCTAATGATTAAGTGCACCAGCACGTCTAGTACGTCAATTTTAATCTGTTTTGAAGTCGTACTTCTCAGCTGCAGATCTTAGGCGTTGCATTTCCGATTCTATAAACCTCGAAAAGTCAGCTGGAGACTCGTTGAGGTTTACTTCCATTCCCAATGCACCAATCGCCGCGACAATTTCGGGGTCATCCATAGCAAACTCCAGAGCTTTATACAGGCGATCCAAGTCTTCATCAGAAGTACCTCCAGGCGCGAAAACACCAGCCCAGGATCCCGAAGACATTGTTGTAGCCCCCAATTCCAACAGAGTAGGAACGTCTGGAAACAGAGGCATTCTAGTAGGGTGAATCACCACTAGCGGTACAGCAGCACCCGAGCTAATCAGTTGGGTCATATAAGGTGAAGTGCTAGCCATCAGGTCTAGAGTACCATCGGTAATTCCTGCCATACCGTCGTCATTGCCATTTGATCGAGCCGTATCCAGCGTAGCTTGAACACCCAGCTCTCCGAATATTGCGGCAAATTCCAGACGATGAATGCTAGTTGGAGCAACATGAAAGTACTTCAACGCATCGGGTTTTTCATTCGTGTAAGCAATAAGCTCTTCGATGGTATTAATGCCCAAGCCTGAACGTATTACCAGCATATCCGGAGTTCCGGTGGTGCGCGTAATAGGTCGCAAATCAGTTAGAGAGTTGACTGGATAATCTGGCACTACACCTGGAAGAAGCGCCATAAGCCCGATGGTAGACATCACCATAGTTTTGCCATCGGCAGGAGCCCCAACACCAGCGTTCTGCCCCTGGCTAAACTTTAGCTCAACTGAGCCATTCAAATATTGCTCTAGCTTGGGCGCAATAATCTTTGCAGTTTTGGAGGAAGATCCGGGTTCTCCAAATGCATTTAGAAGCTGAATAGAATCGGTCTGCGCCCCAGAAATAGTTGAATAGGTCAAAACAAAACCTACTAAAAGTAAGCAAAATCCCGCTCTACGAATTTGGTTTAATATTTTCATGCAACTCCCCTTAGTGTTTGCCCAACATTATATCTTAAAGCAATTTCTGACCAAATAAAGTTTGTGGGATATAAAATACTTCTCTCGCTAACTCCTACCCAATAAAAGCCAGCACCCAGGCGAAGCAGACTAGTCCAAAACTGGCCAGGGCAAACACACTTTGTGCAGGGATATTTGCAAAGTCCCGACGTAAAACAAATATCCACACAATACCGCTGAGACACCCGCAAATGTAACCAGATAAATGCGCCATAATATCTGTACGCTCACCAGCAGTGCCAATAAATCCCAGCAGCGCGAAGGTCGCTATGAACGGTGCCCATCGGCGGAAATTGCGTCTTGAATAATTCTGCCCGTTGTTAATAGCGAAAACGCCAAGGATGCCCAAAGCAGCGAACACCATTGTTGATGCGCCAATAGAAAGGTGTGCAGTCTGGTACCAATAAGCATTGAGACCATTACCCAGTGCGCCGGCAACTAAAATGGTAAACCAGGCAGCACCGCTACCTATATATTGCGAAACTAGAATTCCAAAAAGTGCACCAAACCCAATATTACCGACCATATGGGCCGAGTCTGCATGTAAGCCCAATGCGGTGATAGTGCGCCACCATTCGCCCTGTATTATTTTTACTGAATGGGCGAGCCCATTAATTTGCCAATGAAGATTCAGCGCATTTATGCTTTTTAACGCTCCAATTATCAGTAACATCAAACCATACAGGTAAGCTCCGGCAAAACCCTTAGAAATCGGTATTAATGGTTGTGAAAGAACCTCCTCGGGCGCATTTTCTTCGATATACAACTTTAACTGCTGGTGCGCCTCTGCCGCCATGCTTTCTTCAACCAACAAATAAAAGCGATCGTCACTGTTAACAACCTCACTATCGAGATGTACCGACTGCAAAACCAGATTAAACTCCTTGCATCTAGCAGGCCCGGCAGAATGAAACAGCGCGTATAAACTCATTTACATAAAATGCGCACTTGTTTGACTAATTCAATAGGTATCGATCAATTTGTCCGTCAAATATCCGCTTCAACGGTGCATGATCTGAGAATATTGGCGCTGTTAGAGCCCCCACAAGTAGTCAAACATACGTTGGCGCATGTCTGCACCTGGCAACTTACCATATCCCGAGCCCATATTATCGACCACATGGTGTGGCTTGCTCGTTTCAGGAAGTGCGCAAGTTACTGCGGGATGAGACAAAATGTATTTTAAAGCGAACTGCGCCCAGGACTCACAATCGAATTCCGCCGTCCAATCCGGTAATTCGCGCCCACTTACAACACTGAAATAGCGCCCATTGCTAAACGGTTGGATTGTTATGATGGCCACGCCGTTATCTATGGCTGCTGGGAATATACGATCCGCAGCTTGCGGTTGCTGAATAGAGTAATTGACCTGAAGCATATCGAGCTCACCGCTCTCCATTAGTTTGATCAGCGCATCGTCCGCCACTCGCTCAGTCTGAGTGACACCAATGTACCGAGCTCGCCCGGAATCTTTCCACTCTTTCAAGGTAGGCCAGTGAGAGCTCAGATCCATCATATTGTGGATCATCAACAGATCTAGCGGATTTTTCCCAAGTGCTTCCTGTAACCGCTCTAGATGCCGGCCGCCTGCCTCTTTTCCTCGTACGGTTATCTTTGCCGAAATAAATGACTCTTCCAGTAGGCCCATCCCCTTCAAAGCCTGGCCCAGCACCGGATCGATATTGCGCAGAAAAGATGGCGTATCAATCATTCTACCACCCATATCGAACATGGCGCGGATTACAGACGTAGTTACATCTTCACTACCCTCGGGGGTTGACATAAATATTGGCGATGAACCCAGCCCGCAAACGGGTATTTCTTCTCCACTTGATGGAATTTTACGCCGGCGCATCGCCTCCTGTGAAAAGGAAAGTGAGGGAAAAGCCGATGCAACGGCCGCGCTGGCACCGGCCGAGAGAAATTGCCTTCGATCAATAGATTTCATAATAGGGAGTCAACGTTTAACTAGACACCTAAACAAACTAACAAAATAGCGACTACTTCACATTCTCATGCAACCAGCCGCTAATGTACTCCGCTATACCCTTACTATTGAGTTCCAGCATCATCTGATGACCATTGCCGGGGAGCCCGACCTCTTCAAGACGCACATACTCTGTAGACACACCGGCCTGATTTAGCCAATTCGCAAGGCAGTGATCATAAATTCGGTGATACCCTCCTTGGCCATTAAGAAATAATACTGGGATATCCTGCAGGTTTGGAAGCGTTCTAGCCGGTTCTGTTTGGCGATAGCAAGCAATCAGGTTCTCACCCTCTGCTTCAGGTTGAAGTTCGACTTGCAGCTCAGATGCCTCACTAATAGGCGGATCATAGGTTATCGGTACATTACCGACACCCCAAGCTAGACCGCCAGACTCTCTATAAGCGACTTTCGCAGGATCCACGCTTCGAATAGGAGGGGATGAAGGCTCAACGGTAACGATGGCCTTAATATTATCCGGACGTTCGTCTGCAATGCTCCAGCCGAACCGACCCCCTTGAGAATGAGTAAGCAGAATGACTGGCCCGTCGATTAGATCAAGGAGCGCGGTATTAGCATCGATGGTGAGTTGGGCCTGACTGGCACCTATATATTGCACCTGAGTTCGAGTAAACGTATCCATAATGGAGTCACCCATTTTTCCGGTGCCGGGCCATTGGGTAAAGTCTTTGGCTTGCGGGAAGTCTTCATCTGCCGGGGCGGTAAAAATCTTTTCGAGCGTTGGGCCCGTACGGATGCTGAGATCACCATCGACGGCGGGAACATACGGTGAGCGGCCTCGAGCAGGATAGTCTTGAAGGTAGACTACAAAACCCATATCAATAAAGTTATATGCCCACCCGGGACGACCGTCTGGAGTCCATAGCCAATCAAAACCGGTCTGCCCTGTGCCATGTAACAAAACGATAGGGTAAGGGTATTTGATTTCTTTAGGCACCATGACTTCGACGTACATCGCGCCACCCATAGTTTCTTCTCCCGCTCCACCTACATAACTGCCTCCAACGTAAAATGCTCCTTGTCGGGCAATATTGTCACTCGAAACGGTCGGAATGGTCGATGGTGGTTGTTGTGCGCTTACTGAAAATGCAGTCAACAAGCCCAAAAAAATAATAGGTACTATTTTAGGTACTATTTTCACGTTAATTCTTCCTCAATGTTGGTGGGCATTCGCACCACGATTTTCTGATCTAGGTAATATTTAACGGACACTATAAATAGACATACTCTATTATGGACCGATTATTTTTATGCGTCGACATCAGCACCATGTGCATGTGCCGAAACTTTACGGGAAGGCTCGCCACCATCGATGTTTTTACCGGTGGGTGACCAGGTACAAACTGTTTCAGGATTCACCCAAATAGTTTGACATTCCGCTGGCACAAAGTACTCGACAAAGACCAGGTCTTCGTCGCCGTCATTTACAAAATTGTGCATCTCATACTCGTAGTTATACAAGGTGTCGCCCGCTCGCATTGGCTGAGACTCATCACCCAATAATGCTGTGCCACTGCCGCTAATTATGTACTGAAAGTGCTCTGCACCAACGTGATGATGGGTAGATGCGGTTGCGCCCGGAGCATAAATAATCATCTCACCTTTAACCGCTTTGGTTCCAAACAGGGTCGGTGTAACTAGATAGATTCGAGTACGAGCATCATGCTCAGAATCAAGCGTAGGCTCCGCTCGCCAATCCACACAGCGGAATTTCAAATTTGAATCAGCAAATGCAGGATCAAAACGCCCGGCGTCGGGCACCCTTGCGTACAGTACTACCGCTCCGGCGGCTGACTCCAACGTTCCTTCGAATTCAGGCGGGAGAAAAACCACGTTTGCATCGCTTAAATTATGTTGGCCTGCAGTTCCATCCAGACTTGCCTCGCCTTCGAGCAACTGGAACCAAGCTAAATCCGTGGCGGCGACTTGAATTTTAGTACTTGCGCCAGCGCTTACATTCCAGCGGTCTAATACGATGCAGTCATTATTCACACGCTCCGGCGTGATTAAAGCTTGGCGGGTAATGCCTTCGCCCATGGGTACGACATCAACATTTTCAGGATTAATAAGAACCGGCATTGATCATTTTCTCAAAGATTTATCAGGGCGAACATATTAACAATATTTGCTTCTTTGTGACATATAGGTTTTGCTACAATAATCATCTGGTGTCTGCGAGATGCCCCGTTTTCGATGACGGACTGCAACAGTTAAACTTTAAGTATTCGCAGTTCGACTCTAGGTACAATAAATAAAACCACCTGGAACTATTCACTATTTTACCCCTTAATAAGGAAGCTATATTTATGAAAACCCCCAGAATTAAAGGCCTTTCTGCCGACACAGCTACCGGCAGAATCGGTGAAATTTTTGCTGAATCGACCCGCCAATTTGGCACCGTTAGTAATTTTTCTATGATTATGGCTCTTGCTCCGGGAGCGCTGGAAGCATGGATGACTGCCAACAAAGGCATTCGCATGCGCTACCTAGACGAGGACCCTGAATTTCTTAAGGTTGAGCAAGCGGTAATTATTCGAACTTCGAGTCAGAACGATTCAGAATATTGTCTTATCCATAATATCGATCTAGGTGCGGAAGCCGGGCTTACCACTGAACAAATAAAAATGATTCAAGCTAGCGATTACCATGCAGCCGACTGCCTGGATGAGCGAACCAAGGCGGCGATAGCATGGGTGGATGCCGTTACCGATATGAGTGCGAGTGGTAACAACGAGGTATTTGAACGAATTTCGGGGCATTTCAGTGATCAGCAGGTGGTTGAACTTACGGTGCTGTGTTGCATGTGGAATTTCTCCAATCGATTCACCGATGCGTTCCACATTCCACCCGAACCCGAAGGACAAAGACTTCGATTCCGACCGCTTCCACCTACCGGAGAGTAATACTAAAAGCAGCTGCAGTACTAAGCGCAGCGTTGATGCTAAACAAAGCGATTAAAACAAGACCATAAGAATGAGGAGTATTAATAGCAATGTCTGAAACAAATCTTGAATCTATAAGTGTATGTTTCCCCGAGCTTAAAAAGATCACGCTTGCCCGAGAGGCTCGCTATATAGAAGATCCTGATGCGGCCGCGCCAAAAGGTCCGCAATCTACCGTTGAAGTAGCGGTCAAATCGGTTGGTGATCTCAATGAACTCGCCTCTAGCCTTAAATCGGGCCGCAGTTGGGTAATCAGTGAGCCTTCACATGTCGGAGGTTTAGCCGACGCACCAACACCGTTGGAGTATTTGTTGAGTGGCGCGCTAGGCTGCTTCGCCGCTGTCTTTGCCTTCTACGCCGCCAAGTGGGATGTTAAGTACGATACCTTTGAAGCCACAGCTGTAGCCGAAATGGACGTAAGAGGGCACATGATGGAAGACGCGCCACCCTCGGGATTCCGACAGGTAACTATCGACGTAGATATCGGCGTTTCTGAACAACCGGATCAGGAAGCATTAGACCGAGTTCTGCAGGCCACAATGAAAGGTTGCCCGGGTATATCAACGCTTAGAGAACCCGCTAATCTTGCGGCGAATATGACAGTACGCTCAACCTAAGCGCAGCAACAATCTGTGGATCCGCAATCTGTAGATGCTCCCCGAGGGTTAATCAGGTATGCGTGATCAAAACCGTTCAGCCATTGAGGCTGTTCCGTCAGCTGCACGAACCGCAGCCCTGACAATAGTGGCGATTTTTGCTTTTGCAGCGAACTCGCTGCTCTGTCGACTTGCGTTGGGCGAAGGTCTTATCGATGCGGCAGGTTTTACCACGGTCAGAGTTCTGTCTGGCTCCGTAGTGCTCCTGCTGATTACAATGCCGCGATGGCGTTCACACGGTCGGCCGGTATTTAATTGGCGCTTTTCTGCAGCGTTATTCATTTACATGGCGTTCTTTTCCTTCGCTTACCTTTCACTGAGTGCGGGTACCGGAGCGTTATTGCTGTTTAGCGCAGTTCAGCTAACCATGTTTACCGCCGCATTGCTCGGCGGTGAGCGTCTCTCGCTATCGTCTTGGGCCGGACTAGCTTTAACCGTTTTCGGATTAATCTACTTATTACTACCCGGTGTAACGGCGCCCGACCCAATGGGTGCCATCCTAATGTTAGTAGCTGGCATTGCCTGGGGAATGTACTCGTTGCTGGGCAGAAACGTTGATGACCCATTGCAAGCAACCGCAAACAGTTTTGTCTATGCAATACCACTGGCACTGCTCGTCAGTGTGGTGTTCATTGATGACTATTATAGTTCCCGCAACGGGGTGATCTTGGCGGTTGCCTCAGGCGCCATCGCCTCTGGTTTAGGATATGTAATATGGTATGCGGCCCTTAGGGGCCTCGCTGCAACGCATGCCGCCACCGTTCAATTGTCCGTTCCGGTAGTCGCAGCCCTTGGTGGGATTGTTTTTTTGTCAGAGCAGATTACACTGCGTCTGGTATTTGCTTCTGTCGCCATCCTTGGCGGGATCATGATTGTACTAACCCAGCGAGCATCGGGCGCTCGCGAACCTAGAGTTCCTCACAATAAGAATTAACCGACCCTCGAAAACCTTTTCTGACTTTACATAGGACTGAATAAGATGAGCGATATACGATTAAGCAAGCTTCAAATGTTTGGCTTTGCGCAACCAGCGCTTGGATTGAACATGTTGCTAACTGCAGTTTTCGTGTTTTTACCCGCATTGTATGCCGAACATCGAGGCTTGGGTGCCGCGACAGTCGGCGCGATTTTCTTTGCGGCTAAGTTCATCGACATGATCGCCGCACCGATGTGGGGACTGTTAATGGACAGTTACGAAACACGCTGGGGGCGTCGCCGACCCTGGTTGGCTCTATCCGCACCGATCTTGGTTGTCGCCATGTATCTGGCATTTAACCCCCCGGAAACTGTCTCCAAAACCTATCTTTTTCTTACTATGGGTTTGATGTATATCGGGTGGGATGCGTTCACCATTAGCCACACTTCCTGGGCGCTTGAGCTGTCTCGCGACTATGATCGTCGTTCACGAATTACTGGTGTGCTACAAATACTTGGAATTGTCGGCGGACTATTGGTTGGGCTGGTACCAACCATCCTCGAGTATTTTGGATCGCCGGACTATGAAGCGAAGGTTTCCGGGCTTGGCTGGTTCATGATGATCGTGTTACCTCTGACCGTTATTGTCTGTTTGTTTAGCGCGCCCGAGCGTAAGACGGCAAACCGTCCACATCTGGGGTTTAAGAAAGGTGTCACCCTACTACTTGGCAACCCGGCACTTGCCCGACTTCTCTGCGCAAATGCTTTACTCGGTTTCTCCACCTTTATTGTTCAAGGCCTATTCTTCTTTTTTGTTGCCTACACCTTAAACCTTGAAGATAAAGCTGGTTTTATCCTATTGTTTCTAGTGATCGGTGGTGCCGTAGGGCTGCCAGCCTGGGTCAAAGCTTCCGAGAAATGGAGCAAACATGGTGCACTACAGATTGCTATGGTAACCGGTGCACTCACCCCCTTATTGCTAATCGTTCTTCCACCAAATCAGGTAGCTTTAACAGCCGCGATGTTCGTACTTGTCGGGCTAAACTCATCGGCCAACGAATTTTTGCCTAGAGCCATGATGGCCGACGTATGCGATACAGATAACGTGGAGAGTGGTACGGAGAGGACAGGGCTCTACTATTCCTTGCTGCAACTCTCGAGCAAGTTTGCATCTGGTTTCGCGATATTTATCGGCTTCTCTTTTCTTACCGTGTTTGGCTTCAATCCCGAATTAGGGGCCGACAATTCCGTCGAAGCACTACAACGCTTGCGTTACTTTATTGTTGGAGTACCTATTTTAGCCTATGCTATCGTCTTCGCCTTGTTAGCGCGCTACCCAATTAGCCGTGAAAGCCAGCGTGAAATGCGCACACTTATTGACGAGCGCGAATCCAAAGCGCTGGCTAATTCTGACCTGAAATAACCTAAAGGAGATTACCATTAACTTAGTATTTAAAAGACTGCTTGCAAGCGTCATTTACCTACTCACTATATTGTTATCAACGAGCCCGGCTCTGCACGCTGCGGATGAACTTACGCAAGACGAGTTGGTCGCAATGGTCATAGGGTGTGAACGACTTGAACATGACTACGCTATTTACCGTGATCGAGGCGATGCTGAGGCGTTCGCAAATATCTTTACCGAAGACGGAGAATGGGCAAGATCCAACGGTCGGATTATTAAAGGCCGCCCAGCAATTATCGAGTACGTAAATTCTTTGGACCGTAGCGAGCCTGAGGCGCATATGCAGCTAACCGGCACTGTCCAAATTAAACCGGTCGATGCCACTACTGCTAACGGAGTCAGTTATGCAATTGTACTTGAGGCTCCGATTACTGAAACTGGACTACCAGCAACGAATAACTCCTTTCAGGTCGGTTCTGAGTCACGCTCGGTTTATAAGTTGACCGACGACGGCTGGAAAATTGCCAAGCGTGAGTACACCACTCTGTTTGTTGATCCAGAGTAGGAGCGACCGATGAAATTATCTGAATATTTGTTTCTGGTCGCCAGTTTATTGTTTTCATCAATTGCAACCTCTGCCGATTTAGATGTTAAGGATCGAAATACCATCGAAGTCCTATGTAAGCAGTTGTTAGCAGACTATGCCATTTATCGAGATCATTTAGATGCTGACGGGTTTGCCAACACATTTAGTCAAGATGGCACTTTGCTTATTGGTACAAACACCTATCACGGTCGGCAAGAAATTAGAAAGAATATAACTGACCGCCCACATCCCGGTAACGCGCACATGATAATGTTTACCACTACTCAAATCACTCCAATCTCTGCAACTGAAGCGTCTAGCATAAGCTCTGCTCTGATTTTGAACGGCAATCAGCCAGTAGCAGCCGGTGATAAGCCCATTCAAATGTATGGCATTTCAGTAGCAAATGAATATCGTACAAATTTTAAACTAACTGATGGGGGCTGGAAGATTTCGCACCTGGAATTCAGTACAGTTTTCCGAGGACCCGGATATGTACAATAGTGCCCGGCAAGTCGTAATGAGGAGACAGCATTGAGCAACAAAACATCAGTCAATCCTGTTGAGCTGCGAGAACAGATAAAAGACACCTATCGTGAAGTCGCGATCGATCCACGTAAGGGCTACCACTTTCATACCGGAAGACCGCTAGCGAAAAAACTTGGCTATGATCAGGCTGCCGTCGATGCCTTACCCGATTCAGCAGTAGAGTCTTTCGCCGGGGTATCTAACCCTTTTGTGATGCGGGCAATTCAACCAGGTGAAAAAGTCATAGACGCCGGAGCCGGCGCTGGCTTCGATTCCTTTATCGCTGCCGGCCTGGTTGGAGAACAAGGCCAGGTAGTTGGGGTTGATATGACCGAGCAAATGCTGAGTAAGTCGCGTGAAACTGCCTCCCAAATGGGTGCTGAAAATATTTCTTTTAAACAAGGCCTTCTCGAAGAATTACCAGTTGATGATGGCTGGGCCGATGTGGTGATAAGCAACGGCGTATTTAATCTTTGTGCAAACAAGCAAACAGTATTCAATGAAGCTTACCGTGTGCTTAGGCCCGGCGGAGTTTTACAGTTTGCAGATATTGCCAATGGCAACTCGGTACCGGAGGAAGCCCGAAATAATATCGACCTCTGGACCGCATGAATTGCCGGTGGCCTGCCGTGTGCAGGCTGGAAAAAACTTCTGACAGATGCCGGGTTTATCAACATTCGTATTGGTGATAAGCACGATACTTTCGCAGGCGCTGGCGGAGAAAAGAATGCGCGAGCCTTCGCGGTTTACGGGTACCCATTTTATGCAGAAAAACCCTGATGGAGCCAACAGGTGCGCTGCGTTTGGTCATAGTCAGTAAGGAAATCCATTGCTACAGGGATTTTCGGCAGTAGCCTGAGAAAAGAAAATTGAGAACTATCCCAGCCCTTATATTGGTGCTCATACCAATTGGCCTATTTATCGTTTCGTCGCAAACCAGCGCCGCACCTCTCGATGAGGTATCTGTTATAGGTACACGGCTCCCGGGAGTATCCAAAGCAAATGTTCTGTTCATCGAACATGACATAATCCGGTCATATGCTGGAATCTCGACCTTGTCTGCCCTGCAGAACAATCCACTTACGTTTACCCAGGCGGGATCAGGACGCGGAACTTACAACAGCCTATATCTAAGAGGTGCCGACCCAAACTATACCCTCATTCAAATTGATGGTTTACCCGTGAACGATCTAACCGATAATCGCGGTGGCGCTGTAGATATGGGGAATTTCGGGCTGCTTGGGATTGAATCAATAGAAATATTACCCGGGGCTTCATCAGCCGTTTATGGCTCGCAAGCTCTGGGGGGTGTAATTAATATTAAAACCCTAAACATCGTTGGTACCGAGCTCTACGGTCAGGTTTCTCCAAGTGGTGATGGTTACCGTTCTGGGCTGGTGTGGGGGGATGGGCAATGGAATGTGTCTTCACTTTATGAAAGAGACGATAATGAAGCGACAAGGAGCAGCTACACCGGTCGGAGCCTGGTTGTTAAGCGCTCAACTGAAATCGATTCTTCTCGGCAATTAGATATTCAACTCAGATATTCCGATAGTGACAGTGACGCGTATCCCGATGATAGCGGAGGTGCCCTATTTGCGGTTTCACCCAAGTTAGAATCGCGAAACTCTGTGCAGAAACAGATTGGTGCTAACTACCGAGCTGAATACGACGGAGGTAGTGAGTTTTCGTTTAAGACGTCTTACTCGGAAATAGCGCTAAATGTTGATACCCCGGCAGTTTTACCAGGCTTGCGTGATCCATTTGGCCTACCTGCAATCCGTTCGGATAATCACTACGAAGCGACTATCGTCTCGATGTCCTATCTATCAAAACAGATTCGTAATCTTAGAATATTAGGTGGTGTAAATTACGAACGATCAAGTGGTGGAAGTAATGGAATAATAGATATCGGATTTGAACTTCCAGCATCTTTTGTTCTAAGACGAGAACAATGGGGTGTATTTACTGAAATGGTTTGGCGCCCGATAAAACAAATAGCGGTTAGCGGTGGTGGAAGAATTGAAAGGTTTCAGGATAATGAGATTTTTACACCCCTAGTTAACGTGGAATACACATCTCTAAACGAAAGGCATACGGTAATGCTGAGCTGGGGAGAGGGTTTTAAACTCCCAAGCTTCTATGCACTTGGAAACCCCTTGGTAGGTAACCCTGAATTAGAAAACGAGAGCTCTAATTCTTTGGAATTCAGATATTCTTTCGAAAGCATGCGTTGGGTGTTGGGCATATCTGTGTTTCGCAATAAATTCAAAAATTTAGTCGATTTTGCGGCGGGGCCACCGCCCTCATTAGTCAATCGAGATAAGGTCGAAATCACAGGCGCTGAATTACAAGTTCGTCTAATGCTATCTAGCGCCCTGGAGCTAACCGCATTTGCGTCCATGCTAGATATAGTAGTTATCAATCAACCCGCTTTAAAATTGAGGGGTAGACCGGAATCGCGAATCGGATTAGGTTTACAGTGGAAGCCAAATAGTGACTTTCAATTAAACCTTAGAGCACGATATTCAGGAAACATACCCGACTCAAGCGTGCCTACCGGAAACATTCCTATTGAACCTGCTAACGTACTTGATGCTACCGCGAGCTATGCGTTGACTCCAAGCATCATCGTCAATGGTTCTTTAGAGAACGTATTAGGGGAGGATTACCAAACAAGTATTGGTAACTTTGTACAAAAGCCAACAATGTATGTTGGCTTTCGATACAAACTGTAACATGGCTAAACTGAATAACTATAGACAAATTATCGGAGTGTTAAATTGATAGCCCGTAAGAAAAGACGAACGAAGTATTATCCTTCGATGCGCAGCATACGCATTAAATTTCCGCCCAGGATAGCTTCTTTCTCAGCATCACTCAACGTAGGTGAGTCGATAATCAGATCTAATGTTTCTGGCCATGGGAACGGGGAATCAGTTCCATACACCACCTGACTTGCACCCATCTCTGCTACCAGGTGACGGAGTCCCTCTGCAGAAAACACCATTGAGTCAGCAAAAATCTGACTTCTTAAGTATTCGCTAGGCTTTTTGGTATTCAGGCAATTAGCATCTTCGTCTTGAAAACGTTCGCACGCAACTTCTGTACGGCCGAGATACGAGGGCAAATAACCACCACCGTGCGCCCCAACGATCTTTAAGTTCGGGAAACGGTCAAGCGTGCCGTCGAAGATCATATGAGTTAGGAAAAGAGTTGTCTCTAGCGGTGCACCTACGATGTTATCTAGACCGCCCCGGCCCTTCAGTGTGTTTTCCATAACAAGATTTGGCGCTCCGATCGCAGGATGCATAAATACCGGAACGTCAAGCTCTTCGGCTTTAGCCCAAAACACGTCGAAACGCTCTGCAGAAGGGTACTCACCGTGGATCTGTCCACCGACTGAAGCACCACGAGCCCCAAGTTCTTTTACTGCGTATTCCAGCTGCTCCGCCGCGAGATCTGGATACGGTAAGGCGACCGATGACAGAGCAACAAATCGATCTGGATGTTGCTCAACCCAAGCTGCCATTGACTCATCGGCAGCACGGACAATACGAGCTGCGAACTCACGGTCGGCCGCATACCACCAGTGCCCATAGATCGCCATACTCAGCGCCTGATAGTCTATACCTCTACGATCCATCTCCTCAAGGCGCGACGCACCCAATATCTGCGATGGTGGAAATGGCGCACCACTTAGCGGCGAACCCTTAATGATCTCCTCAACCTCTGGAATCACACAATGCGCATGAACGTCTATGATCGTGACACGCTTGCCATTCAGGATGACTTCGCGACGCGTAGGCTGAGCCAACGCATTCAGACCATTACCTATTAGATAAGCACCGCCTGCAGCAGTTCCAACAGTCTTAAGAAAATTTCTACGATTTGACATATTTTATCCTCATTGTGGTACCGACAAAATATCGGTTGATAGCACTAATGGTTAGGGAATTCGGTTCTTTACTGGGGCACGTAACTTGCCGCTGGGGCAATTAGATAGTCCGGATTTGCACCCGGGCGTGGTCGATATTTCTGTACACGTCCATTGTCCACCTCGGCCACGTAGAAGTTTCCTTCTGAATCGACGCTAATAGCATGCACACCCCACATTCCACCCGGGAAATCACCAGAAATACCCCAGGCATACAAAAAGTTACCATCCAGGTCATATTTTAAAATTCTATTGCTGCCACGATCTGCCGCCCACAAATAGCTATCGGTGCTGATAATAAACATATGCAAATCCGATGGCGCATCACCAACTGGCCATTCATGCAAAAACTCACCGTCAGCGGTAAAAGCCTGAACTCGATGGTTCTGCCGATCATTGACGAACACCCGTCCCGTTGCCGGGTCCACTGCTATTCCGTGAACGTTGTTGAAATAGGCAGGCCGCGACTCATTTGGCGGTATACCTTCCTGCCCCCACTCAAGCAAATAGTTGCCGTCTTTATCATATTTAACGACGCGCGCACCGAGTGGCCGGTCTGGATCATAAAAGTCTGCACCATCAGAAACGTAGAAGCTACCGTCCCCCGCCCAAGCCATATAGCTTGGCCAGAACAAATGAGTTTCGTCGATACCGCCCTCCCCAGGCACGCCAATAGTCTGCACGAGTTGTTTGCCATCGTTTGTGAACTTGTATATCACGTGCAGGCCATCATCAATAACCCAAACATGTTTCTCAGAATCGTAGGGGCTGATATAGATCGAATGTGGCCGTTCCAAGATCGAATCCCACTGGGTCCATTCTTCGATGAGATTACCATCGCCGTCAAAGACAATTATGCCGTGGCCATCGCGAAAGTCGATACCTTCACGGGCACCTTGCCCACTAAGCAGGTTTGCTCCACCAGCACCCTGTGCTGCCCGATAGCTACGCCATGGTGCACGGGCCACAGGAAAACCAATACCTGGACCTATCTCGGGCAACACTCGCGGTGCAGGTCGCTCAATGTTAGGTAGCTCCCCAAGTTGTACCGCTAATATGCGATCTGGGCTTTCGGCATACACACCGCGCACGGCAGCAAAGGTCCACTCTTCATGCCCCGCCGACATGGCCGTATCTTTGGGCCAGTTTTCTACAATGTCATAAGCACCAAAAATATCTTGACCGCCCTTTTCTGCTGGAACCGCGGCAAAACTTGCATTTGATTGTTGTACTTCTTGAGCGATGCTCGTGCCAAACATAAACAGCAACGATACTGGAATCAATAATCTTCTCATGTGTTCTCATCCTTCAGAACCGTTCACATAACGGCACAATCATAAAATTAAGGTGATGAAGAGTATAAAGCAGATAGTTCTTTATTTAAAAAGCAATAATAACAAATAGAATTTTAGTATGTCCTCTCTGGATCTTGCTTTACCTGATATTGCGCCCATACTGTAAACTAGAGTCGTTACTTTTTTCTGAGCTCTATAGTCCTATCTATTTGTATATAAGTTATACGCTAGGGGATGATGGCCCTCCGAAAAACTTTGTAGTAGTTGACCTATGAATTGCACTCATGTGGCAGATCCACACAACAAATTCAGTAAAGAATTTGCGTTCACCATCGTTAGTACTAAGATGTCCAAGCTAGTTTAAATGAATCGCGTAAGCTTCCAAAATAACCACTCAACACCTTAACTTCCAGAGGCTGGTATCATGAGTAAAGAAAAGAAAAGCAACAAAGAAAACAAGAAAGCGCCTTTAATGACCCCCAAAGAAAAAAAGGCTGCCAAGAAATCCAAAAAAGCCGCTAGAAATAGTAACTAAAGCGGTGTTCGTGAGCGGCCGTAAACCGGATGCAACGAGCCGCTTCGTAGAGCGATAAAACTGGAATGTCTTGTAACACCCACACATAACATTAAGGATATTTAAAGCGTAACTAGATAAAGAGAATCTATTAATCCTCGCCTGGCCGCACCAACTGTGGGTAGTCAATTCCTAGTTGCTCAAGATAGCTGTCGAATTCTGACGGATCGTAATACAAGGACTTCAATCTTTCTTTAAACTCTGCCATGACGTCAGCATTTTTCTCGATTGCAGGGAGGTCCTCATCCAATATGAACGGGACGTAGCTCTCGTTTGCAGTTTGCTCCTCGCGAAAATAAATCCAACCCGCCTCAAGCAAAGACTCATTCTGCACAAGATCTAGCAGCGTTGCTGCCACCACTTTAGCGCCAGCCAAGGCACCTTTATGCGCGACAGGCGTCGCCATCGCGATCGCACTTGACCAGTGGTGCCCCTGACGACCGGCGATATTCGATGGATATCTCAATGTCACTGTTGGAACGTTCCATGAGACATCGCCAATATCGTCAGAGCCGCCTGATCGTGGTTCCTCGAGGGGTACTTCAATATCCTCTATTTCAGTCTTGAGACCTGATATCTCTTCTACTTCCATAAACTCCTGAAACGCGCGCGCAAATTTTTGATCGTCGTCTGACCACTCCGGCATACCGATCGCTCGTATGTTTTCATGCATCGCGAGCGCGATGGGCTTGTTAAAATGCCTTGGATAAGCTGCACCGATAATTCGCCGAGAAAAGCTTGTATCGGTCATCAAAGCGGCGCCCTCAGCTATCCGCTGCAATGTATCGAAGTTCTCTCGAATATTTTCGGCTGTTAGTTCGCGAATGAAGTACCAAACCGATGCCGTTGACGGAACAACGTTGGGCTGATCACCACCATCTGTGATCACGTAATGTGAACGTTGCAGTGGCCGGAGATGCTCACGGCGAAAATTCCATGCTATGTTCATAAGTTCGACCGCATCGAGCGCACTACGGCCTTGCCAGGGAGCTCCCGCTCCATGGGCAGCGACACCCTCAAACGAGTATTCGACCGAGACCAAGCCGGTTCCCGACGCTTGCCCCCACCCCACTGACATCGAATCACTCACGTGCGTGAATATCACCGCATCGACGTCGTCGTAGAGCCCATCTCGCGCAAACCATGCCTTCGTGGCCAGAAGTTCTTCAGCAATACCAGGCCAAATAATAACAGTTCCACTAAGCCCTTCCCGCTCCATAATTTCTTTCACGGCCAGTGCCGCAATAATATTGACGGCCTGGCCCGAATTGTGCCCCTCACCATGCCCCGGCGCGCCCTCGATCAACGGCTGCCGATAAACAACGCCCGGCATTTGCGAAGATTTGGGGATCCCGTCAACATCTGAGCCCAATGCGATGACGGGTTTGCCACTTCCCCAACTTGCCCACCACGCGCTTGGAATACCGGCAACGCCGCGCTCAACATCGAATCCATTGCGCTCAAGCAGTTCGACTAGGTATCGCTGAGTTTCGAACTCCTGAAAACCGAGCTCGGAAAATGAAAACAAGCTATCAACGATTTCTTGTGTAAGCTTTTCAGACTGATCGATTCGTTCGACTGCTTCAGCCTGCAAACGGGAAAGGGTTGGTACGGATACTTCTTGTTGTGGAATGGCGCCCTGAGCCAAGACAATCGGATGAGTCCAAACTGCGATTAGAATTAAGATGAACGCAAATTTCTTCACTATTTCTCCTCAGTATTGTTAGAGGGCCACGTGAGCTTTTGCAACGTCGACTACGCTTAGCAGATTAACTTTTATCACAAAGCAATCACCTCTGCCAAAGCTTTCAAGCGAAAGGCTAACACGAGCCATCGACAGATAGGATCTAACGATTATTATCATAAGTATAGGAAGTATAAAGCATATGTTCCATTAATCGAATGGCCCAGGACGTGAGGCGGTCATTCGGTTTCGTAACCGATGTTTTCTTCCATCCATTGAACGAAATATGGCGATAGCCGCGGCTTAACTTTTTCCCAAGAGCCCATCAATGCATGGCCGTAGCAGCTACCCTTATAAAAAGCCCTCCTTAGATTGGGAAGCATTCTAGCGGCCCTCTCATTGTACTCTCTCCACTGAGCTTAGACCACGTAGCTTTAACGTCTCAACCTCCATCAGAGGCTCTCCGTTGCGAAACCTTCTGATACACGACGTTACATACTTCGCTAGTGTTTGTATGCTAGTGTCTGCGGCGCAAAATTTCACCTTGATTAGCCATTTTTTACATGCCCGAGTTCTTTACTAAGCAAGCCTTCCCTTGCCTTCTATTAATCAGTCTAACGGGGCTTATACAAGCACAAGCAGCTGGCTGGACCATAACACCGAAGATTCAGGTTGACCTCGCGAACAAACACTTTGATGCCCCTCGAACCGAGGTTGCGCCAATTATTGACGGCATAGTTGGTGGCGACCCCGGGCTTGGCGCACATCAG
>JAQWNC010000030.1 GCA_029246505.1 Arenicellaceae bacterium
ACGCGGTCTGAAGCTCGGCAGCTTGTCAATCATAAGTCTATTCTTGTAAACGGTATCATCGTTAACATTCCTTCATATCAGGTAAAGTCTGGCGATGAAATTGAAGTGCGTGAGAGATCTAAAAGCCAATTGCGCATTACCTCTGCTTTGGAAATCACTGAACAAATTGGATTCCCTCAATGGACAGAAGTTGACCCTAAAGCAAAAAAGGGTATTTTTAAGTCGGCGCCTGATCGGTCCGAAATTTTTGCAGATATCGATGAATCGTTAGTGGTCGCGTTGTATTCTAAGTAACCTGGCGCTTAGCAAGTTACTTAGAATTTACGTGATTGATTGAACAGTCCGACCTAGAAATACGGAGAAATACCAAATGGCAGATTCTGCTACGAGTTTTTTAAAACCAAAACTGGTTGATGTAAATACTAAAGATGGTACTCGTTCACGAGTGACGATCGAGCCTTTAGAGCGTGGGTTCGGCTACACACTGGGACATGCGATGCGCCGCATTCTATTGTCGTCTATACCAGGTAGCAAAATTACTGACGTGCGAATAGATGGCGTACTGCATGAGTATTCAACAATTGAGGGTGTACAAGAGGATGTCATCGATATTCTAATGAACCTGAAAAGCGTATCTTTATTAAAGCATTTGCCGGACGCTGCAGTTCTTAAGCTATATAAGGAAGGTCCTTGTGTGGTTACTGCTGCTGATATACAGCTGGATCATGAGATTGAAGTCGTTAATCCAGAGCAAGTAATTTGTAATTTGTCGAAGGATGGAAAAATTAGTGCTGAATTGACGGTTCGAAATGGACGTGGTTATGAAACGGTTGATCAACGCAAGCAAACTGATGAGGACAAGCAAATCGGTATGATGCAGCTTGATGTTTCATACAGTCCTATATTGCGAGTTTCTTATTCGGTTGATAATGCGCGTGTTGAACAGCGTACTGACCTGGACAAGCTAACGCTAAACCTTGAAACTGATGGTTCAATTGAGCCTGAAGATGCGGTGCGTCGGGCAGCTACTATTTTGCATCAGCAGATTGCAGTATTCGTCAATCTTGAAGAAACTGAAGCTGAGGAAGAAGAAGATCTGGGTCCAGAAATAGATCCGATACTTTTGCGTCCAGTAGATGAGCTCGAATTGACGGTACGTTCAGCAAACTGTCTAAAAGCAGAGAGTATTTATTATATCGGTGATTTGGTTCAGCGAACTGAAGTTGAATTGTTGAAAACGCCTAATTTGGGGAAAAAATCTTTGACTGAAATTAAGGATGTTTTAGCTCAGCGTGGCTTATCACTCGGAATGCAGTTAGAAAAATGGCCACCTGCTGCTTTGCGGGTTGATGTTAAACGATAAGGTATTGGTATAATGAGACATCATAAAGCAGGTAAGCAGCTCGGCAGAAATTCTAGCCATCGACAAGCTATGTTTCGAAATATGTCGGTATCACTAATTCAGCACGAGCAAATAAAGACTACAATTCCCAAGGCGAAAGAACTTCGTCGAGTGCTCGAGCCACTAATTACGCTCAGTAAAGAGTCTTCGATTAGTAATCGTCGACTAGCGTTTTCACGCTTGCGCGATAAAGCAGCGGTCGGTAAATTATTCGACGATTTGGGTGAACGTTTTTCCGATAGGCCAGGTGGTTATTTACGTATATTAAAGTGCGCAAATCGTCCCGGCGATAATGCGCCGATGGCATACGTTCAGTTGGTCGAAATGCTAGTAGAAGCTACTTCTAAAGACGATGATCAGGTTGAAGACGCCACGGTTGTGACAGATAGTGAAGTTGCTTAAAGCAGCATTTTCTGATATTCGTATAAACCCGCTAGTGGCGGGTTTTTTCTTAAAGTATTAATCTATAATTAATTTTTAGCAGGCTTAATTGTTGATATTGAGCTGGTTTAAGTAAACTTCCCTGTCGGAAGAAATTCTACGCAATAGGACTGAATTAAGTGGTTTGAGTTAAGACCACGCGGGTTTTGTTGTTTTTTTGTTATAGCTAAATAGTACCGACAAGTAGGCTTAATAAGGTCAAATTCCATTTTCTGAAGGATAACTCTACGTGTATAATACGCCGAATTTTGTGTAGCAAGCACCTTCGGGTTTATGTGCCCTATAACATTACCAACAGACTACTTATCAGACTGCCGTTGCCCCCAGCAGGCGCAATTTCAAATTTTGAATGTGTTAGCGCGATACTGTACTAGGGCGGTCGCCAGACGAGAATATAAATATGAGTAAAATCAAAGTTTCTATAATAGGTATGGGCAATTGTGCTAGCTCTCTAATTCAGGGGGTCTATTATTACGATGGGAAGTCCGCAACCGACTGCATTGGCTTGATGAATTGGGATTTGGGCGGATACCTCCCAACCGATATAGAAATTGTTAGTGCTTTTGATGTTGATAAGCGAAAAGTTGGTCAAGATGTTAATACGGCAATATTCTCGGCCCCTAACTGCACTACGGTTTTTTGTGATGATTTGCCTGAGTCGGGCGTCAAAGTTTCTATGGGGCAGATATTAGATGGTTGTGCCGACCATATGGATCAATATGCCGACAACCGGACGTTTCTGTTAAGTGATGCTAAACAGCCTACCCAGGATGACGTGGTGGCTTTGCTTAAGTCTTCTGGTGCTGACGTGTTAATGAATTATCTTCCAGTTGGTTCCGAACAGGCAACTCGTTTTTACGCAGAGTGTGCGCTGGAAGCTGGTGTGGCATTTGTAAATAACATTCCGGTTTTTATTGCTAGTGACAAGGTGTGGGCCAAGCGTTTTGAAGATGCGAATATTCCAATTATTGGTGATGATATCAAAGCGCAACTGGGTGCGACGATTACGCACCGTATTCTTACCGATTTATTTAAGAAACGTGGCGTTAAGCTAGAGCGTACCTATCAGCTCAATACTGGCGGAAATACTGATTTCTTGAACATGCTTAATCGTAATCGTTTGGCATCAAAAAAGGAGTCAAAAACTGAGGCCGTGCAATCAGCAGCAGCCAATCGACTGGATGATGACAATATTCACGTTGGGCCAAGCGATTACGTTGCTTGGCAAAACGACAACAAGGTTTGTTTTTTGCGTATGGAAGGCAAATTATTTGGCGACGTGCCGATGAACCTTGAGCTTCGCCTATCGGTTGAAGATTCTCCAAACTCTGCAGGCGTTGCGATAGATTCTATTCGCTGTGCGAAGTTAGCACTAGATCGTAGTATTGGTGGTGTTTTGAATGCACCATCGGCTTATTTTTGTAAGCACCCTCCGATTCAGTTTACAGATGACGAAGCCTACAATTCTGTTCAAGAATTCGTTCAAGGCAAATAGGATATTTTGACCTCAGGCTAAAGTTGAAGCTAATAGTTGAAGCGATTTAGAAGCAGCCAGACTAAACCGGTGCAACTAATATGAAGTGTTTGATAATAGCGGCGGGCCTGGGAAGTCGTCTACGCCCCAAGGCAGAAATTAAGCCATTAGCGCCAGTTGGTGGTATACCGCTTATTGATCGTGTAATCACAACGGCTAGTGAAGCTGGTTGCGATGAGTTTTACGTGGTTACTGGTTATCGTGGGCGTCGACTGCGGGAACACCTTAAAGAATTGGCGGATCAAACCGGTATTAAAATCAAAGCGTTTATGAATCCAGATTGGGATAAACCTAATGGTTGGTCGGTTCTGTGCGCTCGCAATGAAATAACAGAACCTTTTATTTTGAGCATGTCCGACCATTTGTATCCTGTCAGTCTTATGCGAGGACTTATAAAGGCAGCAGATGGCCTGAGTGAGGGCATAATGTTGGCGGTAGATTCAAATATAGAAAATCCTGATATTAATTTAGATGACGTGACACGCGTATATCAGGAGCAGGGCCGTATCAAAACGATTGGTAAGGTAATCAAGCAATACAACGCCTTCGATACAGGTGTGTTTGCCTGTACTTCGGATTTATTTGATGCAATCGAAACCAGTATTGAAGAACACCATGATGGGTCTCTTAGTGGTGGGGTACGCGCATTGGCCAATCAAGGATTGGCGAAGACTCATGATATTGAAGGGCTATATTGGCTGGATGTCGATGATCCAAATGACCACGAAATAGCTGAGGCCCAGTTAGAGCGTCTCATCTGAGCTAGCGGTTACGCTTTTATAGGCAATTGCCTATAAAAGCTTGTCTCTTAAACCTTTGAAGTATTGTCTCTTGTAAGGTGAGTTATTCAGTAATTCGGGAATTACGAATACTGATTGATTGGAATACAAACTGAATACTACCGAGCGTTTCGAAGTCCGATAAGATAGTAAAGTATAATCATCAGGATCATACATAGAGCGCCCCAAAACATAATGTGAAATCCTGCTGTGGAGCCAAGTATTGACGGCACAACTGCAATGAGGAAAACAATAAACGAGAAGGAATCTCGTTTACCTAAAATGTTAACCGCATCTAGCGTTTTGTATATGAAACCAACGTGTTCACGTTCAACGCGTTGCGCCAAATCAGTTTGAACGGCGGTCATGGTTCCAGATTGCTTGTTAAGTTTTAAATATAAAGCCATTCCACCAATCAGGGTTATGGTGAGCGCTAGCGTAGTAATGCCAATGGGTAACACATAGCCTGCAAACCAAAGTTCTGCGGTAGTAGCGAATCGACTATAGCCGATGGCTAAACCAGCAATGAAGGTAATGTATACAAGATTGTCACCGATAGTATCGATCCATGCTCCCAGATTAGATGCGCTGAATTTTCCGCGGGCTAATTCACCATCAACTCCATCCAGAGCAGAACTTAGCTGGAATAGTGTGCCGGATATAATCAAGCCAGTTATGCTTCCAAAGGCGATAAAATATCCCGAGAGCATACCGATTAGGGCGCTAAATATAGTTAACTGATTGGGCGTGGCCGGATAGTCTGAGAGGAACTCGCTCATCGGTAGCGAAAGCTTAGAGTTAATCAATCGAGAAACTGGCCCGGAGCTGAGTTTTGAAACATTTTTGAATATCGTTTTACGTGCGTATTTAGCGTGTTCAGGTTGCGTGACCGGGTACACAAAAGGAGAGCTACTAGCGTCGCTCTCGGCGTAGAATGGTTGTGTCTCGGAATATCCGACTACCTCCATTGAGGGAGCTTGAGTGACGCTCATATTTGTCGTAGCGGCCACTAAGGCACCCCAGACTGGATTACCTACCACCACATTCGCTTCAACGACTATCCTCTTATTGGGTAGCGGCTTTTCGGTGGCGTTCCATTTAATCTCTACCGGACTCTTTCGCAATGCCTTGCTGTTAGTTAGGTGTTGTTTCGTTTGCTGACTAGTATCCGTGATATAAGCTCTGGAGATACCAGCTTTCGCAGCGCCCAGCAGTAGTCGTTCGATAACACTCAAGCCTGCTACTCTTATTAGGGCAGCACTGCCAGACTCGCTATTAGACGTTTCGGCGTTAGTAGAGTTTTGAACCCGTATTTCGCAAACATTAGGCATGCTTTTTATTCTATTTATTTTATAAGAAGGCAGGTTTCGAATTGCGGCGAACTTTAATTACCACGGCTTCTAATTACAAGTAAAATTATCTTTGTTGCTTGGTAGAGCGCCAGATTATTAGTAATTCCAGCTGTTGTCCGTCCAGATAAACTTCAACACCATCAGCATGTGGTTCTGACGACTGGCGCATACCATCGCAGTTTCCATCAAAGAAAATAAGCCCTTTTATACTCCCGCTGCCGTTGAGCCCGCTATTCGTGCCCATGGACTGCAGGTCTCGTCCACCACCATTCCCATAGCGTATGAAAAATAATACTGTGTGGGTATTTTTAGAGGATTGGAGCACTTCTACATCGGGCTTAAAAGCGGCTGTTACAGACTGTACGTAATTGACGTTTAATTTGGTGCTCCAATTTCGGGCGATCGGCATGGAATCGTTAATGCTTGTTCTGCCGATGGCTTGTTGAAATTTAGATCCTTGGTATTCGCTGTGGAGCCTATAAGCGTAGCTTCGCTAAGGCTTTCCGACTCAGCCAGGGCGTATATTGGAGTATTACCTGGAATAGACTAAGCTGATAGAACGCTCGAAAATAATATGACGGTAATGGTTGCCGCGATAGTGCCAGCGATTTTAAATAGGATTTTTGAGGGGGTGACGATCCGTTAAGGTGAAAATTCTTCACCAGCGAGAAGCAATATTGCTTTAATATGTCGCCCGAGCACTGTAACCCGCAACAAATTTCTGTCGAGTAGCGCTCTATGAAATTAAACTATTGTATGAAAATAATAAATTTAACATAACTATATAAATACTTTATTAAAAATATATGAGTAAGTTCAAGGAATTTGTAATACACGAATGTGTGGAGTGGTTATCACATGATGAAGATGTTGCCTTGGTAACTTTGGTAGCGACACTAGGGAGTTCACCGAGGCGAATTGGTAGCCAAATTGCAGTATCCGGACTAGGTGATTCTGTTGGGAGTATTAGCGGTGGATGCGCTGAGTCAGCGATTGTTGAGCTGGCACTGGAAGCGATTGGTAAACAAGAAAATAAGTTAATTAGATTTGGCGAAGATTCGCCTTATTTAGACATTAAATTGCCTTGTGGGTCCAGTATCGACGTATTTATTGAGGTTGGTCTTAAACGAGAAGATTTTATCCATATTTTGAATGAAATAGGCCAGCGAAAGCTCGCCTATATGGCTTTTGATCTCCAGAGTAAAACCTCTCAGGTAGTGCGGAGTGTGGTGGAGGCAGATTATCTACATACTTATCATCCGGCTACCCAGATAATTATTGCTGGCAATGGACCAATTGTTCCGGCATTAGTAGCTTTGTGCCAGTTATTGGAGTTTGAGGTAATGGTTTGTAGCTCTGAACCGGAGACTTTGGATCAGGTCGAGACCGTATCTGTTAAGCGTAATTTGCTTAAACCTGGCCCGCTGGATGGCGTGGAGTACGATAAATATACCGGTTTGTGCTCGGTATTCCATGATCATGAATGGGAGCCTGAACTGATTCAGCAGGCGCTCGATGGAGGTGCTTTTTATGTTGGTGCGTTGGGCAGTCAAAGCGCCCATGAGTTGCGTAAGCTTGAGTTAGTCGAATTGGGGTTAAGCGCGGTGGTGATCGAATCTATACGCGCACCTATCGGTATTGATCTGGAGGTAAATGGGCCACATGAAATTGCTATTGCGATTGCTGCGGAGTTGGTAGATGGTAGAAATCGAATAAATAATGACGATTGAAATTTTTGTCCTCGCTGCCGGTAGTGCCACTCGGATGGGCGGTGCAAGCAAGCTTAGCCAGCCGATTGGTGAGCGAACCGTTATTGGGAGAGTAATTGAAAACCTTGAAGTAGCAGGTGTGGATAGGATGACGGTGATATATGGTGACCGTTGGGGCTTGGATGATCTTGAATTACCAGAACATGTGCATGCACTCCACAACGAGAATGCCGAACATGGCATGGGCAGTTCCATTGCTTTAGCAGTTGCTAACTTGTCTCCCGACACTACGCGCTTGCTGCTGGCTTTGGGTGATATGCCGCAGGTTAGGTCAGAAACCTTAAGCTTACTAATTCAGGAAAGTAGACACTCAGATGCGAATATTTGGGCGCTAACTTACCAAGGAAGGCAGGGCCATCCAGTAGTATTTGCCAACTGTTGGTTTGATGAGCTATCCAAATTGGATAGTGATGAAGGCGGCGCAAAGCTGTTTAGGCACGAGCGTGCCAAGGCGGCTTATATTGAAGTAGACGACCCGGGGATACTAATCGACATAGATACGCCCGCAGATTTATCCAAAATGCGGGCCGATTTGAAGATTTAGTTGCAAATTGACAAGTTATTAAGTTTTCTGGCTATCCGCGTTCCAGTTTCCGGATTTGCCGCCGGATTTACTTATTAAGCGCGTACGGTTGATCTCTATGCCTTTGTCTATAGCTTTGCACATATCATAGATGGTAAGGGCAGCGACGGACGCTGCAGTCAAGGCCTCCATTTCAACGCCAGTTTTTCCGGTTGTGCTACATTCGGCTCGTACCAACATTTTGTTGTCTCCCAAGTACTCAAAATCTATCACTACTTTACTAAGTGGCAGTGGGTGGCAAAGAGGAATCAGCTCAGCACATTTTTTCGCCGCTTGAATTCCTGCAATGCGCGCGGTTCCGTAAATGTCGCCTTTTGGTATGCCGTTACTTTCAATGGCAGCGGTAACGGTCGCTGGCAGCACTAGAAGGCTTTCTGCGATTGCTACACGTTTGGTGGATGCCTTATCACTAATATCGACCATAGTTGCTTGGCCGCGTTCGTCTAGATGGCTGAATTTATTTATTTTCATTACTTGAGCTATTGGAGCTAATATTTTTGGGGTTACTTTCAGGGCTAGAATTACCGGGTTTAGCACGCTGCTGATAGTTAAAGAACCATCGAATACCCGGGATAGCGCTGCGGTCAGGTTTCAAGATTTGATCTAGCAGGTCTACGTCTTCACATAAGCGTAGGCTGTTTCGTCGAGCTTTGCCAGTGCCACAGAACAAGAATTGTTGATTGGGTAGCACCTGATCGGTTAGCTCGGGAAGTAATTTTGTGTTGCCGTCCTCGACAAGTAATAGTGGTATTGCCTGCTTGTCCTTTGTATTCGGCTGCTGGATAAGGTCCCTGATTGTGATTACAGAGTTTTTCGCCAACATTTGACTAATTGCCGGGGTTTGGTCAGAGCTAATGGAGTATCGCCAACTAACTGGTTTACTCCCGCCGGTATTGGACCGAATAGAGCTCATTAGATTTTCTATGGTTTTTTTTGGTAATTGGTGAGCCAGGCGAAGGAATTGTGTTACCAGGGGTCGGTCTACGATCGCGAGGATGCGGTCGGCTAGAGCTTCATTTCGTCGTATTACCAGGTCCAGCTCGGCCGCCCTAAACAAAACATCATTAGAAAAAGAGTTTAAACGAGCGATGGTAAACAAGTCCCTGCGCAACTCCTTTGCGGTCATCACGATAGAAAGATTATCCGAATCGTCTGAAGTTGCAGCTACAATTCCGCTAGCGGTAGCCAAGTCTGCTTTGATTAGAGTGTCAGCTTCTGTGCCTCGCCCAACAACGCAAGACCGGGGTGCCTGATGGCTTTTCGGCTCAGGATCTACTACCGTGACCTCAATTTTTCGTTTTTTAAGTATAGTTTCCAGAGATTTACCGAGTCGACCATATCCGCAGATAATCCAGTGTCCGGCAGGGGGGGCTTTATCTTCACTGAGCGATTTTTCGCCGTTATCGGTTAGCCAGCGGCTGAGGGTATACAACTGGTGGTCATGGATCGCGAGCCCAAACTGATTAGCGAAGGTTTGAAATGGGTTTAACACGACATTGGTGCCGAACGACTTCATATTGCGAGTCGCATCTTCGCTTTCGGAGCGACAAATGACGGTTAGATTTGGATTGTCCTGCAATTGATTTGCCACCACAGCTACTTTTAAGTTGGCGTTATCGTCGCTAGCCAGAGAGATAACGCCTGCGCAATCTTTGTGTGCAATTCCTGCTGCAACCAGGTTTTCGGGAATAGTCATATCAGCTAACAGTGCCGGCACACTGCCACCATAGTCTACAAGTTCAAGCGCATCTAATGCGCTTTGCTTAGAGTCGATAACTACAACATTGATATTGTTATCTATCAGGCGCTCCATTAAGGCGTGCCCGGTAGTGCCAAGCCCGCAAATGATCCAAAAATGCTCGCGCTGTCGTTTAACTTTATTTCGAAATCCCTGAAATGTGATTGCGCGTTTGAAAGCAGGGTCTTGAAATAATGTTAGCAGGGAGCCTATTGTGTATAACCAAGCGATGACTGATGTATAAATACCTACCAAAACCCAAACACGCTGTGGATCGGTGAACGGGTATGGGATTTCCCCAAACCCAATGGTTGAACCCATAAAACTCACGAAATAGAAAGCGTGAAAAAAACTTAAATAGTGCAAATTACCCTGATCATCCTGTCCAGGGACCAGTGTTAGCCCAAGGGTCGCAAGCGCATACACTAATATTAGTATTATTAACGGCAGGCGCATGCGCCGTAGAAAAATAAAAATTACACTAGTCATTAGGTGTTGTTTGGAGTATTTAAGTGAAGGCGTGACTGAGAATGTAGGTGGTGTGCAAAGCTGGCGCGCCACTATCGTCTAAATAGTAATGTCTCAACTACAAGTAGAATAACCGAGACTATATTTGCCACTAAGGCACCGCCTGACAATGACACAATGCTTGCCATTGTGCCCGGGCTTATGGAGCCATCGCTGGCGGTAGCTGAACCCCATACAACAACAGCAGCAATGAGTTGCAGGTCTGCTACCAAGCTGGATGCTACTAATATTGCCCCCATTTGGGATCGATCTCCAAACTTAAGAACCGTAGTGATAAGGCTGATCACCAGTGCAGCGTAGAGCTCGTAATGGTGATGATGGGCTGGGTTGTCTATGTCGCCAACAAAAAATCCAAAGTTGACGGTTAGCGCGAGCAGAATAAAGAAACCAAAAACGACCTTTTCCAAGTTCATAATAGTACTACCTGAGTATTAAATGCCTGATTGAACGCTACCGCGCGCATCGACTGGATTCAATGCATAATTTGCTAAATTCGTATTTATTACAGTCCTAGTTGCAGTTGCCGGTAGTCGACAAATAAGTATTAATTGCGCCGCCATTTTGGGGCCAACCTAAAGACCGATTAATTACAGACGGAGTAGCCACGTAAAGCCGCCTTATCGCTTAGTTCATTTAGCCATTTGGGTAAACCTCTTCTGGAGATGTTGTGTTTCCGCTAAAATCTGTTGGAGTTTTGGGTGAGGATTATGTTGGCTAAAAGCCAACTATGCCGGTTAGAATGGATGATAAGGTAATAATCAGCTGGCTAATAATTGAAGATAAAAAAATCTCGGAGTGGTGTTGATTCCGCCGGGTACTAGACGGGGTTATCGAAATTAATCGGGGTGAAAGCGGGTACTACTATCTGTTGTGTTTGAGTCTTATGGCTATGTCAGTGAATCTATTGAAAATTTCCGACAATAAAATACGCATTCGTTTAAGAGCTCTGGTGCGTATATTTATCACCCTCTCATTAGCCGGATTACTAGCCTGTTCGCAGTCGAACGTTATTATTCATGCTAGTGAAACCATGGGTACCTATTATCGGGTGAGCTATTACGGCAATGGAGATTATTCTTCACATATCCGAAACATACTCTCTGATGTTAATACTAGTATTTCCAGTTGGTTGCTGGATTTTGAAATAAACCGATTTAATTCCAAACCGATCGGCAGACCGATAAAGTTATCACGAGAATTGTGTGAAGTGGTTAGTTTTGCCCTGCAGTTGGGAGTATTGAGTGATGGTGCTTACGATATAAGCATTGGTAGATTGGTTACAAATATGGGGTTTGCCCCGAAACTTGGCAGTCAAGCTAATAGCCATAGAGTTACTTCACTTAGCGTATTAAACGCAAATACTATGCAAGCGGATGCTTGGGCTACTGCTTTGTTCGTGATGGGCGCAAAGCGATCTATGGACGCAGCAAACAGGTTAAAATGCCTGTTTACATGCTGCTAAGATCGGCACAAAATGACGGCGTAAAAGTGGTGGGTACTAGTGCTGAACTGGCATTGATTGAGGTACTGGCGAACTCATATTAGCATGATTATTTTGATTGATACTTACTTGGAAAATACGCTAAAAAACGATTGGGAAAACTACCAGGATTGCGGTTCGATATTTTGAACTCAGTTTTTTTGTTAATTGTGCGGTATAGGAATTATGATGTTATGGGTTTATTCGTTGTTATATTCACAGTATCTGTTTTTACACTATCGGCGCTAGCAATTGGCGTTATTGTCGAAAGTAGACGCATAAAAGGAAGTAGAGTTGCTAGTATTGGTGGGCTTGTATGCATGTGAATTCTGCGAGTGTAGGTCTGAATGCAAGCGAAGCAGGCGAGCGGAACCTTTGCGGACTATGGGTAACTTCAAATCTATTTAGCAAGCACCTACTATAGTAAGATCAGGCTTATAACCTTTACTAGAGTTTTAAATTTTTGATAAAAGATGAGATTGTGTAAATGAACGGCCCAGCGGATTACCCTGAAAACCGAACTGTCAGGGAGATAAATGGCAAACAGGAAGTTTATTACGATGGTTGTTGGATTCGTTGGTATGAACCGCCTGAAGATAACCTGTCGGAGAAAATGGCATTAATCGATTCGCTTACACGCCGGGCTTTTCACCACACCGAGGCCGGTATTAATACCCCTGGTGATAAACTTGATCTGGCTCGATCCAGTTATGAAGAGGCCAAAAATTCTGAATGTAAACGAGTAAATGGTGCCATGCTGGCTGGGGCCTTGTTTAATCGGGCCACAGATATATTCACTAGTGTTGTAGAACTTGAAGAAAAGGGTGTTCAAGTTAGCCAACAAAATGAGTTGATGCGCGTATGCGAGGATTGCCTACGCGAGGCCTTGGAGCTTGGCCGCTTGGTTCGACATTTCAGTGGTGAAGAGGGTGTTGATGAATTGTGGGGTGAGCCTTTCAAAGCATTCACGTTGCCAATGAAGGCATTTTTTGAAAGCCGCTATATTAAAGTAGCCCAAACGTTTCGTGATATCGATCAAATCGTAGCGGAGTTGAGCAATATATATATAGCATCTAATGATTTAAGCGGGTTAGTTGAACTGTTTAATGATTTAGCTCGAACAGGAAAGCTGGAGGCCGAAACCATGCGCTCTGACCCTGTGACGTTTCAAGTGTGGCCGCAGTATGTTGCTGCCAAACAGGCAATTGAAAATTATCGGCCGGCCTCTATGGAACTCGCCAATGGAAAGATGTTACGTAACCTTGAAGACGGGTTACGCTTGGCGCATAGGGGTAAAGAAATTATCGATTACATTGTTGGGGTTAGGGTGCCAATGTCTGCGACAACAAAAGATTTTTTGCTCAAGGCAGAGACATACAAACAAACAGGGTCTTTAGATAGTGGGTTTTCTTCGACCGGACGTTGCTAATGAAATTAAGACAGCTTCAATACGTTGTTGAGGTCGTTAACCAAGGGCTTAATATTACTAATGCAGCTGATAGCTTACACACTGCACAGCCCGGGATAAGTAATCAAATTAAAAGCCTGGAAGAAGAGTTAGGCGTTTCTTTATTTGAGCGCAACGGCAAGCACATTACTCGCCTGACACGTTCTGGCGAAGCGCTTGTTGGTCACTTTAACCGTGTTTTGGATGAGGTTGAGGTAATAGAAAAAACTGCGGCTGATCATGCTGACCCTGGTCGTGGCGGTTTAACGATTGCTACTACCCATACTCAGGCACGATATGTGCTACCAACAGTTATTTCTAGATTTGTTGAAAAATATCCCGACGTCACGCTGCATATTCATCAGGGAACACCCACTCAAATAGCTGAAATGACTGCTGCCGGGGTTGCTGACGTAGCGATCGCGACCGAAGCATTGGAGCTTTTTGAAGGGCTGTGTTTGCTGCCTTGCTACCGTTGGAACCGTTGTATTATGACGCCCAAAGGACACCCCTTGGTTAAGGAAAAACTGCTGACCCTTGAGGCAGTATGTCAATACCCGATTATTACCTATGTGTTCGGCGTAGCTGATCGATCTTTTATTAACCGGGCTTTTGTTGAGCGTGGGTTAGATTTTAATGTTGTGCTCACTGCTGCTGATGCTGAAGTGATTAAAACTTATGTCCGCCATGGTTTAGGCATAGGCTTAGTTGCTCGTATGGCATACGATCGTGAGCAAGATCAAGACTTACAGGTATTGGATGCCGGGCACTTGTTTGAAGAGAGTGTGACTAGTCTGGCGATTCGCAAGAGCGTTGGTTTAAGGGATTATATGTTTGATTTTATAGAAATGTTCTCGCCACATTTAAACAGGGGAATAGTGGAAAAAGTCATGGCGGTAAGTGATACCAAGCTGCAACAATCTCTATACGAGGAGCACGTCGCAAACACTGAAACTCGTTAAAATGGAGCATGTAAAAAAATGAGAAAGGATTAATGATTTTTATTTCGAAATTTAGCGATATTTTGTATAAACTTATTTCGAATTAGAGTCTTAAAAGTAATACATAATACTTTACTACTGAGATGTTCAGTAGCTTAGCGAAGTTTAAAGTTGAAATTTAGCCCTGATTTGAGCAGTGGATTTTTGCTTTTTAGCGGTATAAACACCCTGAAATATTCATTAAATTTTACTAAATGGTTTGTTTTGGCAATTAATAAATCGTAACGCTATGGAAAGCCAGTGGTAACAGAAGTCCACCTATATTATATGGGTGTGGTCGATACCTTCAATACGATTGTTGGAAGTGCGACTAATATCTGATCCAAGCCTTAAGAGGATTCTTTCATGTGGTTTTTAAAATCTCCCGTTGTGGCGCTGCTGGTTATTCTGGTGGCTTTTTCCTTCAGTCCAGCGTTTAATAAAATTGCCTTTTCGCAGTCGGCCAGCCCACAAGCTGAGAATTATTCTTTAGCGCCAGCTACTGGTTTTGCGGATTTAATTGAACAAGTTAGCCCGGCAGTGGTGCATGTAGGGATAAGTGGCAAAGTTAGTCGCGCACGACAAAGTGTTCCAGAATTTAAATTTCCTCCTGGCTCACCATTTGAAGATTTCTTTGAGCAATATAGGAATCAGCAACCGAGCCAAGAAGACGAAGATGAAAGCTTACGTCCACTAGGGATTGGCTCAGGCTTTATTATAAGCCCTGATGGTTATATAGTTACTAATCATCATGTGGTAAATAATGCCGATAAAATTACTATAACCATGACGGACGGTGAGGAGTTTGAGGCTAAATTGCAAGGTAGTGACGAAGCAACGGATCTGGCTTTATTGAAAATTGATTCGAATAAACCACTTCCGTTTGTTGCATGGGGTGACGTAAGTCGATCCCGAGTCGGTGATTGGGTGGTGGCGATTGGAAACCCATTTGGTTTGGGAGGAAGCGCATCTACAGGAATAATCTCAGCCATTGGTCGTGACATTCGTTCAGGCCGGTACGATGATTTTTTACAAATTGATGCAGCAATTAATCGAGGCAATTCTGGTGGGCCGCTATTCAACCTTGCGGGTGATGTGATCGGGATCAACAGTGCGATCTATTCTCCAACCGGCGGTAGCGTAGGTATTGGATTCTCCATACCGTCGGATATGGCTCAGAGCGTGATTGAGCAATTGAAGGAGTCGGGTACCGTCCAACGCGGTTGGTTAGGTGTACAAATTCAATCTCTGGATAATGAGCTTGCTAAAGGATTTGGTCGCGAGAATAATAGTGGTGCTCTGGTAGCTTCAATAATTGAGGATAGCCCTGCAGAAAAAGCCAAGTTTCAACCTGGGGATATTGTTATTGAGTTTGACGGTAAAGTAGTAGATGAAATGCGAGATTTGCCCCGTATTGTTGCGGAGGCCGCGGCCGGCGATACAGTCGATGTGCTAATAATTCGGGATGGAAAAGAGAAAACCCTATCGGTGCTAGTAGATCCTTACCCTGAAGAAGGTGCGGCGGTTGCTAAATTAGAACCAAGCAAACCCCAAGGTGATAATGCTATCGGTGCAGAGATGGTCGCGCTTACCCGGAAATCAAGAGAAAAATATCAGGTTCCCGATAGTGCTCAGGGTGTTCTCGTGGTAGCAGTAGCTGATGGGTCGTTGGCAGCTAAGAATGGGATAGTTAAAGGTGACTTGATACAGCGGGTTGGTCGAAGAATAGCCTCCAGACCAGCTGATGTGCTAGACGCTGTTGATGATGCGATTAACGCGAGTCGCGATACGGTAGTTTTCCTGTTTAGTCGCGGTGGTTCGAGTAGTTTCGTGCCATTTAAACTAAATTAGTAATAACAATTTGTGCACTTTGTAGAGCATCTTTTTGCACTCTTGGTAGTGCTCAACTAAATAAACACATACACTGCAAACACTGGAAGCCGATATGAAACCACAATCAATGATACAGCTGCTGGTTATTGAGGACGACCGCGAAACAGCGGCCTATATAAAAAAGGGCCTGACTGAATGCGGGCATGCAGTTGACCAGGCTGGAGATGGCAAGGATGGTTTATTGCTGGCTGATTCAAACTCATATCAAGTTATTGTTGTTGACCGTATGTTGCCAAAAGTAGACGGCGTTACGTTAACCAAAACACTTCGTGGCAATGGGAATAGAACACCTATTTTGATGTTAAGTGCTTTAGGAGAAGTGGAAGATCGTGTTAAAGGATTGAAGGCTGGTGCTGATGACTATTTGGTCAAGCCATTTGCATTTTCTGAATTGCAAGCGCGTATAGAGGCTTTAGTCCGTCGTGCTGAACCAGAGTCTCCAGACACTGTATTAAACGTTGGCGATCTTTCTATGGATTTATTGAAGCGCGAGGTGCGCAGAGGTGACGTTAAAATTGACCTTCAGCCACGTGAGTTTCGTCTGCTGGAATATTTGATGAGGCATAGTGGTCAAGTAGTGACTCGGACAATGTTGCTTGAAAAAGTATGGGATTATCATTTTGACCCCCAGACTAACGTTATCGACGTGCACGTCAGTCGCTTGCGCGGAAAAATTGATAAAGAATTTGAGCAGCCGCTACTGCATACCGTCCGTGGTGCGGGGTATATGTTGAGTGAGCCGGACTAGACTGTATAACAGTTCAGTATTCCGGCTAACACTTCTTTATGTTTTGTTATTTGCTGGTTCTGTACTGGCAATATTAAGTTTCTTTTATTGGACGTCGGTCGGTTATTTAACCACGCAAACTGACGAGACCATTAATGCCGAAATCAAAGGCCTTGCGGAGCGCTATAGTAGCGATGGGTTTACCGGTCTGAGGGTCCAGATCGCAGAACGCCTGTCTCGCCAGCAGCCTGGTGAGAATACCCTCTATCTGTTGACTGACGAACGTTTTCGTCCAATGCTAGGCAATATCAACGAGTGGCCGGATGCACAGCAAGATGCGGGAGGCTGGCTGGATTTTGAGTTTACGACACCATTGCGGGGAGCAGACGGTTCTGCGGGTGGTCGAGTTAGAATGTATATGGCTCGCGGTCGAACTTTTTTGATTGGAAATCGTTACCACCTGTTGGTTGGACACGGCATGCGTGAGTTGCAAGAGGTGAGTCAGCAGATATTGCGTGCGATGATTTTTGGCGTCATCGGTGCGGTGATTTTGGCGCTCATAGGAGGAGCCTTGTTGCGTCGCACCTTGACGCGTCGACTTGAAGCCATTATTCGCACCAGTCGTCAGGTAATTCGGGGTAATTTAAGCGAGCGTGTTCCTACCCGGCATAGTGACGACGAGTTTGATGAGTTATCCGAAAATCTGAACCATATGCTTTCACAGCTTGAGCAAGGTATGGATGGTGTTCGGCGCGTTAGTGACAATATAGCCCATGATTTAAAAACCCCTCTGGCTAGATTACGTAATCGCCTGGAAGAATTGCGTTTAGCGGGTTCGGATGCTGAACAGCGAGAACAAATGATTGATCAGGTTGTTGCTGAGGCTGACGGATTACTTGCAACCTTTAACGCACTATTACGTATCGCACGCATCGAGAGCAGCGGCAAGCGTGAGGCATTCACTGAAATAGAATTAAGTTCTATCTTACGGGATCTGCAAGAGTTATATGAAGCGCTTGCCGAAGAAAAACACCAGGAATTCGTGTTCGAGGCCGACCATACGCAGTCGCTGGAAGGGGATCGAGATATGCTGTTTCAGGCGCTTGCTAATTTGCTTGATAATGCGATTAAGTACACTCCTAAAGGTGGCGCAGTGGGGCTGCGAATGTTTGAGCAAGATAACGAGACTCTTATACAGATTAGCGATAGCGGGCCAGGGATTCCGAAGTCAGAGCACGACAACGTGCTGCAACGGTTTTACCGGGTAGATGAGAGTCGTACCACGCCGGGCAGTGGCTTGGGCTTAGCTCTGTCAGATGCAGTGTTTCGATTACACGGCATGAAGCTTGGATTCTCTAATAATCATCCAGGATTATGTGTCACGGTAGTGGTGTAATGTTGATGAAAATAGTACTGGATAATTAATCATAAAACATTAGAGTTCTCGATTCTTGAAAAAATGCAAATGGTTAAAGTGAAATGAGCGAGAATCGCCACGAAAAATTAATAATACTCGGATCAGGACCCGCAGGTTATTCCGCAGCAGTGTACGCTGCGCGAGCAAACCTTAAACCCGTTCTGCTTACTGGTATGGTTATGGGTGGGCAGTTAACGACTACCACGGAAGTTGATAACTGGCCCGGTGATGTTGAAGGTTTACAAGGACCGGATTTGATGGAGCGGATGAAACAGCATGCCGAGAGATTTGAAACCGAGATTATATTTGACCATATAGACGCCACAGAATTTGCTGAAAAACCTTATAAGCTGATTGGCCAAAGTGGCTCATATACCTGTGATGCATTGATAATTTGTACTGGGGCCTCGGCCATGTATCTGGGTTTAGAATCAGAGGAAGCTTATATGGGAAAAGGTGTAAGTGCTTGTGCTACTTGTGATGGATTCTTTTATCGTGACAAGCCTGTAGCTGTTATCGGTGGGGGCAATACCGCAGTTGAAGAGGCGCTGTATCTTTCCAATATTTGTTCTGAAGTGACCTTGGTGCATCGACGTGGTGAATTGCGTGCTGAAAAGATTTTGCAAGATCGTTTGTTTGCCAAAGCTGAAACCGGAAATGTAAAGCTGGCATGGAACCATCAATTGGAAGAAGTGTTAGGTGATGATTCTGGAGTTACTGGGGTGCGAATTGCGAGCATAGAGTCGGCTGATAAAAAGGAATTACAAGTTGATGGTGTATTTATAGCCATTGGACATCGACCTAATACCGAGATATTCGATGGTCAATTAGATATGAAAAATGGATACATAACGATTAATAGCGGTTTGCAAGGAAACGCAACCCACACCAGTGTGCCTGGTGTATTTGCTGCGGGTGACGTCGCTGATCAAATTTATCGCCAGGCTGTGACCTCCGCCGGTTTCGGTTGTATGGCTGCTCTCGATGCTGAGAAGTATCTAGACGATTTAGAAGCATACAGCCGTTTCAAGCCCCGCAATCTGATTGAGGGATAGATTAATCAACCCGCTTTGAAGGTGAGTACATTCAACTAAGAACGCTAGAAAATATTATTGCGATACTGGCAACCGGACAACCAGGCCCTCTAATTCGACGGTTACCTTAATCTGACAAGAGAGCCGGCTATTGTCTTTCGGCTCCAATACGCACTCAACCATTGCTTCTTCCATATCATCTGCTGTTGGTATTTTACTTAGCCACGCTTCGTCAACATAAACATGGCAGGTCGCGCAGCTACAAGCGCCACCACATTCGGCTAAAATACCGTCAATACCATTGTCAACTGCTCCCTGCATGACGCTGTTACCCTCAGCCACCTCCACTTCGTATTCGTTGCCGTTATGCTGAATGTATTTAATGAGTGCCATCTAATTCTCCAAACCTTGTGTCTTTAAATTTCTGTGCGCGATTATACGTAATTAGTCGCTCGTTGATAGTGGATAGTTATCTTTGTTTATTGCGACTTTTTGCTGGTATTTACTAATGCTTTTGTGCACAATCTCAAGCATTGGATAAGTATGACGTGCTTTTCGGCAGGAGCCTGCAGTCAGACCAAGGTCATACTCGATCGTTTTACTCTTTCGAAGTGCATCCGATACACAAGTAGGCTTTAATATCCTCCATTGGTTTCCTCATAAATAATTCAAAGGAAATCGAGAATTTTTATGTTAGCCCTTTTCTATAAACGGCTGAATATAGGTATGCCGCCATTGTATCCAGTGCCGGATTAAGTAGCTCAGTGACGTTGCCGATTGTGGTTGAATAGCATATCTATGCTCTGCTAAATCTGGGACAACTGTTTAATATATCAATTGATAGTATTTGCGGACAGCGCATATACACAGGACTCAATAGACAAGCTCGTTTGGCACAAAATTGATAGTTTTAGTGCATTTTGCATAGGTTCGTATCGTTAAATGAACAACTGCCTAAAAGTTAATGAAAGCAAAAGTTTTACCATGAACAGTTGAGCTAATAGCAAAAATTTTAATTACGTTCGAATAAAATTATATGTCAGAAAAAAAATTGAACCAACAATTGGAAAAGCAACCAGTGGAAGCAAAAATACTCGGTGCAAGTGAGTATTCGATTACGCCAGATCAATTGAGCAAAGCAGCAAATATTGTGATTAACACGCTGCAAGAAGCGGGTTATGAAGCCTTTGTAGTTGGTGGGTGTGTCCGTGATCTTATTGTTGGTAAGCGCCCCAAAGACTTTGACGTCTCGACCGATGCTTCGCCTGAGCAGGTGTGTGGATTATTTAAAATGGCACGAACGGTTGGGCGGCGGTTTCGTATAGCTCACGTAAAGATAGATCGTGAAATTATTGAAGTAGCGACATTTAGGGCTGCTGCTGATAAAGATACACGGGTCGGCCAAATGGTTGAAAGTACCGAAGGTATGCTTACTCGTGACAATGTTTATGGGACTCGGGCAGAGGATGCGTTAAGACGAGATTTTACCGTGAATGCACTTTACTACGATCCGGTGAGTAGCCTGCTATTGGATGATGTTGGTGGGTTGGATGACATCGAAGCTAAGTTTTTACGAAGTATTGGTCCGGTTGAACAGCGCTTCCGAGAAGATCCAGTGCGGATGCTTCGAGTGATTCGGTTTTCGGCCAAGCTAGGTTTTGAAATGGAACCAGAAGCTATGAGCATGATCGAAGAGTTAGGCGGTATGCTGAATAATGTTCCACCAGCGAGGATGTTTGACGAAGTATTGAAACTTTTTCATGGTGGTGCTGCTTTGGCAACATTTGTATTGCTGCGTAAGTATGCTTTGTTTAAGTACTTGTTCCCGTTCACTGACCATTGCCTGGATGACGATGAGCCTGGCCTCCCTGAAAAAGCAATGGCCAACACGGATAAACGTGTCAATGAAGGCAAGCCGGTTATTCCTGCGTTTCTCTTCGCTTGTATGCTGTGGGAGCCGGTACGTGATGATGCTGAAAAGATTATTACTAGCGGGGCATCGGCTAATCAAGCCTGGAAAATCGCGATAGATGACACTTTGCGAGATCAGTGTCAATACGTAGCGATTCCAAAGCGACTAGCCGAAACTATCGTGGATATATGGGACTTGCAGATGCGCTTGGCTCGCCGCCAACCTGTAGAAATAAAGTCGTTGATGGGACAAAGGAGATTTCGTGCGGCGTATGATTTTTTATTGTTACGCTCGGAATTGAGCGAGGTTGATCGTGATATTGTTGATTGGTGGACCGAAATCCAAGAGCAAGATGCCGAGCAGCAGCTGGAGATGGTTCAAACGTTGAAGCAAGAGCGTGAAGAGGATAGCGATTATCCGGACGATAACATTGGTAATCGAGTTGATGGCCCAGATCGAAATACCAGCGGCAATACGAGTAATAATAGTGCTCGTCAAAATAAAAATAAGTCACGTGGCCGCGGTCGTGGGCGGCGTAATACGCCAAATAGTGGTCAGGCCAATGGTCAAAGAGGTGGTCAAGGGCAGCAGCCTAAAGGTGCCGGGCAGTCCAGGCGTCGAAAGCGCCCTAGCGGGGGTGGTCCGAAAACAGCTAGCGATTCGAACGGCCAGCATCGCGATGGGCGGGCCCGTGTTCCAGGTAAGCGTTTTGGCGGAGGTCGTAATCGTAAAACCAGCGATACTAGCTCAGCTTCGAGTTAACTAAGTTAAAATGGGTTACTACAGCTCGCATTACGGATAAACCAGAGGTTTGTGGTGGTCATAGCCTATTTGGGGGTTGGTGCGAATTTGGGGCGACCAGAAAAGCAAATCCAGCTTGCTAGTGCTTTGTTGGTAAATCACTGCGCAGTTCAAATTCTTAAATCATCGTCAATGTTTCGGAGTGCCCCGATAGGTCGTTCGCCTTATAGTGGTAAAGGTTTGGGTTTTTATGTAAACGCTGTCTGGCAAATTCGTACGTCCTTGTCGGCGTATAAACTTTTATCAGTATTGAAGTCTATCGAGCTTAGATTGGGTCGTAATCGATTTCGCAGTAGTAAAAACCTGGCCCGAACACTAGATTTGGATTTGTTGTTGTATGGTGCCCAACGAATCAATACGAAAAATTTAACCGTGCCGCACCAAAGGATGCATCAAAGGCGGTTTGTCTTGGAGCCGTTAGCTGAAATTGCGCCAAGGCTTCTTGTGCCAGGTGTTGGGGCGGTTCAGAACCTGATTAAACAGAATTATATAGTAGCCCAGGCAGTTGAGTTGTTGCCAAGTTAAACAGGGCCGTTATTCCCTTCTTTGATTTTGTATTAGACATGGCGCAAGTTTTTCATGTACAACCTGAAAATCCTTAATCTAGATTGCTCAAACAAGTAGTTGAAATACTACAATAGGCCGGTTTGGTTGTGTATCCGACTGATAGCAGAGATACAATGGTTTGTCATATTGGTGATAAAGAAGCTATGCGGCGTATAGGGCCAATCCGTGCATTGAATAAGGATCACCACTACACCTTGGTTGGACGAGGCATATCGCAACTAAGTCAATATTTCAAAATGACGAATGAGCAGTTTCGTTTACTTTCAGCTTGCACACCTGGAGCGTATACTTTTATTTTACCAGCAACCCGAGAGGTGCCGCGCCGGCTTCAGCATCAGAAGCGACGTACCATAGGGTTTCGGATACCGGATAATCGCATTGTGCAGGATCTATTAGGGCTATTGGCTGAACCGATTATAATCTCTACCCTGATCTTGCCAAACTCTGAATTTCCAATGGGTGACCCAGATGAAAGTCGGGCGAACCTTAAGTATCAGGTTCAAGTGGTTATTGATGGGGGCACGGAGGTAAAGAGCCAACTACGCTTTTAGCATGGACTGATGAAAATCCAAAGATCCTCCGCCGTTTAGATAAAGTTATTGTATTCCGATAGGAAGAAGTATTCTTCGAGTAACAACTCGTTACTTATTCACGATCTGTCGCATACTACTAAATTTTTGCGCTAGGCCTAAGAAAGCTTAGAACCTAGACAGGTATTTGTTACCATTGCGGGTATTAATTTTGTTGAATTTTAGGAGTAAGCATTGATTAGTAAGTCCGGGCAGCCAAATCGAGTTGTGTCAGGTATGCGGCCTACGGGGCGGCTGCATCTTGGTCATTACCATGGAGTGCTAAAGAATTGGATAGAGATGCAGCACGAATATGACTGCTACTTTTTTGTTGCCGATTGGCATGCCCTAACGACGCACTATGAATCTGAAACGGCTAGTATTTCGGATAGTGTATGGGAAATGGTGATTGATTGGCTAGCGGCTGGTGTGGACCCAAGTCGGGCAACTTTATTTGTACAATCACGCGTGCCACAGCATGCAGAATTAAATTTATTACTCTCAATGATTACCCCTCTTGGCTGGCTTGAGCGGGTGCCTAGCTACAAAGATCAACAGGATAAATTGCACGAAAAGGATTTATCTACGCATGGGTTTTTAGGTTATCCGGTGTTACAAGCTGCGGATATAACTTTGTATCAAGCCTCTAAAGTGCCTGTCGGCGAAGATCAGGTTCCGCATGTGGAGTTAACCCGTGAGATCACCCGCCGATTTAATTATCTTTATGGGCGTGAACTAGGATTTGAAGAAAAAGCGGAATTAGCGATTGGTAAATTAGGGAAGAAAGGAGCGAAATTATATCGGACCCTTAAAACTGCCTATACTGAACGCGGGGAACAAGATGCTATTGAGCGTAGTCATGCGTTGCTACTCAGCAATCAAAATTTAACCAATGCCGAAAGCGAGCTGCTGTACGGTTATATTGAGGGGGGAGGTCGGGTAATTCTTCAAGAGCCAGAGGCCCTGTTGACTGAGGCTTCTAAAGTCCCGGGACTGGATGGGCAGAAGATGTCTAAGTCTTACGGTAATACTATTGCACTTAGAGATGATCTTGCTCGAGTAGAGCGTGAATTAAGGGCTATGCCGACTGACCCGGCGCGAGTAAGGCGAAATGATCCGGGGAATCCAAACTTATGCCCAGTATGGGATTTACATCATATTTATGCCGATCAAGATACTAAAGATTGGGTGGAAGAAGGCTGTCGAACAGCGGCCATAGGCTGCGTGGATTGCAAACAGCCTTTGATCGATGCGATTCTAAGCGAACAGAAAGATATAGCTCAACGTGCGAATGAGTATTCGCACGACCCAACATTGGTAAAGAATATTATTGCGGATGGTTGTGAGCGGGCACGTGATACTGCAGAAGAGACGATGGACGAAGTACGACGTGCGATGTCACTTGATTACTAAGGTCTTTTGCAAAATTGAAAGAAAAGTAAATGACAGCTGACGACGATAATCTACAGCCCGATAGCGAGTTGGGAACCACTGCTAAACAAGGTGAATTGTCGTCGTCCGCAGACAACAACGGCTACGGTGGCGCTTTGCGTGCAGTTGTGTTAGGTCAAGTGATGACCGAGCTGCCCAAGGATTTATACATTCCACCAGATGCGTTGGAAGTTATATTGGAGGGTTTTGAAGGCCCGTTAGACTTGTTGCTCTACCTGATTCGCAAACAGAATATAGATATTTTGGATATTCCTGTCGCTGAGATTACCCGTCAATATATGGGTTATGTTGAATTAATGCGCATAGCGAATTTGGATTTAGCGGCGGAATATTTGGTGATGGCGGCGCTACTTGCGGAAATTAAGTCTCGTATGTTACTACCTAGGCAGGCGACCAATGAAGAGGATGAAGAGGACCCTCGAGCAATTTTAATTCGACGATTGCAGGAGTATGAGCGATACTCGCAAGCGGCTACCGCGCTAGAAGACTTGCCTCGACTGGAGCGAGACATCCACAGGGCGCAAGTTAAGTATGATATTCCAAAAGAGGATGTGGCTGATCCGAACGTCACATTGCAACAGCTAATGCTTGCTTACGAGCGTGTTGTTGCACGCGTAGAGAGTCGTGAAGGTTTGTTCGTCAGCAGAGATACTTTGTCCATACGCGAGCGCATGACGGATATTTTGAAGATTCTTCGCATCCAGAAGAATGTGATGTTTGAACAATTGTTTAAACCTGAGGAGGGCCGCTTGGGTGTGGTTGTTACTTTTATTTCATTGCTGGAATTATTTCGGGGTGATTCGCTTATTGTTGTTCAAAACGAAGCTTTTGCACCCATACATATTAGGGCAGCTGAATGAGTGAATCGAAAGAAAAACCCACCAGGAATTTAAACTTTCTTGGTGGAACAGATGAGCTAGAGCGAATTATAGAGGCAGCATTGTTTGCGACCGATGAGACCTTAAGTATTCGCCAGTTGCAGGCATTGTTTCTAGTCGATGCAGTACCGACCACTGATGAATTGAAATCCGCACTGGATTCGCTAACCACTTTTTATCAGAGCAGAGGTGTTGAATTGCGGAGGCTGGGTAAAGGCTGGCGTTTTCATACTCGCGATATATATTCTGATTGGATAGCAAAGATGTTTCGTGAAAAGCCGCCGCGGTACTCACGCGCGCTGATGGAGACACTATCTATTATTGCCTATCGGCAACCGGTTACTCGCGGCGAAATTGAAGAAATTCGAGGGGTGGCAGTTAGTTCCGATATGGTACGAACTTTGACAGAACGTGGTTGGGTGGTTGCGGTCGGTCACAAAGATTTACCTGGGCGGCCTGAATTACTAGGAACCACCGATGTATTTCTTCAGTATTTTAATTTACCTGGCCTAAAAGAATTACCTGAGCTACCGGATAGGCGAGACCTTCAGGACGTGGCGAAAGATAGTAATGTAGAAATGCCAGTATTGCGAGCCCCTGAATTAGATGGGTCCGAAAGCGAGGTCGCTGTTACAGAAACGACTGAACTGGCGGAAGCCGTGCCGAAGGGTGATCGTCAAACGGCTTCTGCTGTTGGCGGAGTCCAGCTTGCTGAAGTAATCAAGTTGCCTATATCTAGTTCCGAAGATAGCGATGGCTTAAGTAATCAAGACGATTGATTATTCAAAACCTCGACTCATTGGCCGGCTAGAAAATGACTGAGCGTATACAAAAAATATTGGCTGGTGCCGGACTTGGGTCCCGTAGACAAGCTGAACGCTGGATAGAAGAAGGGAGAGTAAAGCTAAATGGTAAGCGAGCCAAGCTAGGTCAGTCAGCGACTAAGCGCGATCTAATTCAGTTTGATGGCAAATCTGTGACAATGGCAGAGACCTTGCCATCCGATGCGCGTGTATTGCTATATCATAAACCCGAAGGCGAGATTTGTACTCGTGCGCCCGGTGAGAAACGACCAACTGTTTTTGACAATTTGCCGGTCTTGGTTTCCAGCCGTTGGATATCAGTAGGGCGACTCGACTTGAATACCAGCGGCGTGTTGCTGTTTACTAATTGTGGGGATCTGGCAAATCGTTTGATGCACCCTTCGAGTGAAATAGAGCGAGAGTATGTCGTTAGACTTTTGGGGCCAATCAAGAAAGGTGCTATTGATGCATTGCTCAATGGTGTCACTATTGATGGAAAGTCAGCGGCGTTTGATCGTGTTGAAGAGATTCAGGGTAGTGATGGGTGTAATCAATGGTTTCGCGTGGTGATTCGGGAGGGGAGATACCGCGAGGTTAGAAAACTTTGGGAGGCGGTGGGTTACACGGTTAACCGATTAAAACGCATCCGTTATGGAGATATTAAGCTGCCTCGAAGTTTGCGAGCCGGCAAGTTTAATGCAATGCCTCCTAGACAGAGGGATAAGGTGCTGGGAATGGCTGGTATGTTGTTAGAGGCTTGTCACATAAATTTGAAACGTAGACCCAGTAATAATTTAGTAGCAGAAGCCCAGGGCACAAAGTTAAATCGGGTTAAAACTGTTGGTCCAGCTAAAAAGTCGGATAAACGTAAGGTAAGCAAAGCTACGCCAAGACGAAGGAGCTAGTATTCGTCATGCGAGTGTCTGTTATAACGATTTTTTTAACGCGTTTGTTATAATTCAATACACATCAGATTTGGTAGCTCGCTAGCTCGGTAGAGAGATAGTGAGGTTGAACATATTGCCATCGATGGTGGTTCTGCGATGGCACTGTTGAATTGATTGAATCGACGCAGACACAAATAGCGCATCTGGTAAGTGAACCGGGTGGCGGAATATACGATGCCATGAATAAAGGTCTGCAGATGGCGACAGGCTATGTGGTAGGTTTGTTAAATGCTGACGATGTGTCGGTTCATGATCGATTTTTGGTGCAGGTTAAGCTTACATTACAGCCAGAAAATATTGATAGCTGCCATGCTGATTTAGTTTATTTGGATCAAAATTCAGATAATAGTCTTCTGCGTTACTGGCGGTCAAATGATTACGATAAAGGTAGTGCCAGGCTTGATTGGATGTCTCCACACCCGATAATCTATTTAAAGAAGCCCTCACTTGTGCGTATTGGGCTGTATCGAGTTGATATTGGGCCACAAGCAGATTTGGAATACTGCGCGTGACTTTTTGAAATACATGAGTTTTCTAAGTGTGATGTACTTGAGGTTTGGGTGCGAATGCGGGTTGGTGGGGTAACCAATCATCGTTTGATTGATATTTTACGTGGCAATTGGCGTTCATATGTCGCGTTGCGAGAATTGGGTTTAGTTTCTGACCTAATATACTTTTTCTTTAAAAGGTTGATGTTTCGTATACCCACATTTTTTAATATCAAATCCGCCAAACTTCCCAAACCTTAATTGACTATCCCAGCATATAAAGTAACCAAAAAATTAGGTTCTATCACCGGACTAGCAGGGTTTTACCTCGGTATTTCGAATCCATAACGCTTAGTGCTTGAAGATAGGCGGGTATGATTTCTATTGGATCGGGGGATTCTTCAGATTTCTCACCGGGGTGAGATAATCGACGCATTGCGGTTCTTACGGCTCCCGGGTTAATACAGCTAAAGTGGAGCTTGGTCGTGTTTTCAAGTTCTTCATGCCATAGTGACATCTGCTTTTCTACCCCGGCATAGGCAATAGCGTATGCACCCCAAAACGCGCTTGGACGAGTTGCGCTATCGGTAGTCGTGAAAAGTACACGGCCATTATTGGCATTTTGAAGTAAAGGAAGCAATTCTCGGGTAAGTAAGTAAGGTGCGTGTAAGTTGACCTGCATTACGGTGTTCCATTGTTGTAAGTCATATTGGTCGAGCGGGGCCAATGTGCCTAGTTCTGCTGCGTTGTGCACCAATGCATCCAGTCGCCCAAAGTCTTGCTCCAAGCCGTGCACCAGAGCATTAATATTCTCGGCATTAACTTGAGTGAGGTCGGTAGGAAGCATCACTGGTTCGGTCGCATTTTCTGAACATAGCTCGTCATATAACTTCTCTAAGTGTCGCTGCTTTTTATCTAGCATGATGACGGTTGCGCCTCGAGTAGCTAATTGCTTGGTTAGCGTAGACCCGATACCTCCAGCTGCTCCGGTAATGAGAATGACCTGATCATCAAAGCGAAGCGCATCAGCATCAAACTCCTGCCATGGTAGTTTTATTGTGTTATCCATAGATTTAGCTGGTTTAGGTATTTTTTTTGGTTAATGTAAGGATTGCTTTGCTGAGAATTTTTGGCTCTGTAGGCTCATCATCAGGGGCTACACCGAGTTCACTAAATTTCCGTGCCCCCGGCAATACTTTGCTTTCATATGAGCGAACCAAACGATTAAATTGGGTCACACTATTATCGAGACTGTTCCCAAGCTTTTCGATGTAACTCGATAATTTGGCTAAGCGGTTATGCAGGTCTCTACCTATGTCACGGATGGCAGATGCATTTTTGTTTAATGCGTCTTGGCTCCAGCCGTAGGAAATTGCCCGCAGTAAGCCGACCAAACTTGTTGGAGTCGCAAGAATAATGCGCCGTTCCATCGCATATTCGATTAAATTGTGATCTATTTCGAGTGCTGCAGATAAGAATTGGTCTCCAGGTATAAACAGCACGATAAAATCTGGTGACTGCTCAAATTGATTCCAGTATTTTTTTTCTGAGAGTTCTCGAATACGCATTTTTACATTTTTTGCGTGTTGCTTGAGAAAACCCGATTGTGCCTCGTCATTTTCAGACTGTACTGCACTTAGATACGCATCTAATGGTGTTTTGACGTCAACTATAAGGTCTCGCTCACCGGGCATATGAACAATCATATCTGGGCGTAGCACGCCTGTATCAGTGCTGACTTGTGGTTGTTCAGTGAAGTCACAATGTTGCGACATACCTGATAGCTCTGCTAGCCGTTTTAACGTTAGTTCTCCCCACTGGCCACGTACTTCAGGCTTACGGAGTGCTTGTACAAGGTTTCGTGTTTCACCGTGCAGTGAACTTTGAGCCTGCATTAAACCCTGAATTTGTTCGTTTAATTGGCCTTGTGATCGGGCTCGTTCTTGCTCCAGTTTGCGGAGTTGTTGATCTGTTTTGTCCAATGTTTCGCGAAGCGGATTAACCATATTGGCAATACTTTTCTCGCGCGATTCTAGGTCGCTTTTCGCATGCTCTTGATACTTGCCAAGCGTTTGTTTTGCAAGGTTTAGAAAGCTCTGGTTATTCGCCTGAAGTGCATTTTGAGATAGCGCAGAAAAGGTGTCACGTAAGCTATCTATCTGTTCGTCGTGTTGTCGTTCCAGTCTTGTGATTTCAGATGCAAATTTTGCTAGCTCTTTCCCCCCATTATGCTTGGCCCACCATTTGCCAAGAATCCAACCTGTGGATAGGCCGAAAATTAATAGTAGTATCGCTCGTGCATCTGGCGAGAATTTCAAGCCTATGGCTTGAAGGAATGAATCTAATGATTGCTCGATCATATTAGATCGAAAATATCTTTTGGCGAACTAATTCTATAGGTAGCTCCCCATTGGCTGGGGTCATCTCCAGAGGCAATATATCCCCACTCGGCAGTAGCGGTTCGCGTGCCTGCCAGTTTGCCAGACGCTATGTCGCGGGCTGCATCACCAATATACAGGCATTCGCTAGGTGCAATATTGAGCAGCATGCAAGCATGTAATAGCGGCATTGGGTAGGGTTTACTTTGAGGAAGCGAGTCACCACCTATAGTAACTGCTGACCTTTGGTCAAGGTTGAGCCCTTTGAGTAGGGCATTAGTTAAACCTTCTGGTTTGTTAGTGACTATGCCCCAAAGCAAATTATTCTGTTCACAATGCTCGAGTACTTCCTGCATGCCATTAAATAGCTGACTTTTGTCGGCGATGTTCTTCTCATATTCGGTAAGGTATTCTTTGCGTAAATTTTGGTACTGACCATCTTCAGTGCTAATTCCAAAACCAAGTTTAATCAACGCGGCCGCCCCATGGGATACGAAAGCCCGTGCTGTTTCGAACGGTACTAGTTCACGCTGATGCGATTCAAGTTGACGATTTAAAGCAGCAACCATGTCGGGGGCGGTGTCGATCAGCGTGCCATCCAAGTCTAGCAATAAGGCTTTAACTGCTTGTTTCATACGCTTGGACTCAGAGTATAGGAAATGCTTGGAATATCGGGCGAATGGCTAGTCGCCAGCTTGAGTGTGCAACATATAGTTGACGTCCAATCCTGGCGCTAGCGTGTAGGCTTTCGTCAGCAGGTTGTAGTGTAGGCCGGTAGATTCTTTAAATTGTAAATTTGAATTTCGTCCCCAGCCTACAAGCTCAGCGGGTTGAATAAACTTTTTATAATCGTGGGTACCTTTGGGTAATAGGTTTAGAAGGTATTCTGCACCGACCACTGCAAATAGCCAGGCTTTCGGTTTTCGATTAATTGTTGAAAAGTAAACGTGGCCACCGGGTTTAACCATCTTGGCGCAGGCGGTGACAACAGAGGAGGGATCAGGAACGTGTTCCAGCATTTCCAGACAGGTCACTATGTCGAATACTTGCGCGTTGTTTTCTGCAAATGCTTCAGCGGTCGATTGTAGGTAGTCAACTTTGAGCCCGCTTTCTAGTAAATGTAGTTTTGCCACACTAAGCGGGGCAGTCCCCATATCGATCCCGGTGACTGTTGCACCTAATTGAGCCATACCTTCGCTAAGTAAGCCGCCGCCACACCCAACATCCATTACGTTTTTGCCTGTCAATGGGCTGCGTTGGTTGATGAAGTTTAAGCGCAGGGGGTTTATATCGTGTAGGGGTTTAAATTCACTGTCCGGATCCCACCATCTTGATGCCAGCTCTTCAAACTTACTTATTTCAGCTTGGTCTATATTTTGCGATTGCATATTATTCGTTGCCAATATTCGGTACGCTGATCTTTGCAGCCCACTCTTTAGCGAGTGCCAGTACTCTTGGTGTATCAATACGGGTATGTAGACCGTCTTTCAATACTTGTTTGCCAGCTATCCAAACCTGGCGCACTTGTTCGCGTGAACAGCTGTAGATAAGTTGCACAATGGGGTCGTATACGGGTTGTGTTGCCACACCGCCAAGATCTATTGCAACGATATCAGCTGATTTTCCAATTTCCAGGCTTCCAATGGTTGCGTCCAGATTTAGTGCTTTCGCACCATTAATAGTTAGCATTTCCAGAGCCTGCGTGGATGGGATAACTTTGGCATTATCGCTGAGACCTTTGGCTACAAGAGCGGCGAGTCTTGCTTCGCTTAGTAGATCAAGTTCATTATTACTGGCAACACTATCGGTTCCTAAAGCAATGTTGGCGCCGGCATTCAGGAGTTTTGTTATCGGGGCAAATCCGCTGGCCAGTTTAAGATTAGATTTTATGCAGTGAGAGATATTTACGCCCTGTTTGGCAAGCGTTTCAATCTCAGCATCTAATAGTTGGGTCATGTGCACAGCTAGTAATCGAGGGTTTAATAAACCCAATTGACTTAAGCGTTCCAATGGGCGCATTCCGTAGCGGGCATTAGATTCTTCAATCTCACCAGCAGTTTCGTGTAAATGAATGTGTAGCGGAATGTCTAGTTCGTCCGCGAGAGTTAGTGCGCGAATCAACGGTTTATCAGAAACCGTATAAGGCGCATGTGGTGCAAATGCGGTACTTACCAGAGAGTAGCTATTAACTTGATCATGAGTTTGCAGGCCTTTGTCAAAATATTCGTCGGACGAATTCGCCCAGACGGAAGGAAAATCGAGCACTATCAGGCCCACAACGGCTCGCATCTGAGCTTTTTGCGCAGCTTCTGCGGCAACATTAGGAAAAAAATACATATCGTTAAAGCAGGTGATTCCAGCGGCCTGCATTTCGGCGATTGCGAGTTCCGTGCCGTCACGGACAAACTCCGGGCTCATCCACTGGCCTTCAGCTGGCCAAATATGATTGCGCAACCAGTCCATTAGCGGTTTGTCGTCTGCCATACCACGAAATAGATTCATCGCTGCGTGGGTATGCGTATTTACAAAGCCGGGGGTAAGTAAATGATCATCCAGATGCTCGTGGGGTGCATCCGACCATAATTTTAAGGCTTCGCTTAACGGTAATAAACCGACAATTTCGCCCTGTTTTATAGCGATTGCATGATCTGATAGCACCTTGTTTTCTGGTCTAACCGGGGCAATCCAGGTTGCCGAAATAATTCGATCAACCATGATTTAGGCTCTGCACGGTAGAGTTTATAACCCCACAAATTATATCAATCTGGTGTTTCTCCAAATACGGATGCATCGGCAGGCTAAACATTGTTTTTGAGAGGCTCTCGGAAACTGGAAAGTCACCGACTTGATGATCCAAATGTGCATAGGCCGTCGATAGGTGAATCGGTGTTGGATAGTACATGGCCGTAGGGATTTGTTTGTCGCTCAATGCAGCGCGGATTGCGTCACGATACTCACTGGTGATTGAGTATTGGGCCCAGACAGAAGTACAATCTTCAGCAATTTTAGGTGTGTTAACGTGGTCTTTAAGTGATTTGCTGTATTGCTCGGCCACGCGCTGGCGTAGTTCAATCTCTGTTTCATAGAATTTCATCTTTTCTATAAGCACAGCTGCTTGAATACTATCCATACGTGCATTTAAGCCCAATCGGACATTGTCGTATTTGTCTTGTCCTTGCCCATGAACCCGTATCGATTTCATGGTTTCTGCAACGTCGGCATCATTTGTAAATACCGCACCACCGTCACCGTAACATCCAAGTGGTTTGGCGGGAAAAAAACTGGTCGCAGCTAACGGTGTGTTAGAGCACGTTCGGGCGCCTTTGTAAAGCGCGCCAAAGCTTTGGGCAGCGTCTTGTAATACAAATAGCTCGTGCTCGACGGCTACTGTATTAATAGCATCGTAATCTGCAGGGTGACCGAACAAATCGACTGGAATAATACCCTTTGGATTAACTTCTCCTTTGCTAATTGTCTGCTTTATAATTATTGCAAGGGCAATCGGGTCGATATTGTAGGTGACTGGGTCCACGTCGACAAAGACAGGCGTTGCGCCAACTAAGCTAATGACCTCGGCGGTAGCGAAAAAGCTGTAGGGAGTGGTGTAAATAGCATCACCTTTTCCTACTCCTGCCGACATCAGAGCTAGTAGTAGGGCATCAGTTCCACTTCCACAGGCAATAGCGTAGTTGGCGCCTGTGAATTTTTGTAGCTCGGTTTCAAGACGATCAATTTCCGGGCCCATAATATAACGACCATGTTCCAATACGGCGTTGATCGAGGCCTGAATTTCGATTTGATGTTTTTTATACTGCGTCTGCAGATCGATGAATGGAATAGTCAAACTGTTTAATAATATTGCTAAAGGGTTTTCGTTAGGCAGATTATAAAGCTTGTGGTGAACCTGCGCGCGATATTATTGTATGCTTTTAACGTATTAGCCCGATTAGATCGTGAGAGACATTAGCCGTATTTAGAACTTAAGCTCTTCAAATAGGTGTGTAGTTAAGAGCTAAAAAGTAGCCTTAAGCAGCTCGAGAAACTAACCCTTGTGCCTATCTAGTATTTGGATAAATTGGTCCGCATTTGCAGTCGTGCAAACTACTATTGCAGTCGGCAGCATGTTAGAATGTTATCCATAACAACAGCCCATTTTTTAAGCCAAAAGTAAGTGTTGCTTTGATGGCTTAAAGACCATAAAAAGCAGCCACTTATAGGCATTTCTGCATGGCCGAATCCTTCGCTAAAGAAACCATCCCTGCAAGCCTCGATAATGAGATGAAGCAGTCCTATCTTGATTACGCGATGAGCGTAATTGTAGGGCGCGCATTACCCGACGTGCGAGATGGATTAAAGCCTGTGCATCGGCGAGTATTATTCGCGATGTCGCAGTTGGGAAATGAGTGGAATAAGGCATATAAAAAATCTGCTCGTGTGGTGGGTGACGTTATTGGTAAATATCATCCACATGGGGATTCGGCGGTCTACGATACGATCGTGCGTATGGCACAGGATTTTTCGCTACGTTACCCACTGGTGGATGGTCAAGGAAACTTCGGGTCGGTAGATGGCGACTCGCCGGCGGCAATGCGATATACCGAGATTCGACTAAGCAAAATCGCACAGGAATTGCTTGCCGACCTTGAAAAGCAAACTGTCGATTTCGGTCCAAACTACGATGAGACCGAAATGCAACCGCTGGTTATGCCAGCACGCATCCCCAATTTACTGATTAATGGGTCATCTGGTATTGCTGTTGGTATGGCGACTAATATTCCGCCACACAATCTTACCGAAGTGGTGAGCGCATGCTTGGCAATGATTGATGATGCCGAGATTGATGTGGATGCCTTGATGGAAATTATACCGGGTCCGGATTTTCCAACTGCAGCTTTTATTAACGGGCGTGCGGGCATAGTTCACGCATACCGAACCGGGCGTGGCAAGATATACATGCGTGCGCGTGCTGAAATCGAGACTATAAACGAGTCGACTGGTAAGCAGGCGATTGTGGTGCATGAATTGCCTTATATGGTTAATAAGGCACGTTTGCTTGAAAAGATCGCTGACCTGGTTAAGAACAAGAAAATTGAGGGTATAACCGAGCTGCGGGATGAGTCCGATAAGTCTGGCATGCGAATGGTCGTCGAGTTACGTCGAGGAGAGGTAGCCGAGGTTATCTTGAATAAGCTATACCAGCAGACTGTGATGCAGACAGTGTTCGGTATCAATATGGTTGCGTTGATAAATAATCAGCCGCGCATTTTTAATCTTAAAGAGTTGCTTGAAGAATTTATTCAGCATCGCCGAGAAGTGGTTACCCGGCGGACTATCTTTGAATTGCGCAAGGCTCGTAATCGGGCACATGTATTAGAAGGCTTGGCTGTTGCGCTTAACAATATTGACTCGATTATTGAGATGATTAAGGCCGCGCCTAACCCTGCGGCAGCAAAAGAAACATTAATTGCTACGGTTTGGTCTGCAGGTGAGATTAGTAGTTTACTGGATCAAACTGGTGCAGGTTCATCTCGGCCCGAGGGTTTGGATGAGGGCTATGGCTTGCTTAAAGACGGGTATCATTTGTCGGATGTTCAAGCTCAAGCAATATTGGATTTGCGATTACACCGCCTTACTGGGTTGGAGCAAGACAAGATTCGTGAAGAATATCTGGAAATTCTCGAAAAAATTGCTGAGCACCTTAAAATTTTGGGTGACGTCGGTCGGTTGATGGAAGTTATTCGTGAAGAATTGGTTGAGATTCGTGATGAATATGGTGATCAACGTCGTACAGAGATTCTCGAAAGCCAACTAGACCTTACCGATGAAGATTTAATTGTTGAAGAGGACCTGGTTGTTACGCTTTCTCATGAGGGGTATGCGAAGTCACAACCTTTGTCTGATTACCGGGCTCAGCGACGTGGCGGTAAAGGCAAGTCGGCAACTAAAACCAAGGATGAAGATTTTGTTGAACGTATGTTTGTGGCAAATAGCCACGACACAGTACTTTGTTTTTCATCGGTGGGTAAGGTTTATTGGCTGCGGGTGTTTCAATGGCCGCAAGCTGGACGAATGGCGCGCGGTAAGCCGTTAGTGAATCTGCTGCCTTTGGTTGGGGAAGAAAAGATCACCGCTGTGTTGCCCGTTAAGGGCTTTGATGAGGGTGGCTATGTCTTTATGTCTACCAGCGACGGTACGGTTAAGAAAACTTCTTTATTAGACTTTTCACGTCCCCGTGCCAGTGGAATTATTGCTATTGACTTGGTTGAAGGTAATGAGCTCGTCGGAGTTGGGTTAACTAGTGGAGAGCAAGATGTGTATGTGTTCTCAGACGCCGGCAAAGGTATTCGCTTTGATGAACAAGACGTGCGAGTAATGGGGAGAACGGCACGTGGCGTTAGAGGTATTAAATTAGCCGCCGGGCAAAAAGTTATTTCGATGATCATAGCTGATCGTGAAGTTGATGGTGGCACTATTCTGACAGCCACCGAACGTGGCTATGGGAAACGTACTAGGCTTAACGACTATACGCGACAGGGTCGTGGTGGTCAGGGTGTGATCTCGATTCAAGTAAATGATAGAAACGGCAAGGTAGTGGGTGCCTCTCTGGTCGAAGAGGATAATGAGGTTATGTTGATAACCGATGGAGGTATTTTAGTTCGCACCCGCGTTAGTGAGGTCTCTACTTTAGGGCGTAATACACAAGGAGTAACGTTAATTGGTGTTGATGATGATGAGTCGTTAATGAGTATTCAGAAAGTAGCGGAATCAGAAGATGATGATGCGATTATAGATGCCGCCGATTTAATGGAGCCGGAATTTGCGACTGATGATTCTGCTGTTGAGTCTAGCGAGTCTGCTGATGAGTCTGATAGCCCTGACACCACTAGTGAAGACTAGATTTAGCCTAGGCTGCGTTGGCAGGAGCTAATTAGAGTGCCAGTATCGTGAGTGAATGCTTCCAGAATGCGTTCGCAGCAGTTTGGTTGGTTTCACATAACCTTATTAATTGTTAAGTTAAAGATCCGATCGAATAAAAACATTGTTGCCATTCGAGCAAATTGTCTTATTTGTCGATAGGTTTTTGCTGGGTTTACCTTTATTATTCTCGCCCCAAAATTAGATCATATAAAAGGCAAGTCTTTGGTGTGGTTTTGAGTAAATTTAAAAGTGACAGGTCTTACATACTGGAATGTTAGATACTGTAACCGTTTGAAAAAATACGGAGTTTAGAGTAGTGGCAAGAGTATTCAATTTTAGTGCTGGTCCTGCGACCCTTCCTTTAGAGGTTTTGCAGACAATTCAAGAAGAAATTCTGGAGTGGGGTGGCACCGGCGCTTCGGTAATGGAAGTGTCGCACCGCGGTAAGCCATTTATGGCAATGGCTGCGCAGGCAGAGCAAGACGCGCGTGATTTGCTGGGAATTTCAGACAATTATAAAGTGTTGTTTTTGCAGGGTGGGGCGCAAATGCAATTTTCCTCTATTCCACTGAATTTAATAGGCGATGCTGATAGTGCTGATTATGTGACTACTGGTTCATGGTCCAAAAAGGCTGTTGCAGAAGCTAAGCGTTTTTGTACGGTGAATGTCGCCCTGGATACAGAATCCAGTGGCTACACTAAAATTCCACCACAGGCTGAATGGAATACAAACCCTAACGCCGCATATTTACATTATTGCTCTAACGAAACAATTGGTGGTGTTGAGTTTAATTGGGTGCCGGATATTGGAGATGTACCATTAGTATGCGATATGTCTTCGAACTTTATGTCGCGCCCCGTCGACGTGAGTAAATATGGGCTAATTTATGCCGGTGCTCAAAAAAATATTGGTCCTGCTGGGATAACAATGGTAATTGTGAGAGAAGACTTATTGCGTAAGACCAGTGACTTGGCACCATCCCTATTTAATTATGAAAAGCAGGCCGCATCTGATTCGATGGTCAATACCGTGCCAACATTTTGTTGGTATGTTTGTGGCCTGGTTTTTAAATGGCTTAAGAATAATGGAGGTTTGGAAGCGATGGAGCAGATTAATATCCGTAAAGCCGCAAAGCTATATGACTGCATTGATAACTCGAATGGTTTTTATACTAATAGTGTCGAGGTGGCTTCCCGTTCGCGTATGAACGTAACGTTCATTTTGGACGATAGTAGTCTAGACATAGATTTTCTTGCTGAGTCGCATGATGCTGGTTTGCATTCCCTTAAAGGGCATCGGGCTGTCGGCGGAATGCGGGCTAGTATCTACAACGCAATGTCGGAAGCTGGCATCGATGCCTTAATTGCATTTATGCGAGATTTTCAGGTTCGAAACAGTTAATAAGCTGAAGTTATCTATTGGTATTTAGTCGATTTGAGTTGCGGTGAGTGCCAAGCTTGAGCCTAACAATACAATTTAGCTCTTAGTTCACACAGTTTTATGACTAAGGCAAATATTTAAAGTTCTATTGGAGCTTAGGGCACAATGATGATGCTTACTTTTATTGAAGAGTACAAATGACATACCAAATACAAACCCTAAATAATATTTCGCCAGTTGGCCTGGATAGGCTCACCAAGGATTACAGTGTAGGTGATGATGTATCCGCACCGGATGCAATTTTGTTGCGGTCTTTCAAGATGCATGATTTGGAAATTCCTGTAACACTTAAAGCGGTGGGTCGGGCTGGTGCCGGAGTAAATAATATTCCAATTGATAAGCTTGCCAGCATGGGTATTCCAGTGTTTAACGCGCCTGGTGCCAATGCAAATGCGGTTAAAGAGTTAGTTTTGGCGGGCATGCTGATGTCTTGTCGAAACCTAACGGATGCTTGGATGTATGCCAGAGAGCTAAAGGGTGAGGATGCCGAGCTAGCCAAACTGGTTGAAGCTGGGAAAAAGAAATACGCAGGATTCGAATTACCCGGACGGACCGTAGGTGTGGTTGGCTTGGGTGCGATCGGACGTTTAGTGGCTAACATGTGCGTTGAATTAGGTATGAACGTTATTGGTTTTGATCCAGCTCTAACAGTTGACGGTGCCTGGCAGTTATCTTCGAGAATATTACGTGCGCAAACTCTTGATGAGATGCTACCAAAGGTGGATTTCATTACTTTTCATGTACCACTAATTGACGCCACGAAAGGTATGCTGAACGATAGCAATATCAATAAAATGCGTTCAGGTTCTACAGTTTTGAATATGGCACGCGGCGGCATAGTTGATGACGATGCGGTTTGTAGCGCAGTTGATTCAGGGCATTTACACGTTTATGTAACGGATTTCCCCAATAACCGTACCAAGCAGTCCCCGAAAGTGATAGGGCTGCCCCACCTAGCTGCTTCGACGGCTGAAGCAGAGGATAATTGCGCGATAATGGTGGCGGAGCAGGTGATGAATTTTCTTGAAAATGGCAATATTGTGAATTCGGTAAATTTTCCGCGAGTTGTTATGTCTCGTGGAACAAAACATCGTTTAATTGTTGCCAATGCTAATGTGCCAAATATGGTTGGACAGATATCCACAGCAATGGCATCAGCAAAGCTCAATATTCATGACATGATTAATCAATCGCGTGGTGATATCGCCTATACGGTGGTGGACGTTGATAGTCCATTACCGGAAACTTTACTAGATGCAATTCTAAGTATTGATGGTGTGAAAATGGCGCGAGCTTTATAAACTATTCTAGTTCGCTATGGATTTTGCAAATAAGCTATGACTGACGGTAAAAATAAGCTGGATGAGTTACGACTGAAAATCGACCTGCTCGATCAGAAAATTCAATCATTAATCAGTGAACGTGTAGCGGTCGCTGGTGATATAGCAAAGGCAAAAGTGGCTGGAGGTTCAACCGTATTTTATCGTCCGGAGCGTGAAGCTCAGGTTCTGAGGCGCATACGAGAGCGCAATGAAGGGCCGTTATCAGACGAAAAAATCGCCCGGCTTATGCGTGAAATTATGTCGGTCTCACTGGCAGAGGAGATGCCGTTAACCGTTGCATATTTAGGGCCTGAGGGAACATATACCCAAGCTGCGGTATTGAAACACTTTGGGCATGCGGTTACCCCTCGTGCGGTAAATACTATCGCCGCAGTATTTGAAAGCGTAGGAAGGGGCGATTCGCATTACGGTGTGGTGCCGGTGGAAAATTCTTCCGAAGGTGTAGTCAGTAGTACACTAGATTTATTTCTTGAATCTGAGTTAAGCGTTTGTGGTGAGGTCCAGGTGCGAATAGAACATCAATTACTTGGCAAAGCTTCTGGCATTGATGCCGTGAAACGTATTTATGCCCACCCTCAGTCTTTTGGACAAACTCGCGCGTGGTTGGTTAACAACATGCCGGATGCTGAATTAGTTGCTGTTGAGAGTAATGCCCGCGGTGCTATTCGTGCTCAAGAAGATATGCAGTCCGCCTGTATAGCTAGCGAATTTGCCGCAAGTTTGTATGAATTACGAACCTTGGCCCAAAATATTCAAGATGACGTAAATAATACCACCCGGTTTCTTATTCTTGGGAAAACGGCTTTTACGGCAAGTGGAGAAGATAAAACATCCGTCGTAGTTTCAACCAAGAATGAAGCAGGCGCTCTACATAGCTTGCTAGAGCCATTAGCACGATACAACGTTAGTATGACCAGAATCGAATCACGCCCATCAAGGCAGGGGTTGTGGGAATATGTATTTTTTATGGATTTGGTCGGACATTCAGAAGAGGAAAATGTTGCTCGCGTGTTAGCAGATTTGGAGAAGGAGGCGGCTTACTTCAAATTATTAGGCTCATACCCAGAAGCTGCACTTTAATACGAGCGATCAAATAAGGTTTTAAATATGTCGGTGCGCTACCAATTTGAGAAAATGGTTATTGTTGGAGTAGGCCTAATTGGTGGGTCTTTGGCACGCGTGGTCCGGCACAAACGCATCGCTGCAAAAGTTGTTGGTGTTACCAGGTCACGTGAATCAATAGAAAAGGCTCTAAAATTAGGAGTTATTGATTCTGGCACTAACTCACTTGGAGAGGCCTTGCCTGGGGCAGATTTTGTGGTGTTAGCCACCCCAGTAAAAACATTAGAACGGCAACTTGGCGAGGTGGCAACGTTAACCTCAGATGATTGCACAGTGACTGATGTTGGTAGTGTGAAGACTAATTTGGTTGAAGCGGTTGCTTCAGGTTTCCCAAGCATGTTGAAACGCTTCGTTCCAGGCCACCCTATAGCGGGTAAGGAAAGTTCCGGTGTTGGGGCTTCAACTGTTGATTTGTTCGAAGGAAACAATGTAATCATCACACCAATCGAACAGTCGTCTTTTTATCATATCGAACGTGTTACATGCTTATGGGAATCTGTAGGTGCCCAGGTATTAAGTATGACACCGGCTGATCATGATCGCGTATTTGCCTGGACCAGTCATTTGCCGCATGCAGTTGCATTCGCGCTGGTTAAAGCGATGGCGAGTCATACTGAGGCCGATACAATGTTCGATCTTGCTGCCGGCGGGTTTTACGACTTTACCCGTATCTCATCGAGTGATCCGGTAATGTGGCGAGATGTTAGCCTGGCCAATAAAGAGGCCCTGTTAGAGGCGATTAGCGGCTATAAAGAGGCATTGAATGAGTTAGAAAGGCTTATTGTCAGTGGTGATTCAATCGGTATTGAACGCTATTTTAAGCAGGCGCGAGATGCCCGTAATATGGGGTTGGAGCAAAAAAATGGTATTGTTTGAACTAACGATTATGCCTTATGACCGAACCCTTGTCTGAACTGTGCTTTGTTAGTGCCAAAGCACAGGTAATACATGGATCGATAAGGGTGCCAGGCGACAAGTCTATTTCGCATCGATCGGTAATATTTTCTGCGCTAGCGGATGGCGTATCTAATATAGAAGGATTACTCGAGGGCGAGGACGTGCTGGCAACCTTGGCTGCGTTTCGAGCGATGGGTGTTCAGGCAGAAGGTCCGGTTGACGGTAAATTAACCGTATACGGCGTTGGAATGCAGGGTTTAGAAGCTCCAGAGTCTCCGCTCGACATGGGGAATTCAGGTACTGCGATGCGTTTAATGAGTGGATTATTGTCAGCACAATCATTCACTTCTGTGCTGATCGGCGATGAGTCACTGTCCAAACGCCCTATGCGGCGAGTTATGCTTCCGCTTAAGCTGATGGATGCCAATTGTAGCGCGGAGCAGGACGGAACGCCGCCGATTGAGATACATGCCAGTGAGCAGTTAAATGGCATTCACTATGATTTACCGGTAGCAAGTGCCCAGGTTAAATCTGCGATACTGCTCGCAGGATTGTATGCTAAAGGTACCACTAAGGTGGTAGAGCCTGCGGCCACTCGTGACCATACTGAGCGTATGTTGAATGCTTATGGCTATGTCTGCTCTGCTGAGCAGGGAGTTATTTGTTTAACCGGTGGGGGCAAGTTAACCGCACAAGATATTTCGATCCCCGCGGATATTTCTTCAGCGTCCTTCTTCATGGTGCTTGCTAGCATTATTCCAGATGCTAATTTGTTATTAGAACATGTGGGTGTTAATGCCACTCGCGTGGGAGTCATTAATATATTGAGGCTTATGGGTGCTGATATAGAGTTACTCAATCAACGCGAGGCTGGTGGTGAGCGGGTAGCAGATATTCAAGTGCGTTATCGATGTTTAACTGCAGTGGATGTGCCACCTGAGCAGGTACCGTTAGCGATTGATGAGTTTCCAGTGCTGTGTATTGCTGCCGCCTGCGCAACTGGGGTAACCCGGTTTCGAGGCGCAGAGGAACTAAGACATAAAGAAAGTGATCGTATTTTTGCAATGAGTGAAGGTCTGCGGGCTATTGGTGTCAAGATCGATGAGTACCCAGATGGAATGGATATCGAAGGTGGAGATATACGCGGAGGGAAGGTCGATAGTCAGTTAGATCATCGTATAGCAATGGCGTTTGCAGTTGCTGGTGCAGTTGCGGAAAACCCTATCGAGATAAGCCGCTGTGAAAATGTAGCAACATCTTTTCCTAATTTTGTCGAATTAGCTAATCAAGTAGGTATGCGGCTGAGTATCAATAACCCTATTATAGGAGGCCGTAATTAAGCCAGCCTCAAACCTCCCACCAGTACTGGCATTGGATGGCCCTAGTGGTGCGGGTAAAGGTACGGTTGGTACCCGTTGTGCAGAGCAGCTTGGCTGGCATTACCTTGATAGCGGCGCGATTTATCGTGCGGTAGCTTGGCAGGCGCTTGCCGCTGGTGTGGCAGCGGGTGATGACGAGGGGTTACGCGGTATTTGCGATTCCTTACATTTTAGAAGTGTTCCCAATCTTGGTGATGTGGTTGATATATTCGTTAATGATCAAAATATTACTAGTGATGTTCGTGGCGAAGAGGTAGGTATACATGCTTCCCATTTTGCAGCCAGACCAGTGGTAAGAGAATGTTTGCTTACCCTTCAACGGCGTTCTCGCCAGTGGCCAGGTTTGGTGGCCGATGGTCGTGATATGGGTACTGTGGTTTTTGCTGACGCAACTGCTAAAGTATTCGTTACTGCAAATGCGGAAGTACGCGCCGAAAGACGATATAAGCAGTTGAAGGAAAAGGGGTTGGGTGGTAATCTCCGCGCCCTTCTTGAAGCGATCAAGGAACGCGACGCCCGGGATTCGGGGCGAGCGGTATCTCCACTAAAACCAGCGGATGATGCCACTATTCTTGACACCTCTGATATGAGTATTGATGAGGTGGTGTCCGCGGTACTTGATTTGGTTAACCAACATTTGCATCCGATCCGGCCGGACCGCAATAAATGATTAGGCTGCTGTCATCGCGATTACGTGCTGATAGCAAGGTAAAATGAAATGAGTGAGAGCTTTGCAGAGCTATTTGAAGAAAGTTTAAAAGAAACGGTTATGACCGTTGGAAAAGTGATCTCAGCGCAAATTGTGGAGGTCGCGGGTGATTACGTCACCGTAAATGCCGGACTAAAGTCTGAAGCAGAAATTCCATTGATTCAGTTCGGTCCTATGGATGCCGAAGAAGAACTTAAAGTTGGAGACTTCGTGGATGTTGCCATTGAAGCTCTGGAAGACGGGTTTGGTCGTACTCGGTTGTCTCGTGAAAAAGCGCGTCGAGTTAAAGTTTGGGATGAGTTGGAAAAAGCGCAAGAAAACGAAGAAATCGTTATTGGTCAGATAACTGGCAAAGTCAAAGGTGGCTTTACGGTTTCTCTGCAAAATGTTCGGGCATTTTTACCAGGTTCACTGGTCGATGTTCGTCCGGTTAAAGATACCGCGTATCTGGAAGGACGCGATCTTGAATTGAAAGTAATTAAACTCGATCGCCAACGGAACAATGTTGTTGTTTCCAGACGTGCAGTCGTAGAGAACGAAATGGGTGCCGAGCGCGAACAATTGCTCGAGAAGTTAGAGGAAGGCCAAATTGTTAAAGGTATTGTGAAAAACCTTACTGATTATGGTGCATTTATTAACTTGGGTGGCTTGGACGGACTATTGCATATCACTGATATGGCATGGAAACGAGTCAAGCATCCATCGGAAGTGCTCGAGGTTGGTCAAGAGCTGGATGCTCGTGTGCTGAAGTTTGATCGGGAAAAAGGTCGGGTTTCGTTAGGTATTAAACAATTAGGTGATGATCCTTGGGTAGATCTGCCGCGGCGTTACCCAGAAGACACTCGACTTTTTGGTAAGGTTACCAACATTACCGATTATGGTGCTTTTGTCGAAATTGAAGAAGGAGTTGAAGGTTTGGTGCATGTATCTGAAATGGACTGGACCAACAAGAATGTTCACCCAAGCAAAATTACAACGCTGGGAGATGAAGTTCAGGTGATGGTATTAGATGTCGATGAAGACCGTCGCCGTATATCACTTGGTATGAAGCAATGTAAAACTAATCCTTGGGAAGAGTTTACTGCTTTATATAAGAAAGGCGATAAAGTTACCGGACAGATTAAATCAATAACAGACTTTGGGATTTTTATTGGTTTGGATGGTGGCATTGATGGACTGATCCATTTGAGTGATCTTTCGTGGGAAGACGAAGGTGAAGACGCGCTTAGAGACTTTAATAAAGGCGATGACGTAGAGGCGGTGGTATTAGCCGTAGATCCCGAGCGTGAGCGAATCTCTTTAGGTGTTAAGCAAGTTCAAGGTGATCCTTTCTCTGACTTTGTTGCCGCTAATGGTAAAGGTAGTGTGGTGTCCGGTGTGATTGGTGTGGTCGATGCACGAGGCGCTACTGTAAACTTTGGTGATGGTGTGGAAGGTTACTTGAGAGCATCTGAGCTTTCGCGTGATCAGGTTGAAGATGCGCGTAGTTACTTAAAAGAAGCCGATGAAATTGACTCTAAAGTGATTAGTTTTGATCGTAAGTCACGGCGTATTTCACTCTCGGTCAAGGCCCTTGAAGTACAAAAAGAAAGTGAAGTAATTCAGGAATATAACCAAAAATCTGCTGGCGGAAGTAGTCAACTCGCTGATAAACTTAAAGAAAAGCTGAAAGCTAGTGAGTAAGATTTTACTAAAAGAGATTCTATTAAATACGCTTTAATAATATTGCCGACTTACCAGAAATTGGTGGGTCGGCGTTGCCTTCTTTAGCATGAGTATTGATTGATATCAAAAGTTTGTTTTGGTTTCAACAGATAGATTATTTGGAAAGCTCGGTTCGCTAACAGTTTGGCAAGCTAACGACTGAACATAGCATATAAAAAAGGTGCATTTGTATATGACTGACTCGACAATTACCAAGTCCGAAATTATTGATATTTTGGCTGATGCGCAGCCTCAGTTTCCGCATCGAGACGTTGAGCTCGCGGTAAAATCTATCATTGATCATATGAGGGACTCGCTTATAGAGGGAGATCGTATAGAAATCCGCGGGTTTGGTAGCTTTTCGTTACATCATCGTGCCTCGCGTTTAGGTCGCAACCCTAAAACTGGAGCGGCTGTTCAAGTTAAAGATAAGTACGTGCCACATTTTAAGCCCGGAAAAGAGTTGCGTGATCGGGTCGATTTTAAAGGCAAAAAGCAAGAATAGGACTTCTAACTAGATTAATAAGACTCGTGGTTAGGTGTCTGAAGCCAGTCTTTATGCTGTAAGACCTTAGGATGCTTATTTTTAAGTCTCATGGGCCACAAAAAGGATGGTTATTTTAATCAATTGTCAATTGAAAAGAGCAAAGTCCGGCGAAGTGTTAAACGAAGAGATATCCAGTGCGTAAAATAGTTTTGCTAATTTCTATGTTTGTTGTTATTACACTAGCGATAACATTTGCGTTACGTAATCCGCAGGTTGTAGAAATTAACTACTACATGGGCTTTATTTGGCGCGGTCAACTTACGTTTCTTTTATTAATCACACTTTCTGTTGGCATGATCTTCTCGGCCTTGATAATGTCAATATCATTAGTTAAACATCGTGCGCGTGCATCCCGGGCTAATCGTAGGGCACTTAAATTAGAGAACCAACTCGATGAGCTAAAGGCTTTGCCGGTCGACGGGATTTAAAATGGCTCTAGATGTATCCGCGGACTGGTCAGTTTTGGCACTGGTTGCTTTGGCGGGATTAATGCTCGGTTTGTTTATTGCTTGGGCAGCAGGGCGTCGGCAAGCAGCTCGTAAAGATTCCGACCTCTCGAGGAACTATTTTCGTGGCCTTAACTATTTACTAAATGAAGAGCCCGATAAAGCTATTGAAGTTTTTATTCAGGCGCTTGAGGTTGATGAGGACACAGTCGAACTTCATTTTGCATTAGGTAAATTATTTAGACGCAGCGGCGAGCTTGATCGAGCGACCCGGTTACATCAGAACCTTATCGCGCGCCCGGCCCTCCCCCCAAGCCAACGCCAAACGGCCATATATGAGCTAGCACACGATTATATGAGTGCAGGTTTATATGATCGTGCTGAAGGCCTATTCGAGGAGTTAACCGGTAATTCTGAATATCGTGAACGGGCTTTATTAGCTTTGGTGCGTGTTTACGAACTTGAAAAGGACTGGTCAGCGGCAATAACTGCGTCGCGTAGCATGGGTGAATCTGAGCAGGGCAATAATATCCGGATGTTGCACTATTATTGTGAACTTGCTGAATTGGGTTTTGCGCAAGAAGATATGGACGTCGTTGCCACTGCTCTGGATGCGGCTCAAAAGCTTGACCCTAAATCTCCTCGAGCAATAATGCTTAAAGTTCAAATGCTTTTAAGTATGGGTAAATGTGGAGAAGCTCTGGATCAGTGGGAGCATCTAGTTTCCAACCAGTCGCAGTATGCTGAGATTATTGATGATGTGTTCTTACAATTGGATAGCATGTCCAAAACTCAGCAACGGAGGGTGTTGGTGCTTATCAAAAAGATTGTGCTGGATTTGGAAGACTTGCCGATGGCCGAGAAGGCGATTGAATTGTGCGCTGGTCTTGATGGTCAAGCTGCGGCGGATAGCTTACTTCATGTCTGGTCAAATAACTGTAGTGGGCCTGTGCGGATTTATGCGCTGAAGCGACTGGTAGAGGCTGATGGAGAGACCTCAGCAGAGTATGCAGCTTTAGCAAACTTTGCCCTTGGCTCTGAGATCGAATCGACAGATTATCTTTGTAGTGAATGTGGTTTTGAGGCTAAAGCTATGCTTTGGCAATGCCCAAATTGTAATCAGTGGGGTAGTTTGATGCGGCAATTTGGGAACGATATACCTGCCGTTAAAGGATCCCAGGGTTGATGAGTAAGCGGATGTATATACAAGATTCGCGTGCCTTGCATTTGTGATTAATAAGGGCAGCCGTACAACTATATTTATTGGTTTTCCAGCGAAGGAAGAAGTTTTGGTTCGGTCTTTTCTAAATTTGGCGCGAAGTGACTTACCGGTTGATGTGATTCCAATGGATGGTGGTGAACAAGCAAATTTGGTGGTGGTAGATAGTTCAGTGAACGATCCACCTAAATTGGTGCTGGAGGCTCGTATTATAGCGGTTGTCGATCAAGCACCCACTTGGAGAGCCGACGTTCATGTCGCTCGATAGGGTGCTAGGTAATCCGCCGGAAGATTCGAGTATTTCTTTACTAGCGATAGAATTGGACGTGGAGCGTATTGAAAGCGTTTACGGAGAACCCGACACAAGCGGGAAATTTCAAGTTTCTGACGACATAGAAAAATTTCTTGAGCGAGGTGTTCAGATAGGCTGGCACGATGTATCCGAACTAACCGGTATGTATTTGGAATTATCTCATCGTTACTCGAGATCGGGAGTCTGCTGCATGATACTCGCGAAGATACTAAGCTAGCCGATAGGGGTGTACAAATAAAACTAGAAGGGCTTGGAAATGAGCTCGAATTTTGGGTGGGCCACACCATGGTGGTGCTCGACTATGAGCTTATATTTTATACTCACCCTGAAGAGCAGCTTGTTTATTCGGCTTTGCCAGAGCGTGAATAGCTAGAGTTGCTGAGCAAATCGGTTTTGCAAAAGTACATTGGGTAACCGAGCTCAGACCAGATACAACATATGACCGCTTATCCTTTAGAGCCTTTATTATGGTGGTCATCACTGCGAGGTCAGAGGGGTATTTAGATGACGGAATTGAACGCGAACAAAAATTTGAATTACGTGTATGTCCGCCACTCGACCTAATTCGGTTTGATAATTCTCTGATTCGCATGTCTACAATGCTTGCGAGAGAGGGCCATTCGGTCACGAGTTTGGTTGAACATACACATTTTCGCGGCAGGAAAATGATTGCTTTTATGAATGCTTGCCAGCAATTAGGTTTGTTACATCGGATATCTTCGGGCTGATTACAAAAGTAAAAGTTGTTGCTTAAGTAGCGATACTTTTTATTGGTTTAAAACTGTATTTCTAAAGCGCTTAAATATAGAGTCTACTTATATCGAATCTATGTTGAGCTACTGATGTTGAAATTAGCGATTGCCGGCGCAGCCGGTCGAATGGGACTAACACTGTTGCAAGCAGCTGATACTGATCCAAAATTTTCTGTGGTATCTGCGCTACTACGAGAGGGGCACACTGATCTGGGTGATCTAGTTAAAGTGTTGACAGAATCCGTTTGCTATAGCAGTGTAATTGCCGATGACGTGCAATGTTTGATCGACTTTACGACGCCTACATATACTCTGTTACTACTTGAGAACTGTGTGGCTTCCAGGATTCCATGTGTTATTGGCACAACCGGGTTTGAAGCCGCGCAGCTGAAAGAGGTAAGTAAAGCTGCTTCCAAAATTCCAGTTCTGCTGGCACCCAATACCAGTCTTGGTGTTAATTTAGTTTTAAGTTTGCTTAGCACTGCGGCAACGGCGATTGGTGATGTGGCGGATATTGAAATTATAGAAGCTCATCATCGCGGCAAACTTGACGCACCATCGGGTACAGCGCTTCGAATGGGAGAGGTGATTGCTGACGCCGTCGGTCATTCTTTGTCTGACGTCGCTATTTACGGTAGAGAGGGGCTCTCAGATAGCGTGCGACCAAAAAATCAAATAGGTTTTTCTACCATTAGAGCGGGTAATACAATCGGAGACCATTCGGTACTGTTCGCTTTAGGCGATGAGACGATTGAGATTTCTCATAGAGCGAATAGTCGAGAGTTGTTTGCTAGGGGTGCTTTACGTGCGGCCGAGTGGCTTGTAATCCAGCCGTCTGGTCTCTACGATATGAACGATGTTCTCGGTTTAGATAGGGCTAGGTCGAAGTAGTTTTTTTATAGCGAAGATTGGAAAAAATATCGAAATTAGATTGAACAAGTAAACCCAGTTACATAGAATACTGGCGACACGAGCCAGCGCTCGAAAATAATGGGAGAAACTTAACGGTTTCTCCCTTTTTTTGAATAAAAACCGAGAAATATCAACGTGATAGTCCCTGCGATCCTTGCTTTAGAAGATGGCACCATATTTCGTGGTACGTCTATTGGTATTGATGGGCAGTCAGTCGGTGAAGTCGTTTTTAATACGTCAATGACTGGTTACCAAGAAATCCTCACAGATCCATCCTACGCGCGTCAACTGGTCACTCTTACTTATCCTCATATCGGCAATACTGGCACTACGATTGAAGATAAAGAATCCGATACCGTGTTTTCTAGTGGTTTAATAATTCGACGGCTACCTAAACGTCCAAGCAGTTGGCGAACAAGCGTAAGCTTGAGTGAGTACTTACAACATAAACAGGTAGTTGGGATTGCTGATATTGATACAAGAAAACTAACTCGCTTGTTGCGAGAAAAAGGCGCTCAAGGCGGTTGTGTTATGGTTGGGGAGGCAATTGATGAAGCTGCCGCAATTATATATGCTAAGGAGTTTTCAGGGTTGCAGGGGATGGATTTAGCCAAGCACGTCACTACAGCTGAGATATATAAGTGGGACCCAGATCAGGGTGGTGAGTGGACTCTGAGAGACGGTTATGTCGATGCACCGGACTCAAAATATCATGTTGTTGCTTATGATTTTGGCGTTAAACGAAATATTCTGAGAATGCTTGTCTGTCGAGGTTGCGATGTAACGGTGGTCCCAGCTCAGACCTCAGCCAAAGACGTTATAAACTTGAAGCCCGATGGAGTTTTTCTTTCCAATGGTCCCGGGGACCCGGAGCCGTGCGACTACGCAATCAAAGCAATACAGGAAATTATTTCGCAAGGAATACCGATTTACGGCATTTGCCTTGGGCACCAACTATTATCTCTAGCATCTGGTGCCAGCACTATGAAAATGAAGTTTGGACATCATGGCGCTAATCACCCAGTACAAGAATTAGTCTCTGGAAAAGTAATGATCACGAGCCAGAATCATGGGTTTGCTGTCGATGAGGAAAGCATGCCGAAAAATCTAGAGATCACACATCGTTCCTTGTTCGACGGTACGGTTCAGGGTGTCGCACGATCTGACGTACCTGCGTTTTCGTTTCAAGGGCACCCGGAAGCTAGCCCGGGGCCTCATGATGTGGCTGGTCTATTTGATAAATTTATTGATCTTATGCAAAACAGCAAAGAACAGCTTACGACTTCTTCCGGCGGTTACGGCTAGATGCCTAAACGTAGGGATTTGGAAAGTGTAATGATCATCGGTGCTGGGCCGATTATTATTGGTCAGGCATGTGAGTTTGATTATTCAGGTGTGCAGGCTTGTAAGGCTCTTAAAGCCGAGGGTTACCGGGTCGTACTGGTTAATTCTAATCCAGCGACAATTATGACGGACCCAGGGTTTGCTGATGTAACCTATATTGAGCCATTACGGTGGGAAGTCGTTGCGAAAATTATTGAGAAGGAACGTCCATCGGCTTTGCTACCTACGATGGGTGGTCAGACAGCACTGAATTGCGCACTTGACCTGGTACGCGAAGGCGTACTCGAAAAGTTTGATGTAGAGTTGATTGGTGCTAATCGTGACGCGATTGATAAGGCTGAAGACCGCGAGCGCTTTAAGAAAGCGATGCAATCGATTGGGTTAGAGACCGTGAATGGTGCGATCGCACATAGCATGGAAGAAGCTTTTCAGGTTGAGGCGATGGTTGGTTATCCAGCGATAATTCGGCCATCCTTTACGATGGGTGGTACCGGTGGTGGTATCGCGTATAACGAAGAGGAATTCATTGCAATTTGTGCCCGTGGCTTGGATGCTTCACCAACAGATGAACTGCTTATCGAAGAGTGCATATTCGGATGGAAAGAGTTCGAAATGGAAGTGGTCCGCGATTGTAAGGATAATTGCATCATTGTTTGTGCAATCGAGAATCTGGATGGTATGGGTATACATACCGGAGATTCGATCACGGTAGCTCCAGCACAAACCTTAACCGATAAAGAATATCAAATAATGCGCAACGCCAGCATTGCGGTGCTACGTGAAATTGGTGTTGATACTGGGGGCTCGAACGTACAATTTGCGGTGAACCCGAAGGACGGTCGGATGGTCATTATTGAGATGAATCCACGTGTTTCTAGATCGTCTGCGTTGGCTTCTAAGGCCACCGGATTTCCTATCGCAAAAATTGCTGCCAAACTGGCGGTTGGTTATACCTTGGATGAGTTGAAGAACGATATTACTGGAGGCGCAACCCCGGCTTCATTCGAACCAAGCATAGACTATGTAGTTACTAAAATTCCACGGTTTGATTTTGAGAAGTTTCGTCAGGCTGACGATACGTTAACAACTCAAATGAAGTCTGTTGGGGAAGTCATGGCAGTTGGTCGTGATCTATCAGAATCATTGCAAAAAGCGATGCGTAGTCTCGAGATTGGAAGTTACGGATTTGAGCCACAGGTGGATATTTCGGAGGCTGAGGCGCTTGATACAATTCGCCAGCAGTTGCGTGTACCAAAGGCTAACCGGCTTTGGTATATCGGTGATGCTTTTCGTGCGGGTATTGAGTTTGATGAAATTCAGGAACTCAGTGGTATTGATCCCTGGTTTCTGGCTGAAATTGAAGACATTATTCTCACTGAGCAATCATTGTCAGGTCAGAAACTAGCTGATCTAAGCGGACTTGAATTGCGGAAGTTGAAGGCGGCCGGTTTTGCCGACGTGCGTTTAGCCGATTTATTTGAAACCTCTGAGCAGACAGTGCGTGATCAACGCACCAAGCTTGGCGTGCACCCCATATATAAGCGAGTTGATTCCTGTGCTGCGGAGTTTGCTACAGCAACCGCGTATATGTATTCATCTTACGATGAAGAGTGCGAGGCCCATCCTACCGATAACAACAAGATTATGGTACTTGGCGGCGGGCCAAATCGAATTGGGCAAGGTATCGAGTTTGATTATTGTTGCGTGCATGCGGCAATGTCTTTACGCGAAGATGGTTTTGAGACAATCATGGTTAATTGTAATCCCGAGACAGTATCAACGGATTACGATACGTCTGATAGGTTATATTTCGAACCCTTGACCTTAGAAGATGTATTAGAGATTGCTCGCGTGGAAAATCCTGGTGGCGTTATCGTTCAATATGGAGGGCAAACGCCGCTTAAACTTGCCCGGCCATTAAAAATCGCAGGCGTAAATATTATTGGTACTTCTCCGGAAGCGATACACGATGCTGAAGATCGGGAAGAGTTTCAAAGCTTGCTTGAGGCGCTTGGGTTGCGTCAACCGCCTAATCGTACCGCCACCAGTGAAGAACAGGCCCTAAGCCTTGCTGAAGAAATCGGTTATCCGTTGGTCGTTAGACCATCGTATGTGTTGGGTGGACGTGCCATGGAAATAGTTCACGGAGCAGATGATTTACGCAATTACATGCGTATTGCTATTAACGTATCTAATGAATCCCCAGTGTTACTGGATCGATTTTTGAATGACGCGATTGAAGTAGATGTAGACGCAATTTGCGATGGAAAGGACGTTTTAATCGGCGGGGTGATGGAGCATATTGAAGAAGCCGGGGTTCACTCGGGTGATTCGGCATGTTCTTTGCCTCCGTTTTCGTTAGATAAAGGCATTCAAAATGAGTTGCGCGAGCAAACCAAAAAAATGGCGCATGCTTTGAATGTTATTGGCCTTATGAATGTTCAGTTTGCAGTAAAGGGTAGTGATATATATGTGCTTGAAGTTAATCCCCGTGCCTCAAGAACAGCGCCATTTGTATCCAAGGCAACATCGATACCACTTGCCACCGTAGCTGCCCGTGTTATGGCGGGGAAAAGTCTGGTAGATCAAGGGTATACACATGAAATTGTCCCACATTACTACGCCGTAAAAGAAGCTGTATTTCCATTTATCAAGTTTCCTGGAGTTGATACAGTTTTAGGCCCGGAAATGAAAAGTACCGGCGAAGTGATGGGGGTAGGTGAAACTTTTGGAGAGGCTTTTGATAAGGCACAGCAAGGTGCTGGAATGAATATTCCAACGGGTGGGGAAATTTTTCTAAGTGTTCGCAAGCATGATCGAGTTGCAATTCTTGCAATTGGGAAGTATTTTGCAGATGCGGGGTTTCGTGTATTTGCAACTAAAGGTACTGCGAGAACATTGGATGAGCGCGGTGTTAAGGTAGAGGTAATAAATAAAGTGAAAGAAGGTCGTCCACATATTGTCGATCGAATCAAGAACGGTAGGGTTAGCCTCATCGTTAATACTACCGAAGGTAAACAAAGCCTTAAGGATTCTTATACTATTCGGCGAGAGGCCCTTATGCATAAAGTTACTTATTACACTACAGTTGCCGGTGCTAGTGCGGCATGTGAAGCTCACAAGGTCATGGGGCAATTCACTATAAATCGATTGCAAGACTTGCATGCGGAGTTGGTCTAATGGATAGAGTTTTGATAACTGTTTCCGGTGCTGAAAGATTACACGCTGAGTTAAAAAACTTAAAAAGCGTGCGGCGTCCTAAGGTGATTGCAGCGATTGCAGAGGCCCGGTCGCATGGTGATTTATCTGAAAATGCGGAATATGACGCTGCCAAAGAGCAGCAGGCATTCATTGAAGGCCGCATCGCTGAATTAAACAGCCAGTTGTCTATTGCTGAGGTGATTGACCCGACCAAACTTAGTGCCAACGGCAAAGTAGTTTTTGGTGCTTACGTTAAATTGTTTGACGAACAAAAAGAAAAGGAAGTGACCTATCAGTTGGTAGGAAACTTGGAGGCCGATTTGGCCAAAGGCCAGATATCTTTAAGCTCGCCAATGGGCAAGGCACTGATCGCGAAACAAGAAGGCGATGAAGTGGTGGTTAAAGCGCCGGCGGGTGATCAAGTATACGAAGTGCTGTCGGTCCGTTATCAGTAGCCAGAACCCAACACGTCAGCGTGTAGTGCTGGAGTTATTTTTCATTAGGTTTCTGTAGTGTTAAACATATCAAATAGTTCACGTGCACCGCTTTAGTAGTCTTTTACTATGCCTCTGGTTGGGTGCTTTTTTGGCGGTTGGCGCGCTTTTTGCTCCAGCGATTTTTGACGCTGCCGAAACAAGTTCACAGGCGGGGCTAATTGCGGGCACAGTGTTCGAGCGGTTAAATATCGCAGGAATTTATTTCGCCATTACTGTTTTATGTATGCAGCGGCCTATTGCTGGTCTCGTGGGTACTTTACTAGGTTTGATTGTATTGTTGATTGTAGTTAGTCAGTATGTAGTAACGCCTAAAATTGAATTACTCAGAGAATTATCGGGTAGGATGTTAAGTAGCGGAACTGTTGAGTATCAGGCATTTTGGAAATGGCATGGAATATCTAACCTATTATTTTTTACTGAGGCGATTATTGTAGCGGCAGTTTTATGTTTGAAATTCAAGGAAAACCAAAGCTAAATGCCTTTATTCGGCGATTTACCCGCTACTTTATGGTGGGCGGTCTGTCGGCAATTATTGACTGGACGTTATTTGCGCTATTTTATTATATCGGTGGGGTTCATTATCGGGTTGCTGCTCTATGTTCTTTTTCACTTGCGTTTGTATTTAATTTTTTTACTGGTCGAAAGTTCGCCTACGCACCCACTAGCCGGGGAGCGAAGTGGGAAATGGCGCTGGTATTGCTGGTGAGTCTAATTGGTTTGGGGGTTAACGATCAGATATTAAAGCTGAGTGTAGAGACTTTTGGTCTGGACGAAATGATTGGTAAAGTAATAGCTACAGCGGTCACCTTTGTTTGGAATTTTTCTGCGCGACAGTTCTGGGTTTATCGTGAGGTTACATAGAGCGAAGAAGGCAAACCTTAGCTAAATATTTAGTTTGTAATGGCAAGGTGACTAGAAGTTTTTGGTGAAAAAACGGATTAACGTAGAAACGGGTAGAGCTAAGAAGCCTATAAATTTACACTAATTCAATTTCACTTTTTTCAGCTTTACGATAAAGAACACCGACCCTTCCAATTAGTTGTACTGATTCGGACAGTGTTTCGGCGCAAGCTTTAGCGAGCATAGCAGTTCGTTCTTGTTTGTCTCCGGCAGGTAATTTTATTTTGATTAGCTCATGATGCTCCAAAGCGATTTCAATTTCGCTGAGAACAGCTTCAGAAAGCCCCTGAGAACCAATCGAAACGACGGGCTTTTTATCATGAGCCATACCGCGAAGAGTGCGCTTTTGTTTTCCAGTAAGTTGCATTTTAGGGTTCGAGGTATCACATTTTTGCTAGTCAATTAGTTGGTAATTTTACAGTAATATGCGGCTGAGATACGGAGAAATTGAGGTTCTGATTAGTTAGCCTTCCTAATACTTACTCAATGATCAATAGCGAGAAAAAGTTTTAATGGCAAAAAAGAAAAAGTCGTGGATTAATCAACATTTGAATGATGGGTGGGTGCGTGAGGCTAATAAACAGGGCTACCGATCCAGAGCAGCATTTAAATTAGAACAGTTGGACAAGCAAGATAGATTGCTCAAACCGGGACAAACTGTGGTTGACCTTGGTGCAACGCCAGGGGGGTGGTCTCAGTATGCCGCTCGTAAACTTGGTGAAAAAGGTAACATTATTGCTATCGATATTGTGTCAATGGTAGATATTGCTGGGGTGAGTTTTCTGCACGGCGACTTTAACGATGTTAAAGTTCAAAAATCTTTTGCTGCTCTCCTAAATGGAGAAAAAGCCGATATTGTAATTTCGGATATGGCCCCCAATATAAGTGGAGTGAAAGATAAGGATGAAGCGGGTTTTTCCGATTTATTCTTTTCTATTTTACAATTTGTAGATAGTAATTTGCGCTCGGGTGGGAATTTAGTTGTTAAGGGTTTTGAGGGAGTTTCTGCAGGTGAGCTACGTAAAAAATGCAAACGATTATTTCAAACGGTGAGTATCAGAAAACCAGAAGCATCCAGAGATAAAAGTAGAGAGCGTTATTTGGTTGCAAAAGGGTATTTTGGGCCGAATTCGTTTAGAAAGACTAATTAAGCTTTGTTTAGAGGTCTCGGCAATGGCTTCTTGCTTAGACTATAATTATTAGTATTTGAATTTGTTAAAGTTTATATTGAATGGCTATTTTAAGTGGCTGCGAGGGCTTAGTTGCCCCACAGTAAGATATTTTGGATGATAAGCTTGTGTTTGGCTTAAAGAGTTACTACACAGTTGCACAATAATGTGGGTATAGAGAAGTGAATAAGTTTACGACAAATGTATTGATTTGGATTTTTATAGCTATGGTGCTGGTGGCTATGGCTAATACTTTTTCGGCTCCGACGGTGCAATCGCTGGCGTTGAACTACACCGCATTTATAGCCAAGGTGCGGGCTGGTGAAATAGAGAGTGTCACGATCAATGGGAATCAGATATCGGGCGATGAAATTAGCGGTGCCAGTTTTATCACTGTCGCCCCTGAAGATGATCATCTGGTAAGTGAGTTACTCGAGCATGACGTTACCATTGATGTGCAGAATGAAGATGGGCCGGGACTACTTTGGCAGATGTTGATTAGTTGGGCTCCGTTAATATTGATTGTAGGCGTTTGGATTTACCTTATGCGTCAAATGCAAGGCGGCGGGCGTGGTGGCGCTATGAGCTTTGGGAAAAGCAAAGCCCGAATATTGAATGAAGAAACAAACAAAACTACGTTTGAAGATGTAGCGGGTGTTGAGGAAGCTAAAGAGGAAGTAGGCGAGTTGGTTGAGTTTTTGAGTGACCCAAGTCGTTTTCAAAAGCTTGGCGGTAGAATTCCACGTGGAATATTAATGACCGGCAGCCCAGGTACCGGTAAAACATTGCTTGCCAGGGCAATTGCCGGCGAAGCGAAAGTACCATTTTTCTCTATTTCCGGATCTGACTTTGTCGAAATGTTTGTGGGAGTTGGCGCTTCACGTGTGCGCGATATGTTTGAGCAGGCAAAAAAGCATGCACCTTGCATCATCTTTATTGATGAAATAGATGCTGTCGGCCGTCAACGCGGAGCAGGTTTGGGCGGAGGCAACGACGAGCGCGAACAGACTCTGAACCAATTGTTGGTTGAATTGGAAGGGTTTGAAGGTGGTGAAGGTGTAATTGTTATCGCTGCAACCAATAGGCCTGATGTGCTTGATCCGGCGCTATTGCGGCCTGGACGATTTGATCGTCAAGTACATGTACCGCTACCTGATATCCGTGGCCGCGAGCAGATTTTGCTTATTCATATGCGCAAGGTTCCGATGTCCAAAGATGTTGATGCCAGTGTGATCGGTCGAGGAACGCCGGGTTTCTCGGGTGCTGATTTGGCTAATCTTGTCAACGAGGCGGCTTTATTTGCTGCACGTGCTAGTAAGAAATTGGTCGAGATGGAAGATTTTGAATTAGCCAAAGATAAGGTGCTAATGGGTGCTGAGAGGCGCTCGGTGGTAATGCCGGAGGAAGAACGACGGAATACGGCCTATCATGAATCTGGCCATACGGTGGTTGCAAGAGTATTGGAGCATACTGACCCGGTTCACAAGGTCACTATTATTCCACGTGGTCGAGCTTTGGGTGTAACTATGCAGTTGCCGGAAGAAGATCGTTATAGCCATAACCGTGAATACTTATTGGCTAGAATCGCGGTCCTTATGGGCGGCCGAATCGCCGAAGAAGTGTTCATGAACCAGATGACTACCGGTGCCTCCAATGACTTTGAGCAGGCTACTAATATGGCTCGTAATATGGTCGTAAGATGGGGTATGAGCGATTCTCTTGGTCCTCGTGTATACGGTCAGGACGATGGTGAAGTATTTCTAGGTCGGGATATGACCTCAAATAAAAATATCAGCGATTCTATGGCTGAAAAAGTTGATGAGGAAATTAATCGTATTATTAGCGAGGAATATGTGCGGGCAGAAAAGGTCATAAAGAAAAACAAAGATAAAATAGAAGTGATGGCCAAGTACCTGTTGGATTGGGAAACACTAAATGCCCTTCAGATAGAAGATATTATGAGTGGCGGTAACCCGCGGCCACCAGAAGACAGTAGTTCAAAGACGCCAAAGCCTAAAAAAGCAAGAAAGAGAAAGATAAAGCCTCAAGTGGATAAGCCTGCCAGCGATCAAGCCTAGTTTACCTAGTCTACTCAAGCGGGGTCTTTTAACGTAATTATCCATAAATTAACCAGACTAAAGACCGGTTAATACTTATTAAGCTCTATTGAATTCTCTCGCTAAACTGATCGCTGAATCGGTGCGTCCGCTAGTGATGGCGATACTTAATCTAACACCCGATTCGTTTTCAGATGGTGGTCTATATCTCGATTCAAGTGCCGCCATTGAACGGGGAATCAAACTGTTTGAAATGGGCGCGGATATTGTCGACATAGGTGCTGAGTCTACTCGACCCGGAGCTGATCCAGTCGCAGAGCAAAAAGAACTGGATAGATTGTTGCCGGTAATCACTGAGTTATCTAAACAAGGGGTTACTTTGTCGGTAGATACCATGAAGCCTTCGGTTATGCAGGCTGCTACAGACGCAGGTGCATCCATGATAAACGACGTGAACGGATTATTAGCCGACGGTGCTTTAGAATTAGTAGCCGAGTTGGAAATGCCAGTTTGCATAATGCATATGCAAGGTAAACCTGGAAGCATGCAGAAAAAGCCGAAATATATTAATGTAGTAGGTGAGGTTGTTGATTATTTATCAGATCGGGCCAAGGCTGCATTAGATGCAGGTATAGCCCGACACAACATTGTGATAGATCCAGGCTTTGGCTTCGGTAAAACAGTGGCACACAATTTTGAATTATTGGAACATTTACCACAATTGACCGAACTCGGGTTTCCCGTGCTTGCGGGACTGTCTCGTAAATCTATGATTAGTAAAACTACCGGTCGATCATTTGAGCAACGGATCAGTGGAAGTATAGTTTTGGCGTATCGGGCTATTCAACAAGGCGCTAGAATAGTGCGGGTCCACGATGTGCCAGAAACAGTTGATATGATTAAGCTTCACCAGGCAACACTAACAGCAAGATAGAGAGGATATAGTGAGCCCAGATAACGCTAGACAAAAGTTTTTTGGTACTGATGGAATTCGAGGACGTGTAGGCACACAGCCGATAGTACCTAAAACAATCGTTCAGTTAGGTTGGGCCTTGGGTGAAGCCTTACGCGCCGAGCATGGTGCCGGTACCGTTGTTATAGGTAAAGATACCCGTATTTCAGGTTACATGTTTGAATCATCGCTAGAGGCGGGCTTGTCGGCTGCCGGCATGGACGTAATGTTGATTGGCCCATTGCCAACCCCAGGTATTGCATACCTCACGCGATCTTCCCGTGCTTTGGCTGGAATTGTAATTAGTGCTTCGCACAATCCTCACTATGATAATGGGATAAAGATCTTCTCAGGCGCTGGCTACAAGCTTTCTGACGAATTAGAGGTCAAAATAGAGACGTTAATGGGAGTAGCGATGAAGGTCGTTGATGCCGCAGAGCTTGGTAAAGCATCTCGTTATCCGGATGCTGCAGGCCGCTATATCGAACATTGCAAAGCTACGGTGCCAGACGATTTTTCTTTGGCAGGTATTAAAATCGCACTTGATTGTGCCAATGGTGCCGCTTATCACGTCGGACCTGCCGTTTATAAAGAACTAGGCGCAGATGTTGATTGTATAGGTATCGATCCGGATGGTTTGAATATCAATGACGGGGTTGGCTCTACCCATATGGAAGCGATTCAAAAACACGTCAAGGCCTTTGGCGCGGATATTGGAATCTCTTTGGATGGGGATGCAGATCGGGTACTGATCGTCGATGCAGATGGTGATGTTGTTGATGGCGATGCGATGCTTTACTTGATGGCGAAAGCGCGACTACGTCAAGGTGAGGAAGTACCAGGCGTGGTGGGTACGTTGATGTCCAATTTGGGGATACAACGTGCGGTGGAGGCAATAGGTATTAAATTTGAGCGGGCCTCGGTAGGCGACCGATATGTGATGCAACTGCTTCAGAAGAAAAATTGGAAATTAGGCGGTGAGTCGTCTGGTCATTTAATTGATCTTGATAAAACTACTACTGGTGATGGCATAGTGTCTTCCTTACAGATAGTTCGCGAACTTAAGGAATCAGGTAAAACACTAAGCCAATTGCTTGACGGTGTAACAAAATTTCCGATGTTGATGATCAACGTAGATATATCGGCTGCTGGTGGCACTGACGCTGCGATTATTTGTGGTGTAGATGTTATACAGAACATCGTACGAGAGGCTGAACAGGGCCTCGGTAAAGAAGGTAGAGTGTTACTACGACCATCTGGTACCGAACCTCTAATTCGAGTAATGGTCGAGGGTAAAGATGAGCAACAGGTCGATCATTGGTGCCGTAGGATTGCAAGCTGCGTAGAACAGCAACTCATTGAGTATTCATAAGCCTTCGCTGAATAATAAATAGCTACCTGTCTAGCTATTATTAGTCGAGGTTTACCGCTCCATTTCGGTTGCTTTATACAGTGTGGGTGGTTAACATCCGGCCTCGATTTTGTGCTAAGCGATGATTTTTGGTTAGTTTGGCACCTCGTAAGGTTCGAATGAAATAATGCAGCAAGTAAGACGCAAACTGGTAGCCGGGAATTGGAAGATGCACGGTTATCCAGCTTTAGTTGCGGAATTGGTACCCAATGTTGTGGCCGCAACACAAAACCTGAATATGGATGTGCTGTTTATACCTCCATATACAAGTCTGGCTGCTGTTTCTGAACAGGTAAAAAACACGCATTGTTTTGTGGGTGCGCAGAGTGTCAGCGAATACCCCGAAGGAGCTTATACCGGTGAGGTTTCGACGAGAATGCTATTGGATCTTGGTTGCAAGTTTACCTTGGTTGGTCATTCGGAGCGTCGTAGTATTTTTGGTGAGAGTAATGCTGATGTGGCGGCCAAGTTTTTGGCGGCCAAACAGGCAGGAATAGAGCCAATATTATGCGTAGGGGAAACCTTACAGCAAAGAGAAAGTGGCGATACAGAACAGTGTATTGATCGGCAACTGCAAGCAGTAGTGGATGTGCTAGACAGTATTGGTGGTGCAGATGGTTTGAATGGAGCCATTGTGGCGTATGAGCCAGTCTGGGCTATTGGTACCGGGCGTACAGCAAGTGCTGAACAGGCGCAGGCCGTTCACGCGTTTATACGAGATGAGATAGCTGAGTTAAATAGTGACATTGCTGAAGAGCTTAAGATTTTGTATGGCGGCAGTGTCAACGAAAGTAATGCGGGTGAATTATTTGCCCAGAAAGATATTGATGGTGGGTTGATTGGCGGTTCGTCACTAAAGGCAGACAGTTTTTCGGCAATTTGTCAGGCAGCGTCATAGAAGGTTTAGACGTTTAAAGTCTGGATTTAGTTAAGGTTACATAGGTTACCAAAGAGAATTAACATGACAGCAAACATATTATTAGTGATCGATGTTTTCGCGGCTATAAGCCTTATTGTGTTGGTGCTTTTACAACAAGGTAAAGGTTCTGATATGGGCGCGGCGTTTGGCGGTGGCGGATCGCAATCAGTATTTGGAAGTCGAGGCTCAGCTAACTTTTTTAGTCGGGCGACGTCGACGCTGGCAGCGGTTTTTTTCCTCAGTAGCTTAGGATTGGCCATGGTTTATACGCAAGCGGTGGAAGAGAGTTCGGTCACAGACTTATTACAGGTAGAAGATACTGCGATAGAACAACCTCTGGAACCAGCTATAGAATCTGACGTGCCGGCAGTACCAGTAGAATTTGATGCAGTTGAAGCGATTGATGATGGCGTACCCAGATTGTAGAGCGCCGAAGAAACATTTCAAGAAGATGTTCCAGCCATTGAGGGTGTGGTGGCATCGGGTGCAGTGGACATCGAAGTTCCAGCGGTACAGAAATAGCAGAGGTGTAGTGATTAAGTAATTGCCGAAGTGGTGAAATTGGTAGACACGCTATCTTGAGGGGGTAGTGACGAGAGTCGTGCCGGTTCAAGTCCGGCCTTCGGCACCAAATTCTAGTTTACAGGGATGCCATAAAGTACCAATAACCGCATAGAATATACTCATTTTTGAGTTTAGGTGTGCCAGTGAGTACCATGCTGTCATTGTTATACCATCAGTTTGCGGGTATATTTTCAAAGCCAATATAAATATACCCGCAATTATGCTTACTGATGCGAAAGTAAAAGCACTTCAGCCAAAGGATAAGGATTACAAGGTCTCTGATGCTCATGGATTATACCTCCACGTCCACAGCAACGGCTCAAAGTACTGGCGGCATAACTATCGCTATAACGGAAAGCAAAAAACGATATCGCACGGTATTTATCCCTAGGTCAGCTCTGTTAAAGCAAGAGAAAAAATACGTGAAGCGCGTCTTTTATTGGAAGATGAACTTGACCAATGGGTGAGCGGCAGTTACAAAAGTTATCTAAGATCGAGCAGACTGAAGCTGCTTTTGAGAATATCGTCAGGGAGTGGGTAAATATCAATGATCTATGGAGTGACCGACACCGCAAACGGGTACTCAAATCTTTGAAAAAAGATGTTTTCAACATAATTGGTAGTAGACCAATAGCAGAGATACAGCAGCAGAAATCTTCGATTACATTGAGGTACTTTATAATCGAGCTAGACGTCATAATCACCTGGGAAATATCAGCCCTGAGGCGTTTGAAAACTAATGGGCGTCTGTAGGGTGAGTGTCCAAGAAATTGGGGCCATTCGACGCGATTATGGGGTGAGTGTCCAGAAAAATGGGGACATTCCACCGCTCTTAACTGAATGTCCGGAGAATCGGCGTAAAACCAGGAGATGCTAAATGAATATAGTCCTTTTTGGGGTAGGTGGACATGCAAGAGTTGTTGCTGAAGTCGTCAACCTGGAGGGTAAATACAACGTAGTCGGATTGGTTAGCGATAGAAGCGTTTCAAGTTCTTTTTTAGCGCCTAGTGAAGTTGTGGGAACTAATTCCGAGCTAGCAAATATTATAGTACGTTTCGAAGTTCAGGGGGCCATAGTTGCTCTTGGGGAAGCAAGAGCCAGAGAGCGTTTGGGATTGCTCGCAGGGGAGCATGATCTCATGCTTGTAAAGTCGATCCATCCTAAGGCGATTATCTCTTCGGAAACCACCATTGGGGAAGGTTCAGTAGTGACGGCTGGAGCTGTAGTCAATTCAGGTACATCCATCGGGGCTGGGTGTATTATAAATACACTTAGCTCAGTTGATCACGATTGCAAACTAGGTGATTTTGTTCATGTTTGTCCAGGAGCTGTAATAACAGGAACAGTTACCATTGGCAATAGAACATGGGTTGGAGCCGGTGCTGTAATAGTAGATCATATTGATATCGGACGCGATGTCTTTATTGAGGCCGGTGCCAGAGTGATAGAAGATATACCGGACTCTCACCGTGTATTGCGTGATGGACTTGTAAGAAGACGGTCCTCTTTGTGATGAAAGGATAATTGGTAGACCCAGAAAAGGAACATTGTTATATCAGTGATAGAGTATGTTATTGAATAAAGTTAGAAAGAACATTATTGATCTGTTACGTGACATATTGTCAGAAAATTATAGAGATAGGTTGAGATATAATGTCGAATTAACGCAACATGTCTGCAAACGAATAAGACTGCTAATAAGAATTGTATTCTCGCAGAATACAATTTCGGGTCTCAAGCTACGTGCAAGAAAAGAATTATTCGATTTGGATGGTAACTTATTGCCAATATTTGCATTTCGAAAGTATTCATTTCGGAAGAATGAGGTAACTCACAGGTATATTTTAAAGCCGCTAACGAAGAGAGTACCGCCAATCTACGGTAGGCCAAGAATATGGAACAAGAAGCACTTTAAAGTGCGTGCTTTAGAAAAAGCGAGTGTCTATAATTTAATGGAAGTATGGTGCTCGGATAAAGGTAGAATTTTTACGCAAGATGGTCAGGCAGCTTTTGAAGCGTGGAATAGATGTGATATTAAATTATTTCATAAACTACGAAACTATTGTCGGGGGGTCGACCTAACTGACCATAGGGCTAATAAAGATAGCATTCCAGTTATTGATAAGGCTGTTATTGCTACACAAAGTAACGATTGCGCATATGGTCATTTTTTAATGGAAGTTATTCCACGGCTAGGTTTGGTTGGAATGAGCCAGTTGCAGAATATTCCAGTTTATGTATCAACAAAATATCCACAATATCTGGAGGCCCTGCACTATCTAGGTCTCAGGGAAAATATTTTATCGTCTCAAAAATATCCTGTCATCTATTGCAAAGAAGCTATCATACCAAAATTCCAGTCCACTGGTTATTTTCAATACCCGCAATTCGCCATTGAAACACTTTCGATGATTAAAGCCAGGGTGCTTGCGGAAAGCAAAGACTTTCGTGACAATCCTAGACGTATATTTTTGTCAAAAATGGGCTATGAGTCCGTGGTTGGAGAAGAGTCTGTTGTTCCCCTCTTGCTTCAGAGAGGCTTTGAAATAATAGTTCCCCAAGAACTTAGTTTTGCTGATCAAGTTAGGTTGTTCCATAATGCTGAAACTGTTGTTTCGCACAATAATAGTGAAATATGCAACATTCTTTTTTGTCAGCCTGGCAGTAAAATAATAAGTCTTTTCCACGCGTCAAATACACAAGCGCTAATGAGTATTACAGAGACGCTCGGGCATGACTACTTTGTAGTAAAGACTAATACAGGAAGTCTAATTCGTTGGCAGCGAAAGTGCTGTTTTGAACCGGACATTACTGCTTTATCAGCGGCTTTGGATGCCGCTGGGGTCAAGTGTTAAAGCTGAAGTAGATGTCAATGCGAATTATTAGTAGTTTATGTTTGACAGTATGAGAAAACGACAGATTTATTGAGCAGTAGATTCAGGGAAGTATGTGGTGGTCAGATAATCTATGCTCAAGGGAAGCTTACCTTGGTTAACATTTGCTATAGTGGCCACCCAGTTAAAATGATCGAAATATATGATTAAAAGTACCTCTCCATGTCTTGGAATATTCACTAACAAGCCTGCTTTTACAGTTCCTCTCCATGTTGGTATCTCGTTAGTTGAGCCAGAGTTGAAATTGGCTTTCATGCAGAAACTCGAGACTGTCTTTGAAGATAATTATTTCACGAATAATGGCCCTTTAGTTCAGAAGCTGGAAGACGAAGTTGCGGTTATCCATGGATATAAATATGGGATAGCGGTATGTAATGCCACAGTTGGTTTATTATTGGTGTTAAAAGTAAGTGACCTAAAAAATGAGGTTATTCTGCCCTCATTTACATCCCCGGCTACAGTCCATGCTGTTCTTTGGCAAGGCCTTAAACCAGTTTTCTGCGATATCGACCCTAAAAATTTGATGTTATCGTCAAAAGACGTCGAACGGTTACTGAACCCAGAGGTGTCGGCGATACTAGGTGTAGATATTTTTGGAAATCTTAGTCCTATTGATGAGCTTGTAACATTGGCTCAGGGACGGCCCGTAATTATTGATGCAGCGCATTCTTTTGCATGTAAGAAGGAAAGTAAACATAAACCAGCAATAGAGGTATTGAGTTTTCATGCGACAAAAATCTTTTCTACGTTTGAAGGTGGAATGATTTTGACAGATGATGAGGATGTTATGAGGGAGCTACGATATATGCGAAATTATGGATTTCAAGATTACGATGATATTAAGACATTGGGGATAAATGCTAAGTTAAATGAGGTATCAGCTGCGATGGGATTAGCTTCGCTGGATTTTATGGAGGAAAGAATCGAGAAGTTGAGGAGAACAAGAGAGTTATATATAGAATATCTCTCTCCAATTGAGGGGCTCCACGTAATCGATATTAATCAAGGTACGACAAGTAACTATCACTACTTTTCCTTCTTGGTAGATAAAGATAAGTTTGGTATTGATCGTAATTTATTATTAAAAGTGCTTAGGGGTGAAAATATTATGGCAAAACGTTATTTTTATCCTGGGTGCCATAAAATGAAACTTCATAAACCATTCTACAGGGACTTGCCCAATACGGATCTTGTTTCTGAAAAAGTAATCTGTCTGCCAACTGGTTTGCCTTATCCTGAAATGGATGTTGCTAAGATTTGTAAAATATTACAACTTTGTTCGGAGCATGGCAGAAAGATATCAGAATGGGATAGGGTGTAAAAGATACGTTACGGGTGTCAATATACGTCGTCAGATACTTTTAGACAGATCGGACTCTAGGCTAAGAGAGTATCCCGTCCATCAATTGAGCTGATTTGCTCGGTTAACATAATGGTTTTGCTTTCGCATCACCAAGGTTTTAAGTTTGGAGCGTTCCTTTTAAAACGAAGTGAGTATGAGAAGGGTGTAACCACCCTTATTCGAATAACAAGCAGTTTTGCTCCACCCCCCCCCCGCCTAAATTGGCCCCCATCCTGTTCTAAGGTACTTTTAGTGGCACTCATTTAGAGCTAACTCCTTTACCCCTTGGGGTACCCCTGCCTAAAAGCAGTTTGCTATGGAAACATGGCCAAAAGTGTCATCACCAGCGCCGAGCGCGAATTGCTCTAATAATTTCCAATAAAACTACCAAAACAGGCAGGGTCACAGATTAATTTGTTGGTATATTTTCGGGTGTAATCAAGTTACAAAATAATAAAATATATAATAATCAATAGCTTAAGTTATTAATTCGAGTCCGGCCTTCGGCACCAAATTCTAGTTTAGATAGATACAGGGAAGTTCTAGAATTCAGCTTATTCTTAGAAAGTTGAGAATAATTATTAGATGGAGTTGATATGAGCTTAAAAACATCTCGTTTTAAACCTTGGTCGGTATTAGCCTTTTCCTCACTACAAAACTATCTCTCGCTTTTTAATAAATCTGGGCAATAAGCAGTTATTGGAATTTCAAAAGGGATACTTTATATTTTTCGCGGTGTCTAGCGTGCAAAGAACGTAATCATCCGGCCGCAAACAATCACGCCAGCCCAGAGTAACAGAGAAAAATACCCGACGAATACAGATAGGCCCGTGACTTGGGTGGTATCCAGTAAGTGGGACAATCTGAGTTTGTAGAACAGAGCATTTAGGCCTGCAGTAATTATTAGCAAAAGTTTTAATTCAAAGGCCGGATTATCAATGTATTTATATGTGTTTCCGGCAAAAAATAATATTCCTGTGAAGAAATTCACGGAAAATGCAGCGAGCACAATATACAAAACCTGCTTTATCATTGCACTGTGGACGTTTCGATAAAAACCTATCAGCCTGAGGTCTATCACGAATAGGCCACCCATGAAGAAGCACAGGCTTACAAAATGAATGCATTCGAGCATCGGCCACACTACTGCCGAAGACGCAACCCATTCCGCTAGTGCCGTGTCAGTAAGCCAGGCAAACTTATCGAGGTACATCAATATAGCGTCCCCACGTAGGCAATCAGCCGTCCAGCTATAATGGCCCCAACCCATGTCGCAATGCTAATCAGTGATACTCGACGGGAAAGACTGTCCTCGTATAGATTGACAGAGCTAGTCAGAAGTTCCATGAGATGATGCCTAAGCCAGCCAAGGCTTATGGCGCTAATTAATACTAGCGACATCTTTATAAGGAAGGTAACGTTGGTGATGTAGTCCGCTCCCCTTGACACGAAGAGAGCGAGCCCTGTAACTAGATTTAAAAAGAATCCCAGCATCGCTAGGCGTAGAAGTCTTGGAAGATGTTCTTGGGCCAGTCTTGACAGGAGTCCGTTCAGGTAGAGCGAGACAAAAATAGATAATCCGGCGGCAATCGCCATTCCAACCGAATGAAGCGCGATCAGGGTCGGAAAACCAAGCATGGAAGTCAGAACCCACTCCGAAAAGGCGGTTGATTCCAGCGTTGCTAAAAAATTCAAATCAGCCGGCTCTCATATTTAGGACGTATAGGAATTATAAAGCACATGCTATTTGTTTGAAACACAGCAAAGAATCGATACAGTTACGGTTAATATTCTGATTCAGGTAATAAGTTAGGGCTAAACAGACTAGGATCTACCTAGAGCTGGTTTAACTCCTGATATTATGAATGATAGTTATTGAGTAATAAGCAGCCATTCGCATGGTCAGTCTAAAATCCTAGTATTCTTTTCTGAAACGCCGATTTCAGGCAGCTGGAACTTAGATCAATAATAGCGTCGATACAGTGGAGCTCAGGGGGGGGTATGAATTTTTAGGGAACCTATTTCGCTTCCAACAGGTCCCTCGAATTAAGCTCCATCATATAATTGAGAATGCGAATCCAAGCAAGGCCAAGACGATCAATCAATAACCAAAAAAGACCATCAATTTATCTAGCAATTATTATAAGAGGCTCTTTACTGACAATGATATTGGATTATTAGCTTCCAAGCCGAACAAATAAAACTAATGTAGAGTTGTATACAGGCTACGTACATTAACTGCGCCTGAATACAAATAATTAAGCTCAGCACTTAAACGCTTCATCTCCTCATGGAGCTGCGCTTTACTCTTATCATCAGCTCCCTCAACCTGATTTAAACGATCAATCGCACTCAAATATACCTCTTTGCATAAGTGTATCTGGTCGAGCTTGACTAACACCTGCGTTAAACCCGCCAGGCTGTTCAAAAAACTATCAATAGCCAAACTTAACTCGATAGCTCTGGTACTGAGAAGAATTTCTGCCGTTTCGTGGGCTGTTCCAAAAAGTTTTTTGGCTTCATCCCAGCGGCCATTCTGATAAAGTTTCCAGCCGAGTTCACTTACATTTGTATAACAATGAATGGCTTGCTGGGGAAAGTGAGTAAGCTGATTTATGTGATTGGCACAAAGAAATTTACGTTTCATAAAGTCAACCTTGTTTTAGGTCCTATCGGATTTTTAATATCCATAATAACCCTTACTTTATTTAAATACAAATGATTATCATTTGTATTTAGGGTATTTATTCTTGGCTCAAGGTGGGCTATAACCGGCAAGTGGAAACTGTGGGAGAAAAAAGAATAGTTTTTTTCTCACTACAGAACCATCTCTCGCCTTTTAACAAATCGGTGCGCGTTGCAGCATACGATCGTCTCCCAAGGGCATGATTAACCAGGTCGCTTAGCCATCAAGTTGCTGCTCAAGATCGTATAAAATTTTGGAAACGTTCATCAATCCTTAGTAGGTTAGTCGGGCAAGCACTACTGTCACAGGTAGGTGTGGCAGAGTGCTAGTATAATTTTCACTAGTCGGTTCTTGAAAAATCTTAAAATATTGAAATCTGGTTAGCCCGAATTATGGTAATGTATCTTTTTCAAATTTCTTACGTGCAACTTTACCATATGCGCGTTTGCCTTTAATCAGGGACGGTTATTGTTGGCCGTTTCGCCCATCAAGAAGGAACAACTATGAAACGTAGCGAATCGAACTTTGTCATAACTACTCTCGCCATGCTGACCTTGCTCGGGCCTCTAACCCCGAGCGCCTTTGCGGACAACATCGTCGTATATGGCGCGACCGGCAGCGTCGGTAGCTTGATTGTTGAGGAAGCGCTGGATCGCGGTCACACCGTCGTCGGTGTTTCTCGCAACCCCGAGAGCATGCAGATTGAGAATATGAATTTCTCTACTGCACAGGGAGATGTCACAAACTCGGACTCAATTGCCTCGACAGTTGAAGGCGCGGATACCGTGATCATTGCTGTCGGCGGTGTTGGGCCGGGCAACACGCCAGAGGAAGCGATTGCTTATCGAGGTGCGAATGCCTATATAGCCGCAGCCTCCCGACTAGGCGATGCGACTCCGTATGTCATACAGGTCGGTAGTGGCACAACACTTAACACGAATGGTGTGCGCGTGTTCGAGACCCTTGACCTCGAGCCTGGCTCCTTCGTGCATGGCCTTTTCCAGGGTCACTGGCTGGCACTCGAGGCCTATCGGCACTCCACGAGTTTCGACTGGACCGTGATGTCGGCGGCGTACGGGTCTATTATGGAGGCGGGTGAGTTAATGGGCCGCTATCGGCTCGGGGACCAAGAGACGCTGTTCGACCGAAATGGCTCGAGCTTGCTTTCCAAAGAAGATTTCGCGGTTGCCGTCATCGACATGGCGGAGAGCCATACGGTGACCGGGAAGCGCGTCGCGGTCGGTCCTCCTTACTGAGTAGGCATCGACGTTTCTGATAGCGTCTATAGGTTTCAGTAAAGTTATATAACAGTTATATGGGAGTGGCCTTTGGGACCATACTATAGTTTCAGTGGAGGCAAAGACTTTTAAGGAGCCGCTTAATAGAGGCTTTTTTGTTAGGAAATTAGAGACAAATATGATGATACTTTCCGTGACGGATTCAAAAACTTCGCTATATTGCGAATGACCGCTATAGACTTCATATACTGAAAATTTTTCACTTAAAGTCGCTCATTTAGTCGTAGAATATAGAGATGTAACACTGTGGGGGGAGCACCATGACGGTCGAAAGACGAGATTTCCTGAAAGTGGTAGGCGGCGCATCTATCGCCAGTAGCCTGACTACCTATAGTACAGCATCGCTGGGCACAGCTACTGACTCCCTCGCGTTCGGTTTTACAGATGAAAATGTGCCGATGAACGCGGCCAACCTTTGTCCGATGCCCTCGAACGTGACCGCAGCACACGCACGTTATGCGCAAGCCCTGGATTTGTCCTTGAGCGCGGATAACCGAACGACAATCGTTGGCTTCAAGGAAGAGGCTCGTAGTCGAGTTGCAGCCATGCTCGGTAGCTCTTCTGATGAAATTGCGATTGTGCGCAACACATCGGAGGCCAACAACGTGATTGTACAGGGGATCCCTCTTCAGGCTGGTGATGAAGTGGTGCTCTGGGATCAAAATCACCCCTCTAACGGTGTGGCCTGGGATGTACAAGCCAAACGAGTGGGTGCAACAGTGCGTCGCTTTTCGGTTCCGAGGGACACCAACAGTATCGATGAGGTTGTAGATCATTTCATTGCTGCTGTCTCAGATAAAACGACCGCGGTGTCCTTTACCCATATCTCAAATATCACTGGGTTTCGTACACCCGCTGCTGAAATTTGTGCAGCGTTAAGAAAACGCAAAGCCGATGTATTTATCCACATCGATGGTGCGCAAACTTGGGGGGCGGTCGACATTGATCTTGGTGCGATCGAGGTAGATTCTTTCAGTGGCAGCGCACACAAATGGTTTATGGGGCCGCGAGAAGTTGGCATTCTCTATGTTCGGAAACAGCACATTGATAATATTTGGCCAAATATTGTTAGTATCCCTTGGGGCCAAATGGTAGACGACGCGCCAGCAGGTGCACGTAAGTTTGACGCGCTAGGCCAACGCGACGATGCAGCTGTTGCAGCGCTCGGTGATGCAGCTGCACTTCACGAAGCATTGACACCAGCAGGAATCGAAGCACGTTCAATGATGCTCGCAGACCGGCTTCGTGAAAGTCTACAGGATCTGGGCGTAACGTTTGTCTCGACTTCAAATCCGTTGTTCACGAGCAGTGTTGTCATCATCAGCGTACCGCGTGAGAGTGCGCGGGAATTGACAGGCAAGGTTTACGATGATTCGGGTATCATAACGGCACCAACAGGCGGATTAAGAATGTCGCCGCATGTGTATAACACGGAAGATCATATTGATCGTGTTGTTGCCGCGGTGAAGAAATTCAAAAACTTGCTGAGTTAATTGATATGAAGTTCTGTCACGAATTACGCTTGATATTAACAGTAGCTACTTTCAGCCTGTTCATTTCGCCTCGGTTGCAAATATTAACTATCATACGGCCTTCAGATGGATGAGAGGGAATTGGTGACGAGCCTAACTCTATCGACTAATCCATAGATCCTCCTGCACTTTCACTCATTAAATCTCAAAGCTAGGTATGTGGGGGATCGTCATCACGATAGGCAACCCATGCCAGTGCATAGGGAAACGACCCAAGGTCCACCGATAAATTAAAGATCTCAAGGCGGGGGAAATTCTTAAATTTATTCGCAAGTCGTACAGACAGAGTGATGATTAGATCACTTTTTCTAGCGGTACTTTAAAGCTTATGAGCCGTTTGGCAATTTACTCGGGAGCCTATCGGCTGTTCTGAACAAGCGAAGTTTTGCCTCCATTTGAGTTTGTGCGAGTGACTGCTCCACGCCCTGAGTTATTTGATCAATGGAATGTATGTTTTATATTTTCTAAACTTCCGCGATACTATCAAGCGACTAAATCTTTGGGGCAAAGCGATGTTGAGACATTCAAATTATAGACTACTTGGGCTAGCACTCCTCGTGTCACTGTCTGGCTGCGAGAGTGGGGAAGTCGAGGTTATTGTTAGTGTGGAAACCGCTAGTTTCGATATCATAGAAGCTACGATCCCCGATATGCAACGTGCCATGGTTGAAGGAGAACTAACGTCTCGCGAGCTAACGATGCGGTATCTAGTACGCATCGCAACCTACGAAAACCGGTTTAATGCGACGATTGCCGTTAATCCCTATGCGCTAGCAGAGGCTGAGCGCCTTGACCAGGAGCGCGCGGCCGGACAGCTACGCGGGCCACTGCACGGTATTCCGGTTGCCCTTAAGGACAACATCCACACGACCGGCATGCCGACGACGGGCGGCGCACTCGCGTTTGATGGTTTCGTGCCGCCCTATGAAGCGACTTTGACTAAGAATCTCCGCGAGGCCGGCGCGATCATCATTGCGAAGACTGTCCTGAATGAACTTGCTAACTGGGTGGCTGGCGATCCTTTTGAAGCGCCAGATAACTTCAGCCCGATCAGTGGCTATGCATTCAACCCTTACGAACCGCGACGCGACCCGAGAGTCGCGACTACCGAAGTCTGGCCAGTTATGGAAACCGGTGGGTCCAGCTCAGGGATTGGTACCACCGCGAATTTGTGGGCCGCGAATGTTGGAACAGAGACTTCGGGTTCGATACTCTGGCCATCAAATCAAACTATGCTCGCCGGAATCAAACCGACGGTTGGCCGTGTGAGCCGCTACGGCATCATTCCGATAACTGCAGATCAGGATACGGCCGGACCGATGGCGCGTACCGTGGCCGATGCAGCCATCTTACTTGGTGTGCTCGAGAGCGATGCTGCAGACCCTAATGACGCAGCGACGGGAATTTGCGAGCGGCCTCTTGGGGGCGACTATACGGTGTTCCTCAGGGCGGATGGTCTGAATGGCGCGCGTATTGGCATACCGCGTGCTGGTTTTTTCGAGCCCGTTCCAGTGCCGGGCACGGCTCGCCAGTCTGGACTGCTGACGCCGGAGGTGACGCAGGTAATGATGGACGCAATCGCAGTTCTTGAGGCTCAGGGGGCAGTTATCGTGGATCCGGTCGATCTGCCGACGATCCTCGACCCAAACCCAGCGCGGAATCTCCTAAGCTTCGGTGTCTGTGGCGGCGCAAATGCAGCGAAGGGGTTAGACGACGACTGCTCCGTTGTTTTTAAGTACGGCATGAAACGTGATTTTAACGCGTGGCTCGCGACACTCGGTACTAGCGCGCCGATAGGCTCGCTGCATGAGTTACGCGAATGGAACGTAGCTCATGCGGCGAGTGGGGCCATTCCCTACGGGCAAACGCGGCTCGATATATCAGACGAAATGGATATTGAGGCCGACCGCGAACGCTACGAAGCGGATCGCGCAAAAGATATCGAACTCAGTGGCGCATATGGCATCGATGCGGCTATTTCTGAACACAACCTTGACGCGTTGTTGTTCCCAGCCAATCGTGGTGCAAATATTGCCGCGCGACCTGGCTACCCGAGTGTCATTGTGCCCTTCGGGTTAGTGCCAAACGAACCTGACCCGCCTTTCCCGGCAGGTTTCGACGCTGCGCCTATGCCATTTGGCGTTACGTTCACAGGCCCGGCGTGCAGCGAGCCGGTGCTGATTAGCCTGGCCTACGCGTTCGAGCAGGTGACCCAACGACGATTTTCACCTCCGTACGCGCCAGCGTTGTAGGCGCATCCGATACCGCTGCGAACTAGCGCAGGTACTACTCCACAATCGCTAGAAAGCGTGGTTTGTTGCGAGCCTGGTTGAAGCGGGGGTCACGGAGTAGGCCCTCGATAGATGAGCGGGCAGGTGCGGTTAGAAAGGTGTCCAACTCCTCAAAGTTTGAGTCAATGCTGGACGGCGCGAACAACGCGTAGATAGTAATCCCCTATACTTTTGGATAATACAAACGTAACCTGTTTCGCAAGACATCACTAAAAAAAATGGAGTCCTCCGCAATGACGACGAACCTAAAAGACCGTATTACTTATAATCCTATTGAACATCGTAAAAAACTGAAGCTACCGGGTGACGCGCGTGTTGCCGTCTGGACCGTCGTAACGGTTGAAGTTTGGGATCCGACAGGGCCTCTCCCTCGGCAGGTTTTATCTGCACCTGGCGGGCAACGTTGGCAACCAGATGTTCCAAATTGGTGCTGGTCAGAATACGGTGCTAGGGTTGGGTTTTGGCGGATGAAGCGCATTCTCGATGAATTTAATATCAAAGCTACGCTTTGTATTAATGGATCTGTATGTGAACACTACCCGCAAATCATTGATGCCGCCATTGAGTCAGATTGGGAGTTTATGGGGCACAATATTATTCAAAAGCCAATGCACCTAATGGAAAATGAGCGCCAAGCCATTTTTGATACGGCAAAGATTATTAAAGAACGCACGGGTAAGCAGCTTCGGGGATGGATGGGCCCCGGCCTTACCGAAACAGATGACACACCCGATTACCTGACCGAAGCTGGTATGGACTACACAACGGATTGGGTAATTGATGATCAACCTTGTCCCATTAAGACTAAGAACGGCACACTTTATTCCATTCCGTATTCAGTAGAAACCAACGATGTGGTTATGAATGCCATTCAGCAACAGCCTTCCTCTGAAATTTATGATCGCGTTATGGATCAGTTTGAATGCTTCTATGAAGAAGGAAAAGAGCAGCCCCGAGTCTTGTCTGTGTGCTCTCACCCTTATCTTTCAGGGGTACCTCACAGAATCAAATATTTCCGCAAGATTTATGAAGAATTGATAGATAAGCCTGACGTCTTATTTTGGACTGGCGATCAGATAATTGATTGGTATAAGGAAGCTGTCAAAGAGGCCTAATTTTTAGAGTTTAAGTGATCGGCCACTTTGGAAAAAAAGTGGTCAATCGTTCAATTCAACATATGCTTTATACTTGCTGGGCTTTGCAAATAATCGCTGCCAAGGTCCAGGCGTAGTAGCCTAGGTTGTTTTATTCTAATTACCAATAATCATTTTGGGCAATTGGCGGTCAAAGTTAGCTTTATTACTTCCCGCTCTGAGCGCTTGCCCAAAGTAATTCGCCGGTCAATTTATTTGTGACGGACGATGCGTTTGCGGTATTGGTACCGTCGCGTGAGCCATAACCGGTAATAATAAGAAGGTCATCAGGTTTGAGATTTTTCGGTGTCATGCCACCGCGCATCAAGGCATTTATTCCGATAAGTTCTATTGCCCAACTCTGAAGATTGCCTTGATCATCCTCTGTTTCGATGAACACCCAAGCGTGTGGATTGGTCCACTCCAGTAATGTCACAGTACCTGTAAGCTCTACTGGCCGACCTACGTCAAATTCAGCGGAAAAAGAGTGGTGTGATACCGCGGCCATAGGCGATAAAAGAACAACAAATACTAAAAAAAGAGTACGCATTTTTGACTCCATTTGGGTGGCAAAAGGCACCAGATTAATTGCTATGATATATGCTACGCTCATATTGATAAATAATACACTAGATACAGAATTCCGATATAGAGGGGCTTATGTCACAACGACTCGCGACATTAATCATCTTACTCTTGGCAGGCTTTCCGCTAAGTGCGCAATGGCTAGATTTCCTAACACAGGATATTCCCCGGACCGCCGATAATCAACCCGATCTAACTGCTCCGGCACCAAAGAATGCAGAGGGGTATCCTGACTTGTCTGGAATGTGGGTGCCTGTGGATGCACACGGAAGTCTTTTTGACCCTGACAAGACCCAGGAATGGGCGCGACAACTGATGGCAGAACATAAGAGCAATTTCTTCGGAAAGGAACCCCGATTTAACTGTCTGCCAAACGGGCCAGCCTCATACCCAGCAAGCGCATTGGCTGCCGGTATGCGGCGATTTGTGCAGCGGCCAACTTTTCTCGCAATACTTAGCTCTGACATGACATATCGGCAGGTTTTTCTGGATGGCCGTGAACTCGAAACAGATCCTTTTCCCACCTGGATAGGTTATTCGGCCGCACACTGGGAAGGCGACACTCTTGTTGTAGAGAGCAATGGTTACAACGATAAAACCTGGCTGAATGGTTTAGGTTTACAACATACCGATCGTCTGCGGATTACTGAGCGCTATCAACGCCTAGATTTTGGGCACATTAAACTGGAGATTACTTACGATGATCCGGGTACGTTTACTGAGCCGGTTCAAGCATTGGTTGAAATGGAATATAGAGCAGATACTGCGTTGCTCGAAAACGTATGCAATGAATCCTCAATAGGACTCAGTCACTGGAAGGGTGAGATAAAGCAAGCTGAAGAGAAGGCGGTAGATGTCTCTGAAGAAATTCTCGCAACGTATGTAGGTACGTATGAAGGTATCTGGCTAGGGAATGTGATTACGGCTGAAATCGTGCTCGAAGATGGAGAGATATCCTTGATAAGAACCCCACCTTATGGTGACAATATCGGAGGGAATATAGAATCTGCAAAATCGCGGCTTATCCCTCAGTCTGAAAACGCGTTTGATTGTAGTTGTGGAGTGGGTTTCGTGTTTAAGGCCAACGGCGAGGGAGTTGTAACCGGAGTCGAAGAAGTCCATGTTTCAGGCGCGTGGCCATTTAAGCGCGTGCGTTAAGTAAATAGATAAGAATTAACAGTCATTAAGTATAGAAAGAGATTCATGACGGCGTTATATAAGTAGAATCCGTCTTGACCATTTCTATAGAAAACTTCTTGGAAAATATTGGGGCGTCTATTAAACCTGTAGAAGATTGCTGATGGCATATGCATGTGTTGATCCATACTAGGAGGTTTAGCGACGCAAAGTTTGTTGAATGACCAGTATGGGCATTTAGCAGTTGTTCGATCAATGGAATATATACTTTTTACTATCTGTACTTGCATCTAGACTTGGATTAAAGCCAAAGTGGAGAGACGTATGAAAAATCAAGCCTCGACTAGCTGCCCCATGCCGGCCATCATTGTTCGCGCATGGCTGGGCATTCTGCTGCTGGCCTGCGCCAGTAAAGCTACTGCACAGGACGATTGGTCCCAACCTTTTCCTGGCCACCAGATTATCGGTAGTCTTTACTCGGTTGGGACTCACGGCCTGAGCGTGTTTCTGATTATCTCTGATGACGGCCATATCCTAATTAACACTGGTTTAGAAGATTCGATGCCCCTAATCCGCGCTAATATTGAGTCGTTGGGATTTCGCTTGGAAGATGTGAAGATCCTGCTAAGTATGCAGGCGCACTGGGATCACACGGCAGCCTTGGCGGAGATCAAGGCGCTTACGGGAGCGCAGATGTGGGCCACCAAAGATGACGATCGTGTGTTGGAAGATGGCGGTTTCAGCGACCCACATTTTGGTGGCAAACAGTCTTTTGCGCCCGTTACCGTCGACCATCGAATCGAGGCTGGGGAGGTTATCGAACTTGGCGATATCCGGCTAACTGTACACGAGCATGGTGGCCATACGGAAGGGAGTTCCAGCTACAGCATGCGGGTGCATGAAGCGGGTCACGATTACAACGTTGTGATCGCCAATATGGGTACTATTAACCAAGGCAAGAAGTTGGTTGTGAATCCTACTTACCCTGGTGTAGCTGAGGACTTTGCGGAGACGTTTCGTCTGCAAAAAGCTATGCAAGTAGACGTTTGGGTGGGTGCTCACAGTGGTCATTATCAGTTGCATGAGAAATATCAGCCCGGCGACCCCTATAGCCCAGAGACGTTTGTCGACCCCGAGGGCTTTCTGGCCCAGGTAGAGCGCCTGGAAGGCCTATTTTTGGAACAGATTGCGACCGAAACTAACGAACCGGGGTTACCGTAGATGAACATCTGCTATGGGCAATAAGCGGTCATTCAATCAATGGAACATGTGCTTTATACGTCCTATACTTAAGAATACAAAATTAGCAGTTATGCCTAGGGGAAAGCGAATGAAAACAAAGCGATCGATGTTAAAGCATACAGCGGCATGTCTTGCTGGGCTTCTGCCTGCCTATGTGGCGTTGGGTCATCATGCGGCGAACACCTACTTCGATGTTACAACCATCATCGAAGTGCGCGGCGTGATCATCGATGTGAAATGGCGGAATCCGCACATTGGGTTTACGCTGAAAACGGGAAAAGCCGATGGTGAAGAACGGGTCTGGTCAGTCGAGAGTAATTCCGTCAGTACACTGCGCCAGCTCGGAGTGACGCCTGACTTGCTGCGGATAGGAGATGTTGTCACCGTGGCAGGCTGGCCCCCGCGGCAGGCTGGTAATCGAATGTCGGGTAACCATGTGCTCTTACCGGACGGTCAGGAACTCGTGTTGCGAGGATCCGGTGAGAAGTACTTTTCCGAGGGATCAGACCAGAGACATACAGTTGCCGACATTGATGCCCGCGAATCCGCTGATGCGGCAGATCTAGGCCTATTTCGAGTTTGGAGCACCATAGCCGGTGATCCGAATCAGGATCGATTTTGGGAACAAGGCTACCCTCTCACAGAGGCAGCGATTGCTGGCCAGGCGGCCTGGGATCCCGTGGCGGACAACCCAGCCATCAGATGCGAACCGAAAGGTATGCCTTCGATTATGGATCCGCCATATCCGATGGAACTTACAGATCAGGGCGATGTGATCGTCATCCGCCAAGAGGAGTTCGATACGGTTCGCACTGTCTATATGAATCCTGGTGACGTGCAAAGCGATCCGGAGCCGAGTCTGCTAGGTAATTCCGTAGGGCACTGGGAGGGAGACACTCTGGTCGTCAGCACCTCACACATAAGTTGGCCGATATTCGATACCCGGGGGGTTCCACAGAGCTTTCAGGCGCGCTATGAGGAGCGCTTTACCGTGTCTGAGAATGGTAAGCGATTGAATTACACGATCGACATTACGGATCCAGTAAACTTTACCGAACCGATCCGACTGGATCGGTTCTGGTTGTGGATGGAGGAAAGCCAGGTAGAGCCATATAACTGCACGCCGTTGTAGCTCAGCACCTTCGTTCAGTTGGCTCGATAGACGTACGAGACGTTATTGAGCCAGGCAGTCATAAGGACTGCTTCCGGTAATAAGCGGTCCTTAGAAAAGTGCGAGGTATTTACAGTATCTAATAAACCTCGGCGTTTATTCAGTTTCATTATTCAAAAGATAGAAAATATCAATCGGGGCAGTGGATCATATTCTTGATAACACTTATAGTTTAGTGGATCGTTATGACTGCGTTCAGCTAAATCTGATAATATGATTTTGGCAATTTTGGGATAAGAATAATGAGCAGGATTTTAATTAAGCTAGGTATCGTTGCACTCACTCAACTATTCGTATTACAGGTATTTGCGCAAAGCGACGTTATGGTCAAGGGCGGGCAAGATCCGTTTGGGCCTTACCAACCAACACCAGGTTGGCCCAATGATATCTCAACGATACCGGGGAGCGAAAACTGGACCTGGGGCGCTATACAGGGCATTTTCGCGGAGAGTGCCGATAGAATTATTATTATTCAAAGAGGTGTACTAAAAAAAATTAACCGCCCTGAAGAGCGATTGATTGAAGAGGCGGGGACACGTCTGCGATTTCCGGTAGGGCGAAACTACGCTTGGCGAGACAATACTATGCCTTGGCGAGATGCCACCCAGGCTAGCCCAGATCACAATAATATAGATGGCTGGGAGCAATGGGAAGGCGCAGGATATGTTCGTGGAGAGGATGCTAGCTGGCAGCATTGTGTTGTTGTCGTCGACCGGGAAGGCAATATCGTCGAGACCTGGGATCAGTGGGACTCTATGTGGGTCAAGCCGCATGCTGTGTATGTCAACCCGTTCGATCCAGACAAACATATATGGATAGTAGATGACTTTGCTCACGCTGTTTACAAATTCACTAATGACGGCAAAGAGATTGTTCAGACCCTAGGTATTCCAAACGAAGCCGGGCAGGATGAGAGCCACTTCGCAAGGCCGACCTTTATGACATTTTCAGAGGATGCGATATTCGTTGCCGATGGATATGTAAATTCGCGGGTAATGAAATTTGATCATGACGGAAATTATTTAATGCAATGGGGTCAGAAAGGCACTTTGCCGAATGATACGCGACCAGGATATTTTAATGCCTTGCATGGAATTGATATTGATCTCGAATCTGGACGCGTTTACATAAGCGATCGAATGAATAACCGAATCCAAGTATTCGATCAGGAAGGTAACTTTCTCGATCAATGGCGGGTCGGTGATCCGCCCTCAGATGTCCAGTACTTAATTGTGTCTAACGGTGCTGTATGGATTATGGATGGAGGAACAACGAAATTACTTAAGTACGACCTTGAAGGACATTTTCTGGATTCTTGGGGAACTTGGGGGACTTTTCCAGGTGGTATGTGGGGTGTTCATGGTATGACCGTCGATGACGAAGGTAATTTCTATATTTCTGAAGTGAATACCGGCCGCGCGCAAAAATTTGTTCCTAAAGCAGGAGCGAAAGCTGAACGAATAATTAAGCGCGTTAATTCTATTAACTAACAATTATTATACTAATCTCTATTAATAAAAGACCCTATACTTAATTTTAATCAGGAGTTCCCATGAATAAATCAATTAATATGTGCAATATAACTGTGGCGCTAGGGTTAGCGTTTGGCGTTGGAGCGCTGCAAGCCCAGGAAATCGATGATTTTGTTATTAGTAGTGAGGCGGCTGTAAAGGCCAAGACACGCGACGAGATATCATTGGATACAGCTCGTAAGATAGCCGATCATTGTCTGCTAGCAGCTGCCGAGCGGGGATTTGGAACCAGTATTTTCATACTGAGTCCCTCAGGGCATGTTGTATATGCGCTCCGTGCAGATGGTCAAACGCCGATTGCTACTGAGACCGCACTTCTAAAAGCCAAGACTGCTTTATTTATGCGTGGGTCTACGCACGCTCAAATGAATCTAGTAGCGAAAAACCCTGCACGCGATACTCGCTTACGGCCACTACAGGCAGAGTTTGACTTGTTCTGGAATTCTGGTGGTCTTCCAATCTTGGTAGATAATGTTCTGATTGGTGCGATCGGTTCTGGGGGTATGCCTGCCTCGGCAGAGTGGAGCGATGAGATTTGTGTGCATAATGCAATGACCGAAGTGCTTGGAGACCAACCACCTCTAGCCCCATTTCTACAGTAAGTTTTATAGCTTACATCTCAATCGTGTGATTCTATCGATGCTACAGGGCAAATTGAATCTATTTGCCCTATTTAGCCTTAAATCTAATGATTTTGTCTAGGTTTTACTGAGATGTTACCTTAGAGAGGGAGCTAGAGAGCTTACTTGATACGGGGTTCCGCTTGTGTCTTGGTTGCTAGTCATTTGCCGATGGCAGACAAGGCCTAGTGAAAGATAGTATAGTTGGAAGGTCAATATTCGCTATAAGTGCGCGTCGGTTTGTTTGAGGATACAATTGCCATCTTAATGGTGCGCATGGCTCTCTCCATTCTTTATTAAAACTATAGGTTACTCATTATGAATAGAATCATTGCTTTGTCTACTTCACTCTTACTAATTATGTTTTCCCATGTTGTAGGCTCTCAGGAGGTCGTACAACCAGACTCTGCGCAAATTACGGTACCGAAAATGAGTCTTCAAAAATTTAGTGAGACTGAAGCTCGGAATATGGATGATGGTCGTAGCGTGAAGCGGATTGATGCATCAACGATCGGTTTGATTCAAGTTGAATGGCCTGAGGGTACTTCCACTTCCCCACATAATCATGCTAATGAATTGTTATTGACTATACTTAAGGGGCAGGTAAGAGCTATTAGTGGAGATACAGAATTGATATTTGAGGCTGGGGATGTGGTAATTGTTCCTGCATGGGTCGAGCATAGTTTTGTAGCGCTTGAAGACTCTGTGACACTTGAAGCAGCCGGGCCTTAATGTAGAGCTCGTGGTTCAGTTGACTTTTATTTAGGCCTTTTTAGCCTGACTTATTTTGATTACAATTTTGGGGCTTATAGTAATGCGGGTATCTCTACGATTTTTTGGGCGCATGTTACTCCTAACGATCGCCTTAACGGCCTTCCTCCCAAGAGTAACATTAGCTGGAACCATCGATGCCAGTCGACCGACGGTTTTTGTAACAGGCGCGAATCGTGGTATAGGTCTCGCATTTGCTCAACACTATACTGGTACCGGATGGAACGTTCTTGCGGCAGTTCGCGCACCGGATCGTGCAACCGAGCTACTTGAGTTAGCGAAAAGTTATGAGCATCTAATTATTGAACAGCTGGACGTAACCGATAATGAACGTATAGCCGCCCTTGCTGATGCTTACCGTAATACCCCGATTGATGTTCTTATCAATAACGCTGGGGTTTACGGTGATACTGAGAAGCAAGCTTGGGGCTCCATAGATGCTGTCACTTTCCATCAAGTTCTGGCAGTAAATGTTTTCGCACCAATGAAATTGGCGGAAGCTTTCTCTGATCATGTTGCCGCTAGCGAGCAGAAGAAAATTGTATCCATCACCAGCGGTGCAGGATCGGTTTCTCGCGATGGGCGAGCAGGCGGAGGGATGTTTTATGGTATTAGTAAGGCATCGTTGAATATGGCGATGCGTCAGATTCGTGCCGAGCTTGAGGGACGCGACGTAATCGTTGCTCTGATTGCCCCAGGATTGGTGGCAACAGACATGTTGGCAGTCGCTCGTCCGTCACTTTTCGCGAATGCGAATACGCCAACTCAGAGTGTTGTAGGTATCGCTGCAGTTATAGAGAGCCTAGATGAAAGCTACGATGGGCGACCGCGTAATTATAACGGGGCGGTTATTCCGTGGTAGTTGCCTGTTATGCGTAGGGACTCTCGACGAATTGACATAGGATAATACTTGAGCGAAATGTTTGAATTTTAGGAATGAAACGTTTTGGCATGTGTTCTAGTATGCTAGAACCATTCGTGTATTTGTGTTGGTAAATTAACTTGGGGAGGAAATCTTGAATAAAAAACAAGTAACTGTCACAACGATAGCCGGTAGCCTTATGGCCGCTGCACTTTTGATTAGCGGGATTAGTGGAGCTCAAGAGGGCGGTGTTCCAGGTGACGGATTCGCAGCTGTTCCCGGGCAAGTGGGAGGGCAGGATGTCTATGGCCCTTACGAAATAGTAGAGAATTGGCCAAAACCATTAGCTGAAAGTCTTCCCGGCCATGAAGGTTGGACCTATTCAGTCACGATGGACGTGTTTGCGGAAAGCCCAGATCGTGTGTTTCTGGTTCAGAATGGTGAGTTGCCCTTATTTGAAGAAAGGCCTGATTCGGTATGGCTTCCGGAGCTTGGGCGTGGTCTGCAGTATCCAAACTTTCGATTACCGCTGAGGCAGGCTGGCGGAAGTATTCCAAATGGTGACAAACTCGAAGATGAAGGGGTTGGAAGACCCGGTATCGATTGGCGTTATGAGCACTGCGTGCTAGTGGTAGATGCCGAAGGTAATATTGTTGAGGAGTGGTCTCAGTGGGATCACCTTTGGTATCGTCCGCATGATGTAGAGATCAGCCCTTATGATCCTGAAAAACATGTTTGGATTGTTGATGCCGATGGTCACTTTGTTGCCAAGTTTACCAACGACGGCAGCGAGTTGGTTTTGACGCTGGGCACCCCAGGCGAACCTGGTGAGGATGACACACATTTCCGTAGACCAACTTTTCTAGTGTTTATGGATGAAAACACTATGTATCTGGCTGACGGATACGACAACACCCGTATTATCAAGTACGACATGGATGGTAATATTCTTGCTCAGTGGGGCGAGAAGGGCGTAGGTGAGGGTAAAGAAACACGTCCGGGATACTGGAATAATGTACATGGTATCGCGGTAGACCCAATAACTCGGCAGGTTTATGTAAATGATCGTGATAATGGTCGTGTACAAGTTTTTGACGAAAACGGAAAATATCTTTCCGAATGGAATTTCTGGAAAGGGCGACGTGGTGCGCCACAGGATATCCATAGTTTTATCGTCACCAGCGATCAAAAATTATGGGCGGCCGATCAGGGTACCAGCAAGATCTTAGGTTACGACCTGGAAGGGCATTATCTATATTCTTGGGGAAGTTGGGGTGAGTACCCCGGTGGCATGTGGGGAGTGCACGGAATGTCTACCGACAGTGAAGGTAATTTTTATACAGCTTCAGTGAATAATGGCCGAATTCAAAAGTTCCGACCTAGAGCGGATGCTAATCCCGAGTTTATGGTTGGTAAGCCGTGGCCCGGAGTCTGGTAGACGAAGTTAATACTTTTATTGAGGGCCGTCTTGCGACGGCCCTTGTATTTATACCTGCTTAGTGCGCGGTGGGTGAATTTAATTAGCGGTCTCTGTTGGTAAGTTATGGCAAGGCTGGGAAAATAACTTTGTTATAGAGTTAAATTTGCTATAGGTTAACCCCGTTAAATTTGAGATTAAGAGGAGATTAAGATGAGGTTAGTACCTCTAACAATACTGCTTAGTGTTCTATTCACAGGGTTTAATGCGAATGCCCATCATGCGTCGGCAGGGATATACGATCGTAATAATATTGGTAAAATCAAAGGTGAGATTTCTACAATTTTCTGGCGAAACCCACACGTTCGATTGGGTGTAATTCGTATCGGAGAAAATGATCAACCTCAAGAATGGGAAGTAGAGTTCGGTTCTGTTAATACGATAGAGCGACTAGGAGTTACGCGCGATAACTTGAAAATTGGCGACCAGGTCACCATCTCTGGGAGTGTGGGCCGTAACGGACGTCATGTAATGTTTACAGATGCTTTGACGTTATCTACGGGTGAGGAGTTGGTGTTACAGGCTTCATCGGCGCAAAGGTACGGATTAACTCAGAGTGCTCTTCGCGATGCGCGGGCTGCAGATGCAGAGTTGCGAGCTGACATCTTTCGGGTCTGGCTGCCGGGTGAGCGCCCACGAACTGGGGATGGCACTACTGTGTATCCCTTGACTCAAGTCGGATTTGCCGCCCAGTCGCAATGGGATGCAGCAGATGATCCGGCGCTACGATGCATTCCGCCAGGAGTGCCGACCGCAATGGATAATCCTTACCCCATTGAGTTCATAGATCACGGAGATTCGATCGAGATGCGTCTCGAGGAATGGGATGGCGTTCGGACTATTAATATGAGCGGAGCGGACTCCGGGGAACCAGTACAACCGCGCATGGGTTACTCCAGTGGCAGTTGGGAAGGCGACACGTTGATTATCAATACATCAAATATTGGTTGGCGGTACGTTGATGATCTTGGTACGCCCCAGAGTGAAGATGCAGTAATAGTCGAGCGGTTTACACTTAACTCAGATGGAACCCGACTTGACTGGCATGCTGAAATTACAGATCCGATAAACTTTACTGAACCGGTGGTAATGACAGGGACATGGGTTTGGATTCCGGGCCACGAAATTAAACCTTTTAACTGCGCGCTACCAGGGGATAGCTAGCAGTAGAAAAAACAAGGAATGGCGTAATATGGATCATAATTTTACGCATAAATTTCACCGTATTCGGAGCTAGTTATATTCGTTGCAATCAACTCTCTATTGTCTTTGGCGCTTCTGGGAGTATTGGCGGCGAGTGCTGGAGGTGCGCCAAAACTTATTGGTGCATTGCGCGTAACCTTTTGGGGTGCCCTTGCGATGGCAGTTACCGCAGGAGTAGGGTCTGCGATTGGCGCTGTAATCTAGTGTTAAATCGCAGTGTCGACGGCTTATTTACGGTAGCTTGTGCGCTTCGAAAAACTCCCAAATTAGTTCGCTCGCATTAATATCCGTATCTGATGGTGTGCCGGGCCAGGAATGGCCGCCATCATCTAGCTGATAAAAAACCACGTTTGTTTCGTCTGCACAGTTATTATAAGAAAGCCTGGTAAATTTTTCTGTAATTATCTGCTCAACAGAGTCAGCCGGACATGTGTTGTAGTCAGCCCAGCTCGCGACTGCCGATTCGACTCCAGTTACCCAGCTTGGATTTCGAATAATATTCGCTCTGCTGTAGGTGTTTACGGGGTCATTTTTACTATGAAATGTAACTAGTGGGATTGACCTAGCTGGGTTACAGTTTTTTCCGAATTGTACTCCTGCAACGGGAGCAACCGCGGCAAGTATATCGGCTAACTCACAAGCAAGACGACTGGCCATCCTTCCACCGCCGGAGAAACCCGTCACGTAGATTCGCCTTCGATCGACTGAGGTTTGAGCATCAACAGCCTCAATGGCGGCGACGATGTAATCGATGTCACTTACGCCACTTAGATCAAGATCCGCATTCCATGTGCGACTTCCGTCAGCACGCAGATAGCTCGCCATTCCACTAACTAGAATAAAGTTCTCTCGATCTGCTACTAGAGACATTCTTGAGAGTTGTTCCTGACTTTTTGGTAGTCCACCAGTGCCATGCAAATTGAAAACTAGTGGTGATGGGGCGTTGTTATTTAGCTGAACCGGCAAATATATTTCTGCAGAACGGGAGGTGTCACCGACCTGGAATTTAATATGGTGAGTATTCGAAGGTTGTTGCGCAAGCGCTGACAGAGGGGGTAACAGCGATAACGCTAAAATTGCTGCTAACTTGGTTATATTACGCCAATTCATAAACTTTCTTTACTGCGGGTAGTTCAGCAATTCTAGCTTGCCATACGAGGATATTGCCGAATGGGAAAAGATCATGTTTTATCATTGGCGCCCATCAGCATATGATAAACAAATATGCGTCTGCAATTGTAAATTAATCACCAAGGAGGAAATCGTTGTCCTTCAAACCGAAATCTACATAGGCAAGACGGCTGTCTATCCGTTCGAAGATTCAATTTTATTAGTTCAAAATCGACGCCAGCTTCGAGCAGTGTGATATACGAGGCAGACGGTAGTATATACTTAAAAATATAGTCAATGAAACGACCGAACACAATACGTGTAGCGGCTTAAAAGTAGGTAGATCCTTTGATCAGAGTAAGTGAATTAAGAGCACCGGCGACTATCCTTGCTTTCATACTGGTGCCTTTGGTGTTGTATCTGAATAATCCAGCGATTGCCTTGCTGATTGGAGCAGCAATTTCTTTACTATTCAATAAAACCGTCATTCCTCGCGCAAATATACTGGGCAAGTACGCATTGCAAAGCGCTATTATTCTGCTAGGTCTAAAGCTCAATGCAAGTCAGTTGGTTCAGATTAGTGCCGATTATAGTTTGTTAGTCACGGGGTATGTTTTATTGACTCTATTAGTTGGTTTAGGGGTTGGCACGGCGCTGAACTGTGATACAAAATATAGTCAACTAATTGCTTCTGGTACAGCAATTTGTGGCGGAACTACTATAGCAAGCCTCTCACCGGTGATTAACGCCAAGCCTGAACAGACTGGTGTGGCACTCACTTTGGTATTCCTACTGAATGCGGTGGCTTTATTTACCTTCCCTCTGGTTGGCGAGTTTCTATCGATGACTCAGGAGCAGTTTGGCGTGTGGGCAGCAATAGCTATCCACGATACATCGTCGGTGGTGGCCACAAGCGCGATCTATGGCGAAGAAGCTGCAAAAATAGCAACGACGGTTAAACTTGGTCGGACACTCTGGCTTATTCCGCTTCTTTTGATGGCTAGTATTTTTCAGCGTGCTGGTACAGCAAAACTTAGAATTCCTGGGTTTATTTTTCTTTTTATAATGGCTGCCAGCCTAGGCTCGTTGGTTGATATGCCTGAAAGTATCACCACCGTTGCATCTGCTCTCAGCAAGGTTTTACTGGTCGTTGCATTATATTGTATTGGCACAGAGATTAGCCGAGAAACACTTCGTGGCCTGCGTGGGCGTGTGCTACTTCATGGCCTTTTACTGTGGGCTCTAGTGGTGCCTTTGTCGCTACTTATGGTAATGAAGCTAGCTTAGTCGCATACTTAAAGATAATGTCTATCAGCTGGCATCGACCCTTCTGGTGTAAAAAAGTAATAAGCATATAGAAATTCCTTATTTCACCGGGTAGGACATTTTCCGTATTATGCCTTCCGTGAGTATTCGCAACGTAAAAATTGATCTCCTGGGCCTCGCCGCTGTCGGCGTATTTGTGCTCTTCTTATTGGCGCCGCTCGTCCTCTGGGCTAGCTGTTTTTAGGTTACCCTATCTCTGGGTTAACCGTTCTTTAAGATACCATTCTTGTCTGATTAATCGTTCAAGCAGCTATTAATCAAAAAACTATCAGCTCGAAGACCAAGTTATTAATCTAGCTACTACTAAAGTACTTCAAGGAATGGGAAGTATAAATTTTATATCAACTGATAGAAATTGATCAGAAGTCGGTTAAGATTTCCTGTTCTATGGCATTCTTCTTTTACCTAGGAGGCTTGTTTGACTGCATTCCGGGCTGATATGTTCGATGGCCGGGGGCGAATCTGATGATGCATCTATTCCTGCATCCGATTAAGAGTATGTAATGACTGGTATGGGAAAGATTACCAGTAGAAAACGTGAGGTTGTTTTTCTTATTTTCTTATTTCTTCTCCTGGAACAAATAATTTAGGTGAGCGTGAGTTGACCCAGCATAGCTAACACAAGGGAAAACACCAATAGGGTTTGGATTGGGTGTACATAAGAATGCTGTAGAATACGTGGCGTAAATCCTTGCGCTAAGCTGTACATCATGGAAAGTAATGTGGGACTCTCCTTGGTTCAATTTTTCACTTGATTAATAAGCTAGTCACTATTACTTGAGTAGCTACGCAAATTTTTAATAGAGGAACTACAATGATGAGAAAAAACAAATTTCTGAGGATACACTTTTTAGCCGGGCTCTTTGCAATTTTACTAGCCTCGGTGTCAGTACAAGCCGCGAATGGCGATTTGGTAAGGTTGGTTGATCCACTCGATGAACCGGAATTTTACTGCCTTGATCTATCAGGTTATGGTGATCACTTAAAACTAGAGGACCCTTTGCAGGCACATACATGTAAAGGGGAAAGTCCGGCGGATCAGTTATTTACAGCTGTTGATGGCAAGATTACCGTTGGTGATACTGATCGTTGCCTGCAGGTAGCTGTTTCGTCTGGGGAACCCATGGCCGGAGTGTCAATTATCGCTAGAGCCTGCTCTAGTACATCTTATCAAGCCTTGAATCTCGAGGCGAATGGTCAAATTAAGCTTGGAGAAACTAATTTATGTCTTGCGGCTGGAACTGAAAGCACTGCTGCTTCTGGACCCAGCCACATATGGCGAGTATTGAGCGTGCAAGATTGTGAATCTGTTGAATCTGCACGCTCAACTTGGCAGGTCGGTATGAAGTAAAAACGAATCTTTATCCTAATACTAATAGCCATAGGATATTGGTTTTAGATGTTTCTTGCAAAATCAAAGTATCCCTAGTCATTAGCTCATTAATTAGCTTTCAACGAAACGGCTACAAAAAAGTAGCCGTTATTTTTCCCTACAATTTAGCTAGCAGTTAGTTTTCTATTAAGCTCAAGGTTGTGGTTTAATGGCTCAATATATCGAAAATTAGTATCATAAATTATGAAAATCGTTAATCGTTGGCCTCTTTTGATCTTTATCGCTTCCATAATTGTGTTGGCAGCAAAAGTGGTTAGCGCTCAAAATGATTCGTCGCCGAACTTTTTGTTATTAATTGGCGACGACATGTCGGTCGAAACGCTTAATTGTTATGGGGTAGGCGCAGACACTGCACATACTCCAAATATCGATCGCTTATGCCAGCAAGGGGTTAGATTCGACAGATTCTGGGCACAACCTGTTTGCTCTCCAACAAGAGCAACTATGCTGACAGGCCAATTTGGCTTTAGAAATGGTGTCGGTACACCAGCGGGGGCGCCAACGAATATCGATTGGGCGGTTCCGGAAGCAAATGCCGATTATCCTGATATAGGTAGGGCTGGCCAGGGCCGCAGTGCTGGCGATCCAAATGGTGGCGCTGCTAATCGTAGAGCTAGGGCAAATAATGCCGCAGGTGAAAATGCCCGAGCACGTCCGAATGCCGGTAACCGACAAGCTAATGTGGGTAGTCGGCCTGCATTACGAGCTGACGCATGGACTATGTTGCAAGCGCTTAAACTTAATGAGGATGCTGGTTATGCAACAGCTGCTGTTGGTAAATGGCACCTTGCGGATGATAAGAACGGTGGTCTTGGGCACCCAAATCGTGTTGGGTTTGATTATTATGCAGGTGGTATAAAGGCTGCGGTTGAAAATTATTATGGCTGGTCGAAGGTAATTGATGGCGCCGACCCGATTGGTAAAACTGGTTATGCGACCACAGACATCATTGATGATGGAATCGCGTGGCTGAATGAGCGTGGCGAAGAACCATGGTTTTTATGGGTTGCTTTTAATGCTCCACATACGCCAATTCAATTGCCACCAGCAGAACTTTTACGAAGTGAAGCATCGCTTACTTTGAAGGCGGATGGCAGTAATGGTGATTTACATGCGTATTACAATGCAATGATCGAAGCCATGGATACTGAAATAGGTCGCCTACTAGGAAATATTGGTGATGAAGTGTTGGCGAATACCCATATTATTTTTATGGGTGATAACGGTACGCCTGGCAATGTCACTATGCCGCCGTTTGATCGTGGCCGTTCCAAAGCAACGGTATATCAAGGCGGTGTAAATGTGCCGTTAATTGTAAAAGGCCCTGGATTTGAGAGCGGATCAAACGCTGAATTTGCCAATTCAGTGGATATGTTTGCGACAATACTAGAGCTGGCTGGATCCGATGCAGCGAGTACTCTCCCAACGGGTGTGATCATAGATTCGGTTAGCATGGTGCCAATCCTGTCTGGCGGGGCTAGTTTAAGAGAGTTTAATTATGCTGATCATTTTGGTGCGGGACGCAACGGTAACTCAGATGAGCGTGCGATGCGTACTGAACGATTCAAGTTGGTGCAAGACTTTGTTAATGATACTGAGGAATTGTTCGATCTGGTCGAAGACCCTTACGAAAAGCAAAACTTATTGGACGGATCATTGACGGAGGAGGCTAATCAGAGCTACCAAGACTTAAAAACTAGACTTGCCAACTTGAAAGTGTGAGATTATTCGTGGTTGTTGTATTGCACTTATTGTAATTTTTTACTTTATTAGGGAAAACTTAATTATGACAAAACAACGAAGTATTTTAGCGAGAAAAATCGCGAGTACTGCGATTGTGCTCGGGGTAGCAGTGATGCTGCCATAGGGTGCGGTTCAGGCGCAGCGGGGCGGCGGAGGACCGTCTGGAGATCTCCCCAAATTTCTTGAGCTAGGCCCTAAAGTTGGAGAGATGGTACCTGATCTGACAATACTGGATGATACAGGTAACCCGGTTAGTATCCGCGGCCTTAGCAAAGACAATTATTCTGTGTTTGTACTAGGGTGCCTTACTTGACCTCCTTTTATTCGAAAAGCCCCCAGTATGGAGACTGTCAAACTTGATTACGAAGATAAGGTAAATTTTTACTATATATACAAGCCATTGGCGCATCCAGAGTTTCAGGGGTACGTGAGTCCCATTAACATCAAAGAGCGCTTAATGCATATTGATGAGGCGAAACGTAGATTAGGGAGCAGTATTACCTGGCTTGCTGACACTATGGAAAATGTTTATCACCGTGCAAGTGGTGAGACTCCGAATAGTGAAATCTTGGTTGGGCCTAACGGTATGGTGCTTGCGGCACGCTCGTGGAGCGACCCGGACGCGCTTAGAAAGGATTTAGCCGCCGCAGTCGGTCCGGTAGAAAACCCAACTCAAATTGCTGATTTGAATTTACCTGTTCAATCGATGATTGGCACTGTTGCCAAAGGTATTGTGCCTAGAGTCGTGAAGCCTGGTCACTTTTTACCGATGGAAACAGTTGCAAATGAGAAAACCACTAAAGTTCCTTTCTATACCAAGTTGCGTGCTGAAGGGTCTCAGGAGTTGTATGATACTGGTAAAGGCACTATGTATATCGGCTTTCATTTGGATCCACTTTATCGTGTTCACTGGAATAACGAAGCGCCGCCACTTGAGTTTGAAATCTCAACTCCAGACGGTATTACTATAACGCCAGACAAGATTGTTGGCCCTGATCCTGAAGAGGAAGCAGATGCTGATCCGCGAGAGTTTTTAGTTGAAGTTGATTCGACTGCAGCGGGTGGTGTTGTTGATCTTACGGTGAAGTATTTCGCCTGTGATGATGAACTAACTTTTTGCATTCCGGTGCAACAGGATTATCAAATCACATTGGTCAGAGATACTAGTCATGGAGGTGCTATTACTACTGATGCAGGCGGAAATATCGTCGGTGGTGGTAATAATAGACGACGTCCGGGTGGTAGAGCCCGGCCCGCCTCATAAATAATTGTTCATTAAGTATTATAAAAAGGCCCGGATTATTCCGGGCCTTTTTATGCATCTATTTTTAGTTTTATTCTTCAGGTTTTAGCCCTTATTTATAAGAGCTAACTGGTGGCAAGCGCGACCCGGTTTCACCTTCAGGTTGTTCTCCTGCGACTGCAGGCATCCGCATTGTGCCGATTCCTTCAATGGTAGCTTCTACAATCTCGCCCGGCTGTAAGAAGCGTTGCTCTCCGCGTACGGAGGTTCCTGCGCCGGTTCCACCTGAGGTCCCGTTATTTATTACGTCGCCTGGGTATAGGGTGACGATTGATGAGGCATATTCTACAAGTTCCCATAGAGAATGGATCATATCGCCAGCTCGGGCGTCTTGCATAACTTCGCCGTCGACGGTAAGCGTTTGACGGAGATTCTGCATAGGATCACCATAAAATTCTTTTGGTATGATCCACGGGCCCATTGGTGCGAAAGTATCGTGACCTTTCCCTACAAACCAGTCAGACCGGGTTGCTGTGCCGCCTGGTGGACGTCCGCCTCTATCTGAAATATCCATTGTTACCGTGTATCCGAAAACGTAAGCCGGAGCGTCGGTAGCTGATACGTATTTAGCTGTTCTTCCAATTACCGTGCCGAGTTCGACTTCCCAGTCTATTTGATCACGTCCGTACGGAAGGATTATGGCATCACTCGCGCCAACGACTGCGCCACGAGTTGGTTTGAGGAATAAATAGGGAACCCCTCGGTTTTCTATTCTCTGCTTTTGTATTTCAGCGCGATCTCCTTCAGACCCTCTTTCATCTACATGACTAAGAAAGTTAACCGCAGCATTAAGAATCTTACTCGGATACATTATTGGTGGGAATGTATGAAGGTCTTCGTATGGGTATACAAACTCTACTGCAGAGTCACCATCTACCATGTCTCCAGCTATTAAATAGTTTACCAACTCATACAGCCGGTATTTAAGGCCATAATCATAGCGCGCTATCAAATCGAGCATGTCTACAGGCATTGGTATTTGAGGGTAGGCCGAGTTTGATTCCAAGGCTCTATTCGCTGCATTTAAATCGATAACAAGTTGATCTCGAAGCACAACTCCAACGGAGGGGGTACCGTTAATTTCGAAGGTACCGAGCTTAAAAGGCTCAATGCTAGTGGTGCTTAATGGCCCGCTTTGAGCGAGGCTCATGGTGGGGACGCAAAGCAAGATTATAATTGTGGAGACTAGAAAGTTTCGCATGACTATTTGTTTTCCTCTCATAAAATGGGCGGACTAGTATAGAATTGCTTGGACAATAAAGGAAGTAAGCTAGTTTTGGTTAATCCAAGGACTACTAACATCGCATTAATTTAGCTGATCTTATACATCACGGGTCGGCTCTGCTAATTAAGTACAAACGATTTAATGAATAAGCAACAGCTCCGAGCAATCCCTAATACACAGCGTTTGTTAGAACAAGAAGCTATTGCTGCCTTGTCTCAAAAGTATTTTAGGGACGAGGTTGTGTCAGCTTTGCGTTCTCAACTAGAGTTCGTGCGCGAGCAGATTCTTACCAACCCTGATTATGTGGTACCAGATTTTTTTGATGATTGTTTTGCCGACGTGGTTGAAAAAGAGATTAAAAATGGCAAGGAACGTTCCCTAAAACTGGTTATAAATGCAACCGGAATCATATTACATACAAATTTAGGCCGAGCTCCAATGGCAGAATACGCGATAGATGCGGCACGTGAAGCTGCGTTGGGGTATTCCAATCTTGAGTTTAATTTGGCGTCAGGAAAGCGTGGCTCGAGGTATATGCACATAGAGGATCTTTTGAAGAAAATAACCGGCGCAGAAGCAGCGGTGGTCGTCAATAATTGCGCAGCGGCGGTGTTGGTCAGCTTAAATACCTTGAGTATAGGCAAAGAGTTACTGGTATCTCGGGGTGAGTTAATTGAGATAGGCGGTGGCTTTAGAATGCCAGATGTCATTGCTGCTACTGGCGCAATTATGAAAGAAGTTGGTACTACCAATAAGACTCGAATTTCCGATTTTGAGAATGCCATTACGGAAGATACAAGGGTCATCCTTAGAAACCATTGTAGTAATTTTAAAGTTGTCGGGTTTACCGAAAGCCCTGCGCTGAAAGAGCTAGTTGAGCTTGCGCATAGTAAAGGGATTTATATGGTGGACGACCTGGGCTCAGGTTCGTTAATTGATTTGACTCAGTTTGGTGTAAGCGGCGAGCGTACCGTACAACAGATTGTGTGCGATGGTGTTGATGCAGTGATGTTTAGTGGCGATAAATTACTTGGAGGGCCACAGGCCGGGATAATCGTTGGTAAGGCAGGAGTGATTGCAGCGATCAAAAAGAACCCGTTACTGAGGGCTATGCGGATTGATAAAATTTCTTTGGCAGTTCTAGAGGCTACGCTCGGTCTGTATCTTTTTCCGAAGTTGGCATTAAGCCGTATTCCGGTTCTTAGAATGATAAGTGAAGATAAATCTTCCGTGCAAAAAAGGGCTAAGACGTTGCTTAAAAAATTGGCCAAGCAAGAATCTATAAAGGTTTGTCTTGAAGATGGGACTAGCTTTATAGGAGGTGGCTCGGCACCAATGAATGAGCTGGAAACATGCGTCATTAAAATTGAGTCCGAGGTATTCTCAGTAGAAAAGATAGCGCGAACCTTGCGCAATCATCGGCCAGCAGTTATCGGGCGTATATCTGACAATGCTTTTGTTATCGACTTGCGAACGGTTTTGCCTGAGCAGACGAAGTTCATTACGAAAGCGCTAGGTAGTCTGGGTTAACAAGTAGCTTGAATTTTTGTACTTTTAATTAGCATTTATTCTGAAATGACAGCACAGCAGTTAACGGTGGGCGTGTTAGGTCATGTGGATCATGGTAAGACCTCCTTGGTAAAAGCCCTGACCGGTGCTGATACCGACCGGTTGGAAGAAGAGAAACTCCGTGGAATGTCGATCGTGCTCGGGTTTGCGTATTTGGAAAACAAATCTGGCACTATAGATTTTATCGATGTTCCGGGACATGAGGACTTTATTCGAACCATGATATCGGGGGCGACAGGTATCGACGCTGTATTGCTAATTGTTGCAGCCGATGAAGGTATTAAGCCCCAGACACTTGAACATTTTGCGATCGCTCAGTTATTAGGAATAAAGCAGGGTTTAATTGTGGTGAACAAGTCTGATCTCGCAGATCAAAGCCTTCTGGATATGGCACATGAGGAGATTACACAGACCGTAACCGGGACATTTTTGGAATCGGCACCTATATTTAATGTGTCTTCGTTATCGGGTGATGGCATTCAAGAATTAAGCCAGGCTCTATCCCGCATGATTTCTAAGCGATTGCCTCGCACCAGTGCTGATAGTTTTTACTTGCCGATAGATCGGGTCTTTACTATTGATGGGTTCGGAACAGTCGGAACGGGTACATTAAGGAATGGTGCGATTAATTGCGAAGACGAAGTTGAAATTATGCCTTCCGCACTGAGTGCAAATATTCGGGAAATACAGGTACATAATCAAAAAGTCGATCAGGCGCTACCTGGCCAGCGAGTCGCAGTTAATTTACGCGGGATCAAACGGGAACAACTCGATCGAGGTAATATTTTAATAAAACCTGGTTCGATCCAGGAAACTACCTGTTTACATGCTAAGTTGCATGTTTTGGGTGATTTATTGCGTGTGCCAAAACGTAATGAACCCGTACGGGTAATGTTCGGTACCGAGAATGTGCTCGCTAAATTAAGGGTAGTAGAGGAGAGGCCACTGAAGCCTGGGGCGAGCCTACTGGTGCAATTGCGCTGCAGGGAACCAGTAATTGTAAGCACTGGGGAACATTTTATTGTGCGTACATGCTCACCGGCGGTTACTTTCGGGGGTGGTGAATTTCTTGATACCTCGGAAAGTTTGTTGCAAATGAGCCGCAGCGACTTGCTTGCACATATGCAGACACTTGAGCAAGCTGGTACCGCAGGAAAAATAAATGCGCATGTGAAAGCTGCTGGTCAACGAGGTGTATCTCTAATCAGCCTTTCTGAGCGTGCGGTAGCGACTAAGGACGAGGTGCTTAAAGCGCTGGTAGATGATGACGCTGTTGTTGTCGGCGAATCGATTACGCTCGATCGAACTGTATTCGATAATTTGTGCGCTCAGTTGCTGCAATCATTGCGAGATTTCCATAAAGGAAATACTTCTGCTGCTGGGCAAGGATTAGATGTGATTCGCGCACAATTTTTGAATGTGAGCCCAATGGAAATTGTCGAGCATATTATTGAGTATTTGATTCGCGACAAAGCAGTTGAAGTTGAAGCTAATATAATTCGATTGCACGATTTTAATAAGGAAGACAGCTTTAATGATGATGATCGAGAATTGATCGAATCTATTGAGCAGGTATATCGAGTAAGCGGTGCCGTAACTCCATCTGTGGAAGAAGTAGTTGGCAATGATCCTACAAAAAAACGTGCATTTCAATATTTGAAAGAGTCTACTCGCCTGGTGACGATTCGTGATCATGTAAGTAAGAAGCTTCTAGTTTTTCATCTGGATACGATTGAGGGAATTAAAAAGCAGTTATCTGACACCTATCCATCGCCATCTCAATTCACCGTGTCTGATTTTCGAAAGCTAACTGATAGTTCCAGAAAATACGTGATTCCTTTATTAGAGTATTTTGATCGAAATCGAATTACTATACGGGCCGGCGACTATCGCACCTTGGTTAGACCAGCGACGCTGGATACAGATAGTAGTTAAATTAGTCAGAGGTCATTTTATCAAATAACCAGAGCGATTAATAAATGTTGAATTTGGAGGTGATTGTTGTCTGGTGGCTTCCCCGGTCTTCAAAACCGGTGACTCGTCGTAAGACGGGTGGTGGGTTCGATTCCCATCCACCTCCGCCAATTTAAATTCTATTTATGAGAATAAGTATGAAACGAATTACTGCGATAGCTTGCCTGTGAGCATTTGCTATTGCTAATCATTATCACTATGCATACTTCCCAGCTATATTTAACACACGATTTTGCCTACGTATCCGTTTCCACGGAGCGTACTTTTATTCCACCTAATCGGAAATTAATATGAACACTAGTTCGGAGTCTTCTACTAAGCCCTTTAAGTTGACCAGCCTGTCTCATGGAGGCGGCTGCGCCTGTAAGTTGAGCGCCAAGGAACTCGCGACCGTATTAAAGGATTTGCCTCTGGTTGATGACCCTCGATCGTTAATAGATGCCTCTACCAAAGACGATGCTGCCGTATATCAAGTGGGTGATGACAGGGCGATAGTCGCGACACTAGATTTTTTCACCCCTATTGTAGATGACGCTTATACATTCGGAACGATTGCCACGGCAAACGCGCTCAGCGATGTTTATGCAATGGCAGCTACGCCCTTATTTGCACTAAGTATTGTGGCGTGGCCAAGAGATCCGGAATTACTGCCCATGTTAAACCAAGCAATGCGCGGTGGGGCGGATGTAGCAAAGCAAGCAGGTATTTTTATACTTGGTGGACATTCGATTGACGATGCTGAACCCAAGTTTGGAATGGTGGCTATTGGTGAAGTGAAACTTAGTCAGCTCATTAGCAACGCAAATGCAAAAGTAGGAGATTTGTTGGTATTAACCAAGCCATTGGGTACCGGAGTTATGACAACTGGATTAAAGCGTGGGTTTATAAACGAACAACAGTTACAACCAGCGATTCAGAGTATGTCGAAACTAAATGCTGATGCATCAGGAGTGATTCAATTGCATCGAGATTCGGTTCATGCAGTAACCGACATAACCGGTTTTGGATTATTAGGTCACTTAGGTAATATGCTAGAGGCTAGCGGTCATAGTGCCAGAATTGATGCAGGCAGTTTGCCTGTTATTTCTGGTGTTAAAGAGTTGATACGAAGTGATATTATTCCTGGCGGTACAAGGCGTAATCACGAGGCTGCTTGTTTGGTAACTAACTGGTCTGACGGTATTGCAATAGAAGATCAATTTTTAATGACCGATGCACAAACATCAGGTGGGCTGTTGATCGCGGTTGATCCTACCGAAATGAATACGTTTACCCGATCACTTGAAAATGCAGGTACACTGGCGCAGGCCGTTATTGGGGAAATCACAGCCCGAGCAGATAAGTTGGTTAATGTGGTGTCTAATAGCTAACAGGAAGCTTAGACGAGGGTACTGTGAATCAATAACCTTTAGTAACTAATAAACCGAATTTAATACACAAAAACACATCTTTGGAGAGTAGTTAATATGTTCATTCCCGTTACTAACTTGAATAGTCATTATCGACGAGGGTTTATCAGGCTACTTGTTGCATTAACTATTGCCTCAGCTATGCTTATAACGGCTTGTATGGAGGCAGAAATACCCTTACCAGCGCTAGCAGAACCCGCAGAAACGTCGATGCAAGTACCTGAGCCCCTAGTGGAGTCCTTTGCTGCAGTTGAATCCTCTCAGAACGAAAGCTTAGAAAGTGGCGTCACAATGGTGCACGGGTTTGAGCTATCGGATCTGGATGGGAATATGCGTAGTTCGGACGAATGGAATGGTAAGCCTTTATTAATTAATTTTTGGGCTACCTGGTGCGTGCCATGTCGAAAAGAAATGCCTGCACTGATGGAGTTACACGAAAAATATGCGGATCAGGGCTTTGCAGTTATCGGAATTGCAGCAGATGAATTGGAAAAGATTAATGCGTTTCTAGAGAAGACTCCGGTCAGCTATCCCTTACTTTATGGCGAGATAACTTCTGTATTTAAGCTGAGCGATAGTTACGGCAACGAGATTGGTGTACTGCCACATTCTGCATTTGTTGATCGTGACGGTGTGGTTCGACATACTAGAGTAGGTGAAATTACCGTCGAAGAAGCAGAAGAGTTCATACTCGATATTCTCTGAGTGCGAACTCTTCAACAGTTTTCGGAGCGCGTAAGGTAGCTGCAAGTAGCCACATAGGCCTAGAGGGCTAGCCGCTTAATTGCTAAACGTTAAGCAATTTTGGTGGCATGGTTAGCTAGATAGATTACTAGCGCAAATGTTGCTTAAGAACTGGTTACGATATTTCGTAATATATTGTAGGTATTCGAATATTTTATTAGAATTTTATTAGCCGCTGAAAGATAATGCGGCAGCTGACAATTTAGCTCCAACCTTGATGACAGCGTATTATTAAAAAAAGTGTCGTTAATGAAGGTTGGATGTGGCTTGGTGATCAATTTCTAGAATTACATTGGATAGACCATGACTGTTAAAATAGATAAAGCATACAAGCTTCACTCGGAGCGCTACGGATTAGCACTCTTATTGTCCTTCTTGTTTTCGTCGTCTTTAGTTGCAGATGGTGGCTACTTGCGTACCTCGGCGCCTTTAGACGAACAGCGTGGTTACTGTCTGGATGTTGCCGGATTTGGTGTTAATGCGCGCCCCGATGAGCCCTTGCGCTCGCATACCTGTAAGTATGGCGAAGACAATGTTGATCAACTATTCAAGTGGGTAGATGAAGAGAGTGGCCATGTGGTGATACCTGCTTATAATCGATGTTTAGCAGCCGGTTCATCACAGCCCGGTGCAGATTTGTTTGTAAACGAATGTACTGATTCTGAATTGCAGGCTTGGACTTTTGTGCCTAATGGTAATCTTAGTTTACGTGCACACCCTGAACTTTGTGTAACGGTTGGCGGAGAACGTATGGACGCCGGTTCAGACCCACTGGTGTTTCCGGGTTATGGATGGCGCACATCAACCATAGAAAGCTGTCGGGGTCGAGGAGATGAGCTTCAGGATATTCGCTGGGGTAGGGAAGACGAGCAACGCCGGGGAGTAGCAAATGCACTTCGGAATGGCATGTCAGATGATATTGCTGCCGGTATTATAGAGATAAGCAAGGATAATGAAGATGTTCTTGCCAGAACCAGAGCTTTATACGAAGGCGTAAGCCCTACTTATCGAGCTACTGAAGTAAAAACTACGGCTGATATTGCTTACGGCAAGCATCAAAGACACCTATTGGATGTTCATGTAGATACTAGACGTCGTGGCGAAGAATTACAGCCCGTGGTGATGTTTTTCCACGGTGGCGGTTTCGTTCGTGGTAATAAAGATGGCAACAGAAATGTAGCTGAATACTATTCGAGCATCGGTTTGGTGGGTGTTACTGCAACTTATCGCCTGGCTCCAGAGGCAAATTGGCCTGATGGTTCGAATGACGTGGGCGCTGCAATTAACTGGGTTAGCGATAACATTTCTGAATATGGTGGTAACCCTGAACAGATATACGTGATTGGCAAGTCAGCGGGTGCTGGGCACGTGGCAACATATGCATTGCGACCTGAAGTGTTGGATGGTGAGTTTCCGGAAGTTGCAGGGGTGATTCTTGTCAGCGGAAGCTATACGGCTAAAGCAGAGTCTCCGACTGATTCGCGCAAGGCTTATTATGGCGATGACCTGGGTAGCTGGAAAGATAAAGAAATATTAGGCAATATTAGCCGGACCAGTATTCCTATTATGCTAACTAGTTCGGAGTTTGACCTGAAAGGTCTGGGGTTAAGTGCTTTGCAGTTGGTAAATGAGTTTGCGTCGAAGAATGAAGATGGTACTTTGCCGCGTATACGGCAGTTGCCGGGACATAATCATTACTCACCAAACATGTCTATTGGAACAACAGATAGAAT
>JAQWNC010000014.1 GCA_029246505.1 Arenicellaceae bacterium
ATTTGATGGAGGTTTCTCTCGATTACCTTTGTCGCAAATACGAGCAGATGCCGGTCAAGAAGTTTCTGAAACAAAAATATGACATAGCTTGGACTGCTCGTTAACCTTTCTGATATAGTCGCGCATCGAATTTATTGCACAATATTCGGTATAAATTTTGGTACACCTTTTGGTACACCTGTATTACCTGATAACCTGCTATTTTCGGCAACTGAAGATCATAAGAACCGCATAAACACTATGCCCGGGTGGTGAAATTGGTAGACACAAGGGACTTAAAATCCCTCGGCCTCACGGCTGTGCCGGTTCAAGTCCGGCCCCGGGCACCATCTTATCGTTCCAGGAAATCCAAGGAAGTCTCATAAGGTGTTATATATCAGTAATTTAAGAGTAATTGATACGTTATTGGACATCATAGCATTTATTGGCTTCTATAAAAATTGGGGGTACGTATAGGGGTATAACTTTTATAGGAGTTAGATAAGTACCCCCAAAATGACTCTCACAGCCGCGAAAGTAAGCCAAGCCTAAGGATAAGGACTACAAGATTTTCCGCGTTCAGACAAGCCTTCCCAGACAGTAAAGCAGTGCCAGAAACGCAGCATGTCAGGGCTAATAAACTCTACAATCTACGTAAGGTGCAGGTAAGGATTGATCAGCTACGCGCAACTATGCAAGAAACTGCTATGGCTTCAGCACTATTCAATATTAACAATGCTATGGCTGAGTATGAGGAGGTCAGGCTTATCGCTAAAGATGATAGAAATCCCGCAGCAATGAATAGCGCTACAACCGGTAAAACCAAAGTCGCTGGGTTATTTGAAAAGGACCAAGACTCTTTACTTTAAATCCATTAGTGCCAAGCGCTCTTCCCGGTTAGGATCTTCCATAACACTAACTTCTTCGCCGAAGATCATAGTCGGGTAGTCGTCAGGATCAAATGCTGGCCAAGTTGGCATATCCGAATGGTTCGGATTACCAGTTCTCGCAAATGCAGCCCACGCCGCGCTCATGACATGTCCAAGCTGGTAACGCGACTGTGCGGCCCCTGTCATCGATGCCCCGACATCCAGATTGTAGAGCACGAAAGGAATATCAAGGGTGTGGTACGCACCCATACGGTTATTGTGTACGGGCGAGTGCCAGTCGAAAAAATATAGAAAGCTTGGTGCCGTACCCTGCTCGTATTTTAGCCGGCCCAGCGTCTGCGCGTTCCAGCGGCGCGTGTTATCTGATTCCGCGGTCAGCCATAGCATCTGATTTCTCTTGTTAGGGTGGCGCCGTTTATAGAGCTCAAGCAGCATCCGTCCGCTGTCTACATCACCACCTGTCAGCCGAGACATTAACCGATCTAGCAAGTCGTCATCGGACAGGTCGTAGGGTGGAGGACCGATCCAACCATTCTCTGTCTCGGTCGAACCCATCATCAACGGGACATTGGCTGAATGGGATGGTGCAGTTGGATCCCATGGGTGGCGTGGTATGATAATGCCATCAATGACCGGGCCAGAGCCCAGGTCTTGAATCCCCGGCTCGCTGTAATATGCGTCTTGAATTGACTGGACCGGCATTCGCTGGAGTCGGTCCAGTTGATTTTTATTAATTTCAAGCTTCCTCAAGAAGCGTTCAGCTGCTAGGTTCGCATCAGAAGCTAAAATGCCCCTTAACCGCGTTCCGCTCTGAGCGATTGCTCGATGAAATAGGCCTTGAGCTGAGGGCATCGCCATCAGAGTAGTAGTCTTATCGCCACCGCCCGACTGACCGAAAATTGTGACTCTGCCCGGATCGCCACCGAAGTTTTCGATATTGTCTCGAACCCATCGCAACGCCGCGACCTGATCCTGCATTCCTAGGTTAGTCGATTGCGCCCACTTCTCGCCACCCATATCCGCTAAAGATAAAAAGCCGTGAACATTCAGACGATGGTTGACGCCGACCACGACCACATCTTCCTTCTTTGCTAGGTTCGTGCCTTCATAGAGAAGATAATTTGCGGAGCCGGCTGAGAAGCCACCACCGTGCAGCCAGACCATGACTGGTCGAGCTCGCGAGTCGAGCCCGCCGGTGTAGACGTTCAAGTTAAGGCAATCTTCCGATTGCTCACCTTGAGGATTTAACGCCCGGACTACTGATGCCGGTTCACCTCTGCCAGGTTGCATCAAGGCCCTATTCCCATATTGGAAGCAGTCCCGTACTCCCCTCCATATGGCATGCTCTCTAGGTGGCATAAAACGGTTTTTACCGCCGGTCGACGCACCATAAGGGATGCCGAAAAATTGGTACACTCCATTTTTTAGTCGGCCACGAACACTCCCATATCGAGTTTGCGCCGTACCACCGATTTCAGAGAGGCGTCCCTCCTGAGCAAATACGCGTCCCCCACAAGCCCCTGCGACAAAAAACCCTGTGGCGGACTTTACGCCAGTCTTAAGAAAAATTCGTCGACTTATCCCAGGTCGCTTTTTCATTATCTACGCATACCTTACTAACTAATCCGGGCCAGGCGTACGCCAGTTGAGGACCGTACCATCTTCTTTCACGATTGTGTCCCAAACCGCCGCGGGTCTCCCGTCTCTCATCGGTCGCCCTGTAACGGTGATTTTTGCACCAGGTGGCAGGTCACTTTTACGCACCCCGCCATGCATTAGATCTTGTGGCCCTTCGGCCTCAAAACCCCACGTGGTAGTCGAACCATCTTCATTATCTATATCCACCAGTAACCAAGAGTGAGGATTAATATAACGAAACTGCTGAACGGTCCCGCTCAAGGTTACTGTCTTGTCGCGCTCAAACATTTCACCCGAATGGTGTCCGGAACTAGGTTTTATAATTAGCATAAGACTTAAACCAGCAGTAAATGTTGGCCAAATAATACTTTTTTTCAATCCAGCAATATTCATTGCGTACCCTCCTTAGGAGATAAATCGTCCATGTCTGTAAAATCAAAATCTAAAAATGTCGTTCCACCATCCTCAGTAACTACAACCTTATTGTTAGGGGCCTGACAATTCCACCAATACTGCAATCGAAGAGGCTGCCCAACTTCTTGGTGCATACGCTTATAGACCTGCAGAGTATACCAAGGCTCCTCAAGCGCTTCGGCATCATAAATCCAAACATGGCCCTGAATTGTGTCCTCATCAACCCTCTGCCATATTTCGGTGCCCTGAAGCTGATTACTGAAGTGTGGTAGCATGCGCCCCATCCTACCGCCATCCGTGTACATCGTATGCGTAACTAACTTATCTCCATCCCAAAACCCAATTGTATCGCCGTGTTCTGTATCATATGCCCAGTCCTCGGGAACATGTCCTCGACCGTCAGTATAGATTCTTCGAATTTCGTTTCTCGCCTGTCCAAGGTGCCACGTCTGATGAGGAGTGACAGCAAACTCATGCGGACGACCATTTTTCAACATCCCAGGATAACCGCGAGCCACTCCACATTCTCCACCCGGATCCCAAAGGAATCCTTCGTCATTTAGACTAATTATTTCCTGCATCATTTTCAGATATTCGCCTTTGAGACTCGCGCTAGGGAAATCACCTTCCCTATCGCAATCATATCTTCTAGCTCCACATGTATGCTCCCACAGACCCCTCCAGTCGGGCAGGTTATTAGCCTCTAGAATTTTTCTATCTACTTTTTTTTCAAACAACTGATAGAGAGCCCACGCGCTGTCATATTGCAATCCAAGCTTGATCATTTCCTGTTTCTGTTCTGGAAACCCGGGAATAGCATCAGACTGTGCGCTCCCGATTATAGAAAAAAATGTCAGAGCGGCAGAAGTAATCAAAAACACGTTTATTTTTATAATATTGTTCATAGCTAGTCCCAACCTTAGAGCCGAATAGGCCCATCAAATCACATAAAGCATAAAAGAATCTTGAATCATTGTAATAATTTGAAACATCAAGTAGTACCAACCGGTACTTATACTATTGAAGCTACTTCTCTGGCAACAATACTCCTGAATCGTGCAAGCTAGAGACTTGTGTACCTTTACCTAACGGTGGGTACCGCACAAAACCTGTACCTGTACCTTTACCTTTACCAGCAGCAGTAGGAGCTGCTTCCTCTTATCGAGCTAGTAACGAAGAAACTGGCGCCGCCAATACCGCAGCTCCGCCAGCGATTAGGCTGCTTCGAAGAAACTTTCGACGCGTTGGGCTAACTTGCTCAAGAATGGCTTCAAGGTGTTTTTCATCGTGCTTTGACATAATGTATCTCCGATTTTGAGAAATATTTATCAAGTGGAAACTATCGCTAGATTCTGATATCTATAAGAACTTAAAAATGCCCTATTTAGGCTAGTATGCCTGAAGAAGAGTGTGAATACACTTTCAATCGCTGGCTTCCAAGGCTGCCAAAAAGATTGTCAAAAGCTAAGGGTAAGTTGGGGTATGCGATTCAGATGGTCGGTAACTTGTTGAGCAAAGAGTAGACTATTTGCACCGCTAAATTGGACCTAGTGTGTGTAAAAATTCGTAGTATTTTAGGGCACCATAACGACTAACATGCTTCCATAGACCACTGAAGTGATATCCGCCGACCAGCATCTATAAGTCCACAAATACTACTTTTTTAAGGGATTACTTTTTAATTAGGGGGCACTATTGGGGGTATATAAAAATTTAATCTATAGTAAATACCATATTAAACAATGTTTTATATGGTTATTTAGAGTCCGGCCCCGGATACCATTTTATATGTTGAACGTCGATGTTCCGTCAGCATGTACAGCGACGAGTACGGGGAAATCAGCTGCTAGTCTGTTTTACAGCTACTGACGGTCCCGTCCGAGCTGAGAGTCATCAGCGAGCTATTAGGGAGGAGAGCCTAAGAGAAGAGCGAGTTGTCTGGCATCTTCAAGGTTATCGAACGCTTCCATATCAATATCTAACTCGATACCCATGTTGAGTATATGCATAAAAGCCTTATCGGCAACTATTTGACACTCAGCAACATCCTCACACTCATGAAGTCTGCATGCATGGACAGAGAGCCTAAATTTCTCAATAAATTCCAGCATTAGGTTGTCTTCATCCCCACCCATAGAATATTCATCCACAAGCCATTCATCAAGAATTATTAAGGTCCTATCAGCCTGATCTGCTGAGTTAGCCTCCCCTAATCTTTGCTCTAAGAATGACAAAGCTGGCTGAAGCTCTACTAATCTCTGCCTTACGGACATTGGCAATTCTAAGCTTGTGTTGTTGAGATTCATATCACCACACTGAAAAGCACAATCAGCTCTTGTCTGTGCTTCACTTCCCATTGTGGTCACACACCACTTGCCGTAGGCCCCGAGATACCCTTTTGTCTGACCCGAACCTAAATGTTTGGCACAAATAATTGGAATTGGCATCGGAGGGCTCATATCATCCAACATTCCACAAAGTGCCGGATGAATGGCAACGACTTCACCCGACCCCATCGAGATTACGGGGATTGGGAAGTTCTGCGCCATCACAAGATGAAAAGGCGAGGCAAGGGTTAGGCAGAGAATAGCGATGAGTTTCATATTTTTATTTAATGTCCATGTTTCCATTTCTATTCCCCTTTCTTTGTTCTGGACGATAACTATAGCCTAACTTCAAAAGGGTAGTTTGGTGCGTCGTAATACCTTTCCTGTGCATTGGTCGAATTTTTATTTACAAGCAAAAAACAGGCTACTACCATTCTAATCTGTTTCATACGAATTCCCCTAGGCGCAGTTAGCACAGTTGTGCCAGCATTGCTTTGGCAATTCTTTCTTCCTCAGAAGGGCCTTCCTCTGTGGTAGGAGTATCGATAATTTTTTTGTATGCCGAAACATCCGTCCTTCTGTTAACACAGTGTACTTATGGAAAACGACTGGAAAATTGTACGTCATTCAAACACAAATCATTGGTCGCTTTTTAATACAGCCAAAGACCTAAGTGAAACAACTGACCTTTCGGCTACGCAAACTGAAAAACTTGCTGACCTAGTGAGTAAGTACGAACAACACGCCGAGGCAACAGGGATTTTAAGACTTCCTAATGTTGCTGAATAAAGTTTTTTCGGTATAGAAAAGCGCATTGATTTATCAGCCGGCCATCTAATTCTTTGCAAGCAGCAGTTAGATTAGCTCTGTGGGGGGAATTCTTTGATGTATAAATCCTGCTTGGAATAGGGGATTTCAATATCGTGTTCGATAAATTTACGGTAGATTTCGCAATTCAGGCTATCCACGACTGCGCCCCGCAGCCTGGGTTTGTCGATCCAAACCAGCAAATCGAAGTCCAGGCTGGAAGCGCCAAAGAGACGAAAACGCACCTTCGGTTGGGGGTTGCTGCAAACCATTGTTTCGGCGTGGGCAATATCTATCAATATTTTCCGCACTTTGTCTATGTTTGAGCCATAGGAGACACCAACCGAAATCTGGCAACGGTTTTTTTCATGGGGTCCACCGGATTCGTTAATGATTTTCGTGTTGCCCATGACTGCGTTGGGAATCGTCACCTCAACATCTGCACGAGTCAGTATGCGGGTACTCCTGACTCCGATGTGTGTCACCTTTCCGCGCTCACCTGTATCTAATACGATGAAGTCGCCAATCTTATAGGGTGCATCTGCCATGATAAACACACCGGAAAACAGGTTTGCCAAGGTGTCTTTGGCTGCAAAACCGACGGCTATACCTACTATTCCGGCAGAGGCCAGCCACGCCGTCATATCGATATTCCAGGCTGAAAATAGAAAATAGATCGCCAGTACGACGATGGTAATATTGATAAGGTTTAAAAATAGCGGCAGGGTCTGTTGATGAACTATTTTTATTCTTTCTTCGTTTCTCGCAATACTTGTCAACAAGAAGCGGTTGCTGCGTAGAAGAAACAGAGCCCAAACCAATAAGGCGAGGGATTGGATCAGGGAGAGTATGATTTTGAGAGCCAATGCTGGCGGCGAAAGAATAAGAGTCGCAGTGGAAAATCCCAGCAGCAGAATGCTGCTGTATATGGGTGAGTTTAATAAATCCACCAAATGGTCATCGAGATCGAAGTGGGTCTGCTGAGTTAGTTTTCTCAGGCCATTGATAATGATGCGGTTAAACAGCCAGGCTGCTATGAAAGACAGGGCTACGGCTAGCAGAGCCTGTATGTAGCGGTTGTCACCAAAGATAGTCAATACCGGTGCAATGAGGGACCGAAATTCTTCAAACATTATTCTTGTCCGTTAGAATGTTCATCGGGTTAGAGGCGTCTATTGTACCTGAATTTCAGGCCGATTTATGATTCGCTTCCACAGCCTGGCGCTCTGCTCTCTGCCAGCCCTCCCCTCATTTGCTAAACTTTGTCTATATACTCAAAATGGTCATTTGTAATCTTCATTGATATTAGCAATATGCCCCCGTAGGATATTGAGTCAGAAATTACCGAAACGGGGTTTGTTAATGAATTCAAAGGGTGATATAGAAATATCTAGCAAGCCGCCTATATTTGAAAACAATAGGGAGCATCTAGCTGACTTCATTAGGCTAAACGAGGATTGGATATCCATACATTTCAATATTGAGGGTGTGGACAGAGACCTTGTAGCCAACCCCGGTTAGATAATAGACAACGGTGGGTACATATTTAGTTTAGTTAATAACAATGAGGTTGTCGGCATAAGCGCACTATTTCATGAAGGCAGTGGTGTATTCGAGTTAGGGCGTATGGCGGTATCTCCTGGGCTTGAGGGTAACGGCTATGGAGGTGTACTCATGGAGACCTGTTTAGAAAAACTACGTGAGATCGAAGCCAGTAAAGTATATTTACTATTTAATACAAAGTTAGATGTAGCCATTACCTTATACAAAAAGTATGGTTTTGAGACTACCTATTTTGGTGAGCATGCCATATGTGCTAGAGCCAATATTGTGATGGAGAGAAATGACTTATAACCAATGCAAGCAGCCTGCTTACTTCGTTCGCCGGATACAGCTTTCGTTGTGCTCCTGTAGTAGGCGTTATGTATTTCGAACGACGCGAATCTAACGACTGACCGCTTAGGGCAATTAGTAGTCATTCGTTCAATGGAACATATGCTTTATACTTCCTATACTTGTGTTGATTCTTCTGAACAAACCGTTCCATGTCCTGAGTCAGTTTACTGGCTCTGACAATCGGGTCACCCTGGCAGACTTCGTATCTACAAAAGGTGTTTATCCTGCGGGCAGGCTCGACTACGACAGCGAAGGTCTGTTACTCCTCACGGATAATGGCCATCTGCAGGCTCGCATTAGCCATCCCAGCTCAAAATTAGCAAAAGTTTACCGTGTACAGGTTGAAGGTACCGCCAACCAGAGCCATGTGGCCAGGTTGCGTGCCGGTTGCCAGTTGAAAGACGGTCAAGCCAAAGCCGTTTCTGCCCGATTGATCGAAGAACCCGGGAATCTCTGGCCCAGGTCGCTACCAATACGTGAACGAAAATCAATACCAACAAGCTGGACCGAGGTCACTATTAGCGAAGGGCGTAACAGGCAAGTGCGGCGAATGACCGCCGCCATCGGCCTGCCAACCCTACGCCTTATTCGAGTCGGTATCGGTCCGTGGACGCTTGCTGGTCTGAATCCCGGAGAGACCCGAATAATCCAGGACGAGGACGCCTGGCGTCAAATTAAATCCTGAACCTTTGAACCGGTAGGTTTCTAACGCTTACAGACTTTTAGAAGCACGTCTCGATTAATGGAACATATGCTTTATACTGCATGTATTTCATTGGCTGGCAGGCGAACGCCATTTAACATTAGCTCGCTGTATTCCACTTATGGTCAGTTTAAACAACTTTGACACGGAGAAGTTCCTTCGCAACAATTGGCAAAAAAGACCACTGCTGATTCGTCAAGGGCTAGATAATACTGAGGCGTTCATCAGCTTTGATGAACTGGCAGGCCTAGCCTGTGAACCGGAGATGGAATCGCGCCTGGTCAGCTATCAGCAGCAACAGTGGTATCTGCGCCATGGACCGTTTTCTAAAAGCGATTTCAGCCAGCTTCCTAATAGTCACTGGACTCTGCTGGTTCAGGCCGTTGATCACGTCAGCCCCGCAATATTCGAGCTGATGGACAGCTTTCGTTTTATCCCCAACTGGCGACTTGATGACATTATGGTTAGTTATGCCTGTAAGGGGGGGGGCGTCGGCCCACATTTTGATAACTACGACGTATTCCTGGTGCAGACCAGCGGCCAGCGGGAATGGCAGCTTGGCCCGCGTTGCGACGAAAGTAATCCACTGCTTGATCACCCCGATTTGTTATTACTCGACAATTTTGAGTGCCAACAACGCTTTGTGCTTAATCCCGGTGACATTCTTTACATCCCTCCCCGTTACAGTCACTGGGGAATTGCCAAAGACAATAACTGTATCACCTGCTCTGTTGGCTTTCGGGCACCGGCATTGGCCGACATCATCGTAGAGTACGCTGAGCACCTTGGCCAGGGCTTAACATCACAGCAACGTTTTCAGGATCAAAGGCGACAATTACAGGACAATCCAGGCGAAATTAGCCACCATGTGATTGATCAACTCCGGAGCCTTATTGTGAAGACTGTAGATGACCAAAACGCTCTGGAAAGCTGGTTTGGCAAGTATATGACTCAGGCTAAATATGAGCATGATACCGATGAAATTATCGAGACGGAACAGGGGATGACAGAGAAATTGCTAGCTGGACATCCTGTGTTTAGGGATCCCTCCACGCGCTTAGCGTATATTGCCGGGTACGAGCAGACGCAATTTTTTTGCAACGGTCTTTGCTGGCAACTTGACAGCCGCTACGTAGCCCTTGCAAAATTACTCGGCGGCCAGACGGTGTTTAGTGCTGAAGATTTCACCGAGTGGCTTGGATTGAGCCATAGCCGAAAGCTGTTGATAGCTATGTTTGAAAAGGGACAGTTATATTTTAATGGCGGTTGAGCGCGCCGACTGGGACAATGAGTTGCCGCTAATTAGTTTGCGATAAATGGATGATTGCGTTCGGTTGCGTCTATGGCCGACCGTGTGCTCAACTGCGCATCGCGAGTGGATATCGATAGTGTTTGGATCAGTGGTCAAGCGAAAAAGAGTAATGGCAAGATGATTGGTATTGATGGGGGTGACCAAAGGGCGCAGGTCGCGCTGGCTCATGCACGTTTCGGGCCGCTGGGCGACACCATCACCTTTACCTGATCTACGAGGATGCTTTTGCCGACTTTACGATCAGAAGCTGTGCACTTGAGAGGCTCTCAATAGTCAATTCATGGATGAGTAATCGTTGATGAATAATTTATAAATGATGAATTAGTCAGTAAGCACCAATCTCAATTGTCACTGGCCCATTTATGTATGGTGTTAGTTCAACTTGATAGTTCAATCTATCAAAGCAGACCTTTGCCAGAATTAGTCTTATACTCTTTGTACAACTGATTTTAGAGGAATTTGTATGATGGGTTTAGAAACTATAAATGGTACTTCTGAGAATAATAAGCCAGCTTTCCTAATCCGCTCGGCTTCATTCAAGCTTGCACTAACACTAGTTATTTCATTAGGCGTGGCGTGCACACGTGAACAGCAAGCCACTGATGTAGCTTCGACTTTTACTACCACAAGCTACGCGACTCAGAATCGACCGGATATCAGAGGAATGCAGGGCGCTGTGTCATCAGATCATCCCTTAGCGACTCAAGCTGGCCTACGAGTTTTGCATGAGGGCGGCAATGCTACTGATGCGATTATCGCTATGGCTGGGGTTTTAGCGGTAGTCAGGCCGCATATGAATGGTATTGGTGGCGATGCCTTCGGCATTTTTTATGACGGCGAAACAAAAGAAGTTACCGCACTTAATGCTAGTGGCAGAGCAGGTGAGCTTGCGACACCAGAGTTTTTTCAGGCAGCAGATGTAACTCAAATTCCGGGAACCGGAGGTCTTTCGGTATCGGTACCCGGCACAGTGGCCGGCTGGGTAGATGCTCATGCACGCTACGGCACAAAGGATTTTCAATCCTTGTTGGTACCCGCAGTCAATTACGCAAAATATGGCTTTGCCGTATCGACGCGGTTGGCAATGGATTTCGAACAACAGGGTGGCTCCCTCAATCAGGCTGGAAATAATCTCTATCTGCCGGGGGGTTCGCCACCAGCGGTTGGCTCATTACTTATTAATGAAGCATTGGCAGTATCGTTAGAAACGGTTGCCCGTGAAGGTAAGGCTGGCTATTACAATGGTACTATTGGCGAACAGCTCGCCGCCTTTGTAGCCGAGCAAGGTGGCTACCTACGAGCAAATGATTTTGCTAACCACACTTCTACCTGGGTAGATCCGCTGCGAGGTGATTATCTCGGTAACACGTTTCTGGTCATGCCGCCTAGCACTCAAGGGGTGTCACAGCTTGCACTGATGGAAATGTCGAAGCATCACCCACTTGAATCTTTAGGGCATAACAGCGCTGACTATTTACACACCTTAATTGAACTGAAGAAACTCGCCTTCGCCGACCGCGATCGGTGGGTTGCCGACCCTGAGTACGCCGAGGTGCCTGTTTCTCAGTTGCTCGATACAGATTACTTGCGTGAGCGTTCCAGTTTGGTTAATTCGGTTCAGGCAGCGGAATCAGTTGAACCAGGGTTCGATAATTTAGATTTCTCAAACTCTGATAAGGACAGAGACGATGCTGGTGATACTGTTTACCTGACGGCAGTAGACCAATGGGGCAACGCGGTAAGTTGGATTCAAAGTAATTTTTCTGGATTCGGCTCTGGTCTGCTGGAAAATCAGACTGGAATTTTGTTACACAATCGTGGTGCATTGTTCTCACTTGAGGCCGGACACCCCAATGAAGTGGCACCCGGTAAACGGCCCTATCATACCCTGTCGCCACTCATGGCGCTCTACCCTGATGGCGGTTTTGCATTGACCCTGGGTACGCCCGGGGGAGACAGTCAATTACAGTCGTTGTTGCAGATCACGCACAACATGTTGATATTTAGAATGACACCACAGCAAGCCATCGAAGCACCGCGTTTTCGATCATTAGGCGGAGTTTCAGTTGCCATCGAAGATCGCGTTAAACTCGAGGTGCTCTTAGAACTGGAGTCATTAGGGCACAGTTTACAAGTAATTCCGGGTTGGACCTCCACATTCGGAGGAGCACAAATGATCGTCTATGATCCAGAGACAAAAGTCCTTACTGCAGCCGCGGACCCTAGACGCGAGGCCTATACACTGGCCTATTAGAATTTTTAGTTGATGAAAATAGGAATACGCAAATACTAAGCTATTGGGCAGCGGGGCTAATACCTTCACCTAGTCCACTCTCTTCAATCAATCGTACAGCACAGATACGTAATTGTTACCTTATAAAGCGCTCAGCGTAATCGCAGCCCGGCTGCTCGTTTATCCTCTAATGCAAACACCACTGGGGTAAAACCCAAACGTTCAGTGATCATATGCGACCCAGGCAACTGTTTGCTAGAGCGCACAAGAAATACGTGATTGACCTCTAATGCCGGGGTCGTGTAGATCAAACTATTCACACCGGGGCGTTCAAAATAAGACATCATCAAAACATCCATTCGTTTTGACCAAGGGTGGTAAGTAAATCTTCAGGGCTGTCGATGTTGTAGGCCACGTATGGCATTTCGAATTGACTGGATGCCGTTCGGCAGACGCGATGCCTCCAGTATCGGCATGGGTGGAATTCAATATTTCATACACGAAATGACCCTTGAGAAGATGATGGTGATCAAGGGTGATCTTCTTTAATCACCAGGCAGCGATGAATTAACCCAGGTCTGGCATCACAACAGCAGCACACCTGAAGTGCATCCAGAGTTACAACTAGTTGCTAGTTTCCAGATATAAGCTTCTAGGTGTTAGTTTCTGGGCGGTAAGATTCAGGGGTTTATTAAAGCTCAGTGGAGGACCATGAGCCCGGTGTTTCCACACAGTTATAGGGTTTTATTATCTCGCCAGGCAGCCAACCCCATGCAGAGTACTGGCTTACCGGCTGAGTAAATATTACTGAATCAGTTACGGTCATTTCGTAATCTAATCTACTCTCATCAGCGTTTATGATAAACCGCTCATCTACGATGGCCTCAGGGCTAAGTTTTATTCCTGCTATACCAAAGTAGCGTGCACGTATGTGCGTTGTTTTTACAACGAGGGCACCATCTTCCCAATGACCCGTGGAATAACCCATCATGGATGGAGTTATCTCTTTTTCAGATCGATCATCAGTTAGTTGAATAATGCGTTCGAGGTCGAATTCTTCTATGCGAAGTCGAATCTGTTCCCCTTCATCAACAAATTCAACGGGCCAGTTGTTGTCCATGGTTCTTGGCATACCCTTTGGCAGGCAACTAGTGTCGATATCGACCCGTGGGTCCCACACAGCAACCACTTCTTGACCGGCTGGCGTAAGAGGATAATCGTCTAGCCAGAAATCGCCGAGCCCGGAGGTAGCCGCTCGGCTCCAGACACGAAAAATACCGTTAGCTGTCGCTTCGGCGGCACTAATCGCCTGCTCGCTAAATGGTTTAAGTACACGTTCGATCGTGTCCTCGGACCATCTAGGTGGTAATCCGGTATGTAGCAAAACTTCGCGGCCATCCGGCAGTAGCACATGGCTAACTTCCATAACATTTTCTTTAAATTTCGAAGGCGGGCCGGCAACCTTTACGTGGGTGCCTACAGATAATACGCCAGCGCTTATTCCGTATCGCTCCAGCACACTCGGAGGGGTTGTCTCCATCTCCCAAAGTGCACCTCCATATTCGGCATCTGCCTGCATCCAATAGCGTACATGAGGGTGTCGCCACTGAACGCGCGTTATTTCACCCTCTACTTCGATCACCTGGTTCATATCGAAAAACGCTTGCCTGGAATGATGTGCCGAAACGCCGAGCGATGTAATCGATATTATGAAGAGTATTACTGTCAATAGTTTGGTCACGTTTACTCCTACCTAATAGCTGTTTGAGAATATGTCAGAGTCTTATATCCTATTGGTTAGATTCTAATTTAAGAAATATTTACCCAAGGTTCTACCCCGTTATCTTGGCAAGTTAAACCCATATCAAAATTTGTGCAATGAGAATTTATCGCATATTTTCAGCCTAGTCAGTTAGGAAAATTGTTTTAAGGTACTTATACTTATGTTTACAGCAATCTACCGCTAGGCCTAATGACAGCGACATAGAGTGAGATTAGGCTGTAAGAACAAGAGTACAAAATAATCAACGTGCCAATTAAAATACCTTTCGGGGATGACAAGAATGATTCGCAATACCACAACAAGCTACGGTAGCATCGCCAAATGGGTGCATTGGCTGATGGCATTTTTAATTCTTATTTCTTATGTCAGCATCTACTACCTGCATTGGATGCTGAATGACGAAGGACCGCTAAGAAGCCCGATTATTCAATTACACAAGGGGATTGGTTTTAGCATACTGTTATTCGTCGCTCTACGGCTTTATTGGCGGGCTAGTAATCCTGACCCTAAGCTGCCAAGTAGTATGCCCGGGTGGCAAGTCAAGGCAGCTAGCATGAGTCATTTTATACTGTATTTCATGCTAATCGTAACGCCGATTTCAGGCTACCTTGGCAATACTTCTGGCGTAGATTATGGGTTGTTTCATGTTGCGTCATTATCACAAGTGTCAATTTTTACCGACATGTTAGGTCAATTTGGGCTTACCTACGAAGAGTTTGAAATACCGTTTGATTTCTTTCATTACGAGATTGCTGGGCCGTTAATATTCTGGATGGTGATCGCTTTACATGCTAGTGCAGGGCTATACCATCACTTCGTTGAAAAAGATGACGTGCTAAAACGGATGCTTCCGGAAAAATCAGACTAGAAGGTTATGAAGACAAGTCGGGTACTTGATAAAGTGATGCCTTCGACTTCGAAGGTTGATTAAATATAGGAGAACCAAAACATTACTTATTACTCAGTTATAGCGGTAACACCTACCAACTCAGATTGGATTCCGGGTCATATCGAACCCACCACGGCTCTTGTCGCTAAGCATAGCGGAAAGTACTTCGCTAGAATGGCCCGCCACGAACGCCTTGAAGGTGAAGACGATGGTTTACGAGTTATTATCGAATGGCCACCTAGAGATGCAGCTCCAGCCTTTATTAGCGACCCAGGTTACGCACCGTATCTGAAAGCACGAACCGCCGGATCTAATAGTCATCACTTCCTAATGGAAGGTAAGGACGATTTTGTGTGAAACCAGAAGTTACAAGTTAATGCTGTATAAAATTCCTATAATCATCGATGTCTGTTGTAGACTTAGTGGTGTAAATGATTTGAAGCCAGTTATTCAGGTCGAATCGATGACTGATCTTTTTCTATATTCATTCAGCTGTCGAAATAGTTGAGAGTCATAGTAGTTGAGGTTCATGCTCCGACTAGAAAATTTTTATTTTATACTAATTATACTTTTAAAAAATAATAGGAGGGTCCATGCTCCCAGCGATGCTTTTCAGATCTACATTTTCATTGTTTATAGTTTTTGCCGGTTTATTATTCGGCCTTATTAGCGGCGTGAACGCGCAAACGACAGATTATGATCCGTATCAGGAAGATGCTGAGAATATGCGCTTGGTCGGTTATAACGATCTGCAAGGTCGTAGTGGTTATCATCCGGTAATACAGCAGCAGGGAGGAAGATGGATTGCTTATATCGGGCACCACGCTGGAGCTGCGCAGAACCCTCTCTCGGGTAGAGGAGAGGGTAATGGTACTTCTATCGTTGATGTCACTGACCCGTCTAATCCTCAGTATTTAAACCATATCCCAGGTATTCCGGGAATAGGCGAGCCGCTTGATGATAGCGAGGCGCAAATGGTTCGGACCTGTGCCGGTAGCGATTTACCTAACGGCGTGGATGGTGCGTTCTATCTATTACGAGCAGTCGGCACGCGAGGACATCAGATCTATGATGTGAGCACGCCTGAGGAGCCAGAATTAGTTGCCGCGATGCAGGGAGAGGGCCTTGTTGATACGCATAAAAACTGGTGGGAGTGCGACACAGGTATCGCTTACCTGGTTTCTGGTGCTGAGGGTTGGGCAACCAGACGTATGACACAAGTTTACGATCTTTCTAATCCGGCTGAGCCACGCTTTATTCGCAATTTTGGTTTGCCAGGGCAGCAACCTGGAGCGCCAAATCATGAAGAAATGGGTAAGCATGATCTGCATGGACCTATCGCTGTAGGCAATCGAATCTATTTCGGTTACGGAACTTTTCTGGATGGGGTTATTCAGATCATAGATCGCGAAAAGCTGATACGCGGTAATCCGGCAGTAGAAAATCCATTAGAACCAACCGATGAGAATCTTGAGTACCCTGTTATTACTACGATGTATACTGGGCCGCGACTGGGTGCACATACAACGTTCCCTGTTTTCGGGATTGATGTGCCAGAGTTTGCCGACAATACTGAAGGTCGTACACGCGATATGCTTCTGGTTGTTGGGGAATCTCTGCGTAACGAGTGTACCGAGAATCGACAGATGATGTACATGGTAGATATCACTGACGAGACCAAGCCGTGGCCAGTTGGAAACTTTCAGGTTCCTGAAGAAAGCGGAAATTTCTGCGAGCGAGGAGGGCGGTTCGGTACGCATTCTTCGAATGAAAGTACGACCCCAATTTACTACGGTAAAATCGTGTTTCTTGCCTACTTTAATGGTGGCGTTAGAGCGGTAGATATACGTGACCCTTGGGAGCCTAAAGAAATCGGTTACTACATTCCACCGATCAACGAGAATACAACTGATCGTTGCCTTACTGTAGACGGTGTCGAACAGTGTAAAAAAGCGATTCAAACGAATAATCTTGAAGTCGATGATCGAGGCTATGTTTACGCTATTGATCGAGCGAATTCAGGGCTACATATTATTGAGTTGACGGGTTCTGCTCGGGCTATCGCCAATTTTTAGTGAGCTACGCAAGTCGGATTAGTGCGTTACAATTAATCGCGCTCCTCTTCGGAGGTAGCGCGATCTCTCAAATTGGGTTAGCGCACTCAGAGGGAATTGAAGCAGCTGATCCATCAACCCCAGCAGCTTTGCTTAGGTTTGAAGGGGCGGTTAATCGTTATACGAAACCAACCGGTGAACAGCTTTATTGGCGCGCGTTATTTGATGATAGAACAGGTTCACCTACACCCATGAGCCATCGTGCGTGTAGCGGTAACAAGCCGTCAGGTCATCCAGGTAATTCTACAGCCGACTCGGCGACTATGCATCAATGATTGCGCGTGTTACCCGCGCTATGGTTTGCGGTATTTATATAGCCTGCACAGCGGCGATAGCTTTCGTAGTGGCAGGTTGCACAACCGTTGGGCCTAGCAATTCAAAAACGTTGGGTGTCAGCAAGATAGCGATAGCAATTTCGCCCGAACAACTTAAGCGGATTGAGCGCAGAACGCTTCGTGAAACAGAGTTGCTTTCTCAACCTCAAACAGCAGAATCAGCTGCTGAACTTGCGCTACTGCATCATCCTGCCGTCGAACGTATGTTGGAAGATTTAGATATGCCAGGCTTTGACCGTTTGCAACTTGCGCACACCGTGAATCCGGCTTTCAATGGCGGGGTTCGGCCAAGCACTGTAGACACTAGAATTGAACGCTCAATATCGGTTAATTTGATGACATGGGTAAGTGTGTCTGCGCTTGCGAGCGAATCCGCTGAGTTGCGTTCACGACGTGTCCAGGCAGCGGATGAGCTCGTTGCTATGCTGTTTGTGGCAAGGCGCTCCTGGGTTTATGCAATCGCTGCTCGCCAATCAGTCTTTTATCTGGCGGATGTTGCGGCTGCTGCTGAAGCTGGTCGGGATATCATGGAGAATATGCGTCAGATTGGTAATTCAACTGAGCTCGAATTTCTTAGGGCGCAGGCCGTGTATGCCGATACTGTCGCCAACCTGACAGCAGCCCAGGCTGCCGCGGCCATCGAGCGCGAACGATTGGTTCAAGCTATGGGCCTTTGGGGGGAAGAGGCAGATCGAGTGCAATTGCCGCAGCGTCTACCTGATCTCCCGATAACGGCAGTTGGACCTGAAGGCCTAGAAGCTCGGGCAGTCTCTCAACGCTTTGATGTACGGGTTGGACGACTCGAAGGTTCAGCTGGGGAGGCGGGAGTGAATGCCAGAGCAGATGTGCGCAGCGCTTGGCTTGCCTACAGAGGTGAGTACGATTTAGCAAAGCATGCACAAGAAGCGATCGTGCCGCTTGCACGACGGGTGTCGGAAGAACAACTCAAACTATACAATGGTATGTTGGTCGGTGTAATGGACCTGATCTCGGATGCGACCGAACGGACTAATGCGGTCAGCGCGGCGCTCAATTCACAGCGAAATTTTTGGCTCGCAGAGATTGAATTACAACGAGCTATGTCTGGAGTTGGTGTTTCAGCAGTTGCACCACCGAATGGGACTAACACTCTTAGCTCAGAAGTAGTTTCCCATGCTGACTAGTGCCTTGTTTATTAATGGGTGCGCGTGATGGTTTCACGTCGAAGTTTTTTATCAAACACAGCGGGCGCGTTGGTAACTGCCGGTGTCATTTCTCGGGTAAATGCGCAAAGCGTTCCAGAAGCGCCACTAATGGGCTCGGCTGCTACTCAGCCGCCGCCAATGCCCACAACGGGTCGACCTTTTAAGCCTGTTGTTACATTAAACGGCTGGTCGCTTCCCTGGAGAATGCAAGGTGACGTTAAAGAATTTCATCTTGTAGCAGAACCGGTAGAACGTGAGGTCGCGCCGGGAATGACCGCGCACCTGTGGGGGTACAATGGCCAGTCGCCGGGCCCTACAATTGAGTGCGTTGAGGGTGATCGGGTTCGTATTTTTGTGACTAATAAACTACCTGAAATTACTACTGTTCACTGGCACGGTGTGCATGTGCCTAATGGTATGGATGGTGTTGCTGGTCTAACCCAACCTCCTATTAAACCGGGTGATACCTGGGTCTACGAATTTGATATGCAGCGTGCCGGTACCTTTATGTATCATCCGCACGCCGATGGCATGGTACAGTTTGCAATGGGCATGATGGGTACAATTATTGTGCACCCGGAAGACTTAGCCATGCATGAAGTTGATCGTGATTTCGTGTTCCTGTTGAATGCTTACGATATTGAGCCGGGTAGCTATACACCACGCGTAAGTACGATGACTGATTTCAACCTATGGACTTTTAATAGCCGCGCGTTTCCTGGCATTTCGCCGATGGTAGTGCGTCAGGGAGACAGGGTCCGAATAAGGGTTGGGAATCTCACCATGACTAATCACCCGATTCACTTGCATGGTCATTCCTTTGAAGTCACTGGCACCGACGGTGGTTGGGTACCCGAAACTGCGCGTTGGCCGGAGGCGACGATCGATATTGGTGTGGGCCAAATGCGTGCGATTGAGTTTATCGCAGATGCGCCTGGTGATTGGGCGTTTCATTGTCACAAGACTCATCACGCTATGAATGCCATGGCGCATGACGTGCCGACCTCGATCGGTGTTGATTTTGAAGAAGCTGCGGTGAAACTGCGACGCCTGATCCCGGAATACATGGTGATGGGAGATCGGGGGATGGCGGAAATGACCGAGATGAAAATGGAGTTACCCGAAAACACGCTGCCAATGATGGCGGGTGACGGTCCACACGGTTCGATTGGGATGGGGGGAATGTTTACCACGTTCAAGGTGCGGGTTGAACAGCCGCCTGATGACTATAGTGATCCAGGATGGTATGAACCCCCGGCAGGCAGTACGGCCCATCGACAGGACTCCGAATCGTAGTGAATATCAAGCCAGTATTATGATCTCGCGCCTACGAAGAGCGGCAATTTCTGTTCTGTTTCTCGTCATATTGAGTTTTTCGACCTATGCTCAAAATTACCCAGTCGAAACAATAACAATTCTTACGCATTCACGCCCCGGTGGGGGAAGTGATGTGTTTTTGCGTGAATTATCACGTTACCTGACTCCGAAATTAGGGGCTAATATTATCGTAAAAAATGTTACCGGCGGGTCTGGGGCTGCCGCTATTGCCGAATTGTCCAGAGCAAAACCGGATGGGTCAAAATTTTACGCTACGACACCAACCTTTATATATACATCGTTGCTTTCTCAGCCCGCTTACACCTATAAAGATGTAGAGCCGCTGGTGAATTTGTTTTTTGATCCTGAATTAATTTATACCGCGGCAGATAGTTCTTTTCAGAGTCTGGAAGATGTTCTCGATAAGGCCAGAAGTTCGCGTGGTCTTTGGGGGGCTGCTAATCCGGGTTCATTGGAACGGCAATCTTTAGAACAGTTGAAACTTGCTACCGGGCTTAATGCTGCAGTGATAAGTCATGAGGGAGGCGGTGATCTGATGATTAATGTTCTAAATAGGACACTGGATATAGGTGTTGGTGAAGCACAGGAATTGCAATCGCAATTAGCAGCAGGACGTTTACGTGTTTTGGCAACTTTTAGTGATGCACGTTTGTCGCAGTTTCCAAATATTCCAACCGTGCATGAATTGGGATATGAAGTCATCGTTCGCAAGTTTCGGGGTATAGCTGCACCGAAAGGATTAACAACTGACTTAATCATTCAGTGGGAGCAAGCCATACAAACGGTCTTGGAAAACCCGGAGTATAAAGCGTCTTATCTCGCTGATAGTTTGCTGCTAAATTATATCAATCATTCGGAATATCAAGGGTTTATCGATGAGTTTGCCAGTGAGACCGAGGATTACTTGCGAACAGTCGGTATTATCGAATAATGCATAATGATCTTGATACTGCTTTGTGTTTTTACGCTCGATTTACCCCGTTCAACGTGGGTTAATCGTCTGATATGTTCTCCAGGGATTTAGTTGGTGGATTAGTAACTATAGTACTCGGTAGTCTGTATTTAGTTTTTTCATTTAGACAACGGGTAAGTGCTCTGGCGGATAGTATTGGTCCGGCGGGAATGCCAAAGGTGCTGGGTTTCCTGATGGTGGCTTTGGGCATTGTGCTTTGTATTCAGGCGATTTATCAATATCGTAAATCCGCACTATCTTCGCCGACCGAATGGGATGGAATAGGTGGACAAATTTTGCGGGCATTTGGTCTGGTTTGTATTGCAATCTTGTATATTTACCTGATAGCAATCCTTGGTTATGTTCCGTCTATAGCTTTACTGCTTGCGGCAGTAGCTATTTATCTAGGGGCTACGATTAGTTGGCGGCTGGCAGTTATCGCGTTATGCGGATCCTTGGCACTGTGGGCGATATTTGTGCTCTTGCTTGATGTTCCAATGCCTGCGGGCATATTGTTTCAAAACTAATTATGGACGCGCTACTAAGCTCTCTAGCTAACCTGGAATTCTATTTGGCATTGGCAGCCGTATTAGGTGTAGCGTGGGGCATTGTCGGTGGGGCGCTACCTGGCATTTCACCTTCAATAACCATGGCCTTGCTATTACCCTTTACCTACGCATTAGAGCCGTCCATGGCTATCGTGCTGCTAGCTTCCACTTATGTAGGGGCCGAGTATGGTGGATCGATTCCGGCAATTCTGATACGCACACCGGGAACAAATGCCGCGGCAGCCGCTGTTATAGACGGTTATGAGATGAACAGGCAAGGCAAGGCTGGACTTGCGTTGGGGATATCCTTGTATTCAGGGGTAATCGGGAGCCTGATTGGTTTGTTAGCCTTGGTGCTATTAAGTGAACCTTTGGCCAAGCTTGCGCTGGCATTTACTCCCCCAGCATATTTTGCGCTAGGCATACTTGGTTTGAGTGTAATTGTCAGTTTATCCGGTGAGTCGCTGGTGAAAGGACTTATTGCTGCGTTGCTTGGATTGATGATTTCCACCATCGGTACGGATCCTGTATCTGGCATAAGCCGTTTTACCTTCGGTTTTTCAGATCTATTGTCCGGTATCCAGCCCATCCTGATAATGGTGGGATTGTTTGCTATGAGTGAATTATTGAAACAAGCCTCGACGCAGGATGAGGTGCGGGTAAAAACTGCGCCCAGAATACAATTTCCGGACAACGCACTTAAGAAAAGGTTGATTCTGCCGCAGTCGATAGGCGCTTTATTTGGCGGTTTTGAAGGGGTGATGCCCGGCGCAGGCGGGACGATTGCCTCGTTTATGTCCTATAACGAAGCCAAACGTTGGTCTAAATCAAAGCATGAGTTTGGTAAAGGTTCACCCGAAGGAATTGCGGCACCAGAAACGGCTAACAATACAGTAGCTGAAACCTCGCTGATCCCGTTATTGAGTTTCGGTATTCCCGGTTCTAATTCAACCGCAATTTTATTAGGTGGTTTTTTGATTCACGGACTGATCCCAGGTCCTATGTTGTTTTCCCGTTCGGGAGAGATTGTCGGCGATTTGTATGCGGGCTTACTTATTGCCGCAATTGCTTTACTATTTATTGGTATCACTATCATGCCTGCCTGTATCTGGTTGGTGAATCGACCAAGGCCGTATCTGAATGCGTTTATCTTGGCGTTAATTATGTCGGGTATTTATTCGATTAATAACAGTCTGTTTGAACTTTCGGTTGTGTTGGTAGCAGGCATAATTGGTTATTTTATGAGATTGCTGAAGTTTCCATTTTTACCTACGGTGCTGGGGCTTGTGCTGGGGTTTATGATTGAAAGTAACTTTAGGAGATCACTATTATTGTCCGGCGATGAATTAAGCATATTTGTTAGTGACAGAATTTCGCTGGTTCTTTTATCTGTGGCTGGGTTGTTTATTATTGGCTCACTCGCAAAGCGATTGTTGCAGACTTTGATTGGCAATTCTGAAAAACAATTACCTAGCTCGGCTGAAAGCTGAAATGGAGTCCTGACGATGGAAGAAAGTATCGCCCAAAGGCTTGGTAATTGGGGTGAGAGCCTTGAGCCTTCGGGCTTGTCTACAACTACCCTGAAAAAGAATAGGGATATTCTGCTTGATATTGTCGGTCTGTGTGTAGCAGCGCGCAATACAGACTACGTTCGAGCAGTAATTGAGGCTGCAGAACCAGGTGAACACACTTTAATCGGACATAGGCTGAGAACGTCAGCGGCAAGTGCAGCGTTAGTGAATGGTACTGCGGCACATGGTGAGGATTTTGACGATACCTTTGAGGGCGGCCCGGTTCACTGCGGGGTGGTAATGGTTCCAGCCATGCTCGCGGCGGCACAACAGTACCAGCTAAGTTCAGCAAATATCATGTTGGGCTTGGCAGCAGGTAATGAAATTCTTTGCCGGTTGGCATTAACTTTGCCTAAAGCCATTCATAAATCGGGTTTTCATCCTACCGCAGTGCTGGGTTCGTTCGCTGCAGGTTTCGGAATTGCTGCTGCCTGTAGGGCGGACAGCAAGGTCATTGCCAATACTCTGGGCATCGCGGGTAGCATGGCGTCAGGCATTATTGAATATCTGGGTGACGGAAGTTGGACTAAGCGTATGCATCCGGGCTGGGCTGCACAATCAGGCTTGAGAGCTTTTGCGATGGCTAAGGCGGGATTCAATGGACCAAAATATGTGTTTGAAGGAAAGCACGGGGTATTTAAAGTGTTTGCCCCGTCAGTTGATCCGAAATTGGAGTGTCTGTTTACTCAGCTTGGTCGAGAATTTGTCAGTGACAGTATTTCCATAAAATCCTATCCATGCGGAACCATGATACAGCCCTATATTGATTGTGCTAAACAGCTAAGGTCGCAACAAATTAAGCTGGGTGATATTAAAACTATTGTTTGTGAAACCGCTGAAGGGTATGTGCATAGGCTCTGGGAACCACTGGATATTAAACGGGCACCACCAACCGCCTATGCGGCTAAATTCAGTGTGCCGTTTGGGGTAGCTTTGGGTTTAGCAAGAGGGCGCGCCGATTTGGAGGACTATAGTGATAGGTCTATTTTAGACCCTGAATTACTGAATCTGGCAGCAATGGTAAATTATGGAATTGATGCGCAGAATCCTTACCCAATTGCTTTTACCGGGCATGTAAATTTGGTGTTTAAAGATGGTACACACAAAGAAATTAGACAGGGGTTTATGCGTGGCGGACGAGATGCACCGCTTGGTCAGGATGAAATTGACGAAAAATTTTACGCTAACTGCCGATACGGTAAACATCCTAACCCAGACAAACTATTGACTATCTGCAAATCCATTGCTTCGATGCAAGAAGGGTTTGAACTTATTAGGGAAATGGGGGGCACGAAATGACAGCAACGAATGATGCTAGTTCAACTCGGATTGCTCTGGTCACGGGCTCGTCGAAAAACATTGGCAGAGCGATAGCCATCGCACTCGCTAAAGATGGTGCACATGTTGTGGTACATGCCGCTAAAGATCAGTTGGCAGTGGAGGAAACCTTAAGACTGCTAGAGACTTATAACGTTCAAGGAATGGTGACGTTGGGAGACTTGATGGATCCGGAGACGGCTCCTCGTATAGTTAAAGAAGTGGTTGATCGGTTTGGGCGACTGGATATTCTGGTTAATAACGCAGCCGTCAGACTGGAAGCGCCATTTGCGGAGATCACCTATGCCGAATGGCGTCAGGTAATGGGGGCTTGTCTGGATTCTGTGTTTTTACTGACGCAGGCTGCTTTAAATCCCCTACGCGAAAGCGGGCAGGGTGCGGTTATTAATATTGGAGGGTTGACCGCACACACTGGAGCATCACGGCGAGCCCACGTCGTCTCAGCCAAAGCCGGGGTGGTGGGGTTAACTAAAGCATTAGCCCATGAATTTGCGGCGGACGATATTACGGTTAACTGCGTTGCACCTGGATTAATTGAAACTGTCAGAGTAGGTAATAATAAGCCTTATCATCACGCAACGCGGACAAATATTGTGGGTCGCCGCGGCCATCCAGACGAAGTAGCCGAAGCAATAGTATTTTTGGCGAGTCTTTCCGCTCGATATATTACCGGCCAAACACTTCATGTTAACGGCGGCGCGTATCTAGCATAAATAATAGAATTAATCTGATAATTGGAGATAGTAGTGGAAACTGAATTTACACCGTTCATGTCACTTTTTGGGGGGGGCGCTTATTGGCCTCTCGGCTGTGATTCTAATGGCAGCGAACGGTCGTATTGCCGGAATAAGCGGGCTTATCTCACGGATTCTGCCGTCGTCTACTAGCCGCATCGAAGTGCCCCAGAACTTTATGTTTATTGTGGGCTTAGTGCTTGCCGCGCCTGTTTGGTTTTTGGTGTCAGGGCACTTTCCTGCACAATTCGTTTCATCTAATTTCCCGACGATGGCAATTGCCGGACTGTTGGTTGGTTTTGGCGCGGTGGTTGGTAACGGCTGCACCAGCGGTCACGGTGTTTGTGGTATATCGCGTTTATCCGGACGATCTTTTATTGCCACACTTACTTTCATGGGTACGGGCTTTTTGACCGTATTTATTATGCGCCACATGGTTGGGGGTTAAGGCAATGAAGTTTTTTAGCACATTACTGGCGGGTGTTTTATTTGGGACTGGTTTGGTTGTTTCGGGCATGGCTGATCCCGCGAAGGTTCAGAACTTTCTGGACTTATTTGGCAGATGGGATCCTAGTCTGGCCTTTGTGATGCTGGGAGCAATTGGCGTAACTATGCCAGGTTTTTGGTTAGTGCAAAAACGGGCAACTCCTTTCTTTAGCGATATGTTTCATTTGCCCCAGCGTTCCGATTACGATGCGCACCTTGTTGCTGGTGCGGCGACATTCGGCATTGGTTGGGGGCTCGGTGGTTTCTGCCCTGGTCCGGCGATCACCGCCTTGCCAATTACAGCAACGGGTACGCTGATTTTTGTGCCAGCCATGTTGATCGGTATGGCTATCGCCAAATATGTAGCGCTGGGTGTTTGGTGCGAAACATCGAATTAGTAGTGCTGAGGAGTGGCGCGCACGCCCGATTTGGTTTGATACAAAGGCTTATAGCGATGCCCATTGGGTAGTTGGCCTGCGGTGAGTACCATTAAACCTTGAAATTACGAACCGATCGATGGAATATAGATTTTCGGACTAATTAGGCTTATAAATATGACCATGAAACAACCCCAATTTTTATATTTGCAGTCGATTCTTGCCAGTTGCTTGCTTACTCTGATTTCGATTGAAAGTTATGCCCAGATGGAGGGGCAAGACGCACAGACTGTTCTTACGTCCAATGCGACATTTGAGCAAGCGATGGAGGAAAGGAATCGAGGGGTCATCGATAGGCTTCTTGATCCGGATTTTAGCTGGATATTTCCCGAGGGCAGTTACTATGGTCGACCAGAGACTATAGCGGCGTTGCCTCAAACAGCACCAGGTAAAACTGGAGAGACGATCAGCATAGCCGAACGTGCTTACGGAAACGTTCGGGCGCTCGAAGTCTCTAGTGGCCTTGTCAGGGCATTGCGTATCTGGGTGTTGCGTGCAGAAGGCTGGCGTCTGCTCCATATTAATGAGTTAGTTAAACGAGCGGAGCCCGAAGGTGACCCCGGTCCGTATAGGGTAGCTTATCGAGACACGCTGCCGGTGCCGGTTTGTGACAATCCCTGCGAGACCGTGCCATATCTGCCAACGAGTCAGCGTAGCAAAGATGCGCTACTTTCATGGCAGCAGCAGGAAATTGGCGCGCACACTATGGATATGGATCTTTGGGGCGCCTACGTGACTGATGATTGGGTTGGGTTACGGGCTGGTGCTCAGCGCAATCCAAAAGCGCGGCGAATTGCACTGACGAATCGTCGTAAGGAAAATGGGGTTTTCGGTAGTGCCCAATCTACAGTTCTGCAAATGCGCCTTTACGATCTGGAGGATGCAGTTCTGATGGTCTCGTTGACCCAGGGGTTACGTGGTCGACCTGAATATCGTACGCGAATCTTCGTCCACGACGGCACCCGTGCTGATGGTGGCCCGCTCTATAAAATGGCGGAGAGCTACGGTCAGGCAGTCTTCGGCGCACCCGTGTTCGAGAGGGAGCAGGAATAGCAACCCAACTCTAAGGTAGGGGAAACAACCTGGATCGACTTGTTAGCCGATTTAAGTTGAAGCTCGCCGAGCCAATTAAGATTTGACTGTATGCCAAGGTTGCAGTGCAAGCGTGCCTGCAACCTCGACAAACCGGTCGAAGATTGTTACATCCCGAGCCAGCGTGCGCTGATTTCGGCTCGGTCAACTTCTTCGCCGCGTAAAAACACTGAAGAAATCTGTCGGGTGTTGGTAATGTCATCAAGTGGGTTTGCATTTAGAACGATGAAATCAGCGTTTTTGTCAGCCTCGATGGTTCCCGTGTCACCCAGTTCCAACAGGGCTGCTCCATTGCGGGTGGCGGCGACCAGCACCTGTGCAGGGGTCATTCCGGACGCGACCATATCTTCCATTTCAACGTGTGGCCCCCAAGGTCTATTGCCGTCCGTTCCGACTGTGATAGTCATGTCTTCATTGTTGAGTCGGGCCAGATTACGTGCCTGAATATTGTATGCTTCCTGAATTTCCGGGTTTTTAACATTATTTCCCTGCAAGTCGACTAGCATCTGATCTGAAATTAAGCCGGTCAACCAATCAAGGTCGGTTGCTACACCGCGAGCGCGCAAATTTGGAATGAGTACCAAGTTCGGGCGTGCTTTTACCATTTCCACAAACTCCTCATCCACATCCATATCACGCACCCCATGGGCAAAAATATCAACCCCCGCGAGCACCAGACCCTTTGCGTCTGCTAGGTCGAATAGATGCGCAGAAACCCGCACGTTGTTCTGATGGGCTTCGTCAATTGCGGCGCTATATATTTCGGGACTTAATTTATCGTATTGACCGTCCCGATCATCTACCCAAAGTTTAATAACGTCGACGTTGCGCGCGATTTCGGTCCGTACAGCCTCACGTGCCTCCTCTTCATTGGTAACCCAGTGGACCTCACGTCGCCCTAGTTCAGGCGCAGTGATGCCATGCCCAGCAGATCGATACAATGCCGCTCCGGGAATCACCTCATCACGCATTTCCAGCGGTGCACCCGGTCCGTCGGCCCCCATGCTTAGGGTGGCAGATACGCCAAAAAGTGCCCGCCGTTGCAGATCGTCGAGGAGTTCCTCACGGGTAACGCTCAAGTGCGTGTGTGCATCGACAATTGTGGGCATAACAGTCTTACCGCTTAAATCCACGCGGGTCGCGCCATCCGGTGCCGATACATCGCCAGCAGCACCAATTGCAACGAACTGACCGCCGTCAACGGTGAATGCGCCATTTTGAATTGGATCTGAACCATCACCAACAATTATCCGTGCTCCTTCGTACAAGACGACCGTTGATGGTGCCGCATCTGCCGGTTCGGTGGCGGTTTCTGCGGTCTGCTCGGTAGATTGACCACAAGCACTTAGTGCTAATAGCGTAAGTAATGACGCTACAACTGCAGCTTTTTGGAAATATGACCTGCTATTTATAATTCTATGCATCGAAGCCCCCACATTTGTTGAGTGTAAAATTCGGTAAGAGCGTTAATAGGTTAAATCTGCAGATCTAGTTATATCAAAAATTGTGTAGCCAACCTAAAGAATTACGCGCTGGTCGACGGCAACTGCCCTTTTTTTCCGGGAACAAGAGCGAAGTGAATCCCGTCCTAATCGCTTACCACCGTGCGATTAGTATGGTTATCGTGCTTAACGAACATTAGCCGTGATGATTTCGCATGGCAAAGCCCCGTATCATAATATAGGCCTTATCCCGACTTAGCTTGATTTATACACTTCCAAATCGATTGCATTTTCGCTTTTCGCGATCAAAGTGGTGGCCATTAAATCGCCGCATACGTTCACGCAGGTACGGCCCATATCAAGAATTCGATCGATACCTGCGATAATCGCTAAACCCTCGATTGGCAGTCCGGCAGTAGCCAATACCAGCGACATCATGACTAGCGCTGAACCCGGAACGCCTGCCGAGCCTATTGAAGCCAGCATGGACATCACCACGATCACAACGTAATCAACGGTGCCGAGGGTGATCCCGTAGGGCTGCGCCAAAAATAACGTGCAAACGCCCAGATAAATCGCCGCACCATCCATATTTAGTGTCGCACCGAGCGGTAGGCTAAAGCTCGATATCTCGCGAGAAATGTCCAGCTTTTCGCCTGCCATTTCATACTAATTGGCAAAGTGGCAGAATTGCTTGCGGTGGTAAATGAAACCGTTGCAGCTTCAAGGATTCCTTTTAGAAATCGTACCGGGCTCAATTTGGCTATGAATTTAATCGCCAATGTCATCACGATAAAAACCTGTATTAACAAAGCCGCGTAAACCACACCAATCACTTTTATCATATCAAGCAGCAGTTCCAAACCGTGTTGGCCGGTGAGGCCTGCCATGAGAGCAAATATGCCGTAGGGGGCGAAACTCATAACGATAGCGGTAAATCGATACATGGCCTCCGCTAATGAATTAATAATTTCGACCGCTGGTTTGCCCTTGTCGCCAATCAGTTTCAGGGATATCCCTAACCCGACCGCGAATACGATGATTTGCAGCAGATTGCCATTAGCCATTGCGGCGATCGGGTTGGCCGGAATCATGCCCATGATCATATCGATCAACGAAGGGACTTCGCTGGAATTAGCCGCTATATCGCTCACACCGAGCATTTGCATCCCCTCGCCAGGCGCGAAATAGGCACCAAAAGCTAGTCCCAAAGTTACCGCTATGCCGGTAGTCAACAGGTAAATCATTATTGCCTTTCCGCCAATTCGGCCCAATTTGGTTGCGTCCTGCATTGATGTGATGCCCGATATTAAAGAGCAGAAGACCAATGGAACGATCAACATTTTGATCGCGTTTAGAAACAGATTGCCAAATGGTACGAGCACCTGTGCTTTTTCGCCGTAAATGGCACCGACCAGTACCCCGAGTAGCATACCGGTTAGCATTTTTTTCCAAAAATCCAGTTTGCGCCAAGCCTCAAATAGCGACCGAGGTTTGCGAATTGGTTGTGTCATCTATGTAATCTGTAAACCGGTCATTGGTAGAATTATTGGGTATAGGCGGGGAAATCAAATACCTCGCGGTAACCAAACAATCCTTGAGCCCCTCCGGTGTGCAAAAATACAATATTCGCGTTATCGGCAAATTTCTTATTGCGTATTAGATCAATCAAGCCGGCCATACCTTTACCTGAATAAACCGGATCGAGCAGGATCGCTTCGTAACGGGCTAACATTGTTACAGCTTCCAGCATGCCATCGGTTGGAATGCCATAACCATCTCCAACATAGTCGCAATTTGCGACAATATCCTTGCGCGCAACCACTCCCGACGCACTAATATAGTCTGCGGTGCGTTCGGCTAGCGCAAATACATTGCTTTCCTGTTTCTGTTTTGGGGCGCGAACACCGATTCCCATCACCGGAATTTGGCTGTTCATTGCCATTAAACCGGTTACCAACCCCGCTTGGGTTCCTGCACTGCCAGTGGCATGAATAATATGATCTATCTTTAGGCTTTGACTGTTGGCCTGATGTACCAGTTCCAGTGCCGCGTTGACGTAACCCAAGGCACCAATTTCATTAGAGCCACCCCCCGGAATAATGTATGGCTTTTTACCATTGTCTCGCAGTTCGCTGGCGATCGACTCCATTGCGGCATTCATGTCAGTATCTGCAGCTACTTTGGTTAAGTTCGCACCTAATAACTGATCAAGCATAACGTTGCCATTGTAGTTGTAGTCAACTTTGTCGCTTCCGGTTCTATCTTCTAGCAGCAAATGGCATTCCAATCCGAGCTTGGCAGCTATCGCTGCGGTTTGCCGCGCGTGGTTTGATTGAGTGGCGCCTTGAGTAATGATTGTGTCCGCATTTTTGTCTAGCGCATCGGCCAACAAAAACTCCAGTTTACGAGTTTTATTACCACCGCCGGCAAGGCCGGTGCAGTCATCTCGTTTAATCCAAAGATTCGGTCCCCCGAGTACTTTACTTAAGGCAGGCATGGGTTCTAATGGCGTAGGCAAGTGCGCGAAGTGTAATCTCGGGAATCGGGATAAATGCATAGTGTGAGTTTAGTCGTTGGTAGTGAATCGACATTATAGGAGAAGCATCGGGGTTTTTACTAACGGCTTGTTGGGAAATTGGCTAAGTTTCTTGCTCGTGCCGTGTGACTGGTTCAAGATAGCGGGTTAGTTCTATTTTACTGACTAATGATTAATCATTAATGACAAATCTAAAACAAAAACTCGTGCCCGGAGTTATGGGGGGAATGGGGCCAGAAGCGACACTGGATTTTATGGCAAAGGTTTTGCAGCGTACCGATGCGAGCGCAGATCAGGATCATTTACGGTTACTCATTGATCACAACCCTAAAGTGCCTAATCGGCACGTCTCGATTAACGGTTCAGGCGAGGATGTAATACCGTATTTGTTAGAGATGGCAACAAATCTCGAGCGTAGTGGGGCAGATTTCGTGGTAATGGTTTGCAACACTGCGCATGCGTATCAACGGCCTATTGCAGACAGTATCTCTATTCCGTTCGTCAGTATCATTGACGAAGTTGTAGACGAACTAAATGAGAATACGAGCGACAAGCCGCTAGTGGGCGTAATGGCTACAGAAGGGTGTCTGAATGCCCAGCTATACCAAAATGCCTTGCGTGACTCTGGTTATCCGATAAAAGTGTGGGACCAGGAACATCTCGAGCAGTTCATGAAGCTGGTCTACCGGATTAAAGCGGGTGATATGAGCCAGCAGTCGCGTACAATGATGGAAGAGCTAGCCAAGGTGCTGATCAAGCAGAGAGCCGAAGTCTTGCTGGCTGGATGCACGGAAATACCGCTTGTACTTGATGCAAAGCGATTACCAATGCCGCTTTACTGTTCAACTGATGTGTTGGTGTCTCGGGTGATTGATTATGCGCTTGGGGTACGTAGTGTTCAGGTATAGCTAAAATGGCCTTCCAAGCATTGGAGGGTATACCGTGGACGACATCGTAAATCTCTTTGTATACCTCGTAGAATATTGGGAATAGGGTATTTATACTTCCGGTCCTCAGGTCAATCAGCTGCGCAGTTTTAAGTGTTTAAATCTAGGGTAGTAGTCAGTAAAGAAAGTAATATTTCGAAAACCCGTAGAGTTTTTTAAACAAAAAACCCTTCTCATTATTAAAGGTCCTAAAAATGATCAAACTACATCATTCACCAACGTCAACCTGTTCTCAAAAGGTACAGTTTGTACTGGAAGAAAAAAGCGTGCCTTGGGAAAGTATGGTCGTAAACCTGAAAGGTGGCGAAAATTTTTTACCCGAGTTCTTGAAACTCAATCCGAAAGGTGTGGTTCCGGTATTGGTCGACAATGGTGAAATGATTCTTGAATCGAACAATATTTGTTTATATTTGGATGATAAGTATCCACAAGTACCGTTGATGCCGGATACCCCCAAAAGAAGGTCGGATGTGCGCACTTTGCTTCAATGGATCGACGAACATATACACCATGATATTTCTGCATGCACTTACCCTATCGCTTTTAGGCCAGACGTAATTAGAATTTACGATACACCCGAAAAACTCGAAGTCTATATTTCAAAAGTACCCGACGCAGGTAAACGTCAATTAAGGCGCGAAATGATGACAAAAGGCATAGAGTGCGCAGTTTTTAAAACAGGTGTGACACGTCTCGCATCGGTACTCGAACGTCTGGAAGCCCTGCTACAAAACTCGTCTTATCTGGTTAGTAACCAATTAACGGTAGCAGACATAGCCTACAGCCCGTACATCACGCGCCTGGACCACTTGAGCATGAGTTTTATGTGGGACGATAAACCGGCGGTACGCGATTGGTATGAACGGTTAAAATCGACGGCGGGTTACGAAAAGGGAATGCGAACGTTTTTTGTTCCCGCTGTCATTGAAAAAATGGGTGCCCGAGGAAAATCTGCAAGACCAGCAATAGAGGCGGTAATGGCGGCAGATTAGCAGTCAAATACTCAATAGTTCAACCTGTGTGAATGATTTTTTAACGTTTATCATTTCTATTACTTATAGACCTTGAAATTATGATTCGATCAATGGAGTATATAATTTCATGCTAACCACATTTATGGACGCGACAATGAAACGAACCGAATTTTTCTTATTGCAGTCGATATTCGCCAGTCTTTTTCTAACGTTGATCTCGATCGAAAGTTATGCACAGGTAGAGGTTCAAGACGCACAGACTGTACTTTTAGCAAACACATTATTTGACGAGGCGATGGACGGTGAGAATCGACCAGCCATTGATGCGTTATTAGATTCAGAATTCAGCTGGGTATTTCCCGACGGCAGCTACTACAGTCGTTCAGATGCGCTGGTCACGTTACCAGAAACAGCATTAAGTAAGACTGGAGAGACGGTTAGTGTCGTAGAACGCGTCTACGGTCGCGTTCGAGCGCTTGAAGTCTCGAGCGGCCTGGTCAGAGCATTGCGCATCTGGGTGTTGCGCGCGGAAGGGTGGCGCTTGCTTCATATTAATGAGTTGGTCAAACGAGTGGAGCCGGAGGGCGGTCCAGGGCCATACAGGCCTGCCTTTCGAGACACGGTGCCCGTACCGACTTGTGAAAACCCATGCGAAAGCGTGCCCTACGTACCGGTAACTCAACGCAGTCGGGATGCGCTACTTTCGTGGCAGCAACAGGAAATCGGTGGCCACACCATGGATATGGATCTTTGGGGTGCCTATGTGACCGATGATTGGGTTGGGCAGCGGGCTGGCGGCCAGCGTAACCCAAAAGCACGACGTATCGCGCTTACGAATCGCCGAAAGGAGAATGGCGTTTCCGCTAGTGCTCAGGCTACGGTTCTACAGATGCGCCTCTACGATTTAGAGGATGCTGTTTTGATGGTTTCGCTGACCCAAGGGCTCCGCGGTCGGCCGGAATATCGTACGCGTATCTTCGTTCACGACGGTATGCGTGCGGATGGCGGTCCACTTTATAAAATGGCAGAGAGCTATGGCCAGATAGTGGTCGGTACGCCTGTGTTCGGGCGTGAGCAGAACTAAAGATCGACATTGATAAGAGCAACCTGGATCGCGCAGTTGGCCAGTTACGGAAGTCATCCGCCGCTGAGTAATAGAGTTTCATTTTCGAGCGTAGCAACTCGAGGAATGTTCGCTTTTGGTTGCGGTTTCAATTGGTCGACGCAATGCATTGATTACATAGTGCTGACTTGATTGAATGGTTGTTCGACGTTTGTTGTTTCGAAGGCCTACAGACCTTGAAGAGCATGTTTCGATCAACAGATTTTATGTTCTATACTACTTATGCTTGACCGCTTTTGTGGCGCTTCGTGGCACAACTTTAACTGAGAATAGGCGCTCCTACCCGCAGCGGGTAGCCTAGAATACCAATGACTTAGAGGAGATTCTAATGAAAAAAACAAAGTTCGAACACTTTTTTCTTGCGATGAGCGGGGTACTGTTGTTCGGAGCGGTGCTATTAACCGGAGCTGTGCAAGCCTTGGAGCAGGGCACCACAAATGGAGAATGGCGTACCTACGGTGGGGATTTAGCGAGCACTAAATATGCGCCGCTCGATCAGATTAATCCCGAGAACTTCGATCAGCTTGAGCTTGCCTGGCGTTTTCGCACGAATTCTCTGGGTCCGACGCCGGAGACGAATTTTCAAGCTACGCCACTGATGGTAGACGGTGTAGTTTACACGACAGCCGGTTCGCGGAGGGCAGTCGTGGCACTTGATGCGGTTACGGGTGAGCTGTTGTGGATGCATCGCGAGGACGAAGGCGAGCGAGGCGCTGCAGCACCGCGGCGACTTTCTGGTCGCGGCTTGTCATATTGGAGCGATGGTGATGATACACGCATCGTCTACGTTACGCCCGGCTATCGCATGCTGGCACTCGACGCAGACACTGGAATTCCGGTGGCTGATTTCGGTGACAACGGTGTCGTCGATCTGAAACTCGAAGCGGACCAGGAGATGGACCTCGTTACAGGAGAGATGGGTCTGCATGCGACGCCGCTGATTGCCGACGGCGTCATTGTGGTCGGTGCTGCACACTTGACCGGTTCACAACCAATTAGCCGTAGAAATGAGAAGGGCTTTATTCGCGGCTACGATGCGCGTACCGGAAAACGGTTGTGGATTTTTCATACGATTCCGATGCCCGGCAAGATGGGTTACGGCACTTGGGAAGAAGGGTCAGCGTCCTACACCGGCAATACCGGTGTGTGGTCTGAGATGAGCGCCGATACCGATCTCGGCCTGGTCTATCTCCCTGTGGAGCAACCCACGGGGGACTATTACGGTGGCCATCGGCACGGGAATGGACTGTTCGGTGAGAGTATCGTCGCCGTTGACCTCCACACTGGCGAGTACCGCTGGCACTATCAACTGGTGCACCACGGAATCTGGGACTTCGACATTCCCAGTGCACCCATACTCGCGGATATCGTGGTCGAGGGCCGGGAGATACAGGCACTGATTCAGCCAACGAAACAGAGCTGGCTTTATGTATTTGACCGGGTTACCGGTGAGCCGGTGTGGCCGATCGAGGAACGCGTAGTAGAACAAACTGATGTCCCATTCGAGCAGACTAGCCCTACACAGCCATTTGTTACCTGGCCGCTACCGTTCGATCGTCAGGGGGTCTCGTATGACGACTTAATAGATTTTACGCCCGAGCTGCGGGCCGAGGCGATTGAGGTTGTCTCCCGGTACAAAATTGGACCGATGTTTACTCCGCCCGTTGTCAGTCGCTGGGAAGGGCCTCTGGCGACACTTATGCTACCTTCAACTGTTGGTGGCGCGAACTGGCCAGGCGGTGCTTACGACCCGGATTCCGGGCTACTCTACATCCAATCTTCGACGGCCGTCACGCCACTGGGGCTAGTTCCTCCGCAACCGGGACAATCGGATATGAACTATATTCGCGGCACGGTCCGAGACCCCGCTATTAGTGAAGTACCTGGTGATGGTCGAGTGATCCCTACGGTGCAAGGTTTGCCCCTGATTAAACCGCCGTACGGTCGAATTACCGCATTCGACATGAATACCGGCGCTATTGCATGGCAGAGTGCTCACGGTGATACACCAGATAAGGTTCGGAATCACCCGTTGCTAGAAGGAATCGATATTCCTCCCACAGGTCGACCTGGCAGAGGTGGTGTACTGACTACGTCCACGCTGCTGATCGCCGGTGAGTCTGGTTTTGTTACAACGCCTTTCGGTCGCGGCGCAATGATGCGCGCATATGATAAAGCGACCGGCGATCGACTTGGTGCCGTCTATATGCCGGCGCCGCAAACCGGTGCGCCGATGACTTACATGGCGGACGGAAAGCAGTATGTCGTAGTAGCGGTCAGCGGGCCGGATTACGGAGCGGAGCTGCTAGCGTTCGCTTTACCAGCGCAAGAATAGTCGAACGATTCATTTTTAAGAGGTAAGCTATGAAGCTGATATGTGATCTGGCAAGTTATAAATTGACGCCCGTTTTTCTTCTTCTGATTGTTTTCTTCGGAATCCTGGCCGGCTGCGTTGCCATTCAGCCGACGGGTGCTATCTTAATCGAGACTCAAGGTAACCGCTCATTTGGTGGCGTATCGGTAGGCGATCCCGCAACCAGAGTCTTCGCATGCGACCACGGTTATGTCGATTGGCAGATTCCTCTCGACGCGAGAGCACTGCCACTGCTGTTTGTTCACGCGAGCAGTAAACGAACCTGGGAAACAACGTTCGACGGGCGTCGCGAGGGATTCATTCCGATTTTTCTGCGCCGCGGTTTCGCTACCTACAGTACGGATCTTCCACGCACCGGTCAGGCGGGGCAGGCCTGCGCACCGGTGAACTACGACCCCGAAAACGAGTGGTCTATTCAAACGTCCTTCACGAGCTGGCGCTATGGTTTATGGTTACCGGGTCAGACCGAACCGACGTTCTATCCGGGTGTTCAGTTCCCGACGGATAATCCCGTCGCACTGGACGAGTTCTTCCGAATTCAAACGCCAGAGTTCGACGGTCCGGAGAATGAAGAAGTTGAAACCAATGCGCTTGCCGTACTGATGGAGGAAATAGGTCCGTCCATTATGCTTACACATTCCTCAACCGGTATTCGAGGCTGGATTGCCGCGATCAAGAGCGACCATGTTGCGGCCATCGTGAGCTACGAGCCTGGTGATTTCGTGTATCCCGAAGGCGAACTGCCATTGCCGATACCAATGGCCAGCGGTGCGGAGCAATCTGTCGGGCGCGAGGTGCCGATGCAAGACTTTCTTAAGCTGACACGATTTCCGATCCAAATTGTCTGGGGAGATTACATTCCGACCGAGATTGATCCGGCGCACGTTGGGCCGTTGGCGACACTCGATTTTCGACGCCGTAACGTCTTAAAGGCACAACTTATGGTGGATGCTATAAATCGGCACGGCGGCGATGCACAAAATCTCGTGTTGCCGAATATAGGTATCGAAGGCAACGCCCATTTTCCGATGCTTGAGACCAACAATGTTCAGATAGCAGATATGTTGTCTGAGTTCCTTGCTGCTAAGGGACTCGATCGGCGCTAGTAAGAATCGCTAGGAGGAGCCGAATGAGATATTTTATAAGAACGCTATTAACCTAGGTGAATGACTGCTTAGAGTAATTAGCCGATGTGCCCAATTTCCGCTACCGGCCAGCTAACACAACAAGCAACCGCTTCAAGAAACCATAACGGCAATGTTATGCGTGGATGGTGAAAGATATTCCAGTAGAGTATTATATGTCCGAGGCTCGTACTCATCGAACCCTTCGGGACGCCTGCCCAGATTCATCGTGACGTAGCCGGCCGGGTTAAATTTAATCGCTGAATGCGCACCCTTGTCCACGAATCATAAGCTGTCGTATCGAATCGAATACGAGTACGCCAAAGCATAGACATTCTGGCCAATATCACGCACGAATTGGCCTTTCTACCATGAACCCACATCAGTCCCTTATCTATTTCTGAGTAATAAATCCCAGGTCTTTGTCTCATCTGCAACACTCCTTCTCTTTAATAAGTGAGTAAACTGTTGCGTCGACCGGTTGAAATCGCAATTCAAAACAGTCATTTAACTATACTTGACGGTCATGGATTAAGACTAAATTTTATTACTTAGTGGTTATGTCGTGTTCGTTGTTCGGCACTCCAGGTGAATGCAATAAGGATTATTGCTAACACGCAGGCTGCGACGATCAACTCGAATCCCGCGTCCCAGCCTGCCGTATCAACAACCATTCCAATAACTACATTGGCTGCCACCGCACCGCCAAGGTAGCCAAATAGCCCCGTAAATCCCGCCGCGGTACCCGCAGCCTTCTTCGGTGCAAGGTCCAGAGCGTGTACACCGATAAGCATGACCGGTCCGTAGATGAAAAACCCGATGCCGATTAGCATTGCAATATCAACATTCGGATGGCCGGGAGGGTTTTGCCAGTAGACCAGCACACAAGCCAGCGTAAGCAGCAGATAGAGAATTGATACTGGCGCGCGACGCCCTTTAAATACTTTATCGGACAGCCAACCGCAGGCCAGTGTGCCGGGAATTCCGGCGAATTCATAAGACGCGTAAGCCCACCCAGAGTCTGCAAACGAAAACTGCTTTATTTCGCTAAGGTAGGTCGGTGCCCAATCCAGCACGCCATAGCGCACGAAATAGACGAAAGCGTTTGCCAATGCAATCGTCCACAGGAGTTTGTTGTTGAGCACATATTCGAAAAAGATGACTTTCGCCGAGAACTCTTGTTCGTGACTTTCGCTGTACTCGAACACCTTTGGATAGTCGTCACGATAAGCTTCGATTGTTGGCAACCCAGCCGATTGCGGCGTGTCCCGAACGGTCAGGAAAATGAACGCTGCAACCGCCATGGCGATAAACCCGTGCACATACAGAATCGCGTGCCAGTCCGCGAACACAGCCATCGCGAGAATTGCGATCGGGCCGGCCATCCCACCGCCTATATTGTGAGCGACGTTCCAGATCGCCATCTTAGTGCCACGTTCATTAGTTGAGAACCAATGCACCATGACTCGCCCAGACGGTGGCCAGCCCATGCCCTGAAACCAACCGTTTGTGAACAGCAGCAAAAACATGATCGTAACCGAGCTTGTGGCAATTGGTACCGTACCCATCATAATCATGACAAGTGCTGAGCAAAGCAGTCCAAGAGACATGAAGACGCGCGCGTTACTGCGGTCGGATACGTTGCCCATTATGAACTTGGATAAACCGTAGGCTATCGACACCCCGGATAACGCCAAACCAAGGTCCGTTTTTGAGTAGCCCTGCTCTATCAGATAGGGCATCGCGAGGGAGAAATTCTTTCGGACTAAATAGTATCCTGCGTAGCCGACGAAAATACCGATATATACCTGCAACCGGAGGTATCGGTAGGTCTCGTCGGTCTTATCATCTGATAAGGGGTTACGATGTGCCGCTGGTTTAAGAAATCCGATCAAGGTTTAGACCAGCCCCACGATACAGTGATTGATCGGCATGTTTTTATGGAACCTTTAGCAGTAAATACCACCACCGTTGCAAAAATAAATATTATCTTCATAAGTGCATCATTGTTATTTTCTTGCCCCTTAAAGTATCCCAAGTGCCCTAATAAGCATAGGTAGTATAAAGTATCTTTTTTATTGATCGAAACGTGGTTTTCGGTGTTTGCACGCATTCAAAATAACAAAGCCAAAGCTTGGTATATGAAAATTTCTTATTAAAGCGTAGTGAGTGTGATGAGGGGCTACCCCCAATATGCAGACAGCCCGAATATAAAGCGCTCATAGTGACTGAAGCACTAATCCGGATTATTAACGCCTAAATAGCAACAAATGGTTTTGAAGCTGTTGTGGTAAAAAGGTAAAGCTCTATAATTCCGTTTTTAGAAATTGGTAAATTGGAGAGAGCATGTCTACATCGAGAAGAGATTTTATCAAGCTTGCCAGCACCGCAGCGGTTGCGTCCACGTTAACTGAAACTGCGCAGGCGCAGACGGGGGGTTTTCGCCGAATCGCCACTGAAGAGACGTTTACTGTTCCAGAAATTATAGAAGCGGCTACTGAATTAATCACTAAAAATCCGGATCACGAACCGGGTTGGTTAAACTATATTAGCGGTGAATTTCCCTTTTACGATACGGTGCTTCGGCAAATGATCGATCTGGAGGATGAACGCCTTGGGTTGATGGATGCTGCGGGGGTAGATATGGCGGTATTGTCACTCTGGAACCCCGGTGTGCAAATGTTTGAGGCATCGCAGGCGGTTGAACTCGCGAAAATCACTAATGATCAGCTCGCGGAAGGAATTAAACGTCATCCTACCCGTTATGCAGGGCTCGCCGCTGTAGCGCCACAAGACCCGCAAGCAGCAGCTCAGGAAGTTGAGCGAGCCATGCAGTCGTTGGCACTCAATGGCATATTAATAAACTCGCATACGAATGACGAGTTTTTAGATGATCAAAAATTTTGGCCAATATTCGAAGCTGCGGTAGCAAACGATGCGCCGATTTATATTCATCCACGACGCCCGCCGGCACAAATGGTCGAGGCATTTAACGATTATTCGATGGATAGAGCGCTATGGGGTTACGCGATGGAAACTTCTACGCACGTGCTCCGATTGATTATGGGAGGGGTATTCGATCAGTTTCCTGACCTTAAAATGGTACTTGGCCATATGGGTGAAGGTTTACCGTTTTGGATACACAGATTGGACACCATTGGCGGTTTACCGACCACTGTGACAACAATCAAGCGTAAGCCGAGTGAATATCTTCGTGATAACTTTATTATGACGACTAGCGGTATGTCATGGGATCCGGCGCTTAAGTTTACAATTGAGGTGCTAGGTGCTGATAGGGTTATGTTTGCCGTCGATTACCCGTTCGGTTCGTACGAACGAGACGCAAAATGGTTGAACGCGGCTGATATTTCTGATGCGGATAAAGCATTGGTGTATAGCGGCAATGCGGAGCGGGTTTTTAAAATAACAGGATAAACACGGTAAATCTACCCGCAAAAGTCAGAGTGTTTAGCATCCTTTTTGGCTAAACACCCTATAAACCTGTTTCGTTATAAAGTGTTAATCAGATTTTGAATTAGCCTTTAAGCTGACTATTTATTAAGCCGTCAAAACGTCGCTTGCAGACTGAGCAAAAAATCGGTGGTGTAAGTATCATGCTGAACATCGATACGCCTGATTTCGTTATTGGCGATATTACCATTGTAGAATGTTTTATCGAAGGTGCGCTCGTCACCATGCACATGGTTTGCTTCAACCCGCGCCTTCATGGTAGAGGTGAAATTAAATTCGCTGAATATAGAGAGATGATTTGTATACACGGTTGTCTCACGTAAGGATACGTCCTGACGCAAACGTAGGCCGCTGTTACGATGTGCGTTCCACCCCCACGAGAGTTTTGTGTTTTCTACGTCGTGACGATACTGAAGCACCCAGCGATGCGGGTTGTTATTCTTTATCTGGCGAGCCTCACCGGTAAACGGATCGATAGTTTCAGCATCTTTGTATCCATACGTGAAGGTCAATACAGCTGAGGGTAATCCTAAAAAACCAAGCCGCATATTCAGAACTGAGTCGAAACCTACTCGTTCAGCATCGCCTATGTTTCCCGTTCCGGATGACGCATCGTCAAAATTACCAATAAGTATTTTATCAATATGATTTGAAATTTTGTTGTAGTAAAGCGTCATTTTTAATGACCCGCTATCATTGTTAAACCGCCGCTCGTACCCAAGAGATGATGTCCAGGTAGATTCGGGTTGTAGGTCCGGATTACCAAAGTTGATCATGTCATCGTCAACGTTTCGGTTTGCGACAAAGTCATCTAGATTTAATTGACTAACGGTTCGCTCCACTAACACTCGAAACTGATCGGAAGGCGTAAGGTCGTATCGTAATTCAACGCGAGGTTTTAGGAACTCGAAACTCCTTGAGTTGGTTTCACCGTCTCTGTCTTGAGATATTGATGAAAACTCGCCAGTAAAAGCAGACTGCAAACTAACTTTTTCGTTTAAAGATGTGCTGTGGGTTACAAATATCTCATAGCGATCTTCTTTTACAATTGCATTTTGAAATGCGGCATTATTAAACGAAAAGGTCGCATTCAGGGTGTTGTAGGCTGCCTCTACACCGTACTCCAGCGTATGTTCGCCAAAGTTGCTATTCATTGTTGAGCGCAGTATGGTTTCACCATTATCAAACTGTGAGTAGCTTGAAAAAAATGGTGTGGTTAAACCATTTGAGACGATGTCCTGATTAATAGTTTCGGCACTATCAGACCGGTTATATACAAATAACGTTTTTAATCTACCAATATTACCAACATCAAACTCGATGTCTGAACCAAGTTCTAATAGGTTGTCGGTTTCATCAATAAAACCATTTTCGACAGCGAATAAAGTAGGGGGTCCGCGGGAGTTGGCCAGATACTGGTCCTCTGCTCTATCTTCTTGTTTGTCACCTTCGGAGTACAGGCCATTAAGTGCGACAGTTGTGCCGTTGGTAAATTTATAGGCTAACGTGCCAGTGAGAATATGAGCAGCTTCGCGTTCATCCCTTAGCAGTGAGCGAAACTGCTTGGGCGTACGATCGGGCGATAACACATCTTCATTAACCGTTTTAAATCGCGGCCGCGAGTCGTATTCGTAGCTTAGGACGTACTCAAGAGTATCGCGTTGGCCAGAGTGTGATGTTAGTAATTCCGGCATTACGGAGGTTCCGGACACTTGCTGAACGCCGGCCTGAATAAAGTTAGATGTAGTGCTCGCCGACGTTTGACGTAGTATTACGTTGTATATAATGCCCTCATTACGAATATCCAGGCCTTCAGCGTTGCCTCGAATCAGCTCTATTCGTTCAACTTGCGATGCTAGTATTCTTGCCAACATGGTAGACATATCATTACTTTTACCAGCCATACGACGGCCATCGATTAAAATGGGTGTATCGGATGCCCCGAGCCCTCGATTGTTATTATTACCGCCACTAAGGACTGTAATTCCACCTGGAATATTGCGGAGCATATCAGCGAGGGAAACGGCATTGAACTGGGAAAAATACTCAGAATCGTAAATTACTGTTGAGTCTTGCTGTACTTGCGAAAGAGCAGGGTCGGTTAAAAATGTGGCCAACAAAAGAAACAGTATTTTTTTATTTCGATAATTGGATGGCAATGCACGCTTCAGAATAACGTATTTTCTGTAGGAGCTTCTTATTGCCAGTGTGGGGTTTATTGGAAACATTAGATAAATAGTTTTGATGTGTTTAGTATGGCTTTCGCGGCAGGATTCTGGGTGTGAAAGTGATAAAAATCAAGTTATTAAAATATTAATTACTGCCGGTATAAGTCTGATTTAATCGTACTCATGTAAGCCTTTAAGTTAGCTCTTAAAAGCTAAATTAAATAAGCCGTTTAGCAGCATTACTCGATGGTAGCATCAGGTATCCCACCAGACCGTTCGTATACTTCGCAGTCATATTGAACCCATTTAAACTCATTGCCGCGTTTACGATAGCTAACGCTCCGGACCAATGGTTCTGTTAAATATACTGGGTTCTCGATAATATTGATTAGAGCGATGTAATCATTGTGCGCAACAAAAAGTTCGGTCATTACAGCTTGTTTGAGAAATTCGAGCAAGAAATCGCACAGTTACCTGAGGTCATGGAGTGCTATATCGTAACCGGGCAGGCGTCAGACTTTTTAATCAAGGCGCTGGTACGTGATATGCGCCACTACGAAGAATTTTTATTGTCTCAGTTAACTAAAATCGATGGCGTTAGGCGTTTACACTCCAGTTTTGTTCTGCGCCAACCGATAAATAAAACTCAATTACCAATTTAGGGTTTCAATATTGGCGCGCAGAAGATTTGAACTTTTAGGTTTCGATGGTATATTGAAGCTTAGTATCTTGTTAACGAATTTTTTCTTTTGCAGCCATTGGCTGCCTTTTATTTATCGTAATATGCACACGTGTGCATTTTGGTAAAGCTATCTAATAGGGAGAATAACTAGTGAATATTGGTAATTTTAGGTCAGAAATAACAAGTAGATTTTTCAATCAGATTAATAGCAGCCTGTGTGCTGTTATTTTATTGCTGGTGGCCGCTTCTTTGACCGCTCAGGCTCAACCTGATAATGCATCTCAGCCAGAATACGGGGTTATTTTTGAAAAAGATGTGTCGATTCGAACCCGAGATGGTGCGGTACTGATGGCAGATGTTTACCGCCCGGACGTTTCTGGTGACCAAAAGTTTCCAGTAATGATGAGTCTTAGTCCTTATCAGAAAGCAATGGATCGAATATTGCCGCATCACTCACCGTTCACCCATGTGGAAAGGCCTGAACCTGAATATTGGACTTCGCGTGGCTATGTATTGGTTTTTGTAGATACTCGCGGTACCGGCTCTTCACCGGGTCAGGTAGATATTTGGTCAATGCAAGAGGCGCGAGATTATTATGACGCCATTGAATGGTCTGCTGTGCAAGATTGGAGTACCGGTAAAGTGGGCTTAGTTGGAGTATCTTATTACGCCACTACTCAATGGTTTGTTGCTGGCCTGCAGCCGCCGTCCTTGACTACCATTGTGCCTTGGGAAGGTTGGGCAGATACCTATCGAGATTCGGCTTTTCATGGCGGTGTGTTTAATCAGGGGTTTTATGGACGTTGGTGGTTAGATGTTCGTGGTAAACAACTGCTGGAGAATACTCGGGCAGATAACACGGCGGCACTGAGCGAAGACCTAATATACAATTATATGGTTCATCACATGGACAGCGATTGGTGGGAACAAACTAAGGGAAGAGGTCAGTTCGATAAAATTAAAGTACCGTTCTATAGTTCGGGTAACTGGGGCGGCTGGAATCACCACCTACGAGGTAATGTGGAGGCTTATATGCTTTCGACGGCAGCTAATAAAAAGATGCAAATACATATCGGCGGGCATACCGATGCTTTTTATTCCGAAGAAGGTAAAACCGAATTATTGCGTTGGTACGATTATTGGCTAAAGGATATTGATACCGGAATTATGGATGAGCCTCCAGTAAAACTTTGCATTCGCAGCAGTGTGAACGAGTGTGAGTGGCGATTTGAAAATGAATGGCCGCTGGAAAGAACTGAATATACGACTTATTACCTGAGCGGTGATTCAGCTGGTGTGGTTGGCGACTCTATTCATGACGTCAAACTCACTACAAGTAAGCCTGAAAACGAACAGGAGCTGACCTATTCTGCCGGCCCTGAAGCTTATAATCGCGCGAATCAGGGGCTTCCAACTGTGAGTTTTGTCACTGAACCGCTTGAGGAAGATGTCGAGCTGACGGGGCACATAAAGCTAGTCATGTGGGTCTCATCTGAGACTGATGATCTGGATGTGTTCGCTTACATTCGAGATATGGCACCAGACGGAACCGTTGAAACCGCGACCCGTGGAATTCTGCAAGCATCTCACCGTAAGCTAGACTCGGAAAAATCTACGCCTTACCGCCCGTATCATACACACGACGAAGAGCAAAAGCTAACACCAGGTGAAGTTGTTCCAATCGAAGTAGAGATTTGGGCAACAAGTATGATTTTTGAGGCAGGGCATCGTATACGGCTGGATGTGAATGCTCATGATGGTCAGCACTATTTCGCAGCCTATAATCTTGAGAATAATACTATATATACTGGTGGTGACCACGCTTCTTACGTGGTGCTTCCGATCATTCCTGCGAAGTAGTGTTGAATTTATTATTTAACGAGGAATCAACATAAAAGTAACAAACTATTTACTTGCGATTACAGCGCTAACCGCGCTGTTATCGGCCACAGTATTTGCGTAGACTGAGAGCGATGAGCCGATGACGTTCTTCGTGACTAGTGAGACACATAGTGGAGACCTTGGTGGATTAGAAGGGCCGGATGTAATTTGTCAGCGCTTGGCTACCGAGGTTGATGCTGGTGACTATACCTGGCGAGCTTATCTTAGTGCTCACGGGATGCCAGTAGTTGGTGCGGTAGTTCCGGACCATGCGAGAGATCGTATTGGCAATGGGACTTGGTATAACGCTAAAGGGGTGTTAATTGCAGCAAGCCTGGCTGATCTTCATGGAGATATTCAGCGCGATTCTAATTCGATTTATCGCGAGACGGCTTTGACTGAAAAGGGACAGCTAGTGAATGGACGAGTTCGCCCAGAAGGGACCAATAAAATTGCTGAAGGAAGCGCTATGATTGGATATCACGATCGAGTGAGTTCATGGAATACTTCATGGAATTCTTCTCACGCTACCAATGGATGTTCATTGGAGTTATTTAACGAAACTGGCGGAGCGGGGCGGTTTTATTGCTTTGCTGAGGATTAGCACGACTACGGGGTAGCATCAGTCAATATGCTATATTGCTTATTGGCTCTTAAGCGGCTGTTACCGCTGCTATAAGAACCGGTCGTACGTTAATTTTAACGCTAGGTCCAATCAGTAAAACCCACCCTAAGGGTGGGTTTTACTTCCCGGAACTATTTACTATTGCCAGCCTACGATATCGTAGCCTTTATCACGCAAGCATTTTTGGGTGAAATTTATAAACACAGGATTGGTTCGGTTTGAAGCGAGTACTCCCCGAACCGCGCCGCCTGCTACTCCAGCAGCCGCGCCGGCAAGTAGATGCTCTCCAAAATCACCCCGTATAATTCCCCAGGCACCTGCCGAAGCAGCTCCAACGGCTGCTGAAGATGCGGATTTTTCCAGGATCCTTCCATCCGCATTTGTTTTGACGCCCTGGTTAGTGGCCATCCGCATGCACTGATCTATATCTGCGTGGGCCCTTGCTTCACCAACCGTTTTATATTTTGTATTAGGGTACAAAATTGGCTGACTGGCTGGCGTGCTGCATCCTAGAACCAAGACAGTGGCTAACGCCGTTAGTGTTAAATATGAACCTCGGGAGAAATTCGAACCTGGAATAGCACTCATAATCATTATCCACTCAACGATAAAAACCATATTCTAAGCTTCTAGCCTGAACAACAACTGAACGACTGTTTCCGTTAGTCGTGAGTAGTTTTTAGATCGAGAGGTAAGGGTATATTGTTGTGATTCGCAGAGTAAAGCAGCGAACAGCCTGTGCTCATAAAAATTCGAGGCTGTTCGCTGGAATAACTGCTAATTGAAATGAAATAGCGCCTACTACTTCAAGTTTATACTGGCTACCTCAGTTTGAATTAGCGAGCACCGGCAACTGGCATTCTGTTTCGGCAAACTGATAATCAGTAACCATGAGCTTACGCCAACTCTGGTGCCAAGGAGCGGTCAAATGTCCCGGGTCCGTAAAGGTGACGTTCAACTCGAGGGCGGCGTGTTTTTCATCATCCGCGCGGCGATATCTTTCTTCAATAGTCACTTGATTGCTTAGAGCATTTCCTCGTCCGCTAGTTAGACCGGCAAGTAGCTGCGTGGTGTTAACCACCAAGGTGTCCCCGTCATAGCGGGCAGTTGAATGGCCCCTAAGTGTGTGCTCGTCACTTGAGGCAGCTCGAGCATCCAAATAGATCAGTTTTTGACTGCTATCACCTTCTTGTTCGATTAATACGTAGTCTTCTTTCTGAGTTATACGCACTGATTGATTCGCGGCCACCCCTCGAATGTACCCTCGCACAGCACACTCTGTAAAAGCAATATCATCTGTCGCTGGATCAAAAGCTTCCTGAAGTGCCTGTCCATCCGCATTGAATTGAGGGTTCTCTCGCGGGCCACCCGAGCCCGGGGCTACTGCAAGAAAAGTTCCTGAAAGATTCGGGTGACCATCTGCAAGCGTTAAAGCCGGGATAGTTAAGTCTGGAGTTTGATCTGGTTTCGGACCCTCAAGAATACGAACCAGTGAGCCATCGATGGGATTTAATTCCAGTAATTTTCCGCCTTCTATATCTGCACGCTCGATCAAGATCATCGGACGGCCTAAGCGAGACGCTCTACCTACAAGCCGAACATATTGACCTTCTTCCAGCATAGCGTCAGTCCATCCCCAGCGACGAAAACCCGCTACGGCAGGTGCTGTCGCTACCCATTCACTCTCTGCACCATTTTCGTCAGTAACCGCCAAGCGAATCGTTATGTGCGGATTTCGAAAACTAAACTCTTTTACATACCCTTCGATTTCGGTCGTCTGGGAAGTATCAAAAGTAGCCGCAGCAGCATGATGTGCTTGTACAGGGTAAATTGCTGTTATTAGCAACATTACTATAGGTAAAAATATACGAGTTTTCATTATGGCCCTCATTAACTGGATTAACTGTTGCGGTGTGTTTTGCATGTGAATATTAGCGATAATTTAAGTAAAGCCTACGCCTGCGAGAAGCGTAGTACTTAATTAGTCAATGGTTTCTTACATTCAACTTCAATAAATTCATAATCGTTCTCAGCGTATTTGCTCCAACTAATAGTCCATGGCGTTAGTAGATAGCCCGGATCAGTAGCCAGCATATCAGATCTTAGTACGGCGCGGCCATTTGACTCATCTTGTCGATAGTAAGTTTCTACGGTAGTGGTTTGGTCTGTTAACGGGTTGCCGGTGGTAGCAGACAAGTTTGGTAACAGGTATGAGGACTCAATAACTAGTTTTTGTCCCTCGTAGTGCGCTATCGACTGACCGAGATGTGTGTGCTCTCCGCCGACCAAATCACGATCGTCAAAGTAGATGGTGCGCAAACCAGCGTACTCCTCATAGGTAATAACGACATGGTCATCATATTGTTCAATTCGAACAGGGTGAGGACTAAAGCCTGCTTGACGAACTAACCCGGGCGGTTCGCATTGAACTTGAGGATCATTAACCGGATCAAATTCAGCCTGAAGTGCTGCGCCAATTTCGTTGTAATCCATTGGGGGAACATGCAAAATCGGCCGTCCTACTCTGCCAGTAGCCTCACCTGTCCATGCACCTGAGATGTTTGGTAAGCCATTTGCTAGCTGCAATGGCATGTCGAAAACCCCGGCATTTTCAGCTCTGGCTTTACCAGGCGTGCCAATAATCTCGCCAGTGCTAGGGTCGACGAAATTAATGCTATCGGACTCCTGCATGGATACCATTGGCGAGCCATTACGTGTCGATTCACCCGTAATTCGAATGTAATCTCCCTCTACAAGGGTATCTTTATTCCACCCGTTTCTGCGCAAGGTGGTTGCTGAGCCGCCTTCGGCTAACCATTGCGTTTCTTCACCGTTTTCATCGGTTACATTGAAGTAAACGATGACGTGCGGATTGCTATATTTCAATCGTTCTACAGTTCCTTCGACGGTAATAATCTGGTCGCTAAAGGTTGCTGCAAACGAATGGTGTGCGTAAGTTGGAGCAACACTGAAGGCGATAATTAGGAGTACACTAAATCTAACAATATTTAACATTGGACTTCATAAGTTTTCAGATTAGGAGGTTGATAATCGGATATTATACCTTTTGATGTGTTATATCGATATCGTTGGCAGATACTTATCGAACCCAGAATTGGAGATCAATCCATTGGATACAGAAGCGACTATAAACCTTAGCAGAAATCGGTATCCAGTTCTAATAGGAGGGTTGCTGAGTGCGCTCTTGTTTGCTTTATTAATGAACACCTATGGTTGGCGGCAAAGCGCCTTGTTTTTGGTAGGGCTTGGCGCAGGTGTTGCTTTGTATCATGCCGCTTTTGGTTTTACCGGAGCTTGGCGGGCGGTGGTTAATACTGGTCGTGGGGCAGGTCTGAGAGCGCAAATGATTATGCTTGGCGCTACTGTGCTTGTATTTACTCCGCTTATTGCACAGGGTGAGTTGTGGGGCATTAGTTTACGCGGCAATGTGTACCCTCTGAATCTCGCGGTTCTTTGTGGTGCGTTTATATTTGGGGTCGGAATGCAACTCGGTGGCGGCTGCGCTTCTGGTACGCTGTTTACCGCAGGCGGAGGAAACACTCGGATGGTAGTGACGCTAGCGGCGTTTATAGCCGGTTCAGTTATCGGCGCTTGGCATTGGTCGCAGTGGCAGGATTCTCCCGGGTTTGCAGCGGTGTCTCTGCAACAGGATTATGGGATGGTGGCGGCTATTGTTATTAGTATGGCTCTGTTTGCTCTTATTTGGTTTATTAGCGTGGTTATCGAAAAGCGTAAACATAGTCAGTTAGTGGAAAAGCACTCAGATAATACTACTTATTCCTGGTTTCGTGGTCCCTGGCCCCTTATTGCCGGTGCGCTGGGACTCGCTGCGGTTAATATCTCTACTTTGATGTTAGCGGGTCGTCCCTGGGGGATTACTTCAGGTTTTGCGCTTTGGGGGTCCAAGCTTATGATGTCCACAGGCTTTGATGTGACCTCCTGGGAGTATTGGCAAAGACCATCTTATGCTGCTGCACTCGATGAAAGTGTGCTCAGTAATACTACATCGGTGATGAATATCGGTATTTTGCTTGGAGCGCTAATAGCCGCGGGCCTGGCTCGAAAATACTCACCGACTTTCAAGCTACCGTTACGCTCATTGTCTGCAGCAATTATTGGCGGTTTATTAATGGGTTATGGGGCTCGTATTGCATTTGGCTGCAATATTGGTGCTTTTTTCAGCGGCGTCGGCTCGGCTAGTTTGAGCGGGTGGTTGTGGTTTGTTGCTGCTTTTATGGGCAGCATTATCGGCACCCGATTACGGCCCCGCTTTGGGTTAGATTAATCCCTTAAAATAGGCTGCTTGTCCGTTCAAGCTAATTAGCTGAGTGTGTTGCCAGATGTTTGGTTTTGATCAACCTGGCCGTCAAGTAATCGACTGGTAAGTACGCCGGCGGTTATTGAGCCATTTACGTTGAGGGCTGTGCGAGCCATATCAATTAGTGGTTCGATGGAAACGAGTAAAGCAACTAGTGCAATAGGAAACCCCATTGCGGGTAATACTACTAATGCTGCGAGTGTTGCGCCTCCGCCTATACCTGCTACCCCAAATGAACTGATCGCGACGATACCAATAAGCTGCACCATAAAAATTGGATTTAGGGGATCAATGCCCATGCTCGGTGCAATCATCGTTGACAACATCGCCGGATATATACCCGCACAACCATTTTGGCCAATGGTCGCCCCGAAAGTGGCTGATAAGTTTGCTATTGAGGAGGGCACGTCTAACTTGTGAATTTGCGTCTCGATATTTAGAGGGATAGTCGCGGCAGAACTTCGTGATGAAAATGCAAACGCGAGTACCGGCCATACATTCCTAATATAGTTGCGTAGGTTCACGCCATTTAAGCGCAGTAATACTGCGTGTATTACAAACATGGTAGCAATCGCAGCGTAAGAGGCGACAATAAATGTGATTAGAGCCAAAATGTCCTGTGCGTTTGATTCGGCTACTAGCTCGGCCATTAACGCTAAAATTCCGTATGGCGTTAGTAACATAATCATTCGAACCAACTTCATGATTATCGCTTGGGTTGTTTCAACAAAAGATGCAATGGTTGCGCCTTTTTGTTCATCTTCTTTGGAGACAAGTAAAGCTGCTATACCAAACAGAATTCCGAAAATGACAACCGCAATAACAGATGTGGGCCGCGCGCCACTAAGATCTGAAAAAATATTTGATGGGACAAATCGAATCAACATGTCGGTTAGATCAAGTTCTGCCATGGATTCTTGTTGTGATTGCAGCACACCTGCGCGAGCTAGCTCCCTTGCACCTTCCGTCACTCCATCCATAGACAGACCAAATAAGTTTGTCATCAGTATTCCAATGAAGGCCGCCACCATAGTAGTGGCTATTAGAATTCCAATTATCGAGCCTCCGACCTTGCCGAGCGCAACAACCTCTCGCATCCTAATGACTGCAGATATCATCATGATTAGCACTAGCGGCATAATGATCATACGCAGTAAATTAATGTAGCTGCTTCCGACAACTCGGGTCCATTTCAGAGTTACTTCGATGATGTCAGGGGTTTCGGAGTAACCAATTTGCAATAGCAAACCAAACACAGTGCCAGCACCCAGGCCGATTAAAATTTGCTTGGATAGAGAGTGCTGCGGGGCGCTCAAGCGCGCAAGGGCAAACAACAGCCCTAGAAATACCAATAGATTTATAATAATCGGATAATTCATTTATTCACCATATGGATACACAAACTACCTGTGCTGTTGAAGTGGTTACAGGCATAATTTAGCGCATTGTTTTTCTATGCGGATGCAGGTATTTATAGATTAGATCATGCCTTTAGGTAGATATGAAGGTGTTTGCGGCGCAACAATATGCCGCGGCCGAAGATGTTGATGGTAAGATGCACAGACAGAAATTTAGGAGGAATGAATATGTTTCAACGTATAGCACTGGTACTGGTAATTGTATGTGCTGTGGGATCAATTTCTGCTATCGAATCTGGTGATACTGCACCCGTTTGGAGTGGCTCAGATTATTCCGGAAACCAGGTAGAGTTTCCCTCTAGCACAAACGGAAAGCCGACGGTGATGGTCTACTGGGCCACCTGGTGTGCATACTGTAAAGCGTTTATGCCTTATCTTTCGCAAATACAAAAAGATTATGGTGCAGATGAAATTAATGTTCTGCTGATTAATCACAAGGAAAGGGGTGTTGGTGATCCAGCCGCCTATGTTGAAGCTCTCGATTTTGAAGTTATTGCAATAAGAGATGGAGATTCGATTGGAGAGACGTATTCGGTCGACTTTATTCCAGGGCTCATGATAATTGATAGCGAAGGGGTAGTTGCATGGAAGCGAGCATCAACTGATCTACCCGCAGGAAAAACAGTAGGCGAGCTTTGGGATCAACAGGTTCGTGAACAACTCGACCAAATGTTATAAGCACGCTTACACAGTGAATTTTGGACCAATTAGGTAAAGCAGTAATTTGAAAGTTTGTTTTTTATAGATTAGACCGTCAGTGTAAAAGTCCAAACTATGGTTAAAAAAACGCTGTTCCTATTGGCTACCTGTCAGGGATTGATGCTGTCTGGCAACTCGCTTTCTGTTGCGAGCTCTGCTTTGGTTGGTGTTGCGTTGTCTCCAAACCCCCGGTTGGCAACATTACCGCTTGGGCTCTTGGCAGTGTGCATGATGCTAACCATGATTCCGGCATCTTTGCTAATGAAGCACTATGGTCGCAGGGCTGGGTTTATGCTGGGTGGGTCGGCAGGCGTTGTTGGCGGCTTGGCCTGTTCTTTCGGCATTTTCCAAAACAGTTTTATAATATTTTGTGCCGGTGCTGCGATTTATGGCGTGGCAATTGCATTTGGCCAGTTTTACCGATTTGCTGCAGCCGAAATAGTTGATGCTAGCTACAAAAGTAGAGCAATTTCATGGGTTTTAGCGGGTGGGTTGGTCGCTGCATTTATTGGACCAAATACAGCGAGCTTAACTCGAGATTTGATTCCAAATGCTGCGTTTGCTGCATCTTATATTGCTTTGGCGCTGTTTAGTCTTGGCATTATTATTATTCAGATTTTCGTCAGAATACCAAAGCCATCAAATGATGAAATAGAAGGTCACCAGCGACCAATACATATTGTACTCGCGCAACCAACATTTATAGTCGCCGTCGTTTGCGCAATGATTGCTTATGCGACAATGAATTTATTAATGTCGGCTACGCCTTTGGCAATGAATATACGGAGTATGCCTTTTAGCGATACTGCCTTGGTAATTCAATGGCATCTTGTAGGTATGTTTGCCCCCTCATTTTTTACCGGCAATCTAATTGATCGGTATGGTGTCTTGAAAATTATGTTTGTTGGTGCGCTTATTTTGATTACTTGCGCTTTGATCGCACTTTCTGGTCAGCTTTATTCACATTTTATTGTTGGGCTTATTTTTCTTGGTATCGGATGGAACTTTCTATATATCGGTGGCACTACTTTGTTAACCGAAGTGTATTTACCTACTGAAAAAGGTGCGGTGCAGGGTATTAACGAATTTATGGTGTTTTCGGCAACTTCCCTCACTGCTTTGTCTTCAGGTTACTTGCACTATACTTTTGGTTGGGAGAAGTTAAATTTTTACGCTATTCCATTGATTTGTTTTGCTGCGATCATGATTGCTCTGCTTGCCTGGAAGACTAGATCCGTACAACCAGAAGTGGCATAGGCCGAAGCCAGCACTTTACTATTAGATAGGAGTAATCATCAGGTGTTCAAGCGACTAGATAACATTCGCAATATCGATGACTTTCGATTAATGGCGAAACAACGGCTACCGGGGCCAATTTTTCATTACATTGACGGTGCAGCCGATGATGAAGTTACCTATCGTCGAAATACAGCAGCCTATGGTGACGTAGATTTGGTGCCTAGCGTGCTTGCAGGCGTAGAAGATATCGATATGTCTACTACAGTAATGGGGCAAAAAATTGATATACCACTATTTCTGTCACCCACAGCCTTACAAAGGTTGTTCCATCATGATGGCGAAATGGCGGTGGGTCGGGCTGCGGAAAAGTTTAATACCATATTCGGTGTCTCTTCTCTTGGCTCAGTTAGCATTGAGAAAATTGGTGAGGAAATAAACTCACCCAAGCTGTTTCAGCTTTATTACCACAGAGATAAAGGGTTAACCCAAAGCATGATAGATCGCTGTAAAGACAGTGGTTTCGATGCGTTGGCCTTAACCGTTGATACCATAGTTGGTGGGAATCGCGAAAGAGACTTGTATACCGGATTTACTACACCCCCGAGGCTAACCTTAAAGAGTTTGCTTAGTTTTGCTGCCCATCCGGCTTGGGCCTTCAATTACTTTACCCACGATAAATTTGAACTATCGCAGTTAAAAGACTACATCACCGAAGGTACTTCAGTATCGATCTCAGTCGCTGATTATTTTAGTAGTATGCTGGATCAATCGATGGACTGGAAAGCTGCTGAAGAGGTAAGCAAGTATTGGGGTAAGGAGTTTGTACTAAAAGGTATTATGTCGGTTGAGGATGCGCGGCGGGCTGTCGATATTGGCGCTACCGCAATCATGGTTTCCAATCATGGCGGTAGGCAGCTAGACGGTTCACGGTCCCCTTTTGATCAGCTAGCTGAGATTGTCGATGCCGTAGGTGACAAGATTGATGTGATTTGCGATGGCGGAATCCGCCGTGGGACTCATATTCTCAAGGCTTTATCCGTAGGGGCTAAGGCCTGCTCAGGAGGGCGCTTATATCTGTATGCTTTGGCGGCAGCAGGTCAACCAGGGGTTGAAAAAGCGCTGTCGTTGCTGCAACAGGAGCTGGTTAGGGATATGAAGCTAATGGGTTGTAAGTCTGTGAAAGACTTAACCAGGGAGAACCTCAGATTTAGATGAGCTATCTAAACTACCCGGTAATCCGGGCTCTCCATAAAGCTAAAATGCTATCGCTATTCGGGTATTCCCGCCTCAACTGTAATGAGTAGTTTTACCTCTGGAAAGAATCCGTTTTGAAGATCGTAGTCGATTCCAAAATCTGCACGGTTAATTGTTACAGAAGCATCGGCGCCGCATACTTCTCGGCCATGACGAAAATGTGGCTGGCATTTAAATTGATTGATGGTCAAGTTCACCGGGTTTGTAACTCCATGTAGAGTTAGTTCACCTTCTACAGCCGTTGGATTTCCATTTTCATAATTAACTAAAGTGCCGGTATATGTCGACGTTGGATATTGCTCAGTGTGCAGAATATCATTTCGTGTTCGCTCGTTCATAGGCTCAAATCCGAAATCGATTGAATCCATAATCATAGTGACATCAATACTTCCGGTTTGCGCTTCTTTATCTAGTATTAAGGTGCCTGATGATTCATTAATCTTACCTCGCCATACAGATAGTCCTGCCCAATGATCGGCCTCAAAAGCGGGGAAGGTATGGGCTGGGTCAATCGGGTAAGTTACTGGTTCGGCAAACCCGGCACTTGTGACGCAGCTAGATGCGATGAATAAAAGTGCTCGTTTTAGATTTATTGTGCTCATTTATATGTTCTCCGATTTTAGTTGAATATCTGCCTTATCGATATCGTGTAGACATTTCTGGCCAGAACGTAAACTGTATTTACGGTATCTACCGGTACGGAGATATCGCGAGGATGTATTTCTAACCGAAACGGCGTCGTATCGCAACAGCTGATCTATACTAATTTAATTCTCCACGGCTCTAATTCCATCTAGATGGGCATTCGGCTGCGGGGTAACTAGTATTTTAGATTCTACTCGACGGTTAAATGCAGGCTTGCTGCTTCTAGGTCACAAGGAGTCTCGACGAATTCTCGATCTTCGTCTTTAAAGTACACGCCAACAACCGTTACAGGTTCTGCTAAATGCACGGGATTGGTAACCGTTATGGATATTTCTATTGACATTCCATCTTTGGCAAGATGATAATTTTCCACAAGTGACTTATCAGAACTGGAATCCACACCATTCGCAGCTCCCCACAAAGTTGGAAGAAAACCGGAAGTTTCTATAATTAGACGACGATCTAATTCCAAGCGACCAAACGAAGTGCCTACATGGCTGGGTTCCTAATTCCTCAAGCCTTCAGCATCTGGACCCAACCAGATTACACGACTTTCTTCTATGCGCTCTTTTTGAATTCTGATGCTATCTGAATCGTGAGAGAAATTGGTCCTATATGGATAAATTGTACCTCTCCTCCATGTGCCGAAAAAATCGATGGATGGAACGATTATTTTTTCCACAGGTCTTGTATCTCGATTACTAAACGCGTACAGCTTTTCCCCATCATCCTTTTGAAGATAGTTTAATAGCAGAAAGGGTCGTTTGGGATTCTTGTTAGCAGAACTAGAAAAAGTCGCCTGATCGCCAATATTTAATGTGCCGGTGCCCCATCCATTTCTGTGCATCGCGGTAACTGAGTGAGATTCGATCAGCTATATACGGCTTTTACCAGAGTCTTCGGTGACCTCAATCCCCATGTCGACATGTGGGTTACGCCAGGAGTAATCCACTACAGTACCGGTCAGTTCTCTGACCATAGAAGAATCAAAATTTGCACGTGAGTGGTGTGCAGATATTACACTCGGAAAAGAATAATTAATTAGAATAAGTATTGATTGTAAACTATTGTTTTAAATAGATATTTTATTATATATTAAAGTTATTATGGTATCTATCCATAAAATTACACCAGAGATTTAGTTTATCTAAAGTAAGTGACTGGAATAATAAGAGTTATAATTTCTATCATTAATGGGCTTGGTTGGAACTTAGCTTTATTTTATGTTTTTCGTGAAATAATTGGTTACTTTACTTATAAAAGTAGCTTATGTAATCTGAGTTTTTTTTTGGCGAATCAACAACGTGTGATTTAATTGAGCACATCAAAGAATAAGCTTTAGTTTGAGGTTAACTTGGCATAAACCGGAGGATAGTAGTGGCAAATTATCGTCTTACCATGTTGATTGGACAGTTGCATAGAGCAGTAACTAGCGGCATACCCTTAGTGGTTGTAGGGTTGTTTTCGATTCAACCTGTATATGCACAAAGTAGCAGTCTGGGAGGATTTGATGACTCAGTCTGTCCAGATAACGCATATGCGGTATTTCATCAGTGCGCCCTTGAGGCGGCGAAAACCGCGGATCCGCCGCGTACACTAGGGGGGCGGCCTGATTTTTCAGGTAACTGGCTTCGCCGTGCATGGGCATTTGAAGATTTTGAGGCGCACCCCAAGAATCCTGATGATTTTGGTGGGCCCAGTGCAATCGTTGATCCGGTAGATGGTAAATATCCATTGCAACTCTGGGCGATAGCAGTCAATCAAAAGAATATTGATGCATATATTCATCAAAATGCAGCCTGCTTTCTATCTGGTCCCGCCGGCACGATGTATATGACGAGCCGCTTTACGTTTCTACAAGATGATCAACATATCGTCATGATTGGAGAGCAACTAAACCCACACCCATCGAGAATAATACCGGTGGATGGGCGGCCGCATATTGGTGATATTTCGCTTTGGAATGGCGATTCACGAGGCCATTGGGATGGTGATACATTGGTTATTGAATCACCTAATCATAATGCCAAATATTTTCTCGACCAGCGTGGTCGTTTTATCACCGATGAAGCGCATATCGTTGAACGTATGACTTGGATAGATAGCAACACTATTCACTATTCGGCGACCTTCGATGATGCAAACGTTTTTACTCAGCCTTTTACAATAGCGTTTGCTTTCCGAAGGAATACCATAGATGAAGGTGAAATCTGGGAAGAAGCGTGCTTCGAAACCAATGGGGACCCAATGAAACTGTATCGAAGTACCGGTAAAAAAGTGTTTTCGGGTATAAGCGGCGCAGAAGCTAGAGAACTCAAGGCAGCATGGGAGGCATCACAATAATGAAGGCGAAAGTTTATTTGGGCCGCACAATTCTAGCTATATTGGTAACCATGGTTTCGACTTCGATGGCACTTGGGCATCATTCTGTGGCTGCTAGTTTCGACATGAGCGAAGAGACTATTGTTAGCGGCACAGTTAAAAGCATTGAATGGATTAATCCACATGCCAGAGTTTTTTTAGACGTCATCAATGCAGAGAACGAATTCGAAGTATGGACCGCTTGGCTTAGCGGGGCAAATATGTTGCTTCGAAGGGGGTGGGGCTCTAGCGATTTGCCGATTGGGGAACCCATCACAGTCAATGGGTTTCGCGCTCGAAATGGTTCTAATGAAATGTACGGTGGCAAAATCAGGCTTCTCGATGGTCGAACATTGTTTTCAGGGGTGCCATCGGATGAACGATAAATGACTCGCTTACTATCAGTGTTAATAGGCGCTTTGCTTCTAGCGGCATCAATAATCAATTTTGCACAGGAGTCTGCGACTAATGAAATTTTTCGTATGCCCGATGGTACTCCTGACCTACGCGGGATTTGGCAAACCGTTAACACCGCAGTTTGGAATATTCAGGATCATACTGGTGAGTTGGGAACTCCAGCCGGGCAGGGCGTAGTAGAAGGCAATACTCTGCCCTATTTGCCATCGGCTCTTGAGCAGCGCCAGAAAAACTATGAAAATCGTCTGACGGAAGACCCTGAAGCGAATTGCCTTATGGTGGGCGTACCCCGTATTACCTATATGCCGTACCCATTTCAAATCGCTCAGAACGAGAATCAATTAATTATGCTGTATGAGTATGTGCACACGGTTCGTAATATTCATCTAAATACAGAGCACCCTGCTGGCGCAATTCAGTGGTGGATGGGTGATTCGCGAGCAGTATGGGATAACGATACTTTGGTTGTGGATGTGACAAAATTTAACGATAAAACCTGGTTTGATCGTAGTGGTAACTTTCATAGCGAAGAATTGCATGTGGTGGAACGTTATACACCCATCGGCCCTAATCACATGAACTATGAAGCGACTATCACAGATCCTAAAGTGTTTTCGGAGTCTTGGACAATGAGTATGCCGTTATATCGGCGCCAGGAAAGCAATATGGTATTATTGGAATACGAGTGCTATGCATATATGGAAGAGGCGCGGGACGCTCAGTAGGCTCCCGCTGTAGCTTAAACAGGTTTCTTATATTGTGCTCATATCGGTAGCGGTCTACAGGGTGCTCAAGAGCACGCACGTATAGAGCCCTATCGTCGTAGGGGCTTGGGTTCACAGTAACAAGTATCTTGTCACCTGGTTTAAGAGTAGTTCGGGTAAAACCAAGATCAGCGAGTTCCCACCGATTATCCATTTCAAGAGTCCATAAATCAGCATCGGTCTCAACAGACGGGTCCATTGAGCTATTGAGGATTTGAGCAATGATAAAGGGGTGTGGGTTGATGAACCGGAACTCAACTACTTCCATCTCGAAAGTGGTTCGGGTCTGTTCGTCGTACATGTCTACAACCCAATGATGTCCATTGGCGTATACGCTCCAAAACAGGGTGATTAAAACAATATAAAGTCGGAACATTACTATTTACGGAGTATGCCTTATCGATTTTATCCTTGGTTAAATTCAAAAAACCGGGCGTTTGAATTTTTGTTGATTAGTAAGGTTCAAACGCCCATGTTTATGTTTGTTTCCAGAAAGCTATTTAGGCGGGTTTTTTCAACCTAAGTAAAAAGCGATCTGTATTTCGTTCCAGTGATTCATCACGCATATGCAATGTACGATTGTCATTTGGGTTATGTAGCAAGTCAGATTCAGCATCTATTTCAAAGCCTGCATCCGTGGCAAGTTGTTTTGCTATAACTGGATCCATACGGTGCAAGCTATTATTTTCTAGACCAGGATTACCGGCATGGTCAATAACGCCGAAGACACCACCGGGTTTAAGAACTTTATAGATATTTTGTAGAAAAATAGTGGCACCTTTACTGCCACTATTTATGTAAATGTCATGCAGATTCAATGCCGTTAATGCTACATCCATTTGCCCAGTATACGAACTCATTGAATAATTTAAAGTCCCTAAATCGACGGGTAGTTCGGTCTTTCCAGTACCCTCGCCAGCATCCGATGCCGCTAGGTCTGCAACCAATATCTCCATATTGCTTAAGCGATCAAGGCGACCTTTCAGGTCCTTAGAGTTTTGACCTTCGCGCATGGTTAAGATGCGATCCGTATTATGTGATATTACTTTGCCATTTGGCCCGACCGCAGCAGAAAGGACTTCCGTGTAGAAGCCACCACCAGCGATCACGTCGATAACACTCATGCCAGATTCAATTCCAAGAAAGTCAATCACCTGAGCTGGTTTGCGAGCGGCATCACGTCCTTTATCGGTAGTGGGTCGATCAGCGGAATCGAGTCCTGCCTGAAAGCCAGCATCAGCCGCGTAAGTTAATGTCGCTACAAGCATCAATCCGCCAAGCAGGGCAATGGTTTTTAATTTAGTAATCATTGAAATTTACTCCTCTATTGAATGAAAATAACTGAAAAGCTATATGCGCAAGCCACTATGTGAAAAGCACGGTAAGATCGGTTCAGCGTTTGGTTTAGGTAATTCTGAGTTGAGTTTCTTTAGTCAAGTACAATATTCGTACTAAGACGCAGATATCATGAATTGATAGGGAAGAAGCTCATAATTAACGTCAATATTTTGGAACCCGGCAGCGCGAAGCTCGTTTACTACGGTTTCTGCATCCAGTTTCATACTTACCGGAGGCCCAACAGGTAATTCCCGCTTTTCGAAATCAATAACCATAAGTTTTCCGCCAGGTTTTATACCGGCTCGTACCGCTGAAAAATAATTTTCTCGATCTTTAATATGATGGTAGGTATCAACAATTAGAACTATGTCAGCTTCTTCTGCACTTAAGTTTGCTGAATCGTAGGGTACAAGACGCAGTTCCATTTTATCGGTTAAGCCTAAACGGTCTCTTTTTTCTTTAATAAAACCTAAAAAGCGCTCATCAACATCGGCGCAAATAACACTGGCACCAGCATCTACCAACTTGAAACTGAAATACCCGGTTCCACTTCCAATATCCATAACGGTTTTTCCCGCTAGGTCACCTAGCGCTGCAATCGCATCTGCTGGTTTTTGCCAAATCGCTCGATCTGGTGAATCGAAATTAGCTGCCAAGTCCTCAAAAGGAGCTTCATTCATATGTGCATTGGCATCTTTCATGTGCGCATTGGAATGATTTTGCGGGCCATGCTCACCTTCATGGGCTAATGAAGCACCACTTAGGATCGAAATCAGTGAAACTGCTAGCAAGTGATTTATGCTCAATTTGAACTGGTGAGCAACTGTATTTTGAATATTCATCATGTTTTCAGATTAGCATTAGTATCGGTTATCGTAACGCATCCATAAATTTGTGTGTTGATATAATAACGCATCTAACATCTTTTTTGCCAACATTGAAGAGGCGCTCCCTTCAGTTATAAGAGTTACAAGACTATTATTCATGAGGAAACTAGTAGGTAAAGGATCATTTGGGCTATGGACATTGGTCGCGCTAGTCGTCGGAAACGCGATCGGTGCTGGCATTTACACAACGTCCGGATTCGCGCTTGCTGATCTTGGTTCGCGTGAATGGGTGCTCCTTGCTTGGGCAGTGGGCGGCATTATTGCACTAACCGGCGCCATTAGTTACGGGATGTTAGCAGAGAGGCTTACGGAGTCTGGGGGAGAGTTTCTATACCTAACTCGTTCAATCCATCCCTTCGCTGGTTTTATTGCAGGATGGATATCGCTACTAGCAGGTTTCTCAGGCGCTATTGCGTTTGCAGCGACGACCTTTGAGGTTTACTTACAATCCGCGATTCCTTCACTTAGCTTTTTTCCTGCTGATTTACTTGCCGTTGCAGCCATTTTATTTGCAGGATTGATTCACGTTGTACGTGTCGATACCGGCACCACTATTCATAACCTTATTGTCGGCGTTATGGTGTTAGCTCTTGTGTATGTTTGCCTATTTGCCGGTATTGGACTAATCAGTGAAAGTTGGTCGCCATCGGCCGCAGGTTCCTACACCGAGAGTTTTAACGTGAGCGCATTTGCTAGCAGTCTGGTTTGGATATCATTGAGCTATTCAGGTTTTAATGCGGCAGTTTATGTTGCTGGAGAGGCGAGTAATGCTAAGCTTAATGTGCCCAGCAGTATGATTATTGGAACCCTTATTATTATTGTTCTATATGTCGCGGTTAATGCTGTTTTACTTTACGCACCGTTACCTGGGGACATCGTTGGGCAGGCGAAATTTGCAGCAATTGCAGCTCATTCTCTGGGGGGTGAAACACTTGGAATATTCATTGAAATTATTGTTGCGATATCTTTGCTGACGTCAGTTACCGCTATGGTTCTGGCAGGGCCGCGGGTCTACGCAAAAATGGCCGAAGAAGGGGTAATGCCAAGGTTGTTGCGCTTTAAGAAAGGTGCTCCGCCGCACACTGCAATAATACTTCAAGTCATTGTCGCCGTTGCCATAACCTTAATCTCTGAGCTTAGAGAGTTGCTTTCGTATTTGAGTTTTACCTTATCAATATCGTTGGCATTAACCGTTTCGACATTGTTCGTAAGACATATTCAGCTTGGAGAGCGGCCTAATTCAAAATTGTATCCAATTGCGCCTTTACTGTTTGTGGTGGCAACCCTCTGGTTTGCATATTTATCCTCGAGATCGAACCAATCTCAGCTTATCGCTTTTTTGGTAACGATTGCCATCGGGGCCATCGCTTATTTGGGCACAAGATTATCCGGGCCATCGCCCGATAAAAAAGATATTGCTTGATTGCCCTAAGATTTGGGATGAACTTGATTTCACCGATAACGAGAAGATTCAGTTTTACAGTTTAATTTGTACCAATTCATCACAATTACGGTAGCTTTTGCTATTTATTCGGGTGGGTACTGGAGAGGTTACGATTTAATTTCAAAATAGCCTTAGACTGTGGCCATCTGGTTTGGGGTACGTCACGTAAGTATTCCAGAATAGACCCCATTTATTTAACCATCACCTGGAAGGAGATTAAATCCTTCTTCGTCAGAGTAGTAAAGCCGGTCATACCAGTATGGGTCGAGCGATAGGGTGCACGGTAAAGGCGCAGCCCAACACCGAATATCGGGAATTGCATAATTGAAGCGCATTCCACTTGAATTGACCATTTTTATGAGAGTTGGTTCTGGTATACCAGGTAATGGTGTGATTACTCGAATAGGGTTAAAGTTACATAAAAAGAGTAAGGTAGTCGCAGGTAACAGGAGTGAACTTACCAAATGATTCCGGTGTAAATAAGAGAATATAGGCTGCAACCGAGTACTAAGATGACGGGTCACAACAAAGTAAATTCCAAATCCGAGCCAAAGTAATCCAAGAAAGTTAGCATATCGAACATCTGGTGCTGTATAACCCCAGTAGACGCTATGCACTAGTAACAATAGGACGGTTAGATATCCAGCCAGGTTAGAGTTTTAGATTTGTTGCTTGTTTCGGATAGGGATAAGAAAGGCCACTAACGTTAACAATACCCCACCCACGATACCCCATAAAATAAGACTAGTTTTCCATTTTGCCCACCAATGAACCCACCATATAGCCTGATTTGTAGAATCTAAATAATCCCCAGGCACTCTGGAATGAAGAAATATCAACAGCCGGTCATAGTCAACTATAATATGAAATCCTGTATGCAGATCGCATGTGCTAGCAATCGGATATAGCCAACAGCCCGAGACCATCTTATGGAATGCTAACCAAATAATAATGCTGAGTGTTACGGGGAGAAAAAAGAATAGCCCTAGTCGCCTCGATTGCCACCAAGTTTTGTCAGGCTGAGTTCGTAGGAATAACCAATAGAATATATAACCTATAGCCACGGGGGTAGTCGATAATTTGGTCAAAACGGCGAACACTACCCCGACCACACCAAGGGTAAAATAGCGGTTCTCTGTCGCAATATTTCGGTCAGGTGCTCGGCTTTCGAAAATCACTAAATATAAGCTGATGTAAGCAATACTTGTAGCTACTGTAGCTGCAAAGTCGGCAATTCCACGATCAAAATAATTCTCTGTACCACCCATAAGCCAAAGGGAAAAAAATACTGTTAAGCCTAGCCACGCGTAGCATTCGCGCTCTTCGAGAAAGATTAGCTGTAGCAAATATAGAACTAGAATAAGCATCATGACATCATTGATGAAGTACATTGAGATGGCGGATGGATAAATAGCTAGCCCCAATCCTCGCAATATGTCAGTTAGTGGATTGGTAGCAAAATAACTCTTCAGCAACCCTAAGCCAGTTATGTTTTCAGTTTGTGCGACGTGCATCGCTTTTGTCATATGATAGAGGCCTGCATCAAACCCCCAATCACCAAGGCCAAGCGGCAGTAGAATAAGTAGTGCGCTGCTAAAAATAAGAGCTTGTTTGCTACGAATGATTGAAGAAAATTTGGATCCATCGCGATTAACTACATACAGCAGCGCGGTGCAGCTAATACCTGCGAGAGTTACCGAGGAAAGGGCTGACTTCAGTGGCATGTACAATCGTAGCAAGGTGCCGCATATCGCAAGCAGCCATAGCCCGAGTAGTAGATAGGTCACGCAGCCCAGAGGCGTTACGGTCCAGCCTATTGCACGTCGGTCAACCAAAAGTACTAAGGCGCGGCCCCAGATAAAGGCCGTACAGATCACTGCTAGCTCAAACAGCCAATGCATAGGGAATTGAGTTATCGGTTCAATCATAAAATTAGATCCTTTCGATTGGCTATGGCTTTATGAGGGGACTTTTAGTTCTATACCAGTGAATCAAAATGTTTGCGCATTGTCGCTCTCATCCCGGTACCTGGGAGTACACCGGTTAATGCACCCATATTTTCTATCATATGAGCTATTTTCGAGGTGCCGGGTATCGCGCAGGTTACCTCTGGGTGTGAAATCACGTATTTTAGTAGGATTTGTGCCCAATTGGAGCAGTCAATTTCTGATGACCAAGCAGGAAGGGGCTGATTGGCTGTATGTTTAAAAAGTTCTCCACCCTGAAAAGGGCGGTTAGCTATGATTGCAATGCCTCGTTCCTGCGCTAGTGGAAGAAGTCGGTCTTCTATCTCTCTATCTAGAATATTATAAGTGAGCTGTACAAAATCTAGGGGCTGAGTTTTCATCAGGTATTCAAGTTTAGCGGCTTCACGTCCGTGCGATGTGCTAATTCCTAGATATCGTATCTCTCCACCTTCCTTATAAGACTTCACAGCCTCATGGTGCAGGTTCCAGACATCTACGTTGTGTACCATAAAGACATCAAATATATCCAAATCCCAGGACTGTAGGGATTTATCAAATTGTGCCCGACTATTATCGGAAGTTGTGTTCCATACTTTGGAAGATGAAATCAACCCTTCAGGTTTGCCAATTTTATTTAAGGCATAACCGATTACATCCTCGGCGACCGTATACATTGGCGAAGTATCGACCATACCACCACCCATATTAAAGAAAGTTCTCATCACTTCAGTATGTTGATCACGCAAGGCGATATCGTCACCGATTTCGAACACCTTAAAGGTACCCATACCGATCACCGGCATGTACTCTCCAGTGCCCGGTATTTCCTTCATTAGAATGTCGGTACCCGTTGAGCGAACAAGGTTAGGGAGGGGGGTTAAAGACGCCGCAGCGACTGTTTTTAGAAGATTACGTCTATTCATAATTTTCTTTTATAAAAGCTGCGTAGTATTAAACCGTCAGGTTATTTGCTATACGAAGCACGATCTACTTGGCTATTTAAGGTGCTCATCAAAAAACTTCATATAAAGTTCAAATACTTCTTCTTGTATTTCGTCGACTTCAAATCCCTGCCCATCACCCTTCCCTAACAAAGCAAATCCGTGTACAGGGTGATTAAAAGATTTCCAGGCAATGTCTTTACCGGCTTCTTCGATCCACTCGTAAGTTAGTCGAAAAATACCCTGAAGGTGGTCAGTATCACGGCCAATCACAAGTAACGGAGTATTTATTGTGCTGGTCCTGAGCATGGTGGCATCTTTGTCTGCAATACTTTTAGTTACCTCTACATCTTGCATTTGTAGCTCTCGTCCGGATGCATCGCGCGGTGCCTCGCTAATATCCATACCTAAATACTCTATCGCCGCTGGCTCAGCAGGAACGGCAGCACCGAGTTCAATAACAGCAGTACCTTTTAAGATAATTTCACCACTATGGCTGCTACCAATAGCGCCAATTCCACTTGGGTCGGTATAGGAAAGCGCTTTAGCGTGTTCAACGATAGAAAGATAATCATCAGAATCTAGTGTAGATACGGACTGGAGCGTGCGGTCTCCGCCACTAACGTTGTCCTCTAATAATTCTGCCCCGGCAATTTCATTGTAGTAACCTGGCACTTCATTGCGGAAGTTTATGAATGCGGCAACATAGCCACGATCTACCAGTCGCCCCATTAGTTCCTGAAAACGATCCATCGATTGTTCGATTTTCAAAATGCCGTCTCGGCCCTGTCCGGATCCGATTAGAATCATTGGAAATGGCCCGTTGCCTTCAGGTTTGCGTACGCCAATGGGCACATAAATTTCATCGCGGGTTTGTACTAAATGTATTTGCCAGTTGGCCCCCGATTCCGGAAGGATTTTATCGATAGTGATATACGGTAAGGCTGATTGGGCGATCTCGCCAGTTATATCCTGCGCCTGAGCTGTTCTTAATAAGCTGCAGGCCAAAAATAGTAATATAGAGCTGGTAACATATGCAGTAATTCGTGCGTTAATCATTAGGTAAGCCTCGAAAATAGTTTTAGACAATTTTTAACTTTATGGAGTATAGAACAGGTTTGGGTTCTATTGGTAATATCAATTATTTGGTTACTCGCGATATAATCTGTTTCATAATGTAAGTACTCTGGGTTAAGTGAACATGGAATATTCAGGTCAACGTGAGTGTTTGCATATAATCACTGTGTGACTGCTAAATGCCAAGGAATACTCTTTATGAAATCCCTAATTTTGATTCTATTGGCTTCACTGGTATTTGTTCCATCAGTATTTGCGCACCATGGTACTTCTGGTCAATTCGACTTATCTACAGAGTTCTATGTTGGCGGTGTTATCACCGATGTAGCATTCGTTAACCCACACGCTTATGTCTACTTCGATGTAACTGGTGCAAATGGGCAGGTAACTAACTGGCACTGTGAAATGCGGGGCGCTACCGTATTGATGCGTTCTGGTTGGACCAAAGGCATGTTCGAAACTGGCACGAGAATTGACTTACTTGCCAAGCCTTCGCACCAGGAACCTACCGGCTGCTACATAGAGACAATATCGTTTAGCGGAGGGCCAGCAATACAGCGTTATCAGCAGTTGGAAGAGAATAAACCAGAGATGATTGCTGAGCGTCCGTTAAGAACTTCATTGGGTAACCCGAACATCGCTGGTGATTGGGCTGCAGTACAACATTTGCCAGACCCGGGAGATATTGTACCTAATTTTTCAGGGTCACGACCTCCGAAAATAAATTTGACCTCGGCGGGCAAAGCAGCTGTTAGAGCAGCTCAACTTACTGAAGGCGATAATATTACTGGTCGTTTGGACTGTACACCCAGAGATGTATTGAACGATTGGATATACAACCAGAACCCCAATCGGATAATTCAGACTGAAGATAAGATTATTTTTTTACAAGGCTTTATGGATGTCGTTAAGGAAATCCATATGAATATAGTTGAGCATCCAGACAATATCGAACCCAGTTGGAATGGACACTCGATAGGAAAATGGGAAGACGATGTGCTGGTGGTCGATACTATTGGTTACACTCTAGCGCAGGCTACACCTTCATTGAGTAGGGGGCCGGTGCATAGTGAGGAATTTCATACTGTAGAACGATACGTACTAGATGCTGAAAATGACGCTATTCATCGAACTTATGTTGCTGAAGACCCCCTATTTTGGGAGGATAAGGTGAGCAGAGAAGATACAGTCTATCTGTCCGATATACCGTATGAAGCTTATAACTGCGATGATCGGGCCGTCGAATAAAACATAATGCTTATCGTAAGAATAAATAGATAACAACAACTGGGAGATCGCACCATGCGGATATTAACGATACTCGTTGCAACAACCCTCATAGGCCTTAGCATCGGGACTGTTTCAGCTCAGGAAGTCGATGCTCGTAAGGCACTTTTGGCCTCTATCGACGCTATGGGTGCCGACGATCTGCAAACTATTGAATATTCCGGCTCGGGATTCTCTTCAAGAATCGGCCAACAATATTCAGTGAACGGTGGTTGGCCGACCTATCAGGTTGTTGACTATACGCGCAGCATTGATTTTGATGCCGGATGGTCGCGCGAAGACTACACGCGGCAACAGGGAGATTATCCGCTGTTTGGTAGAACGCCAATGGAGCCCCAGCGCATCACATCGATTGTAAACGCTAGCTACGCCTGGGATATTCGTGAGGATGGCAGCTCGAACGCGCTAACCCGGCCTTATCTTGATGGTATTCCATATGGCGAGCTCCGGCAGCTTGAAATTGCGATCACACCTCACGGATTCTTGAAGGCGGCGCTAGCTGCCGACGATGCGACAGCGATTTCGTTGCCAATCGTGGGTGCTTCAGATATTGGTGTGTCGCAGTTTGGAAGACAAGTGACAATTGTTTCGTTTACTTTTCTGAATAAGTACAAAATTAATGGGACCATCACTGACGGAAATTTAGTCGAGCTTGTGGGTACCTGGATACCAAATCCCGTGTATGGCGATATGGATTACGAGATGCGCTATACCCGTTATAGGGAGATTGATGGCGTGATGTTTCCAATGCAGTTGCATACACATCAGGCCGACCCGCGGCTGAACTTTGCGCACAATTATTATCAGTACGATATTACCAACGTGACGATTAATGGGGAGGTCGCAACCATACCAGTGCCAGACATGGTTAAAACAGCGGTAACATCGACTCCAGTTGTCGAGTCAACGGAGTTAGCTGATGGCGTGTGGCGGATCGCTGGCGGATCGCATCATAGCCTGCTGGTTGAATTCCGGGACTACGTTGCGATAGTAGAAGCGCCGAAGAATGAGGCGCGCTCGCTGGCGGTAATTGCAGAGGCTAATCGATTGGTTCCCGGCAAACCGATTCAGTACGTAATTAATACCCATCACCATTTCGATCACGCGGGTGGTTTGCGCACCTACTTGTCGCAGGGTACAACAATAGTGACCCACGAATCGAACAAGCAATATTACCTCGATATCTTGTTCCACCCCGCACCAAGAACGTTGCAACCGGATCGGATGTCGAAGTTCAACCCGATGTTTTGGATTAGCAGGAGGCCTGCACCGATTGAGACCGTGGACGGTGATGTGCGTCGCACCGGAAAATACGTCGTAACAGATGGTGAACAAATTTTGGAAATCATCCGAGTCCAGGATATGGCGTATGAGCTCGGTGATAACTCACTGCGTGATGGAATTCATAGCGAAGATATGTTGATTGCTTATTTACCCAAAGAGGGTATCCTCATGAACGCAGACCTATACTCACCAAGGGGTGAGGTAGTGCAAGATCCGACCGTCGGAATGCGAACCTTGCATGAGAATATCAAGAAACTAAAACTTAATGTTGAAAGACATGTGCCGGTCCACGGCGGTATTACCACTCACAAAGAATTTTTAGAAATAATCGAAGGCTGATAAACCCAGATTGCACAAAATAGCGGGCGCGTTCCAGATACGGCATGATACGGTGCTCGAAATTGTCCTTTTTAAGCAAAAATAAAAATAATATGTCCAAGTGTTCTTCAGTTACCGCCTCCGTCGTCGACTTTATAGATAGTGCTCAATTAGATAAGTTTCCGGAAGAGTCCCTGGTTATTGGTAAGCGCTGCATCATTGACGGGCTCGGTGTCATGCTGGCTGGTTCTACTCAGCCCGCAGGCGAACTCATCAGAAGCTTTGTTAGCGACCAGGGCGCAAATAAACAATCGACTGCTTTTGGCAGCTCCGCGTTCAATACCACGGCATCAAATGCTGCATTGATCAATGGAACTAGTGGGCATGCACTCGATTGGGATGATACTCAGTTAGCCACCAGCGCAGATCGCATCTTCGGTCTGTTAACCCACCCGACGATTCCTCCACTAGTCGCGGCACTAGCAATCGGTGAGCGCTTAAGGGTGTCTGGTGCGACATTTCTTGAGTCCTTCCTAACTGGTTTTGAAGTCGAATGTAAAATTGCAGAAGCAATTAACCCGAGTCATTACATGCAGGGCTTTCATAGCTCCGGTACCATCGGTACTTTCGGAGCGGCCGTTGCTGCAGCAAAGCTACTCAAGTTGAACAAAGATCAACTGCCGCATATGCTCGCCATTGCCGCAAGTTCAGCGTCGGGCATTCGGGTTAATTTTGGCAGTATGACCAAACCATTGCACGTTGGCCGAGCTGCCGAAAATGGTGTTGTAGCTGCAGAACTTGCAGCGCGCGGATTTACTGGCGGACAAGATGCGCTGGATCCACCCTGGGGTTTCTTTAGCTCTTTTAGCCACGGCAAAGGATTTGATGTTGATCGTATTGTTGGCAAACTTGGCGATCCTCATACGATTGTTTGGCCTGGCATTTCGATTAAGCCATACCCGTGTGGCGTGCTTGGCCACCCAACAATGGATGCAATGCGTAAATTGGTTATCGAGAACGATGTTGATCCATCGAATATCAAGAATATCCGCGTACGCGCGGGTTCCAACATACTAAATCCGCTACGCTATCCAATTGCCAGCAATGAGTTGGAAGCGAAATTTTGCCCGGCGTTTATGGTTAGCGCTATCGCATTAAGGCGTAAAGCAGGGGTGCATGAATTTAATGATTATTTCGTGCGTAGTGAACCGGTTCAGGCGCTTATGAAAAAAGTCAAATGTATTCTCGACCCAGAAATTGAAGCACAGGGTTGGGAGAAGATTAGAAGTACTGTTGAGGTGGATATGGACGATGGCCGAACATTAGTACAAGCAGCTAACGAACACTATCGTGGTGGACCCGATGCTCCATTCTCTCGTGATGACTTATTGGAAAAGTTTAACGATTGCGCATCACTGGTATTGAGCGATTTAGAGGCAGCTGAGCTATTTACCTCAGTAGAATCGTTAGAGAGCATGGCTGATATTCAAGCGCTAGTGCAAAAACTCATACCACAGCCAGAGGTTGGCAAATGAGTCTCGCATGGGTATCCGTAGGTGCGTTGCTACTCGCAGTTATTCTGAGTTGCACTACCACTATCAATATTGGCGTGCTCTCGTTAGCGTTGGCATTGATTGTCGGTGTGTTTCTTGGTGGCATGTCGCCGGATACGGTGTTGGCGGGGTTCCCGACTGATCTTCTGATTACGCTTGTCAGTGTAACGCTGTTGTTTTCTATCGCTAACTGTAATGGCACGCTTGCAAGATTAACAGATCATGCTGTGAGGCTATGCCGAGGAAATGCACTCGCGTTACCCTTTATGTTTTTCATGGTTGGATTTTCCATTGCGACTATTGGTGCCGGGGCAACGCCGGCGAGTGCCTTGCTCGCACCGCCTGCAATGGCGGCTGCAGCGCGGGCAAAAATTTCACCGTTATTAATGGCGATTATGGCAGGTAATGGTGTGCTTGCCGGTACCTTGTCACCATTTGCACCGACCGGCATTGTTGCGCACGGTGTAATGGAACGGATCGGGCTTGGCGGGTACGAGTGGTACA
>JAQWNC010000015.1 GCA_029246505.1 Arenicellaceae bacterium
ATTTGATCATCACCCGAACGTTTTATCTGGTGAGATTATCAATGCAGGCTGGGTAGAATACGGGCGCGATAATAAGATCAATCGAATTTTTGAATCTTTTACAACAACCGACCAATTCCAAAAGGAGAGTCACCCTTGAAAGATTTGCATTACACTGAAATGTGGACGGAAAGGAAATTCACCGAGGCCCGTGTAAATAAATACCATAGCAAATTCTTTAGGCTATGGCAGAAACACGTTAAACATTACGACCAAGTGAAAGCCGTAAAAAGAATGCTTGGCAAGCCTGGATTATGGGCCGATTGCCCTATTGGCAGTGGTCGGCTGTTCGAAACGATCGAATGGAACGAGAAATTAGGTTTGGACATCTCAGAATCTTTTCTAGCTCATAATCGACTTAATGGCATTAAATGTGAGAGGGTCGACTTAAACGAGCTAGCAATAGACGCTCGCTTCGACTACGTAACCTCGTTACATACCTTGGCGGCGTTCAGTAATTTCGAAGAAATTGTCGAGAAAATGATTCGCAGCTTAAAGCCGGGTGGAAAAATACTATGCGACCTACCAATGCGCGAATTAGAAATCAACAACTCATTAGCTCCAAAATTATGGGTGCAGCAACGGCTAGAGACATGGGACTGCGAGCTTATTTCAGCATGCCCTCACGATTTTTGGGATTCAGCAAAAATTCACCGCCTACGCGAACCACCGTCAACCCTATGTAAAAAAACAATCTCCCGTTTATGGGCTGAATATAATCGAGTGTACTTTAAACTAAAGCTCGGCGCGCTTATGTCCTTACTTTCGCGTGGTTGGCCAAACAGTTTCTACGATAAATACCTGATCACTCTGGAAAAGCGCAAATAAATTAGAAGCTGCATGACCAGCTACTTTTTCACTTCTGCTGAAAACGAACTTTGAATGTAGTTAATTATAGATTCAGAAAAATTATCAATATTTTGATCGTCCGTTAATCCCGAAACCTCTTTGTTCCATTTACTGTTGAAGCCACTAAAGCTCACCGAGTTATATGCAATAAGATAGTCTTTAACGTCGCTGATTAAGGGTGTTTTGGACTGATTTTCAATAACTTCAACCGCCTTAACCAAATCCTCATTACTTTTCACCATATATGCTCCCGAGCATGCCCCAAGCCAAGGCTGACCAAATAAAATGGTCATTTTACCTCTAACAAGCGCCTCCCACGCGGCATATCCGGTTATAGTTGCTGTAGCTCTACTGCTATCTATTAATGCAAAACTGGGAGTGTCGAGTGAAACCAGTCGCACATTAGAGTATTTAACCAGATCTAAGTAAAACTGCGGGTCCCGACCTTGCCAACCTTTGGAGGATTTTGCCTGCATTTGGAGATAGTACTCTTTTACATAGAGCAACCAACCACTTGGTAGCGATCGAGACAACATATCGATCATTAACGTTTGATCAGCAAAATATCCACCTTCAAGGCAAGTTGAGTAACTGTAGCGACACTAATTTGAGATTCGGCGCTATTCAAGTTCGGTTTGTGCCTTCCACATATACGAGTATATCCCTCCTTTATCAAGCAACTCTTGATGAGTTCCCTCTTCAAAAATTCGGCCTTGTTGTAAAACCAAGATACGATCGGCTTTTTTGAGTGTGGACAACCTATGAGCAATCGATATCACCGTTTTACCCTGCCTAAACTGTTCGAGTTGACCCACTATTTCTTGCTCAGTTGCACTATCAAGCGCACTAGTTGCCTCATCGAAAATTAAAACAGGTGTATCTCTAAGAGTAGCTCTTGCCAAAGCTATACGCTGTAGTTGACCACCGGACAGCTTAAACCCCAATTCTCCGAGCTTTGTATCGTAGCCCGCATCAAGTTGACAAATAAATTCATGCGCGCGAGCTAACTTTGCCGCGTCAATAATTTCTTCGTTAGTTGCATCCTCTTTTGCAAATAACATGTTATTTCGCACCGTATCATGCAGCACCAAATCATTCTGGGAGACCACACTAAACATACTACGCCAGGAGGCGGCATCAGCTTCTTTACTTGTTATGCCGTTCATCGCGATACTGCCTAGAGTTGGTCGATACAAATCTACCAACAAATCTACCAATGTACTTTTACCTGCACCTGAAGACCCAACAATCCCAACAAACTCACCTGCATAAATTTCCAAATTAACTTCGCTTATCGCAGTTTCTGTAATGCCTGGATACGAAAAAGTAACCTGGTTAAATCTAATAGATTGCAATGGACCATAAATAGGCTGTATCCCGTGAAGAGACTCCGAACGTCCTCCGTGATCAAAAAAGTCAGCAACATACTTTAGGGAAGGCATCGCTCTGGCTACTTTTACCCGAACTGCATATATCATTCCAGCCCGTGAGACGGCTCGATTGAGAACGAGGATATAACCCAAAAGTATGGGTAAAAAAATTGCGAAGCCATCACCCATACGTAGATATGCGAAAACTAAAACCAATCCACCACAAAGAATTGTCACCAACTCTTGTAAAGCTGGCATCATCGCCGTAACCACAGCAACTTTCTTTTGAGCCGTGGCATTTCCACGAATCGATTCACTCAAATACTCATGCACACGCTCCTGCTTTCCATAAAGTCGAACCAACCGACCTGCACTAAGATATTCGACTGAAAGTTGAGAAAGCTTCCTCGAAAACTGAAGAATTTCTCGAGAATATAGAGTCAATTTCGATAAAAATGGTCTCAATATAAACCAATAGACTATGATCAGAGCAAATGAAACAAGCGAAATCTGCCAGCTCAATAGTAACAATATCGAGAGGTAACCCACTAATACCAATACATTAACAAGTAAGTCTGTTGTGGCAAGCGTTAGGGCGTTAACTGCAATAGATGCAACTCTAAGGTAATTTCCCTGCTCGCCCACCGAATAAATTGAAAGTGCCTCAAATTTCATCGCCATCAACTTTGAAACGACTTTTTCTTGATACTCCTGTGTGACTTGTCGGTTCAACTCAGCACTATTGGTTGCAGATGCAAACTGTATTGCAACCCGTAATATTTGAGCTACTATCCCTAGTCCGATAAGAACAAAAAACATTCGGTACTTATCTCCCCCCTCACCACACAATATCTCGGTGTAAGCCCCCAAATAATCCGGAATACTGGCAGCGCATTCACTAAAGCTACTTGTAATAACAATAATTGCGGATGCTGATAAAGCAACTGAAACAGCTTCCAAACCAGCCACGGTAATGCTTAGAAACAGTAGTAAAATCACCAAGACTCGATATTGGCTAATAGAGCCCAGCACCAACCAAAACCCTCGCTCCGCCGACATATTCATGTCTTTGGTAACGAACCGAAGCATTTTATTAACTAGTTTTCGAAACATAAGAAAGTAATTCGCTGCTAGCGGTTAAAATCGCTTCTAGACCTCATAGAACTCTCGATACCACTCAACAAATTTCCCTATCCCGGTTTCGATGGCTGTATCTGGTTTGTAGCTCGTATCGTTAGAAAGCCGCGAGGTATCCGCTTGGGTAGCCCGAACATCACCCGGTTGCATTGGCATAAAGTTCTTTACGGCCGATTTCCCCAGATTCTCTTCTAATACTTCTATATAACGCATTAAATTTTGCGGGGAACTATTGCCGATGTTGTATACCCGGTAGGGCGCCGCACTGGTTGCCGGGTTCGGGTTATTACCGTCCCATTTTGGATCGGGCGTGGCCGCCTGATCGACAACCCTAACGACACCTTCAACAATATCGTCTACATAGGTAAAGTCTCGAATCATCTCACCATTATTAAAAACGTCAATGGGCTCCCCAGCTAATATAGCCTTGGTAAATAGAAATAACGCCATATCTGGCCGCCCCCAAGGGCCATACACCGTGAAAAAGCGTAACCCGGTTGTAGGCAAGCCATAAAGATGTGAATAGGTGTGCGCCATCAACTCATTCGCTTTCTTGCTCGCGGCGTAAAGCGACACTGGGTGGTCGATATTGTCATCTTCAGAAAATGGTAGCTTGGTATTTGAACCATAAACTGAACTGGACGATGCATACACCAAATGTTTCACACCATTGTGCCGACAGCCTTCCAAAATATTGCAGAACCCGACAATATTCGCGTCAATATAAGCATAAGGATTCTCTATCGAATACCGCACGCCAGCCTGAGCAGCCAAATTGACCACAACGTCATATTGCGCGCCCTTAAACAGTTCAGGTATGGCATCTCGATTAGCGATATCTTCCTTAACAAACTCGAATCCAGCTTTATCTTGTAGCAAGCTGAGACGGGCTTTTTTCAAGCTCGGATCATAATAATCATTCAAATCGTCAAGACCCACAACCCTATCACCCCGATCCAATAGGCGGTGGGATAATGTCGAGCCTATAAACCCGGCTGCACCAGTAACTAGTATCTTCATCATAATGCCCAGTAACGGTAACCAAGACTGGTAAACTCATCACGATCAATTAGTCGCTTAACATCAATCGCGATACCACCTTCGACTAATAGCTCAGCATATTCCTTAGGAGATTTAGATGCCAAAGAATCGTGCGCTACTGCCAGTACTATAGCGGAACAACCCCGAAGTTCGCTCCAATCACTTAGCTCAATACCATAATGCCCTTTGGCCTCATCAGCACTTACAACAGGATCATGGGTTTTTACATCGAACCCGTACTGCTGTAATTCATCGACAATTTTGAATGACTGGCTATTGCGCAAATCGGTACAATTTTCCTTAAAAGTCATGCCTAAAACAGCGACTTTACTATGAGTACCTAGCCCATTGCTCAGCACCATTTTTGCGGTTTTCTGAGCTAAAAACTTCCCCATTGAATCGTTGATTCTCCGACCAGCCAATATTACTTCTGGTTGATACCCCAGTGACTTAGCCTTATCTGTCAAATAATAAGGGTCTACCCCAATACAGTGCCCGCCAACGAGTCCGGGAGTAAACTTAAGAAAATTCCATTTCGTTTGAGCCGCTTTTAGAACTTCGGCAGTATCAATTCCGACCCGGTCAAAAACCATCGCCAACTCGTTCACAAAAGCAATATTAATGTCGCGTTGGGCGTTCTCAATAACTTTCGCAGCCTCGGCAACCTTAATGCACGATGCCGCATAAATGCCCGCTTCGACAACCTTTTCATACAACGCTGAAAGCCGGGCAAGCGTTTCAGGTATATCTCCAGAAACTACTTTTACAATTTTTTGAAGGGTATGCTCGATATCACCAGGGTTAATTCGCTCCGGTGAATACCCCACATTAAAATCTTTTTTCCAAATCAGCCCTGACTCTTGCTCGAGCACCGGAACGCACACTTCCTCCGTCGCTCCTGGATAGACAGTAGACTCATATACCACGATAGTCCCTGGTTTCATGATCTGGCCTACAGCTCCTGATGCAGCGACTAACGGGGACAAATCTGGTTTATTTGCGCCGTCAACCGGCGTTGGCACGGCCACAATTAATATATTGCAATCGGCCAAATCCTTAATGTCATTGGTTACCGTTAGGTATTGAGCACGCTGGAATTGCTCCGTGCTGACTTCGCCCGTCACATCCAGGCTCTTACGATAATCGTCGATCTTCCTCGCACTCAGATCGTACCCAATTGTTGGCTGTTTTTCGCCAAAGGCGACGGCTAGTTGAAGCCCCACGTAACCCAGACCAATAATTCCGATTTTCTCAGACATTAAAAACTCGTGAAATCTATTCTTTAAGCGATGTTATACGCACCGCAAGTGGCGCGCGAATCTGAATTCATACACGCATAAGCGCTCACTTACCCTAGCCAATTGTAGCGACTAGCTGGCCTTCTACAACCCTAAAAGCCAATAAATTGATAATTCATTGTATAATAGTCTTAGTTAGCATGATTGGCTTTGTAGCTCCCTATTAATCAGATTATATTCTAAGACGCATAACCAAGCACATTAGAGCTTTAGGGTTAAGGCGTCCGGGAGCAAAAGTCTTTCTATGAGTCGGACAACGCAAAAGGTGGACGCTTAAAGATTATTATATCCAGTTTTTTATCAACAGGTTTTCGTTAAGTTAGATGTACGATCTCAGCACGTTTAAGTCTTGGCTCTATAGAAGTGGGTGCTGTTACTTTATTTAGTGCGATTTAGCGTTAAAAGAAAATTTATAATTATTTAGTGTGGAGTGAGACTTGATAGATACAATAACAACTATAATTGAAAAATTCGCCGGTAAATCGCCAACGGCAGATGCTCATTTATTCGATGAGGGATATTTAGACTCTCTAAGTTTTTTAGGATTAGTTGAAGAGCTAGAAAGTCACTTCAATGTCAGAATGACAGCTGAATTCATGAACGAAGAAAATTTTTCAACGTTAGAAAAAATAGAGAAAACAATCGCACAAATCATAAAGAGCCAACATGCCTAACGATATCTGGGATTTGTTTGCTGATAGATGTACAAAATCACCAGACTCGGAGGCCGTTGTATATTCTGGAAAGCGGTGGACTTGGAAAGAGTTAGAGTGCGACGTAAACCAATTATCAAATAGATTATTTCTAGCCGGTGTTTCAAAAGGTAGCGTTGTTGGAGTGTACTTCGATCACTCCTTTGCTCAAATCGCTTCTATTTTCGCAATTTCTAAACTGGGAGGAATCTTCACTTTAATTTCTCCGCATTTAAAATCTGAGCAGGTTAAAAGCCAAGTTTTTGACTCAGCAATCACCCATATCGTAGGACAGGCAACATTTGTTAGTCAATACGTTGATTTTTTTGCTAATACTAATATTTCAATTCTTGAATTAGACGACTTTGGAAACTTTACAAATCCACCTGCCACCGCAACTATAGAGGTTACGCCAACCCCCACAAGCCACCATTTTATCCCAAAAGATGTAGCATGCTATATATATACCTCTGGAAGCACAGGGAAGCCTAAAGGTGTTGTTGTGCCACATAAGACGCTACTTGATGGCGCTCGCATCGTATCTTCTTATCTAAAAATCACCCGATCAGACAACATTTTAAGCATCCTGTCCTTTGGCTTTGACTATGGTTTAAATCAACTTTTAAGTGCTGTTTATACTGGCGCTAAAATAGTAGTCCTAAATTACAGACTACCAATGGATTTATTGTCCTCAATCGAAAAAGAAAAAATTACCGCTTTCGCAGCTGTTCCTTCACTCTGGCCAAACTTATTTCATGAAAAACTTGTAAACAGAGCACTATTTGGTGAATTTGAGCATCTTCGTTATATAACCACCGCTGGGGGCACTCACTCAAAAAAGCTTTTAGAAAACCTAACGCGCTTTTTTCCAAATACAGATATTATTATTATGTACGGTTTAACCGAGTCATTTCGCTCAACATTTTTACCCCCAGAAAAAGTACTTGAAAAAATTGGGAGTATTGGAAAAGCTGTTCCCGAAGTCGAGATTATGATCGTAAATGAGAAAGGCAAACCATGTCTCAGCGGAGAAAAAGGCGAGCTGATTCACCGCGGCGCATTTGTAAATTATGGCTACTTAAACAATAAGGAACTAACGAAATTAAAATATAAACCGCTGAGCCTCGCTGGAAGCGGGTGTTTGCCTGAATATGCTGTTCGCTCAGGAGACCTTGTCAGCATGGACGATGAGGGATTCATTTTTTTTCATGGCAGAATCGATTCGCTTATTAAGGTACATGGCCATAGAGTGAGCCCTGGTGAAATCGAAGATATAGCACTCTCTTTCAAAGATATTCGGTATGCAGTCGCTGTAGAGATAATATCCACTGATGACGATTCTTACATTGCGTTAGCTTACTCAACATATTCTGAAGGCGACATCGACAAACTAGAATTTCAAGATTATTTGAAAAGCAAACTTCCTTATTATGCCGTTCCTAAATTAATACGATTTTATCAGGACGTACATTTGAATAAAAATGGCAAAATTGATTACGCTCGTATCAAGGCTGAAATTGGTGCAAGTGAACCTTGAAAGAGACCTCGAAAGAAAACTTGATGTCAATATGGAAAAATATTGGCCTGTCAACAGGTGACTCCATTGTTTGCCACAGCGCTTTATTTAAACTTGGAAAAATCGAAGGCGGAGTGCAGTCAATTTTGAGCACCATAATAGATACCATTGGAGAGACTGGCAATTTCATCACGCCAACCTTTACCTATAGTTTCATGCGAAATGAGATTTATGACGTCGACAATTCACCATCAACTGTGGGAATATTAGGCGACATAGTCCGCAACAGTAACGAATCGGTGCGAAGCCTAGACGGAAATTTTTCTTGGAGCGCCCTTGGTAAAGACCGCGAAAATTTAATGCGCATAGATACAAAGGAGTCGTTTGGGAAAAACTCTTTTTTTGATAAATTACGCGGTAAGAATGGGAAATGTTTGTTGTTAGGTGTTGATTTTGATGCCCTTCCATTTTTTATGTTTTTGGAAAAGGAACAAGAAGTGCCATACCGCTATAATAAGAAGTTTAATGGCAAAATCAAGGTGGGAGATTTAACAAGAAAAGATTACTTTGTTCATTATGTAAGAGATGAAAATTTGAACCCAATATCGGCAAGACTAAAAATCGGGGATATAATCAAATCTGACTCTCGATGTAAAATTAGCAAAATTGGGTACGGCGAGGCAATCTGCGCCCCATTAAGTCTCATACAAGAATTTGTAGAGAAGCATATTCAACAGGATGCATTTATTCTCATCGATTAAATTACGCCCCCATAGATTACCAAACTAGTACATCAACATTAAATATATAGGAGTGCACTTTGGCACAAGAACAAAAAAGAGATTGGGATCAAGTGAAGTATCATGGACGATACAACCGTTATCCTTTTACAGAAGTAGTCTCATATATGATGGGCACGTTTAGCATAGAATCGAGAGAAGCAACAAAGGTTCTCGATCTTGGTTGCGGCGGCGCACATCACCTTCTGTTTTTGGCGGAAGAGAAATTTGATTACTTCGGCGTTGACGGATCTCAAGAAGCATTGGACATTGCCAAAAAGCGCTTAACCCAGAAAGGCTACGACACCAGTGGCCGTCTAGCGAAATCTTATTTTGAAGACCTACCATATAAAGAAAACACTTTTGACGTTGTTATTGATCGGGGATCTCTCGTATGTAACAAGCTTGAAGATATCCCGCCCCTAATAGACGAAATTGGTAGGATCCTAAAACGAGGTGGTCGATTTTTTAGCATGATTTTAAACGAAGAATCGACCGCTAAAAACACGGCAAAGCATATTGGTAACAACGACTACATTGATCACGAGGGCCGCCTAGAAGAAGCGGGCGTATTGCACTATACCAACACGGACGAAATGAAAGCTCTTTTTTCTGCATTTAGCATAGACTCAATCGAGCATATAACAAAAAAAATGGTTTACCCAAATATTGAAAAGCCTTCAATTGATTCTTGGAGCATCATGAAGTGTCGTAAGCCTTGAAGCCTATTGTTTTGCTCGGCGGAATTGGGGGAGACTCCCATTCTGTCGGGTTATCTATTTTAAAGAATGCGCTACTTGAAAATAATATCGAGGTTTTATATCTCGGTATTCAGAACGACATTGAAGAATTTTTTAAGTTTCATGAAATAGTTAATGCCGTTTTAATTTCTAATATGGATGGGCATGCAGATATATATTTAAAACCCTTCTTTGATTTAGCCCTTAAATATAAAAAAGACCCTGACGTTAAATGGTACTTAGGCGGAAATATATCGGTCGATAAATCTATCCTTAATGAAAAAAAGTACCTAGACATGGGCTTTACGCGAGTATTCTCTACTTTTGTTGATATCAAGCAGGTACTAATAATATTAAAAAGCAGCCTCAGTGATTGTAAACGACTGCCGAACTCGAAAGAATTTTTTAAACGAAATGGACCTGCGTATTTGAAAATTAGCAGCGATTTTAGTGTTTCTGACTTTGCTTGCAATAACGAACAATTCGCAATAGAACGAAAGGAGGTATTAAATCATTGGCGAACAGGGAGAGCTGCAGAAAGCCTTGAGCAAAACGCGTTTTTCTTAAGGGCCTGCGCAAGTTTTCCAAAAATAATGCATGAGGCCGAACAGGCGAACGAACTATTAATCCAGCCTCGTTCTGGTGTTGCTTATAAAAACCAGCAAATTAGTTATTTTAAATCCTTTAAAAAATTTGGAGCATCAGTGCTCTCCTATCAAGTAGATTCTTTAACTAGAAATAACAGTTATTTTAAAATCGATGAAGTACTAAAAGAAAATATCGGGGGTTATGAAGATGTTTTAAATGGCTTTCCTGTTGTTAATCAAGGTGTTGAGCACTTGAGAGAAATTATAAGAGAGGTCAACGCGCCTCTGCAAACCAGACATAGCACAAGAGACCCAAGACTCTTAGCTGAAATATCATACTCCGGCGGTGTAACTGCTTATGAAGGTGGCCCGATATGTTACAACCTACCTTATTACAAGCATTTCTCTTTAGTAGACTCTATTAAATCATGGCAATATGTAGATTACTTAACAGGCCTTTATTACAGCAAATATGGCATCATCCTCGACAGAGAATATTTTGGAACATTAACCGCGACCCTAATTCCGCCCTGTATCGCAATAAGCACTAATATACTTGAAGCACTTTTGTCAGCCTCTTTTGGCGTTAAATGCGTCACCCTTGGGTACGCTGAGCAAGGAAACAGACACCAAGATATTGCAGCGATACGAATGTCTAAAAAGATAGCTACTAAATATTTAAAATCGTTTGGATACAAAAATGTAGAAGTACATACAGCTTTTTATCAATATATGGCGGCATTCCCTCAAATTATTGAGCAGGCAGAGGAGTTGATTTATCAATCTGCAATAACTGCAAAACTGTCTGGTGCGACTAAAATATTAACAAAAACAGTTGTGGAAGCTTTTAAAGTACCAAGCATGGCAGATAATATCGAGAGCTTGTCTATTGTAAAAAGGGGCGTAAAAAATTCAGACTTCTCTTTGATCGATGAAACGAAGGTTTCCTTTGAAGAGACACTAATAGAACGAGAGGTAGAATCTATAATCGACAGTGTTATAGAGCTTGGAGGAGGCAATATCAGCAAAGGAATTGTAAAAGGATTTGCAAATGGCTTGATAGATATCCCATTCGCCCCGAGTGTTTTTAATGCAGGGAATGTGGTCTGTATTAGAGATATAGAGGGTGCTGTGCGAATAGCAAACTTCGGAAATTTAGAAATACCCAAAGAAGTTAAAGACACCCACGAATCCTTTGTAAAAGAAAGACTGCGCAAAGAAGGTAATAAAACCAAGTTATTTAGTATTGTTGAAAAAGACGTATTAGCAGTTGCTAGGTCACAATATAGCTGTTGGCCATTATCAGATAAAAAGAATTTATCGTTTGGCGCGTCACTTGAACTTAATCATCAAATTAACGAGGCAGAATACTAACTTATTGCTAGAAATTAGCCCCATCGCGCCGCCAGATATATCAACAATATAAAATCAAATCGATAAATTATTCTTCAAATAATCACGAATAGAGACACAAAAGGCATCTATGTTTTCGTCATCCGTCACTCCCGAAGCCTCTTTATTCCACTTGTTGCAAAACCCCGAAAAACTCACCAAAAAGTAGGCAATAAGGTAGTCTTTAACGTCCGCCAACACAGGGTTATTCGTAGGATCAACGATTTTCGAAATTGCAATGTGAAGGTCTTTGTTAGTTTTCACCATAAATGCCCCTGAACAGGCACCGTACCAAGGTCGCCCAAATAGGATAACCGGCTTACCTCTAACCAGCGCTTCCCAACCAGCATATCCAGTTATCGTGGAGACAGCCTTACTTCTATCCATTAAGTCAAAGCTCGGCGTATCAATTGAAACTAACCGAACATTCGAATGATTAACCAGATCTCGATAAAACTGTGGATCTCTACCCTGCCAAGCCTTAGAAGACTTTGCCTGCAATTGCAGGGAATGTTCCTTTACATATAACAGCCAGCCTTCCGGTAACAATTTGGACAACATCCCAATCATTAACGCTTGATCGGCAAAATAACCGCCATCAGGACAAGTGCTCGCTTCAGGCTGGTAATGTAAAGCAACAAATATAAACGGTGCGTTAAAATCATCTTTTGACAAATTAATGCACAAATCAGTATAACATGTTGCTAATTGTTTTAATTTACGCAACTTATATCTTTCAACCTTTGCACTTTCTGCGGCACTATAATGAGAATCCTCAAAGGCCATCTTTGAATGTTTCCAATAATTATCGGGATATAACTGTTTTAGTGAAAACACCCTATTTAATAATTTCCGAAGCCGCCTAGCCGCAAAAATGAGCGCCCAAGCCAAAGACTTTACAAACCCCAGCCAGCTTTTAGCCGACCAATTAACCTTTTCCGACTGATTGAGGGTTTCAAGCATCGCCATATATTTGGGTATCGCTCTCGCGTATTCGCGTCGTGTAGTTTCGAGGTGTTTATCGACTCGGGTTCCGACCTCCTTATTTACCTTAGTCCCTTGAAGCAATTGTTGCGCAACCTGCACCCTTGCAGAAAGTCCTTCGATAGTCTCACACCACATCACCCTGCCTAAAGTGGAGTTAAAATGGAATAGCACGGTATTAATACCACGATGCCGCGCAAGCAAATAAAGGACATAGTCCCAACCCATATGCGGCGTGACTCCAAACATCACCAAATCAGGATTAACCTCATCCAATACCGCGCTCCAATACCGCAGCAATCGAATGTAATGCCGGTAACGATCTCTGTACGCAAAACAACAATCCATCGGATCCATTCGATCAAGCATGCGCATCAGAACTGACTCGTACGCCGAAAGAGCTCGTAGCGTCGATTCGTCGATCGCCGGTTCGCTTAAAGCCAATACTGGAATTCCTCTAATTGCAGCGGTACTGTCATGGAAAACCGCTCCAGGAAATAAAGATTTGAAATTTTCATATTGTTTATCAAAATTAGGCCGAACGCCAATAACACAATATGATAGTTCAATGTCGCCTTCAATCGCGAGGCGAGAAATCACCTGATCCCAAACCCCATCTACAGTGCAATGAGCCGCTATAGTCTTTACTACTTTTTTCAAAATAAATATACCCGCTGTAAGTCAATCTCGGCAGTCTCAATGCCTGAAAATACTATATTTTCCAGGCATCCAATTTAGTCGCACACCCTCGGAAACCCGTAACTAACGATCCAGTCGTTACATACCGCCCAGACAAATTATGCCGGCTTCAAGAAGAATAGAAATAGATTTCTCTATTGTATCAGCAGGTATCTTCGATAAATCAACAATATCCCGGACACTATGTTTACCATCACTTAAATTTATTACCCAATTTAAGGCACGAATCTCGCGACTATGCACTTCACCTCCAGTATTTGGGTATAAGCCGCTTTTTCCTAATCTTGGTTCGCAATATGGATTGTTACTCCGGTAAAACCGATCTGACTCAATCTCATCAATAATTTCCTTATAAACTTCAAAAACGTCTAGCAATGCGGGAAAACTTAGCAAATCCTTGTTGTCTGCAGAGGAATGATACTCTGGATACTCGCCAGGTACTCCTCTCATAATTGAACCCACCGGTAGATCAAAGCCGGGGGAACAATACTGTCTTTCATCACTCCCATAAGGATAAAAGTCTCTTATTTCAATTCCGACGTTTTGTGCACAATGGTTACTACTTAACACCCTCTCCACCAACCTATCTGTATAAGAGTTTATCTTGCGACTGCGCTTATATGTAAAGTGCGTATCTAAGCCAGTACAAGTCAAAATAAATCCCGCTAACATATTGGACTTGAGGTGCTCACCATACCTGTCCAAATATACGATCGACCCAATAGTTTCCGGGGCCAACAAAAAACGATACGTGTAATGCCGATTTTGCAGTCCACTCACATACTTATATATCAATGATTGCAGTAACGGCCCTGAAAGTTCGTTGTTTGCCAGGCTCGGATGACAAATATAAGATGAGAAAAAGACTTCTCTGTCTGATATACCATCAAGTACGATATCTCCGTATGTGAGCGAGCCATCTTCCAAAGAAGAATCTATAAAAACTCGATAATCACCTTCGCGCGGTAACTGATCATATTCGTTTTTGGTAAGGCAAAACCCCCAGTTTCGCTTGTAGTAGCTTGTACGATAAGGAATAGCATTTGGCATGTTATTATCAATGTACAAATGCGAAGTGAGCTCGCTCCAAGGTAATGTCTGATCCATCGGCTCAGAATAGCCCATCAGATGAAGATTGTTGTCGGTAAACCGCGCTATTCGCCGCCCGTCAGGGGTTTCTAACCAAGCATCCCTTACGTTCCATTCAAGCGGTACCGTCCAATCAAAAACCTCCTCGCCACTAGCCATCTCGTGAATATCATACGGAATATGCTCATGAAGAATTTCAAAGGACTGCCTAACACCGTTCCCAGTCAAGCTTCTGGATAAACCCCATAGCCTGTCAAATAGGTGTTCTATTGCGCCGATGCCCATCGGCTGATCGATATGATGAGGATTAGTCACTCTAGTCATTCTGCTTTATAAAGCGTAGTCAAAGCCCAATTTTTGTTTAACCCAAACAACGAATTCAACCCGGCTAGATCCTCTTCAGTATTCAAATCTAACTTTATATAGGGAATCTCTGAGTTGATATCTCTATGCATTGTCACTCGTAAAAAAGAATAGGATTCCGGCTTTTGCCGCGGGCAAGCTGTTACGTACTCTACTACGCATAATGTTCTTGCGTTGTCGATCAGCTTCTAATATCAATTTAGCCGACAAGACTTCTGCACCAAAATCTCTTGGCCAGTTATGGCCTACTCCTAAAATATAATTGTAGACCAAGTCTATCGGTTGATTCGCCAAATAGAATCAATAAAACCTGCCTCATCGTCACAAAACACTTATGTCTCATGAGCGATTGTCACGTAAGAAAACACAACACCATGGACGCTTAACTTTTTAATTACTTCACATTTAAACCGTATCTCAGACACGATGAGAAAACTAGTTTTCATTTGTACTGCTTGATTTATTCTAGACTCACAAAATCATCTTCTTCATTTTGCGACTCTGTGTCGTTCAGATTGAAGTTCTATTAAGGTAGACAAGCACCGAACTGGTTTCAACTCAATATTCTCCACTTCCAATTCTTTCATTAGTATCAAGTCATCCAACGTATCAAGTGTAATGCGATCCGTATGATCAACCTGCATAAAATCAGAATCTAACTCAACTTTTTTCAGTTGCGGATCGTTACGAATATCCCAAGTTACATGTTCCTTAGCTTCAGAAGAAGTTGGTGACCCAGCATACGCTCTAAGAACTTCCGCGCGAATAACTTCTCCTGCAAAATGCGATAAAGGTACAACAAAACCATAGTCGGCGTTGTTTCCAGCCACTGCATCATACAGTCCCTCGATAAGGGCTGGCTGCGCAAGATAGTTATCGCAGGTAAGACGCAATATATACTCCCCCACATACCCTTGGGCACAATCTATGTATCTCTGCAGCACATCATCCTCGCCGCCCTCAAAGTATTCAGCACCGGCAGCTTCAACAAGCCCTTTAAGAATACGATTCTCGGCTCGTCGCCCCGTAGCAACAATGACCCGCTCCACTGGTGCCACGCTGTGTGCAATTGCACACACTCTTTGCACTATAGTTTGCCCAAAGAAAGTAAATAATACTTTGCCCGGTAATCTTGTGGATCCGAGCCGAGCCTGTAGTATCGCAATCACATTTCTAACTTTTAGGTTGAATCCAGCGTTCGTTTTTAATGTTGGCCGATTCTATACGAGAAAGACCACTCTTATAAGCAATGACGACTAGAAAATCTAATCGCAGGCAGCTTTCTTCTGTATTTGTGTAAGAATTACATCCACCACACGATTTCGACCCAGCCCATCCACTAATGCACTCATATTTTGGCTATAACTTCGCAATGAAGCTGGCTGTTCCCGCAGTTTAAAAAACTCCCGCACTAAACGATCTCCCGAGTATGATTCGGTAATTCCAATGTATATGCCCGCCCTAGCCTCAGCAAGCGCCTGCCCCAAAGGTCGTTGGTTTTCAGCTAAGGCAATTGCTATCGTCGGTAAACCCGAATAAGCAAACTCCCAAAGCGTCGTTCCTGCAGCAGAAATTGCTAAATCCGATCGTGAAATCAAAGGTGCCATATCTTTCACATCTTTATATACACGCCAATTTGGGTTTCTGTTTAACGCAGGTTGAATCGTGTCGAGAAATCGATTTAATGGCCCAATTACGATATGTACACAGCCACTAAAACCAGCACCCTCAAGACTTTCTAGAACCTTTAAGGTAGTGTTGTTTGGATCTGACCCACCAAACGTAAGCAATAACTCTTTTAACTGCTGGCGCTCTCGACGCAAACCTTTTGCTTGGAAAAACTCGGATCGTAGCACTACGTATTCCAAACCAAGTAATAGCTCCGCATTCGGGGCTACGCGCCCGTAGCCGAGACTAACGGCGTGTGGATTCTGGTTCAAAAGTACGTCCACATTCAGCTGATCGGAAATCACATAATCACACCACAACATAAGCGACCATCGGTTATCATGAACCCGCTCTAGCCAATCAGCGGCAAAGCAGTAACCATCCACAATTAGCATTTTAGCGTTTAAGCGCATGCATAGCTTACGTGTAGCTTGCAAATCTTCATCAGTTCCGGCCTCTAAATTAAGAGTTTCACTGTTAATCTGATTCTCAAGCAATCTCCGTTCAATTGCCGGTGAGCTTTCGCTCAGCGCAAATAATACACGAATGCCCTTTTCACGTAGAGCCTGGGCTAAACCCAAACACCGCATAATGTGCCCCATCCCGATAGCAGCTGAACAATCAACACGAAATACAACGAGCGGCATAAACGAGTTGTTCAAAGTGGCAAGTATCCCACGAACCCGGTAATCAACCAGCGCCCATTCGAGTTTCGAAACTGAAATAAGCTTCGCCAAGCCATCGCCTCAACTTCACCTGTGGCTAATATTAAGTCGCCATCAAATACTTTTGTAAGGAGAGCGATATCTCCCTGAATGTTTGCGCTTTCCAATTTTAAGGATTTATAGAGCGCACTGTGAGCATCGTACCTTGGTGCAAAAGTTAACTTGGCAAATTCTCGTGCTTGCTTAGAGAAGCTCTTTTGATAAGACTCTAATGTCGTAAACTGAGGCGTCCAGTCGGCGGGGTTATTGCTATTATGAGCATGAATACCCAAAAATCTTGATTCATCAAAGTCGGGGGCAGTTATCGACCAGTCCTGAGAAATGAATGCCTCTATATCGCGATACACGCAGATATCCCAAAAGACTCTCATCACTTTGTCCTCGCTATAAGGGTTCTTAAACAACATTATTCAACTGTTTGCAAATCACTTATTAAAATATGCGACCCCTCCACTACATCTTTGGTTAATCTTTTGCCAATAACTTCGCCAACCCGGTCTGGTGAGACGGCCTCTTTAGGGCACGGCCTTAACGGAAAGATATGATCTTTTCCTATAATTGTACCCGCAACAAGCGGCCTCATATAACGCAACGCGCGCCGTTGAACAATGACCGTATTAGCCTCATTCGCTTCAACTCTCTTGACTCCGTCACCAATTGCCAATTCCAGAGCCCGAGGGTCATCTACCCGTTTTCGTACGATTTTCAATCGATCTTCATAACTTGTGGCTTTGCTTGCAAAAAGCTCCTCTTTTAACTCTCTGGTTTGTGTCACCATTTCTTGCCATGAATCAGGAGTCATGGAAAATGAATGATCCTGGCCTTCACGCGTATTATCAAACGTAAAATGTTTTTCCACTGCGCAGCAATCAAATAAACCTACTGCACCAAGCACTGTCATACAGCCATGGGTATGATCGGACAGCCCTAGAGGCACATCAACCCATCGGTTTCGATAAGTCTGAAGTACCTTTAAATTAATATGTCGGTAGCGGTTAAGTTGATCTTCCCGTGATTCCGTTTTATTAGCCGTATACTCAGTATTGCACTGCATAAGTAATACATCACTTGTATGGCGGAGTGCGACCTCCATTGCCGCTTCAACCTCAACCATGTCAGATGCGCCAGTTGCGATCAAAACCGGTACGTCATAACTGCACATAGCCTCTATTTCTTCCAGCCAGTTGATATCACCCGACCCCAGTTTGAAGGCGCTCACATAAGGTGCTACAGCTTCTATCAAATCAATAGAGTACGGAGAGGTAAAATATTCCACCTCCAATTTCGCGCAAAGCTCTTTTAACTCAACAGTCCAACTGAGCGGTATAGCCGCTGCAGCATAAGAATCAAACACAGGTTGCTTCCAGCCCGACTGATGAGTATTGACCTCCGCTAGATTCTTGAACCCGTAATCGGAGACTATGGTGCTAGCAGAAAAGTTCTGCATCTTGACCGCGTCCACCCCAGACTCCGCGCAGGCATGCACTAGCTCTTTCGCGATACTCAATTCACCACAATGGTTTGCTGCGATATCCGCAATAAAAAATACGGGTTTGTTTGAGCCAACTTCTCGACTACCAATTTTAATGTTCATAAACCCCACTCGGTCTTGGTGGCCCCCTGTAGCTCAAACCGGTACTTCTGGAGTTGCGGGTACAGCGCTATTTCTCTAAGTGTATCGGCTTCCGTCAACAAGCCGCGAGGGTGCTTCCCTAGATCACTGATCAAAGCAAGGTTAACCTTCCGGTTCCCATTCGCCTTGACCTGATCTTCCTTATAGCCATAGCATGCTGCGAGTCGTCGGAGGAAGTCTATCTCCTCGCTTGAATCCACAGCCCCAATATGCGCTACGCCCCTAGCACTCTTTTCAATTAAACTCGCAATTGCTTCTGCCAACATCGAGTCGCTTAATCTATTCTGTATTACTCCTTTATGAACACCAACCGTTTCCCCTAGGGCTAGATTATCCAAAAATGCTTCTGTCCTGGTATGCCTCCAAGGAGACCACCCATGGATCGAAGAGAATCGTAATATTAACCAGCGCACGTTAGCCTTCGATTCCAATAGGTTCTCACATCGTGTTTTAAAACGTCCGTAAGGCGTTATTGATTTTGCTGGCAAACTCTCCACCAGTGATTCAATCTTATACCCATCAAGCGCCAAAGCAGAGGAAGTGTAAACATAGTGAGCATCGTGTTTCTGACAATACTCAAGGCACAACCCATGATTAGTGTAGTCACTCTCTTGAATACCCGCGCTTAAATTAATAACACAGGCAGGATCAAATTCTTCCAGAGCATCACGTAAGTGGGTGGATTTTGTAATACATGTCAATTTCAATGGCATGTCATCCGGCAAACAAGAACTATCAGACGGAACTGAGGAACTCCCCAGAACCTGCCAATCTTTGACGTTGAATCGTTTCGCCAGGTGATACGCAATCCACGACCGTCCTCCTAGAACAAAGGCACGTCTCATCAATCTAGAACGTAAAATCCGCTGCAACGTGTTTGCGAATCAACGCTCGGATATCATCTACATCCAACCGCTCTTCATTAGTACCTGAATTGTATACAAACCCCGTTTTAACTTTTTTTGCAGCGTAGTGAGCCTGATAATCGGAAAGTAAAAACCTGCCAATTTGCGGGAGAATCACAAAATAATCTCCAGCATCTACCGTCGTATAAGAATCGGAAGAGGTAACCATTTCTTCGTGTATCTTTTCGCCCGGTCGCACCCCAACAATTTCGGTTTCGCAATTCGGGGCAATGGCTTCCGCCATATCGAGAATCCGGTAGGACGGTATTTTTGGCACGAATATTTCACCACCCATCGCACGATCGATAGCACGCAGCACCATATTAACGCCCTGTTCTAAGGTGATATTAAATCTTGTCATATCAGGATCAGTCACCGGTATAGTACCGGTCTTCCGCTTATTCAAAAAAAACGGAATAACCGAACCCCTGGAACCCATTACATTTCCATAGCGCACTACCGACAAGCTCAGATCGCGGCCTCCTTTAATATTGTTAGCCGCGACAAACAATTTATCGGAACAGAGCTTTGTTGCACCATATAGATTAATAGGTGCAGCGGCCTTATCCGTGGAAAGCGCGACAACGCGATTTACACCGCAATCAAGTGCGGCATCCAGTACATTTTGAGCGCCGTACACATTGGTAAGAATGCATTCCATAGGGTTATCCTCCGCCGCAGGCACTTGCTTTAACGCCGCTGCATGAACAATGGTATCTATACCCTCACACGCTCTTTTAAGCCGTGCTCCATCGCGCACATCACCTATAAAATAACGAATTTGCTCATACTTTGAGCGAGGAAACTGTTGGGCCATTTCATACTGTTTCAACTCGTCTCTAGAAAAAACTACCAAACGGGTAACTTGAGGATAATTGTGCAATACAGTATCAACAAATGCCTTTCCAAATGAGCCAGTACCTCCAGTAACCAGAATGGATGTCGACTTAAGTTCTCTAATGTTATCTTTTATTTGCAACGCTAAACCTCAATAAATTTTGATACCGGTAGTTTACAGGCTAGGGAATATATACATCTGTGCACGGTGGCACTTATATTTATGTTCAGCCGATAGGCAGTCAATGCCTTTTATTCTACCGCTTATACATGGCTGTTCCTACAGGCAATAATTGCAGATAACAGGTATATTCTGTTCCACTAGATCGCCTGTTTAGGTAGGCGCTCAGAAATTAGGATTTAAGGGCAGATTTTGACGATAAGCAATCACCATAAAAACCTGGAAATCATTATCCTAATGACTCTGGGGGTTAGTTTGAAGCAATGGCACACTTCCGGGCAGGCCGCCCGGGAGTCAAATATCTATAAACGTTTCTGCTCAAAAGGGCATCACGTTTCCATGCTCACTTATGGCAAAGATGATCTGGAGCACACCAAATATTGGTCGCCAATCACTATTCTTCCCTGGGCAGGCCGAATAAATCACTTCATCAAGTACGCTTTCGTGGCTCCATTTTATTACTGGGGCGTATTTCGAAAAGCGAATATTGTTAAGTCTAACCAATCTCCCGGTTCTTTAGTCGGGCTGGTCGGAAAAATAATAAACCCGGGCTTAAAATGGATAGTTCGCTGTGGTTGGGTTCGAACAAAAAATGCTTTGATCGCCGAAGGAAAAATAGGCTGGCTGTTAAAGCGGGCTCTGTTTGCCGAATGGTTGGCCTTTAAAACATGTGATGCGATTATAGTAACCACACAATCAGATGCCGACTATGTGGTCTCTAGCTACAATATTAAACCCGCCAAAATCACTGTAATACCAAACTCTGTAGATACCGAGTTGCTTTACTACAAACAGGAACTACCGGATTTTTCAGGAACTAATTCAGGAGCTAATTCAAGAACTATAAAACTACTTCTGGTCGGTCGTTTGGCGGAAATGAAAAACTTCCATCTGGTTTTTGAAGCCCTGCACAAATTACCCAACACTTTCGAAATAGATGCCATTGGCTCTGGTAGCTATAAATCTACACTTGAAAGTTGTGCCAAGCGAATGGAACTAAATGTCAGATTTCTCGGCAATATACCTAATGACGAAATGACGCACCAATATCATACGCACGATTTAGTATTAATGACCGAAGCGTGGGGCTCCGGCATGCCTAAAGTAATATTGGAAGCGATGGCAACTGGCACCCCGTTTTTATCTTCAAATATCCGATCTGTGCGTCAATTCGTAAAAGATTGCGTAAATGGGTTTATATGTGAGCCAAATATCGAAGCTATTCGCGCTGGCATGAAACGCGTATTGAATAGCGACAAAGCAAAATTAAACCAAATACGACAATCGGCCAGGCAAGACATAGAAAATTTCTACTCGATGGATGCCTGTGTTGAGTCAGAATTAGAGCTATTCCATAGCCTTTTATCAAAAAAACAATAGCAAAATCCCATGGCAGGCATACCGTCAACTGGCAGAGCTCAATTCTTCGACACAAAAACTACTCTCCGCAAATGTAATTAAATGGAAATCGAATTCATAGGCCATGCAGGGTTAATTGTCGAACGTGAGAATTGCACCAAAGCTAATTGGCATAACATAACAGTACAAGTATGCAGCTTGCTATGACCGCACGACTTAATCCAAAACTGGCCACAGGTGTTTTACTCGTCATTGTTTTGGTCACTATCGCTTTAGTTAGGTATATGTCCTCAAATTCAAGCCATGAGGTCACGTGGACAATAATAAACGTGAGTCATGGAGACCGAACCGGCGACGCACACTTATTGCAGGTTCCCAACGGAGAAACCTGGCTTATCGATACAGGCTTCGCCGATCTCGCCGAATTTATGCTGGTTCCTTACCTGCAAGAAAACAACATTACGCGTCTCGACAAATTGATTATTAGTCACCCGCATCGAAATCATTATGGCGGGATACATGTATTGTTGGATGCTGGCATTTCTATCGGCGAGCTGTACTTCAACGCACCTCACCCCATCCCATGCGCCAATGAAGATTGGGCTATGGGATGTGATTTGGAACACGTATTAAGTATGCAAGAATATGCTGTTCAATTTGGTGTTCCGATCAAAAGTCTCGAACCAAACCTGGTTTTGTCGACTACCCTGAACGAGGTTTTTAGCTTCCGGGTTCTTTACCGCTTTGATGGCAACGACACTCCAGCCGGCATTACCTCGATTAACGATACCAGCGCTATCATGCGGATGGACGTTGGTGAAGTATCAGTGCTATTCCCGGGTGATATAGGCCAGCAAATTGGTGAATACCTTTCAATAAACGGGGAAGGCCTAGATACTGATTTACTTTCTATACCCCACCATGGGGTTAGCGTTTCTGCACCTGATAGCTTTTTCGACCGCGCATCGCCAGAAATAGGATTTGTCTCCGGACTCGATTCCTTGTGGAACTCAGATCGGGCAGCACGGATAAAAAGTTACTTTGACACAAAGAACATTCCCGTTTACGTGTCCGACAAGTACCGAGCCATTCGTGTCGAAATCAATAATGGAAGCTATGAAGTTTATACCGAGTAGCTTGACTCGCCTGCTTACTCTGGTAGGTGCAAGCATAACTCTGCTCGCGTGCGCTGAGAATCAACAACCATCCGTTCCCAGCGAAATTTATGTGAATAGATCAGTATCAAGTCCGGCGGATATAGTTCAATTTAACGGAAAATTCGTAGTATCAGAGTTGTACAACAATCGACTCGCCATTCTGGATGATCCGACAGATCAAACTCCTGAGTATTTCGACCCTGCCACCATCGGAAAAAAGTTTAGCTCACCACATTATCTTGCCGTCACTCCAGAAAACACGCTTCTTATTAGCAATGGCTGGGGCAATAGTATTGTCGAAATTAATGACCTGAAAGGCACTGGTTGGAAAGAACTCCGAGGTACAGAAACAGGATTTTGGGCTCCCCACGGAATATGTATATCCGAAGATGGCAGAATTTACATCGGCGATTCCCTTAATTCGCGTCTTGTAAGGCTTGACGATATGGACGGCAATGGCTGGAAGGTGTTCCCAGACTCGTACAATCAAATTGCCTACATTAGACAATTGACATGCAAAAACAATCAAGTCTGGATATCAAACTCCTACGAATCTAACGCGGGCTTAAATCCCGGAACCGGTGGAAACATACTCCTTCTGGAAGATTTTGACTTAGGCAACATATCCTCGGTATTTGAATTACCTGACGCAAATTTCACCGCAGTAATGCCTTTACACAACCAACTTTTGCTCGGTATTTGGGGGAACTATTCCCAAATCGCGACCATCGAGCAAACAGCTAGTCCTCAATTACAGCTGTGGGGACTAGATGCCAACCTCGGTACGCCCTACTCTTTACAAACTTTTGACGCCGAAGATCGGTACAAATACGGTGCTGCCATGATAGGCAAATTAGACCCTCTACCCGAAGAACAAACAGGCGGAATAGTATTTTTCAATTTTTAACCCAAGGGTTATTCAAATAGCTTCAGCTATAAAACCGATTTAAGTCAATCAAATACCATAAAACCACCAATGGCTAAAATTGATCAAATAGCGCCTGCCATTGCTTAATAATAGGCTTTATACCTAGACGGCTGGTTATTTCTAGTGTGCCGTCCGCCAAACGTGCTAAGAGCTCAGTATCGTCGATCAACGCCAACAAGGCCGAAGCAATGTCCTCAGGGCTCTCTGTCGGTACTAGCATCCCGTTAACGCCAGTCTCTATCATCTCTGAAGGTCCACTCGGACAGTCCGTCGCTATAACCGGCACACCGCACATCAACGCTTCCGCATGCGCCATTGGAAACCCTTCCAATCGAGACGCCATAACAAATAATCTAGATTGACGGATAACGTTATGGGGATTTTTCAATCGTCCAGTTAGAACTATAAGGTTCTGTAAATCTAACTTACAAATTTTTTCCGCTATCTCTCGCCGCAAAGGGCCATCGCCAATGATGCATATTTGCCAACCAGCTAATCGCGTCCGGATTAAACTAACTGCATCTAACAATATATCAAAACCTTTAAGGTAATCGAGTCGCCCCATGCTGGTAATCCACTTTTTTGAGCGATCACAACCTTCAGGTACATCAAAAAATTCAGAGGGGCTAGAAACCGAAATGGGGTTATATATCACCTTACTCTTAATGCTCGGCATCCAACCAAAACCTCGCTGGACGCCTTTACTAACACTTACTAAATAATCTGCGAAAGGGTAAACAGCGCGCCTCAATAGTCTCCAATATAGTCGGTACGAATTTTTTGTGGGATCACTATGTTCTGTAACGACAACTTTCGTTGCCAAACGTCTCGCAGCAAGAATTGCTAATACATTGGTCTCAGTGCAAAAAGAAATTGTCACACTAGGATTTAAATCTCGCAATGTATCCCGAATTAAAGAAATACGTTCTAAGTTACTACGAAGTGCATTCGTTATAGCGTATGAAGTAGCCATGCAATCTAATGCGACCCGACGAATATTGGTGGGAACATCGTAAAAATCCGATTGCTGAGAGGCCAACGTGATGAGGGTCACATCGTGACCCTCAACCGCAAAACCATTTGCAAGGTTGATGGCTACCCGTTCAGCTCCCCCGGATTGAAGTGATGCTATAACAAGCGCTATCTTCAAGCGTACCAACTCGTAGTTTGCAAAAAACGCTCTCGCCAAAATACACTGATATAATACATAGGCGAGATTATATCGCTCCTACAGGAGTACGAGTCAGAATTTTTACATCTAGAATGCGCTTCCCAATAAAACTCAATCAAAATTATTGGCCAAATTGGCTCTGTCAATTATTGCCATCCATGGAAGATCCGGCCGATTTGTTAGGTCCAAATCTTGCTGATTCTAAATTCACACGCGCGGTGTCTGCATTCAAATTTGGCAGCACATTTAAAACAACGAAACGGGCACGCTTTCCCCTGACCATAAAAGCATTACAAGATATCGACCTGGCGAGTGACGCCGTCGTCCTGGACGTCGGCGCATCCGACGGGGTGGCGTCATTGGATGCCATTAACTCGCTGAGGTATTCCGACTACTTTGTGACCGACTTGAACACAAAAGTCGGGCATATTTTCCACGCTGAAAAACACTATTTTTATGACTCTAACAACCATTGCATTCTTATTTCCAGCCCACGCTTTATTTGGTACAACGAGCTTAGCAGCGCTGTATGGCCGTTTACAAAGTTAACCAATAACACATTTACCTCAGCACCGGATTGCCAGCAAACTACCTGTCGATATGTAAGTTTATTTAATCCAGAATTAACCAAAAATCCTAACGTAACGGTACAAAATCATAACCTGTTCGAGCCCTGGTACGGGCCTAAACCGAATTTGATTATTGCTGCGAACATACTAAACCGGTCGTATTTTAGTGATATCGAATTGAACAATGCCATCGATCAGTTGATTCAAAACCTGGCCGGTGATGGCTACATCGCTATTGTCGATAGTCGGGAAACAGAAAGGTCGAGCATATTTGCTGTAACAACAAAGAAAATCGAATTGATAAAGTCGATTAATGGCGGAGCTGAAACACAATCGCTGGTGCTTTCCCGACAGCAAAACTAGCACACCACCAAAAGCTTCATGCTAACCATCAAGTGTTGCTATTCAGCGATCTGGTATACCTGAATACTGTTTAGTTGCCAGATATTTGTAAAAACATCCGGGTTATTTAGCACTAGTTGCGAAAAGGCGTTGCTATATTGCTGACTATAGAGCCGAATATCGACTGGCCAATGTCCACCTGCTTCATGACCAAACGAACTCACGTTGCCGTCACGGTTATTGAGCACCAAATATCCACCACGGTAATCGTCAATATCGCTTAGCTCGTACTCAGGTAGATAGGTTACGGTTGTATAGAGATTAAAAAACTTATGCCCATGATAAACATGCGGCGTAAAAGCATTGACCGCGTAGCCAGTCACCTGGTCAGTTAATAAGTTATTTGGCGGTAGCGTATTTAAAAAATTCAACATATCCTCGAAATTCTCAAAACTCGCTTCAGGTGCAACCGGAGCCAACATCGTCAACTTGCTATAGTTATTCTCCAGGTAACGCGAGTTTATTGGGAGTAAAAATACAATCAATAAAATACTCACAAAAACCATTCGAGCGCTTTCGCCGTAGCTATGGGAACCACCACTGTCGGTGCTATTTTTAAATACACCCGTCTGGCGGATGGTTTCCCATCCTCGCACCAGATACCACGCAGCATACAACTCAACGGTTATTAAAAAGCACAGGCGCCAAACCACTTCGGCATAACTGACACGCAAAAACAAATCTATAAATACCGGATTAAACACGGTGAAAAGTGGCGACCACAAACCGGCCGATATATACGAAGGCACATCTTGTTTTCGATTACTTAGAAAATATAATAAATACGCAAGAACACCCCAAACTGTTAAAACCTGATAAAACTGTTGGGTCGGTTTCAATACGAACAAGTTTTTAGCGAAAGGCAATAGGTCCGATACTGGCTGAAGAAAATCTCCATCCAAGGGCCAGTTCCGTTCAACAAAGAAATACAAGTAACAGTGGGCAATTACATAAATACCGACGGCCGAGAAAAACAGGGTACTGACAAGCCGCGAGCGGTTCTGACTTGCGTTCGTAACAGTTTCGATCGCTCCTGTATTTGCTAATGCAGTAACGGCTTCAGTAACTCCTTTAGTTACTGCAGCGGTATTTACTGCAGTGCTGCCGGCTATAGAAGTATTGCTGTCTGTATAAGCGCGGCTGCGCCGTAAATAGAAAACCCCGACCAGCATGGTAGCCATCACCACCAAATATAGCGCCTCTTGGAGGTGCAATGCGGCTACCACCAGTGCTAGTGCCGCCGAACCAACCAGTAATCTTATAGAAATTACGCCAGCCGCCAGCACACGAATAAATATTGCCATCAGTGCAAAAAACCCAACTAATGCAAAAAATGCCGGAGCAAACGTGTAATAACGCACATAGCTAAAGGGCCCCACCCCAAAATGCAGCACCATAAATAACGTGGCTATCGCAGCAGCCAGGCCGATATTTTTTAGGTACTGTCCTTCGGATAAAACAGCTTTAGCAAACGAAAAGAATGCGGCAATAAAAACCAATATATTAATAAGATTAATCGGCCCAAGTTCACCAATTAGCTCGGTATTGGTAAAGTTCAGGGTAAACGCGACGAAGCGATACCAGTAGTAATTAGTCGTTTTTAATACTTCAGCCAGGCCAGTTATTTCCAGGGAATCGTCATTACTAAACCACAGCTGTAGGTCTGTAATTTGCCCGAGATGCCAATACACATCCGCCGGTAACTCAGTATAGGGGCCCGCCCAAAAACCATAAATAACCGCACTGGCTGCTAACAACAGACCGTAACGGTCAGGCTTTTGCAGCCACTGGTTTATCTCGGTGCGCGGCGAAGGGTTTTTTCGAACCCGCCACCCAGCAGCCATAAACGCTAGTAATATTAATCCAAAATATAAGTACTTAAGGTCCGTAGCGTCCCAACCAAGGCAACCGGTAATCGCTGTCGCAACAACAAAAAGCCCTAACGAATTAAGTGGAACTTCGCCAAAAGTAACTGGCTTTCTGCCAAATGCAATTAGCACTGCACACCCTGGCAATAGCAGAAGTAAGGTATATAAAAGAATAAACATTATTGCGCTAGATTTACCGTTATCGACCCTTGCCGAATAACACAACACGCAAAGTACGCAAAACAATGAACATATCGAGCATCAAAGTGAAGTGTCTAATGTAATACAGGTCATATTCCAATTTTCGCTCTGCGTCTTCCTCGCTTGACCCATAGCGATACATTACCTGAGCCCACCCGGTGATTCCCGGCTTCACGGCATGTCGATAGCTATAAAAAGGTATTTTCTTTTCTAACTGGGCGACAAAACTGGGTCGTTCTGGTCGCGGGCCAATCAGGCTCATATCTCCGCGTAAAACATTAAACAATTGCGGCAACTCATCTAATCGAGCCGCACGTAAGTATTTGCCTAGCCCGGTAATTCGGCTATCGCCTTGTACGGTCCACTGTGCACCATCTTTCTCAGCATCTATTACCATGGTTCGAAACTTATAAAGACTAAACGATTGGTCATTCGCCCCAACTCGTTTTTGCTTGTAAATCGCTACACCCTTGTCCTGAAGCCTTACAAGAATTGAGATCAGCAACATTAACCAACCCAATAAAAGCAACCCAATTAGAGCACCAAACACGTCTATCGCTCTTTTTATGCGCAACGGAATTTCCTGATGTAACAAACCAAAATCTGCACTGGTAGCAAACCAGGATTTACTCATCAAGCGAACTGGCAAGCGATATAGGAACTTTTCGTAATACTCCTCCAAGGTAAAAACCCTGATGCCCGACATACGCAAGGCAACCACCTGCTCGGCTTTTTCTTCAGTAAGCACTCCGGGAAGAGCTACAACTCCTGCAACTTCCCGTTCTGTATTAATTCCACTATAAGATTGCACATCCTGCTCACCATAGATCGACTCCACATCTTCACGAATAGTGTCAAGAATCGTGCTATCACCCCACACGTACCAGGTGGGGCATACGGTAAACCACCGAATACCATAAGCAAGCGCTAATCTGGACAGCACTAACCAGCACCCAAACAGCAACATTCCGTACAAAAATACGGTGCGCCAAAGCAAGGGATCAAGTTCCACCAATTTGAACACGTAACCAACCGCTAATATCATCACCGTCGCTAAACCTGTCGCGGCGCCCATTTGAGCTGGCATATGAATAAACGACAGCTGTCGTCGCAAAACATAGCCGCCAAATAAATAGACGGCGAGCAAATTACAAACTACCGCGAGCGCTAAAGTTCCTAATGCACCAGGGATTCGCGCGCCATATTCCAACTCGGACAAACCGGTCATTACCAAAACCAGAACCAGTACGTCTACTGCCACTAGCAGCAACATAAAAATTAGTCGTGCGCCTAACACTTTTTCAGACTCCGCCTTTCCGTATATGCACACGGCATGGCTTTGCTAACCTGCTCAATCACAATACCAAGCTCGTATTCTTGCTTGACTAATTCCCTAGAACGCTCGCCGTACTGCTGAATTAACGATGGCTTATCAATCACCTTACCCATTGCACTGGCCAACGCTTCAGCCTCACGCGCGGGCACCAAAAGGCCATTATCTTTTACCACCTCTTTGCAACCTGGCACATCAGTAGTGATCACCCCTCGCCCCATCGACATTGCTTCAAGCGCAGCTCGTGGCAGCCCCTCACGGTATGACGGTAAAACAAATATATGAGATCGCTCAATATACGGCCGTACATCTCTCGTTTCACCCAGATACTCCACCAGTTGTTGGTCCTCCAATCTACCAAGCTCATCCGATTGAATCGACGCCGGACTAGAATCTACCGGACCTAAAAGTTGACATTTAAACTGCTTCCCGCGAGATTTTAGCAGACGCACTGCCTCTACCAACTCCCACAAACCTTTGTCACGCAGCATACGCCCGACATAAAGAAAAATCGGGCCCTCAATACCTACGGGTGGTATTGGCTTTTGATTAAAATAAGCAGTATCAACACCAGTGCCTGAAATAACCTCTTTGTTAGCGAGTCGACCTATTCCCAGGCTTTCAAATACCTGCTGGTCATCACGATTCTGAAAAAACATAACATCACCAAGGCCATACAGCTTCCTATATAGTGGCATTAACGCAATCCGCACAAGCTTGGCTAAAAGCGACGACCCAATAAACAAATAGCCCAGCCCGGTGACCATTGCTACGCGATGCTTAATCCCGAGGAGTTTTGCAGCAATCGCCCCGTACAGTATTGGCTTAATACTGAAATTAAATACCACATCGGCATTATTGATTTTATAAACGTCTCGGTACTGCAATATCGCTCCAATTTCCCGAAGTACATTCAACCCATGTTGTTGCATGTTCAACGCGATGTGCTGGATGCCAAGCTGCTTCAACTCATGCTCCCAGCCATCTACTGGTGTCAAACATATAACTTTCTTGTATTGCCGCACAAGCTCACGCACCAAACCCTGATAATGTAAAAAAAGATACTGTGAAGTATTGTGACTAATAACCAGAACCTGATCGCCCCTTCTATTACTGTTATTGTCGCTCATGGCTTTGCTCCGGTATAAAGCTCTTGATAGCTGTGGCTAAACTGCCCAAGAGAAAATTCCGCTTTTACCCGTTTACGTGCACGACTCCCAAAACTATTACGAAGCTCTTTCTTCATATCCACCGCGTCGAACATCGCCGCTGCAAGAGAACCAGCCCTATAATCACTCAGTACAACGCCGCATCCGTCGAGAATAGTTGGTGCATCTCCGACCGGAGTGCTAATGCAATACACTTTAGTCGCCATCGCTTCTGCTAGTACATTTGGCCAGCCCTCGCTGATAGACGCAAGCACATGACAATCAAGCGCCGCCAGAATGCGAGGAACATCTGAGCGTGGACCTAACAATTGAACTTTGCCATTTAAATTGTGCTGTTGAATAAACTCGACCAAATCAATGTTCGCATTATCTATACCTCTCCCCGCCAAAATAAGAACCACAGACTCTCGTCGCGCAGCCACGGCTGAAAATGCATTCAACAATAGTTGTTGATTTTTTAACGGGTCATAACGCCCGACTAACCCAAATACAAACACATCATCAGCAATACCTAGCTCCTTCCGGACAGCCGCACCGGCGACCTCATCGGAGCGATATTTATCAACGTCAATACCATTTGGTATTACCGCTGCCTTTGACTTCGAGTAACCAATACGCTGATGCGCTACCTGAGCCACTTCACCACAATAGACAATTTGGTCAGGGATCATTTTCGACAATAAAGCTGCCACTCGTTGCATTAAATAAAGATGCAACTGGCGGTTGATCAAGCGTGTTTCGCTCTGTCTAATATTCCAAATTCGACGCATGTTTTGCCCTGCGCCTATAAATACCAGTGCAAGATCTGCGGCGTATAACCAACTCTGGACAATATCGGGTACAAATCTACCAACGAATTTACGGAGTTTCAGCACGCGGTACCAGGTTAACGGGTTTCTAGACATCATCAGACTGTCAACGCGCACACCCAGTTTTTCTAAATCCGGCTTTAAGTCATCATGAGAGGTAAGCGTTATAACCCGATGTTCAATACCGCTAGTTGAACCAACCAGTCGAAGTAGCGCCATTTCTGTTCCACCCACGGCTAACCCTGGTAGCACGTGCAGCACCCGCGTCATTCGACCCTCGCAGGCTTAAACCGTGCGAAACGAGTGACGTACACCACGGTAGTCAGGATAAGTATCCAGTCTGTCATTACATGATGCCTAAACGCCTGCCCATGATTCGTCGTCCCAATGCTCCAAGTAAACGACAAACTAAAATAAACCAAAGCTAACAGTACATATTTTTTGTCGTGCAAGCATAGAAGGATCATTAGCGGTATACCGAGCCAGCGAATCAACGCTTGCAGCAACAACACCCAGGTTGAAACACTTCCAACATCACCATGAAAAGGGCCTAGCAAATAGAATGCATAAGATAGAATCAAACCACCCACGGAGCTAAGCCAACCGCTAAATTCACCCTCTATTAAATATTGCGTATTGGGCGCCGAATCATTTACCCACCCTCTATAGGCTCGAATTGCATCGACCCAGGAACCTTTAAGCATATCAACATAATATTCACCTTGCGGCACCGGCAAATACAGAAGCCCTGCAAGCATCAATAATCCAGCTATTCCAACCATGGCAACAAGCATCAGTTTGGTACGCGGCTGTAACTGATTAGATTGAAACAACCAGAACAAACCGATAATAATAATGGCAACAATGGCATACACCAACATGATCTGATGAAATAATCCCATTACGCACAACCAAAACGTACCCAGCCAAAAAAGCCAAAGTCGATTATTCTGAAATAGCCACCAAAACGATGCCGTAGCCAACATCACCGCCAATGCCATAAATACTTCACGCGCCGTTACCGACCCATAAATTAGTTCTGCGGGTAATAATGTCCAAACCAATACTCCAAAAACTGCCCAGGCCGAATTTCCAACATCCAACCAGTCAAAAAACCAGAGTAAAACTATAATGTTAAAAGAAAATGCAAGTACCGTAAGTGATTGCCCTAAAATAAGGTGGGGCCCAAACGAGAAAACCGCATGATCTCCTGAGGCAGCGCGCAAGAGCGGTCCCGTATCGTGTATAAGAATATCTGGCCCAAATATATGGTAGAAAGTCGCCAACCATTTAACGTAGAACTCTGACCCTACACTCCAGGCAATTGCATCTGGAAAACCGGCGATAGTGGTCGCTAATTTATTCAAATAATAAGGATCCAACGCGGTAAAGAAAAATGGCCCGGCTAGATAATTTAGTAATGAAAAAACTTGATGGGCGAAGATACCGGTGCATGCGGCCCAAAAGACCGGGCCGGTTCGAAAATTAAACGGAGATACGTATCGCAAAACAATAAACGGCAATAAACAGAGCGTAGCTCCGGCTAACCAAATCATAATAAATACGCCTGACTAGGCTGTTTTCGAGCAAGTATTTTACTCAGAGACTTTACCATCGGCTGCAGACCATATTTACGATGCACTCTTTGAACTTGTTGGCTCGTATCATTTTCATCAGATAGTAGGCGCTCACGCCAAACGTTCGAAATTGCCCCATGGTCTTTAACTTTCACGACAGTACCATCGTTTGCAATTACTTCCGCACAGTCACCTGCATCGGTAGCGAGGCAATATGCACCACAGGCCAACGCCTCTAGCAGGGCATTCGGAAGCCCTTCACTCACCGATGTCATGGTAAAAATAGTAAGTGCGCTGTAAACCTGCGGCATATCGTTTTCGTGCTCTATATGCACGATACGCAATCCCCGCTGCTGCAAAGCATGTATTTCTCTCATCACAGAATCAGCGTGCTCACCTGAGCCCCGACCTAATACCACATACTGGGCGACACCCGGCATTTGAGCTTCCAAACATTGCAGCGCATTAAAAAAGGTATGGTGATCTTTGGCAGGATCCAAACGGCCCACAATACCAATTACCGGACGATGCTGATCTAGCCCAATGCGCAATAACCAGGCTTTGCCTGCCTCCGGGTCGGGTTGAAAACGCTTAGTATCAATTCCATTTTGCAGAACATGCATTTTGCTGCCGCTGTACCCCTCATCTACCGCACTCACAGCGCCGGCTCGCGAATTACTAATATAATGGTCACAATAGATTGCCACCATCCGCTGCACAAGATATCCCAGCCCAGCTACAAAACCGTACTCCGGTAATGTTGATCTAGTCGCTACAATTTGCCAACTAAACACCGCATTCGGGCAAACGGTCTTTGCAGCTAATGCGTGTAAACATGCAGACGGCAGACTGCAGAATATGGCATCAGGTGAAAACTCTTTGGCAAACCGCCAAATATTAATAGTAGGCCTTATTACGTCGAGCTTGCCTTGTTTATTAAGATCGAGCACGGATATTCCCGCACTCTCAGCCGGCGAAATAAAATCACCTCGTTTACGCAATAACCAGACTTCTACTTGATGGCCGTATTCTTTCAATTGCAAGGCTATTAGATGAAATTGAGATTCAGCGCCACCGACTTCCAACGAAGAAATAACCAGTGCGATCTTCACTGTCCAGCACCATGCAATTTATCTAAAGTATTAACCAGCAAGGACATGAGCGAACCTGGCAAATAAGTAAGTAATCGTCTTAGCTGCAACCCAACACTCTGATTCTCTGCCAATAAACGATCAATACAACTTCTTGCCTTTTCTCGGTAACCACTGCGCAAGTAAAGATAAAGCAAGCGTTCGGTCGCATCACTGCGACCAACAAAACTTACATCTCCCATCTCCGTAACGTTACCTGCATCGATGGGGTCTTTTTTACCTTGCCGACGGGTTTCCGCGGCTGACCGTGCGTGCTGTGCAAACGCCATTTGCTCTCCAACTCGAGCTGCAGATATCGCCTCATTTGAATATCGCAGCGAATACAAATACTTCTCGAGGTTCACCAGCTCTCCAAGCTCCTGAAGCCGGAGCGTTAAATCATAATCCTGAGCATAAACAAAAAATGCTCGATAACCGCCAATATCTAATAGTGCCTTTTTTCGCAGCATCAAACTCCCATGAATAAATTGATTCTCTACTAAATTCTGATCCATTAAATTCAAATGATCCAAAGTGAAATCTCTCCTTCCGATCACATCACCATCCGCATCAATAATTTCGACCCGAGTTCCACAGCCAATATAACCCTGATTTGCTTCCAAGAATCTAACTTGCTCACCAAATCGATGCGGTGCAGAAATATCGTCATCATCATGGCGCGCAATATACTTGCCTTTGGCAATTTCGATACCTTGATTCAAACGCCTGGTTAGGCCAATATTTTGACCATCACTTAGGTAATGAATTCTGCTATCCGAATAACTCGCAATGATTTCCTCCGTTTGATCAGAAGAACCATCATCAATTAGCACGCACTCAAAGCTGGGAAACGACTGTGAAAAAATACTATCAAGCGCTTTGCGCAAATATTTTGCGCCGTTGTACACCGGCATTAGCACTGATATTTTCGGCACTACAGCGCTATTCAAGAGTTACCCCAGTATTGTTCAATTTCTATGGCATCGTCTCGTGTGTTAACGCCCACTGCTTCCATCGAGCTTTGTGCCGTGAAAGTTTCCACTCTTCCACGTTTTGTGAACCATGTTATAAACGGCAAAAAGTTTCGCTCTCCAGTGCCGACACCCAATTCAACTTGAGTAGAATAGGTTTTTAGATCGTGAAAGTAGGTAGATGCACTTAGCCCGAACAAGCCACAGTCATTTTCACCCACTGCAGGCATGGTATCGCCTTCGCGTCGATGCAGTACTTTGTGTATTACCCCATTGGAATCACGTTGCATATGAATATAAGGGTCGGCGATCTCAATGGTCGAAAACACCAGACCAGCAGACAATCTAGGTTTTAGCTTTTCAGCTAATGTTTGGGCTGTTGCAGCTGAAATACAAATTTGATCACACCAACTGATAGTTACAGAGCTCAAGCCTTTGTCAATGTAAAAAGGCGCTGGAATCATTATTGCGTCCAACATACCAGTGGGTTCAGGCTGCACAAAAAGATTCACATTGGGAATCGCTTCAGCCTCCAGCCACTCACCAACAACTGCTTTAAATCGCGGACTCACTACCACAGAAATTTCGTCAACTAGCTCCCGATGGCATGTTATTACGTGCCATAACATGGCTTTTCCAGCGACTTCAAATAGGCACTTCGGGCCATCATAAGATAAGCGAGATCCAGCTCCTGCCGCGGGGATAATAAGTAGCGACCTACCGGCAGAATTCATTTTTCAGAATATCCGTTTAGATACCTCGACACGCCTTCCAGGCCCTCGAAGCTCCCCAAAAACCGTTCACTAGGCAACTCAAGACCAGTGCGCACGCAAGCAACGAAAGCGCCGCTTTGTATAGCCGCAGATAATCCTGCTGCACTATCTTCGATAATCAAGGTTTTAGTCGGCGCTGAATCACACTGCTTCATTGCCGTATTGAATACCTCCGGATCAGGCTTTGACCGACTCACATTTTCGGCAGCTACAATCGCGTCAAACGACCGGCTCGGAGCCAACTGGTTGGCCGCATAGTTTGCAATATAAGACGAAGCAGCAGTTGCTATGGCTATACTCTTGGTAATGTATATTATTTGCTCCAAAGATTCCTTGCTATCAGGGAACAAAATATCTCCGCTCATCAACAACGTTCGCGCGCGTTGCTGCTTAAAATCAACTAGCTCACTAACTCTAGTGCTACTAATTTGTGTTCCGCGAATAGTTTTTTCAACTACCTCTAGCGTTTTCTGTCCGGCTATTTCAAAATAGTCTGGGCCATTAATACCAATAAATGTCCATAGTTCCGAGTACGCTTGTGCGTGCTGCGATGACGAATCAATCAAAACCCCGTCAAGATCAAACACTACACATTCTATACCCCGCGTATTGCTCATGCGGAAGAGTTGAATATAGCCCTCAAACGCTGCGAGAAAATAACTCCGAGTGCTCTCATGCCATCCATAGCACCGGTGCGCAGGACTTGATCCGGAGACATAGGGAGAAAATCTACGGGAACTTCAAACGATCGTCCATCCGATCGCATCAATCTTGCAAGTAAATACTGGTTAGCACTCGGATCATCTATCCAATCTGAGCTACTTTCCAAATGGGCGTTTTTCACAACTTTCAAGCCAGATAAAGTATCAGATATATAGCGGCCATAGCAAACAAGGTAGGCCAAACTCAGAACGTGGCTGCCAATATAACTAAGCCCGCCTTTAATCAAATGGGAACGATACCGATAGCGATAGGATTGGTGAATATCAGCCAATGACAAACGCCTGCTTCCCCACACTGCGTCAACTTTTTCCTGATTTAAATTGGAAACCAGCGCCACAATATCGCTGCCGAAATACATTCCTGACGACTCAAACATACAAACAAAGTCATGCTGGCTGGCTACAGCTTCTCTGACTAACTGCTGATTATTCGTTTCGCCGTCAGTAGATGGAACAACATGGCAAAGACTTAAATCACTTTCAGCGACTAGGCTATCTAAGATTTTTCGATTACTACTATAAAAAATGGTAACTTCGCATGGGTACAAATCTATTTTCGCGCGCTGCATTTCTCGTATCGTCTGAACAATCTTATTGATAGATGCAGTGTCTAAACACACTACCGCCACTCTCGGTTTACACTTCTGGCGACGCGCCATATCGATAAAAGGTAGTAATACTTTACTGGTATCGTGTTGCCCACTAACCCCATCCTCAAAATTACTAATTCGCACCTGGCGCAGGTCTTCTATGCGCTCAAGTTCACCTTCAAGAATATAGTTATCAGATAAAGTACTTTGTTCAGGCCTATTGATTATGTAATGGGTAATGAGTGCCGGTTCGGGTAATGAATTAGTGCCTTTCTCTTGTAAATAATGCCGTGCCTTTTGAATGATATCGGTTGCCGCAGCACCGGTAATTTCAGAGTCTTCATGAATATTTGTAATCAATAACTTCAGCGCACGAGTATTGGCCGCTAGTAGTTCACCCATCCCAGGCGTCATATAGGACGGGAACAAACTAGAATGCTGTGTTCCCGGCGAATAAACAATCAAATCCGCACCGGCTATGCATTCTTTGACCTTAGGATTTAACTTAAGCGCTGTGTCTTTCAGTGCTTTAAGCTTGCCTAATTTGGCGGCATCGGCTTGAGAGAGTAAATAGATGTTGTCAATTTTATTTCGCCGATTGGCATCAACAATATCTTCCTCACCCTGCAATATCTCTCCATCGGTATTTTTAGCGACTAAAAACGCATTTTTACCATCAGTGACATTTAAAATAATATCGTCTGGGAGTCCAAGTAAAGCGCAATAATCAGCGACTGCAGCATTGAATTTACTCTTTTGTAGTAAATAACTGCCAGCAAAAATAATGTTCCCCAAACTGCAATCAGCGAACTTAAACGGGCGGTTCTCGACACTCTTGTAATTTAGAAACTGCTCGACTCGAACCGCCAGTGCCTTTCGAGTTTCTTCAGGAAGCGCAGTTAAACTGGTTTCAAAAGCAGTACTAAAGCTATTCTCTACAATGACGCCCTCTGGAACCTCCAGGCTACCTATACTGCCCAAATATGCCAATGCCTCCACATCACTGCAGGGTTCTGGCAATCGCATATCTAGCAGCGTGATCAGCTCCGGTTGACAGCTAGCAAGCAGTAGAGCTAACCGCGACGCGTTCTTACGAAAATCAGATGGACCTAGTGAATTGCCTAAAAACCGCCTAATTTCACCAGTGGACATTCCATTGTCATAACCATTAATAATAAACTGTAGCTTTAGGCCAGCGACACCCACCAATTGATTGCTAATGGACGATGAACCACGCCCACCCGCAAATACAGCCACGCGCAACGGTGTTACCGGGTTTTGTTCGTTAGTTATCAAATCTTGACCGCTTGAATCGCAGTTTCCTCCGTATTGCTAACATGTGCGACCTCTTTTTCAATTTAGCAATCGCGCTTTAAACAGCCTATTAATTAGTAAGTATTGTAAAAGAGCCGCCAGGTAACATCAAAGAGAACCTTTGCTACATACAAGTGTTTTCGGACTTTCCACATCTAGGTTCAAAAAATTTACAGTGGTACAATTCGATGTCATCCCCCAAACGTAGTACTGCAAAAAATACTCTGTAAAAAGTAGTGGAGAGGGAGAAAAGTTTGAGTAAAATCCTGTCAATCGTCATACCCGCCTATAACGAAGAAGCCTATATAGGTGAGCTCATAAAACTTATTGGTGAAGTCGATGTATCAGCCTTGGGACTTAAACTGGAAATTATAGTTATAAATGATTGCTCATCTGACAGCACCGCTAACACCGTAGCCAACATCCCCAGTGTGCGTCTACTAAATCATACAATTAACAGTGGTAAAGGTCGGGCGGTAAGAACCGGCTTAGAGGCGGTTACCGGTGACTACGTATTAATTCAGGACGCAGATCTTGAATACGACCCTCAGGACTATTTAGTTCTTGTACCACCGGTGCTCAATGGTGATATTGACGTAGTATATGGCAGTCGTTACTTAAAAGGCCTCGATAAAGGCATATTGAATAATTTCATTAACGCCAAACACCCGCAACAATCCTGGGCTGCCTATATCGGTGGTCGCAGCATTAGCCTCTTTGCATGGGCATTTACTGGGCGACTACTAAACGACACGGTCACCGCCTATAAGCTCTTTCCAGCGCAGCTTCTGTGCAATATGGAGCTGGTAACCACTGGTTTTGAATTAGATCACGAAATATCGTGCAAGGTTTTAGCTGGCGGTCATCGCATTAAAGAAGTGCCTATTCGCTACTACCCTCGGACGGTCGCTGACGGTAAAAAAATTGGACTAAAAGATTGGTTCATAGCGATTAAGACCTTTTATCGGTTCAGAAATGGTTAGTTACCTCTGGGAACTCGACAAAAGAGTAGCCCAAAATCGCTTATATCCCTTTGCATTGGGGGCACTAGGCCTACTAATTTTTTGCTATTGGAGCATCAACCCGTCAAATATTTCGCCTTTAGTCCCGGACAGTAGCGGCTACCTAGATTTTCAAGCGTTTAGAGGAGCTGGTTACCCGCTATTTCTCGATGCACTTCGTTTGTTTGATCCTGATTTGATCGGCATCTCATACTACCAATTAGGTATGTTAATTATTTCACTATGCATGCTGGCGTACTCAGTTGGATGTTTCAGTGGCTCTGCACTTGCCGGTGCAGCTATCGTCATCGGAGCCGGTCTGCATCCGCTATACATTCGTTATTGCTTCACAATCCTATCTGAGCCGTTATTTTTTGCCTCACTCAACGTTTTTTTTGCAATTCAGCTACGTAAGCACTTTGACACCAAGCTCTACTGGGGCGCAACCGGCGCAATACTTGCATGGCTGATACTAATTAAAGGAGCTTCATGGGCGTTTGTTTGCGTACCGATCAGCATATTAATTCATCAGTTTTTACGTACCACCGGACATCGCTTTGTTTCTTTGTCCAGATACATTGCCTGTATTTTAATCGGTTTCGCGATAATTAGTGGTGGCGGTCTGATTTACCGTTACGCGCATCATCAAACAATAAAAGCCGAATCGTTTCTGGGTAACCAGCTGATCGGAAAATTTAGCCTAACGTCGATAGATCCGCTACAAACTAGCTACCCGGCATCCGCCAGACTTTGGCAGCAAGAGTTCGCTACCACTATTCAGGTTAAAAACGAGTACTTTAGCGATAACTGGGACTACCAGTTTCTATTCTCTCTTAACTATTACGATTATCTGCGATTTGGAAAGGCAGACCATATGCTCGAACTCAGTGGCAGTAAACTGAGTCGACCGGAATTTCAATCACGACTTGCTACTGAACTACTCTCGCTGGCAAGCAAGGAATATATAAAGGACGTCGCTGTAAATTTCTATGCCCTATGGACCCAGGGAGAGCTACAAACTCCCGCGTTCGCAAAGCAGTACAATGATCAACTTAATATCGCTGCGGAATTTATGCCTAATACGCAATCGCCCTATTATTTAAATGAATCGGGTCAAACAGCAGCGTATCTAATTAAACCATTCCTGTATTTTTCCTTTTTGCTCAACATTGCGTACTTACTCTATGGGGCCAGCTGCTGGCTTGTGAATAAAGTAATCCCCTCGCAAATTATGCCAATCTTCGTTGTCGCCCTGGCAATACAAAGTTACTTTCTTCTGGTTGCGCTTCTACAGGCTGGCTTGGTGCGATACATGATTCCTATGTGGCCACTGCTATTGATTAGCACGTTGTCGGGAGTAACAACACTTCTAGAAAAGTACTTTTCGCAAGCCGTAGATAAAAATTAGCTAGTCGTCAGGCCGACCTGCTAATCGCAGTGCTCGCCTGGCATTGCGCATCATGCGCTGATCAAATTCAATCAATACAGCGCCCGAGTCGTCCTTTAAAGCACCACGAGAAACCCACCACGGCTCGCCCACACATATGTGTACCACACTGAAGGGTTTAGGAATTTTATGCTTATCCCAGCTATTAACGACCCATTGGCGGCTAGCTTCAAAATGATAGGGAATAATTGGACTATCGGCCATAACCGACACCCATAGCGCGCCAGGCTGTGCTTTATATCTAGGTCCTCGCGGGCCGTCCGGTGTAATAGAAACATTATGTTTGCGTAGCAACGCACGCAACATGCCGCGGGTTGCTTTGGTGGTACCTCGTGAACTCGAACCTCTCACTGTCGAATGACCGAACGCACGAATACCCCGAGCCATATATTCACCATTTTTGCTATCACTGGCCAACATATGAACGTTCTCGCCTCGAACCGACCAAACCGCGATGCCTACATTGTCATGCCAACACGACCAAATCCATGGTTGCTTACTTTGTCGCATCGCGGCAATAACGTCATTGCCGTACCATTTTACTCGGCAGGTACACATCACCAGATGCGTTAGCCATACATAAAGCCTAGGAAAAATAATCAGCGACAGTAATTCAAACATGCCATCTACACAAGAAAACCCACGATGCCCTCAGGCCTATTACTCAAATAAAAATTGGTTAACGCTACTCAGGTGCAGCCACGCCTAAGTTTTATCCAGCTTTTTTAAGCGTTTTTCCAGGCGATCCAAACGCTTTACCAAACCTAACTGTTTTACGTGCGTTTTCCACGGTCGCGCAGGTACACCAGCATACATTCCAGGCTCGGTAATATCTTCAGTGACTCCTGCACGGTGCACAAATACACTGTCATCGGCAATCGATTTGTGATCTAGCACTCCGGTTTGACCACTCATCATAACTCGCTCACCAACAATTGAACTACCAGCAATTACACAATGAGCGGTGATGATCGAATCTTTCCCAATCTCTACATTGTGGGCAATATGAACCGACGCATCCAGGCGGACCCCGCTACGAATGAGCGTATCGCCCAAGGTCGCACGATCAATATTGCATAACGCACCAATCACCACATCATTTTCAATTACCACTCGCCCGGTGTGTGGCATGCGGTGAAAATATTTGTTCTCATCTGGAACGAAGCCAAAGCCTTCCATGCCGATTACCGTATTGGCTTTAACGATTACTTTTTCGCCTAATACCGATCTATACCCAATATTGACCCCAGGGTGTATGACACAGTGATTACCGATTTCAACATCATGCTCAATCACAGCATTACTTCGGATTATTGTTCCATCGCCAATACGAACATTAGCGCCGATCACTGCCCCCGGGCCTACTCGAACGCCATTACCCGTTTCCGCAGATTCGTGCACTTGTGCGCTCGAATGAATATCTGGCCACTCAGAATCTGTCGCGTCATAATCATCGATTTTACTGCGCACTAACGCCATAAATAATCTAGGGTTGGAAGTAATGGCAATATTTAAGCGTTCAGAAGCATGTAGGCTAATAATCAAGTCAGCCAGTGCGCCCGTGGTTACCAGTAATGCTGGAAAAGACGTAAGCAAAGTCCGTGCGGCCGCTTCAGAATCAACAAATACAAGACTATGCTCATCGCAATCAGCAGCATTGGAAACTTTCAGAATGGTCCTACAGGCATCAAATTGCTCGCTATACGGAGTGAGTAAATCACCACCTAACGATACAACATCGGCGGTGCTAATATTTAAAGAAATAGGCATGCTCACATTGTAGCTCGTTATACTCTTTAAAAAAATAAGATTGGCGCCGGGTACATAGCATCAATCCGGTTACTTGCCAGTGGCCCTCCCCAGGCCAGTAGAAAACTTCCCTATGCGGCAGGTAAGCAAAAACTATCGATGCCTTTTACGTCGACTGTCAAAACTCCCTTTACCAGCAGAACCCTTTTTATCGGCAGAGCTCGACTTGCGGGCTGAATTTTTTCCGTTTAAAGCGTAAAGCCTCTTGGACGACAAAACGGCGAACAACGCTTGCCACGTACTTTTACTTCAGAATAAAAGGCCACGATTCCTGAGCCTTAAATATATAATTCGGCTACTCACTACCAATATCGGTATTCCTTAGAATAACCTTCGGCAATCTCGCGTCTTCAACCAAATACACTTCCACCGGGGTAAGTTTGGTTCGATACCAAAACCAATCACCATCACGTAGATATTTAAACCGCCGACTAACTAATTTGGCAAACAACGTCCAAATATGGCGCCTCTTAAAGCCTATTCGAACAACTCCCCGACTCTTAAGTCGAACTCGTCTAACGATGCCTAGGTCAAATATAACCGTTCTTGTATGTCAGTATTAGAAGTAATATCAGGCCAATCAATCGCCCGCTTAAAGCCATTGGCTTCGCGAGTATCGTTGTACGATGGCAAACCATGATCCCGCACACGCCGTATATTGAGGGCAGCTAGATCCAGGCCGTGAGAACTAAGTCACCAAACAAAATTTTTCGTGACTCATCAACTGCTTGCATAGGCTGGGTGGAATGACCAGGTAAAACGGTTCTATACCTCCTTCGCACCTAGAAGATCATGGCGAAAAACAGCCTTCCTTAATTCTAAATGTTCAAAAGGATGGTAAAACAGATCAAAGTATCGCTCCGGCAAGGATAAATACGACTTTTCAGCGCATCGGAATAGAAGACGATGAGCCGCTTGCAGCCAGTCGGCTCACGTAAATGGAAAATGACTTAAGTGGTTATAAAACAGTCGGGATTGCTAATTCTTATACTCAAGCGCTGGATCTGATCAAACTTGAAAGCCCCATATTCTACTCATAGACATTAAATTGCTGGGGGCCAATTGATTATCTATCGCGCGTGATGTCGAATAATTAGTAGGATCCGCAACAGCAATTATTTTCTGTACCTCTTACTATCAATACGCGATAAACGCGTTTACCACTCAAGCCAGTGACTACTTACTTAAGCGAGTTAAAATTTCTGATAAAAAGCAGGCTCTGCTTAAAATCACTCTATCAAAGAACGGACAGGCAACACTATCGGATGAAGTATTTATAGTTGGATCAGAACAAAGCGATACACTGCGTCTAAAACTTGGCGACATCACACACTTTATAGCTGAACACAAAATGGTTTTTGCACACAGCCTAGGTCCTTAATAGTACTATCGATCAGAGTACAGCTATTGATCATTCACTTGACCAACTTAAAACTATTCACAGGGAGGCTTTTAATCGCGCCCATCGAAACACTTTAGTCGTCGCCCGACATATAAAAAGACTGTTTCATGACGGCACAGGTAAATACTGGATTACGGAAGGAAACAATAAAACACCTATTGCAATTAATCATCGCAGTATCGCCGACATTAAACCCACGTTTAAAACGAGAATAACGATAATAATGGCGTCATTATCGGGGTTTAATTATGCTTTTTAGCCTCGCTAAGAAAGAAACCTAAACCCGAGAATAGCAACGTAAGCTAGTAACTAGCTCATCCAAACTCCAACTATCTAAAATAGTTTGTGCTGACTCGTAATTAGTATTATCAGTTCCGCTCAAACCATCGAACATAAGCTTTAGTATTTCTGCTCGTGAACGACCCTGTTTACGTAGCTGCATCAAAGAATCAGAACCATCGCGCTTGGCCAAACGTTTGCCTTTGGCGTCGGTTATCAAGGGAACATGCCAGTACTTAGGAATCTGATAATTCAAAACTTGGATCAAGGCTAACTGACGCGAAGTAGAGTCGAGTAAATCTGCACCACGAAGAACATCTGTAATCTTCATCCGAGCATCATCTACGACCGTTGCTAGGTGGTATGCGAATAATCCGTCAGCACGGCGCACAATAAAATCTCCTACATCAACCGCAAGGTTCTGCTTGGTTTCCCCCAGTATTTCGTCGACGAACCTAATCACGCGGTCATCTACCCTAAATCGCCAACTAAACTGCTTGCCTGAATCAATCCTTTGTTGCTTCGCAATACTGGGGTTCCTGCAGGTTCCTGGATACAAGCTGGCTTCTCCGTGAGGTGCACTGACGACCGCCTGCCATTCTTTACGAGAACAAATGCACTTGTACAAATGCCCAGTTTGCCTCAATTGGTCGAATACCTGTTGATAATGATCATCACAATCGGATTGGGTATATGGGCCACAAGTGTCTTTGACGCTAACGACACCTTGGTCAGTATTTGGCCCCCTATCCCAGTCGATACCTAGCCAATTTAAGTCCTCTAAAGCTTGTTCAGCCATTCCAGGTATCGTCCTAAGCGCATCTAGATCGTCCATGCGAAGTATAAAAATCGCGCCAGACCAACGGGCCTGTAACCACGCAAATAGAGCAGATCGCAGGTTGCCCAGATGCAAGGGGCCGGAAGGGCTTGGCGCGTATCGGCTTGCCAAACTCATATTGATTCAGGAAATGACACTAAGATGCCTCAATTGTCGCTTTCGATTACCGACGGGTTTTTTGGTAACTAAATGGGTGGTGCTCAAAAAAACTGGCAGTGACTGTAGGTCAGAGCTTGCATAATCCATTTTTAAAACGTCTATAAGACCTGCCTCACTTATATCCAAGTAAGTTGCGGCAAGTTCGAAAAACACACTAAAAAGTTTAACCAATGCGATTTTATGAGTCCAGCCCAAATCCTCATACAAATAATAGCTTAATGCCAGAAACCTCTCAAAGTGTTTATTACCAAGTAATAGCGGCAAACTATAAGAAAGCCTGCCTGAATTCCCAACCAGATCTCAAAATCTGGCAAATCGATTGATTCGCTGAAAAGCAAAAAAGTCGGTTTGATCTGAAGACATAATACTGTATGGCGGCGCTTTACTAAAACTAGGTGCAAAGGGCTTTGTGTGCCTCACGATTGGCAGACCTCGTAAACACTTTAGAGTACTCAGCTGAATCTTATGTGGGCCTACCAAAATTACCAATATTTAAGCATAGCAATTTGTGATGTCTTTAATATAAGGCGTTATTTCTCACAACTGTTTAAAGCGTTACCGGTAAACTACTCTTGTAGCCCAGTTCGGTATACATTTAGGCATCCATAGGCATATATGATATGTAGCAATGTCTGTAACCCAAAGATTCTGCACCAATGATTAGGTTAGCAACTCATGAGTGATAAAGTATCAGCCGCGCTGGTATTAATCGGCAACGAAATTCTATCTGGACGCACACAAGATGCCAACTTGAAGTATATAGCCGATAGCTTAAGCGCGGTCGGCATCGTATTGCTTGAAGCCCGAATAATACCCGACGTTCATGACACAATTGTCGAAACTTTACAGGAGCTAAAGACAGGTTTTGACTATGTTTTCACGACTGGCGGCATTGGCCCCACACATGATGACATTACTTCAGAATGTGTAGCTCTCGCCGTTGATCAACCCTTGGAACTACACCCCATTGCATTCAAAGCAATGGATAATTTTTACCGAAAGAAAAATATCGAATTTAATGAAGCTAGACAACGAATGGCAAAAACACCGCGTGGTGCAACAATAATCGAAAGCACAGCCTCCATAGCGCCCGGTTACGTAGCAGAAAATATAATTGTTATGGCTGGTGTCCCAAAAATAATGAAACGTATGCTAGTCGACGTTATACCCACGTTAAAGCACGGCAAGATCACACAAAGCATGCAGTTGCATACAAATTTACCGGAGGGTGTGCTTGCCCAACCACTTACAGATTTGCAATCACGTTACCCCCAAATAGATATTGGAAGTTATCCCCAAATGACTGATGGTAATGGATTCCATGTAATCCTGGTTAGCAGGTCTACTAACACTAGTGCCTTGGCAGCATTGGATATTGAGCTTAGAAAAATGATCACTGCCGCTGGAGGAATATTCGATCTGGATGCTAAGCCAGAACTTATTGATTGAAAAATTTGCGTACGAAAAAACGCATATCTATGGCTGCTGAATATTGTCAATTTGAGCGCGAACTCGACCCACCTGAACACTATCTCCTTGTGCCTTATAGGACTCCAGCATAATCGATAGGTTCAACGCTCTAAGCTGAGAATTGTTATCAACAAAAGTATTCGAGCGAGATGCCGTAACCACCGCTTGAGCATAATCCGTTTGACTAAACTTTATCTGAGCCATTCGGTGCCAAATTTCGGGGTTAGAAGGCTCAATACGTAATGCCCGCTCAAGTACTCTGGCACCTTCGTCCAAGTTTCCAGCATTCACCTCTTCTTGAGATTGGTCAAGCAAACTGGAAATTGCCGGGGCAGTTTGCGTGTTGACACTCTGCTGCCCGCCTCCGATAGTGAGCCCATCGATAACAACCTCTTCACCTTGAATCTGGGTTCCGACACACGCCTGAAGTAAGAACGTTGATGCAACTAGAAAAATTCGCGCAAAACCAATCATTTTCTTTTGATCTAACAGATTAAAGGATTTGCTTATTTGAATATACCCTTGAGCCATTCATCCACACCCCTACGTTTGTTGGTCTTTTTCTGAGTGCCATCTGTATTATTTATATTTCTGTTGCTTGTGCCTGCCGCACAGCCTGACTGCGACGCTGGCTCATAGCTGGCAATATAAGGTAATGTTACAGCATTCAAGCAGCTAGCATCTATTTTCATACCGGTAACTGGATTTACCGGAATAAAGGTCAGGTCTGGAAGTAAAGTAAGTGTTAACGGCCGCGTAGAGATATTTGCAAAGGTATCTGACCAAATATGGGCAGCGCCACTAGCACCTGACAAACCAGTTGATTCGTTATCATCGCGTCCTACCCAAACAACCATAAGATAATCTCCACTAAACCCCGCATACCAGCTATCGCGATACCCATCACTAGTACCGGTTTTACCTGCATATCCTGGTGCGCGACCAAACCGGTCACCGATAGCTCGCGCTGTGCCATCCAGAACTACCTGCTGCATGGCATAAACTATAAGCGCTATAGATTCCGGTTGCGCCACTTGCTCAATCGATAACGGGTATCGGCCTAGCGGCTCTCCACCATCAGACAGCACCGAGCGAACACTTTTAGTCGGCGTTTTGAACCCACTATTGGCCAGCGTTAAATATAAATCAGCGACCTCACTAACCGTCATTGGGACTGCGCCAAGTAGCGCAGAAGGATACAAAGGCCCTTCATGGTCATATTTAAATCTTTTAAGTAAATCCCCGAAAGTATCGAGCCCAACTTCCATCCCAAGATTTACCGTTGCTAAATTATAGGAGTGTTTAAGACCATCCATTAGCATTACAAATCCGTGCTCTTCACCATTATAGTTTTGTGGTATCCAGTCTTCGCTGCCCTTCTGGGATACAGTTATACTTTTGTCAGCAATTAAACTCCCCAAACCATACGCAGAAGGTTGCTCCAGGGCGCTCAAATACACAAATGGTTTTAACAGAGAGCCTACTGGTCTAATTGCATCTAAAGCACGATTATAGCCAGCGAACCCACGGTCTCGACCTCCGGCCAATGCGACGACCTCTCCATTATCCGCACGGAGGACTATAGCCGCCGCCTCCAATGAGCCAGCTTGGATGCCTCTAGATTTTTCAATCTGCGATAAGCGGTCACTTATCACCGTCTCCACAACATTCTGAATTCGTGGGTTCAGCGTCGTATAGACTCGCAAACCTGCATCAAAAAGCGCGGCATCTTTAAAATCATTTCCTAGCTGGTTTCTTACGAGATCCAGAAAATCAGGATAGCTTCTACGCTGAATGGAAACAGATCTTCCAGTCCCAAGCGGTAACTGTTGAAGTTGCCCAGTTTGCACCTCGTTGAGAATACCCTCTCGCTGCATTACCCTAAGTACTATATTTCTACGTTCCAGTGCTCGTTCTGGGTGCTTTAGCGGGTTATAGTGACTTGGCCCTTTGACCAGTCCTGCCAAAGTTGCTAGCTCTGCACCATTTAATTCCTGCAATGGCCTTCCGAATAGAAATTGCGACCCCAAACCAAAGCCATGGATTGCGCGGTTACCGGCTTGCCCAAGATATACTTCATTAATATAAGCAACCAATAATTCTTGTTTGCTGTAGTGCATCTCAAGAAGAACGGCCATAACCAGCTCAACTACTTTACGTGAAATAGTTCGCTCGGCTGTCAAATAATAATTCTTCACCAATTGCTGAGTTAAAGTACTTCCTCCCTGCACTACTCGGCCCTGAACAATATTAGCAATTGCAGCGCGCAATATACCGATCGGTGACACACCCCAGTGTGAGAAAAAGTTGCGATCTTCTATGGCTATTAAAGCTGTGACTAAACCTTCTGGAATTTGGTCCCAAGTTAATAGCTCGCGGTCTTCGTGGCTTATCGAAGAAACACTACCAAATAGGCGCCCTTCTAGTTGGAACAAGTCCAACTTCTCGCTAGTGGAAGTTACCGAAACAATTTTTGTTTTCGTAGGATTAAAGCCAATACGAACACGACCAGAAAGCCTTAATTCATCCCAAAACTGAAATTCGCGAACATGGATAGTTAAACTACCCCCGCTATTCTCATAGGTACCGGGCTCAGTAGCGCCAATTTGAAAACGGTACCCTAATTCACCTAACTCGTCTAAAACGCTGGACTCTGCGATCGTTAGGCCTACATATAAGTCTAATGGTCGAGTGTAGACATGTGCCGGTATTGCCCAGTTTCCACCCTCAAATTGATTGCGAATAGTAATATCTAAATAAACCACTGCCGCGACGATAACAACAGCTAGCATGATCAAAAACCTTACAAGCCAGGCCTTATAGGCAAGTAAAAAGGTTGAATGCCGGGGGCTTCTTAGTAGCTTTGAGACTTTACTGGTTTTTTTAGCAACCAAATTACTTCCTAATAATTAACGAATCGTACTTTTTTGCGTTCATATTTAGCTTTATAAGAATACTGTTTAGCAAAGAACAAAATCGTAACAGATCGAAAGCAAATTCTGCAGTCTTGTTACCGACTTTCTCACGTTCAACCCAATAGTACGATTCAATCGGTATAAGCTCTATACATAGAAAACATTGCTACAAGATTGCATTCATAGTGGCGTTATTAGGCGCAAAGGCTATGGGAAGTTAATCAGAAAGATAGGTTAACTTTTCGGTATTACGAATTTTTGACCTAAAGCTTTGTTCTGACCAAACGTAAAAAATCCCCTGAGACCAGCGGCCTCAAGGGATACTATTTATACATCAAAAGCTATATATAAACCTAACTGGATTCCATCGATATAGAAGGGTTTAACACTTTTGCATCTCGAATGCCGTCAACGGCCTCTACAATACTTTTCGTCTTTGCTTTAGGGTCTACTTTAACAACTACCGAAGATTCAGGGCTCTCAGCTCTCATTCTAATAATTGTAGGTTTTACTGCACGATAATCAACTAAGCGATCTTCAATACGTATCTCACTCAAATTATTAATACTTACTACAATAGGTGGCGGCGCATCTGGGTTGGGTGGTTCATTAGAGTCAGCCGGCTTATTTAGTCCAATTCCGGACTCTTTCACAAAACTTGCAGTAACGATAAAGAAAATTAACATGATGAACACCACATCCAACATTGGAGTGATATCGATATCCGTCTGGTCCTCTTTTTTGGCATTGCCAAATCGTTTCATTTTTCAAATACCTCTACTATTGAGTTTTCAATACGTAATCAATATAACGTCTGAATACATTTAGTTTATCTTTTGTCGCTTCTTATTAATTAGCTTCGATCTGTTTTGCGATTAACCCCGCTGTGGTTTCTTCTAAAAGCTGCTCAACCCGTTTGGCTCGACCAGATGCCAACCAATGTAAGAATAGCGTCGGGAGAGCAACCACCAGACCTAATACAGTGGTAACCAACGCCTGCGAAATACCGCCAGCCATCATTTGCGGATCACCTGCCCCGTATAATGTGATCGCCTGGAAGGTTTGAATCATGCCCGTTACTGTACCAAGTAAGCCCAGTAATGGGGCAACGGTCGCGATAATTTTCACAAACATAAGCCAAGCATTTAGCTTGGGTGTTTCTTTCAAAATAGCCTCTGAAAGCTTAAGTTCCATTGATTCAGGATCGGAGTTAGGGTTATCCTGAAATACCTTAACAACTCGACCTAATGGATTTGACGTGAGAGGTTTGTCAATATTCTTGCTCTGTTTAGTCACTTTGGCTTGAACACCGCTTAGAATGAATATTCGTAGCAGTGCGATTACTAAGCCAATAATACCTAAAGTAATAATTACATAACCAACAACTTTACCTTCCTGAACCTTCTCAATTAACGTAGGTTCTCGTACGAGCGCAGAAAGTAGCACGCCCTTGGTTGGGTCCAATAAAAATGAAGTAACTCCCGCGCTAGAATTCTGTAAATCATTAGATAAATCTACATAATTTCCAGGCATTTGACGGTCCAGAAGCACCAAGCCTCGTTCACTATCAAAAGTCGCTATATCATTGCCTGAGACAGTATTAAAAACACCAACCCGAGTAACTTCACGATCTTCAGTAGCGTACACATCGACCAATTGACCATCTATATTTTCAGCTTGGCCAGACTTAAAGGTGACGGGCGCTGAAAATTTAACGACCTTACCTTGTTCGATCATATCATTTTGTAAATGAAACCATAGCTCTTCTATTTCATCAATCGACACCAACTGTGTCAAACTCGCCATTTTGGCAACCATTTGCTGAAGCGTATCGGCTCGATCAGGAAAGTGAGCACTGATATAAGACGTTTTATAATCTTCCTGAGCTTCACTAGCAGTCTGTTGAATTACTCCGAATAGCTCTTGTAAATCACCAAGTTCTTTTCGCAGCTCAGATTGTAATTCCTCCAATCTAACGTCGTTTAGAACAAACTGTGCATCCAGCCTATCGCTGATCCGCTCTTGCCGGACACGCTCATTTCTCATTGCGGTAAGTTCGCTCTGACGTTTATCGCGCGCCGCTGCAAATCTACCTTGGCGTTGTTGATCGATATTTTTATCTTGTTGCTGCATACGCAGCGTATCCGCCAGCAACGCACTAAGATCGAGAGCTGCACGCGTTTGCTGTTCATCAGCGGCGGCAGGTGCGTTTGTTTGCTCCTCCTCCTGTGCGCTAATAGTCACTGCCCCGAGCGATATAATTGTAATGAGCACTAATCTAACGCGGCACTTAAGCATAGAAAAACCATTCATTTTAAAATGCCTCCGGGGATGCAATAGGTAACATCATCAAACCAGGGCTTACTTTGCCCTGTGCAATGCGTATCGCATGTGAAATACCAGCATTATGGGATGAATCAAGCTCGGTCCACGTATCAGAACTTTTATCCCAATACCCTGACTGACCGCCATCAAGAGTTTGATAATACAAACCAGAACGCCCTACCTGAAAAATATTAACTGATAGAGACTCTCCGGTGAGATCTAATGTATCGTTGTAAACATCGATACTATTACCATAGCCATTTTCAATCGAATATGCGCCTAACACTTGCCGAAATCTTTCCGCTGCTGAAATGTTAGCGTTGGTTAAGTAGCCCTTGATACGCTCCACTCGGTCGCGTCGTTCCTGTATTTTAAACGGCGCATCTGACCCAATAAATCGCTCTAAGCCAGAGATCATTCGTAACATTAAAGGCACGATTTGACGCTCAATCAGTGATGCATCTTCAATAGACCGTTCAAATTCGGCCATAGCTACTTGCTGTGCCTCAAGAGTCCGTCGAAGCCGGTCGTTATACACCAACAGGCTCTCGACCGCTTTTTCTTGTGTTTGATATTGAGTATCAATTTTGTCTGTAGCCTCTTGTAAATCATCGACGGCTTGCTGCGAGGCTACTGCATCGTTTGTGCGCTGCAAACCGCTGCTCACCAAATCATCCGTTAAGTCTGCCCTCGCGACGCCGGGCTGAAATACCATAGCCCCTACGCTAACTACGAAAATTAGCATGAATCCTTGCATAGTGTTCTGCAATACCCGCCGCGAACCGCCAGCATACCTTTTTTTAGTCAATCTACTAGTCATTCTCAACCTCTTGTTACGACTACACTTCAATGTCTGTACTAATTACAATGGGCTTTTCAAGTTCTTGAATCCTATAAACTTCAGCTTCTATATATTTAACCCAGTTATTGGCATCTTTAGACATACCATCATATTTAATAGCACTGCTAAAAGTAGCCTTAGCAGTATCATATTTTTTCTGCTCGAACTGCGCCGAACCAAGAGCCAATACTGCACGACCGGTGTTATCCAATTTACCTTTCTTAATACCTTGCTTAATTGCTGCTTCTGCTTCAGCCCAACGACTTAATGCCATCAATGACTGACCTAGTTGAATATAGAGTTTGCCATCAGGAGCTAATTTAGCTGATTGCTCCATTGGAGCAATGGCCCGCTCATACTCTTTGGATAAATAAAGTGCTTGGGAATATAAACGATAGTTCTTTAATTCTTTCTTAAGTACCCCATCATCGAACCCCTTCTCTAATATCGTGGCTGCCTTGTAAAAGCTGTCTTGTGATAGTAATAGAGATGACAGAGTGATGATTTCAGATTCACTAACCAGTATCCCATGATCGTACATAGACTGGTAAATTGCCGACATTTTTGATTGCTCTTCCAGCTCATTGTAGACACCAGCCACTGCAAGCAAATAAGTTTTCTTAGGGTAGTACTCAACTAGCTGCCTAAGCACCGGCAACATATTCGTGTAATCATTTTTTTGCCGGTAAATACTACTAAGTAAATTGAACCAGCCCTCTTTCGGAGTCGAGCCTATCTCCACGTACTTTTGAATACCGGTTTTAACATTTGGTAAAGCTGCATCGTAATCTTGCAGCATGTAATGGGCTTGCCCTACTAACATATACGCGTCAGCTGGTGGGTCTTCCTGTGTTTTAAACCACTGCTGTGCATAGTCGAGCGCATTTTTATAATCTTCTTGCGTAAAATATACCTGCGCAACTACATAAAACATTTGGTTATAAAATCCGATAGGCAGCCCATCTGGAGTAGCAAGAATTTTTTTAAACTCTCTAAGCGAACAATTATAGTCGTCTCTACTAAAACAAATATTACCGCGGTAATTCGCTACATAAGCATTTTCAATATTATTTAATTCAGGAGTAGCCGCAATTTTATTGAGAATGATTGTCGCCTCAGCATTATTTCCCGCCTCGAAAAATTCCGCCAACGCCTCAAAATCTTTGATCAGCTTTTGCCCGATCGACTGCACTCGCACGCGTTTTTGTTTGGACTGCCCTTCCTGATTTTGCGCCTGAACGGCGGGTCCGAAAGAAACTAAAACAAATACTAAAGCGCCTAGCGCTACCAATTTAACATTCATAAAAGACTTAAAAATATTCATAAGTAAACCTCATACATCTAAAATTGATCTTCAATAACTACGATAATCGCAACTGTCGCTTTAGCAACCTTCTTCCATTTCAAAAACTATCCTTATCGGCACGTTTGTGACATCCACTGGCTTACCGCCAACTTGTCTTGGCTTATATTTATATTTAGCCGCCGCTTTCGTTGCTGCAGACTCAAACATACCGGAAGAGCTTGCCGTTACATAAGGGTCACGGGTACCGCCGCTGGCAGTAACCGTATATTCCAGCTCTACCCAACCACATAAACCACGCTCTTGAGCACGGCGAGGATATATCGGAGGGGCCCGAAATATAGGTAAGTATTCGCCGTCGTTTGAGTTAAATCCCTTCATATTCTTGTCTATCCCAACTCTAACCATACCCAGACTTAAGTCGCTGTTGATATCAATATCAGGCGACACATCTATTTCTGGTGTGTCGGGTTGATCCTGAATATCTTCGGGACGGTCAGGTTTAGGTGTTATTGTTTGCGGGTCTTCATTTTTCGGAACATAAACAAAGTCCGGAAGCTTAAACGAATCCTTAGTACCCAATTCGGGCTCGTTCATGCTTATCAGCGCATTCATCGCGAAAAGCAGGCTGAGCATAATTACACTCGCAAATGCAAAAGATTGCAGCGATCTAAAAACCATAGTTTTCTCCTAGTCTCCGATGGTCGAAATTATTGGGATCTCAATACCGGATTCTTTAAGCCCATCGATAACTTTCAGTACAGTTTCGGCTGTTGACTCAATATCTGCTTGCAACAAAACTACACCATCCGGGTTTTCCGCGCGTAAGCGGCTTATATTTGCCTTAATCGCTCGCGAATCTATTTTGCGCTTATCTAACCAAATTTCATCTTTTGCATCAACAGCGATCAATACTGACGCCCGCGGATACTTATCATCTGTTTGTGCGTCAGGCTTTATAACATTAGCCCCACTTTCTTTTATGAAACTGGCCGTTACAATAAAGAAAATCAACATTATGAACACCACATCAAGCATCGGCGTAATGTCGATCTTGGTATCCTCATCTTGCTTCATTCGATTCATTCGTTTCATTAATATACTCCGAGCCCAGTACTTGCCGAGCGACTAAACTGTCTTAATGGTCTATTGTCAGGCGTTCGGCCAACAACTCGCGTTCAGTTTCATATCGACGCTGGAGCCAGAAACTGAGAAACAACCCAGAAAGCGCCGCCACCATTCCAGCCATAGTTGGAACCGTTGCTTGTGATACGCCACCGGCCATTGCCCTAGCGTTACTGGTACCGTTGATCGCCATAACCTGAAACACTTCAATCATACCTGTAACTGTGCCAAGCAAGCCGAACAATGGACATAATGCTACGCAGGCTTGGATCATGGGCAAATACTGCCGTAAGCGCACAGAAACTGAAGAGACAAGCTCTTCACGAACCTGATGCGCCGCCCATGAACTCCGTTCTGGACGTGCTTCCCACTCTTGTAAAGCCACTCGAACCGCATGCTTATGTGGTCCTCTCAAATAAAAGATACGATCGAGGATCATGTACCACATCACGACTAACAAACCCGCAATCAGGTACAGTACCCAACCACCGAGGTCCATAAAATCACGAATTGACTCAATCCAAACTAAAATAAACTCTGGCATTTAAATATACCTCGATAAGTCTGTTGTGAGCCCTAGGCTTCGATTTGACGGGCGACCATTCCGGCAGATTGTTCTTCAAGAACATCCTGCACTTGCTTAGCCTTACTGGATGCCAAGGTATGCATCAGAACCGTTGGAATCGCGACACATAGGCCGAGCACTGTGGTAACTAGTGCTTGTGAAATACCACCAGCCATCAACTTGGGATCACCTGCACCAAATAACGTTATCGATTGAAACGTTTCAATCATGCCGGTAACTGTACCTAGCAACCCCATTAAAGGTGCAACCACAGCAACAATCTTGAGAAACATTAGCATTTTATTTAGCTTCGGTGTTTCCTTCATTATCTGTTCGGTCAACTTGAGCTCTAGCGCTTCTGTACTGCTATTAGGGTTGTCTTTCAGTACTTGAAGTACTCGACCAAGTGGGTTTTTAGGAGACGGCGAGCCAGCGTTCTTCGCTTGCTTTTTAACCGCCCCAGAAATACCAAATAAAACCAAAAGTCTCCAGATGGCAATAGTCGTTGCAATGATACCCATTGTAATAATCACATAACCAACGGTTCCACCCTGCGTTACTCGCTCAGCCAAGCTGGGACGCTCAACGTTTGCTCCGAGCAAAGTACCCCTAGTTGGATCCACATAAAATGAAACTGCAGTACCTGGAGAAGCTCCTTGTAGATCCGACACAGAACCAAGATATTGGCCGTCGGGTTGACGCGGCAATTCAGCGATACCGCCTCTTCCATATGTCAAAAATTTGTCATCACCAACTAAATTAAACACACCAACTCTAGTCACCGTCTGATCTTGTTTTGATCCGGAAGCTGTTGCAACAGGAGCATTGAACGAAACGACCTTACCCTGCTGTACCATTTCATTAAGTATTTCGCTCCAGACACTTTCAATTTCAGCAGCCGTCACCAATTTGTTTGATTGGCTAAGCTTTATAGAAATCGCCCCCAAAGCTTCACTGCGGCCTGGAAATTGAGACGACACCACAGAAGTTTCAAAGTTGGCTTGCGCTTCACCGACCACTTGCTGCAAACCTGCGTAAAGGTCTTTTAAATCACCTAGAGTAGTTTCCTTCTGTATGCGCAAGGCGTTGAGCGCTTCATCATTATCTGCAAACTGGTCTTCCAGAGACTCACTACGCACCTCTAACGTTGCACGCTCTGCTTGCAAAGTAGCCACCATGCCAGCCTTATTAGCTGATGACGCAAACTGTTGCTCGCGCTGAACTGCCTGCTCAGACTTTTGCAAGGTACCGGTACGAACCTCCTCAAGTAAGTCATCGAGAGCATCCGCAGATACCTGTAAAGGTATGGCAATGATTGCGAGTAACGCCGTATAAAGTGAAATTAAAGTTATATGATGTTTCATGCTACACACCCTCTGGCGCTGAAGTTGGAATGTTCATCAATTCAGGCGCGACTACTTTAGCCGCTACCCGAATCGCCGTACGAATATATCGATTATTTGAGCCAGGCAAGTCTACAAAAGCACCACTGGCGCGGTCCCACATGCCTGAAACGTTTCCATCTTTGGTTTGATAGTAAAGTGCTAGTCGACCGACGCGCAACATATCTACTTCGACGTCACTTCCTTCTATAGTAATAGTATCTGCATAGGCCTCATACGTATTACCATATTCTGTCTCGATCGTGTAAATATCCATAATATTACGGAAACGATCGGACATTGACGCAGCAGGATCTACCATCAATGCTTTAAGTTGGCCCACACTACTTAACCGTGTATCCATATGAAAGGGCAGGTCAGCGGTAATAAATGTTTCCAGAGCTGAAAGCATCCTTCCCAGCAAATCTGCGACTTGCGGCGCAAGACTTCCAGACTGCACAATTGAATCACGAATCTCGGCCTGAGCCACACCCTGCCCAACAATCTGGTCGGCCAGCTGATCGTTATAAACTTTTATCGCCTCAATTAATTTATTTTCACGGTCAAACTCTTCTTCGACTGTTTGTGCCGAAGCGCTGCCTACTGAGCCAATGCTAATAGCAGTAAAGACTACAATGTGCCACGCTCGTTTCAATGCGGATTTAATCATTTCGTTTTTAACCTCTGATAATGCAGTCTGAATATTGTCTGTTCATTCGATTAACTATCAAATCATTTAAATCTATTCAACGATTTGTACAGGAGAAGATTTACCACAAAAAGGCCTTGGGCTGCTAGCAGCCACTAATCGACACACTCCTATTTGCTAAAGATAAGGAGGAGTTATGTACAGGCAACTGGTACAAGAGAATTGAATGATGCCTACTACAATTTACGCCGCCTAAGCCGCACAATTATTCTAAATAAGCATACTACTACTCTAGCGCTTTCCTAACGCCTGTTCTCTTTTTAGCTGTTTGCCCCCTCTTTTTTAGTATAAGTCAGCTTATGGAAACCTTGCCCGCACCTTAGTTTGCAACACAAATCATACAAATTAAAGTATGGGAAAACATAAATATTCGCTATTTGGCTAACCTACATCTTCGCCTCAACTAACCACACTACGGTCCCCAAGACCCCTAATACACACTATAGAAATCTCACCAACACCTTATTCTCTATTATAGAAATTTTAGGCTAAGACCGTATTGCACGTGGAACTATACACGATCAAACAAGTTAGACAACATGAAATTTATCGATTTTTCGTGTCGATTATTTGACTAGCAAATCAAAAACCTTGGTGTCTGGTTTCGGGCCCAGCATACCAAATAATCTAGCTTGTTGATGAAAATCAAGCATATACGCCCTGCAAGGTAATTATCCTTAAATTTAATCGAAGCGGTTCACAAACTAATCTTAATTTAACTCGCGAGTAAACAATATTTGGCTTATTATCGGCAGACTTCGGCTCACCTCCTTGCGCGCGGGCAAATTTTTTTCTGGTGTACTGCGACGGCAAAAAATATCAGTGAATTCCAGACGTACAGGGTCCCCGTGTCGCTCGAAACCATCACCTGGGATCAATAAATACGCACCTACATAACCAGTAGCGATCGGGAACGAATGCATGAACCTGAACTTAATAAGGCTAGAATTTCAGATCAACGCGATGAAATGTGCAAATTATCGGACCAGGTCCGGCTAAGCCTTTATAACAAGCCCCGGACTGACCATAATGCTAACGAATTACGAAACGCTGGTGTAACACGCGAAAAGTCGAAAAATCAGCCGCTAAACTAACCTAACAATGGCGTAACTGAACCATAAGACACTAAAATTATAGCTGCTAGCGTAAACGCGATAACACCGTAACAACCCTTGGCTGATTTTACCCAATCAGAACTAATCCAACTACCCTTTTAACTATAATATGAAAAATCCCCACAAGATAATGATCGCCAATAAATTCGCGCTAATTGTTTTAGTGCTGACCATCCTATCGGGGTGCGCTCACTATGGCGCTGCCCAAATCGTCTCTATGCCTTCTGGCGCCGAGGTTATTAATCTCGATGATGGCACTCTATTAGGCGTTACTCCAGCGACGGTTTGGTGGAAAGATAGCGGTGCCAATCGAAAAAACATAACTGTTCGTTTTAAAAAGCCTGGTTACAAAGACAAAGTAACCCAGTTTTGGTTAAGCATGCGCCACACTTCACAAGTAAAAGCACTTGCCGAACCACAGTTAATTGAAGTAAATATCGAAGAGTCCAACTAGTTATTTCTCGGAGCAATATAATGAAAAGTTCAATAAAAATTATTTTAGTTACCTTTATTTTCGGACTCGCTTTAGGTTGCGCCAGCACGCGCGACGTCCCGCTGACCGTTCACTCAGATCCTTTAGGCGCAATAGTATTGATGCAGACTGCTTATGAGGATGGGACACAATCTGACTGGATTTTACTAGGAAATAGTCCTGTACAAGTTACCCGAAATATCAGCAAAAAAAATACCGCAACTATTAGCTTGAAGGTGATCAAAGAGGGTTACTTCGATCAAGTAAAGGCGTGGGACATTGATGACTTTTTCAAAGAGCATCGGCAACAAGATCGAATTTTATGGGTACCTTACCTGGTAGGAAGTAAAGCCTCTCGTTAAGTATAAGCCTAAGCAAATATAGATAATTTGCCTGAGCAAAACTTTATCGAGAGTAACGAGCTTACCGCACCCATCATCTAGGGCTTTCTATCGCCTGACTCTTGTGAAACTCGTTCTCAATTGATCAAGGACCCCTTCAACTAGGAGCGGTCAGTTTTTTATATTTTTCCTGTAGCTGTTCTTCAGACTCAGCATTATCGAGATTGGTAAAAATACACGCCACCGGACAAACTACCACGCATTGCTTTTCATCATAATGACCGACACACTCCGTGCATCTGTCTGCCTCAATCTCATAGATTAGTTCACCCTGAAAAATAGCTTCATTCGGGCATTCTGGTTCGCATACATCACAATTGATGCAATCATCAGTAATTGTTAGTGACACTCAAACACTCCATTTCACGGGCATCACGAATACTTGTCTGCTAGAGCACTCTGAACTTCCACCGGCACAAAGCTACTAACGTCGCCGCCAAAACTGGCGATTTCCTTAACCAACGAAGAAGAAACGAAATAATTCGCTTCAGATGGGGTTAAAAATACTGTCTCCAGCTCAGGGGCTAACCTGCGATTTGCGGAAGCCAGTTGAAATTCAAATTCAAAATCAGATACTGCCCGCAAACCTCTCACCAACACCTTAGCCTCAAGTTCAGCGGCGAAATCAATCAGTAAAGAATTAAAACCTACAACTTCTATTTTTGGGTTACTACCGATTGTTTGTTGAATAAGCTGCACCCGCTCATCTAGATCAAACAACGATGATTTCTTAGGGCTAATCGCAACTGCGACATATAGCTTGTCAAAAATATGACAGGCTCTCTCAACAAGATCAAGATGCCCATTGGTTACTGGGTCAAAAGTTCCTGGGTACATCGCGATCTGTGACATCTATTCTCCAAATTCATGTTCGTGTAGTAGCTACCAAAGTCCTATTCTGAGCAATAAACATATTTTCGACAAGCTACAAGGCATTTATCAAGCTATCTGATATACCTCGTAGCGTACATGACCAGCGGTTTTAGAACGAAGCTTCAGCCAGGATTTCGGCACAAAATTAACTACCGATTTCGTCGAAGTCTCAATGTACATTAACGCTTTCTTTGCAAAATGGTCGCCTTCGATTAACTGAGCGATCACTTCAGAATATAAACCTGATTGGTAAGGCGGGTCCAAAAATACTAAATCAAACTTTTTACCTGTCAGTACCAGGTTTAGTTTTGATACATCGTGTTGAATAATTTCCGCATCTGCTTCCAACACCCCACACATCTTGCGTATGGCCGAACATAGCTTTACATTATTTTCAATAAAGAATACCTTACTAGCGCCGCGCGATAAGGCCTCTATCCCCAAAACCCCTGAACCTGCGCAAGCGTCCAGAACAATTGTACCCACTATTGTTGGCATCAACCAATTGAACAGGGTCTCTCTTACACGATCAGGCGTTGGCCGCAAACCAGCCTCACTCAGCAACGGTAGTTTACGCCCCCGCCATGAGCCGCCTATGATGCGAACGGAAGATTGTGCCGACACTCTACTCCTACCTATTCCTCAGTTACTGAACCACCCAGCACCACTTGAATTAAGTCTTCCGGACGCATGTGTTGCTTAACAACTTGGTTAACGCGCTTTAGGTCAACAGCCTCTAATTCTGCTATATAAGTCTGTAGATAATCTACAGGAAGGCCGTAATAAGCAATAGCCATCAAAATACGTCCCACCTTCGAATTACTATCTGTACTTAATGGGAAAGAGCCCGCTAAATGTTTTACTGCATTTTGAACTTGCTCTTCAGATGGCCCATTTTCTACGAACTCGCCTAGCACATCTCGAACCAACCCTACTGCCTCATCGCGTTTGTCATTACGAGTTTGAAGCCGGATTGTAAAAGAACCAGAGCTCACCATACGAGAAAAGCCGCTACTCACACCATAAGTTAATCCACGTTTTTCACGTAGCTCATCTGCGAGAATACTTACTAATCCTCCACCACCCAAAATGTAGTTTGCGACAATCAAAGGAATAAAGTCTGGATGACCTCGCGGGATGCCTTGATGACCTATAAGAATGGTACTTTGCTGCGAGTCAAAAGAAATAAATTGCTCGCTGGCGGCTGGAACCATTGGCACTGAAACGTCTCCAGCCAGTCTACCTAACGGTATCGATGCCAATAAACCATCAACCCATGATTCGACTTGAGGTCGAGTCATATCTCCAACTACTGCAACCACTAAGTTTGATTGAACAATATATTTTTGATGAAACGCAACGAGGTCCGATTGGTCAATCGCGGCTAATGTAGATTCATCACCCGAAGCGGGTAGACCATAGGGATGGTCAGGAAACAATGTCGCCGCATAAGCTTTGCCAGCCATCACCCCGGGCGACTGTTTCTGGCGCTCTAATCCAACCAAACGTCTTGCGCGTTCACGCTCCAGAACATCTGGATTAAAGGTTGGTTTAGATAGGGTTTTCCCGAATAATTCACTAGCTTTCTGAAAAATTCCAGCTTCACTTAGACTTTTAAAGCTTGCTACCACTTTATCTGCATCACTGCTCGCGCCAATTTGCGCTCCGGTTGACTCGATCGCCTCAGCAAGAGAATCTTGACCCATGCCTTCGACTCCCATCGTCAGCATTTGACTCATAAGCGATGACAATCCGAGTTTATCGGTAGGATCGTTTGCCGACCCGGCCTTAAACCCCATCGAAACCTGAACCATTGGAATCTCGTGCGCCTCAACAAAGTAAACTGGAACTCCGTGTTGTGTTTCCCACACCTGAATTTCTGGTGCCGCAGACGCTGTCTGCAATGTAAATAGCATTAATATTGTCACCACTAAAACTGCTAGGTTCGTAAGCCCTCTCAAAATTCGATAAGCACTCATTACGCACCCTCCCCTACATTTATAGTATCTTCTGGGTTACTTTCCTTCGGTGACAACTTCACTGTGGTAGCATTGTTGGCAACCAAATATTTTTTCGCAACTGCCATAACCTGTTCCGGAGTCACAGTTGATATCTTCTCAAGCCGGGTCTCTTCCAATTCCCAATTTAGACCGATAGTAACCAAGCGACCAATCTTCATAGCCTGATAGAACACTGAATCGCGTTCAAACACATCAGCTGCTTTGAGCTGTGCTTTCACACGATCAAGCTCTAGCTGACTAACTGGTGCGCTTCGGACCAGAGAAAGTTGCTCTTCAAGGCCTGCGATTAACTCGTCAGTTGACACTCCTTGGGAAGGGGAACCTCCAAATGTTATCAAGCCATCCAAACGCGTTGTTGCATCATAAGACGTCCATATTGATGCCGCCAATTGCTGCTTACGAACCAACGTCTTTTCAAAACGCGCGCTTTGACCTCCATCGAGCACATAAACCAAGACTTCCAGAGCATACGGCTCCCAGTCCTTTGGATTATCAGCAGAAATTACAGGTACGTAATAGCCCCGAATAAACGAAGGTACTCGCGCGATACGTTCAACCGTTTTATCTCTTCCTGACGCAAATCTAGGTTCTGGCGGTGGGTTATTAAGTTCGACCTGAGAGGGTTCCAATGCCCCGAACCATTCTTCAGCCAATTCAAACACTTCGTCTGGTATCACATCTCCTACGACCACTACTGTGGCGTTATTTGGCGCATAGTATCGTTCATACCAGTCAGCTAAATCAGCAACTGCCATTGAATCAAGATCCTTCCTCCAACCAATAATTGGCTGCCCATACGGGCTTACCTGCCACGCTTCAAATCCGAATTGCTCATACAGCCAGGCATCGGGATTATCGTCGGTTCGCATCCTTCGCTCTTCCTTCACAACCTCAATTTCTTTTATAAATTCATCTTTTGAAAGCAATAGATTTTGCATTCTATTGGATTCGATTTCAAAACTTAAAGGTAGTCGAGACTTCTCCCATTGCTGGAAGTATGCGGTGTAGTCGTACCCGGTAAACGCATTTTCACTGCCGCCATTAGCCGCAATAATTTGCGATACTTCATTTGGGCCATAAACATCAGTTCCTTTAAACATCATATGCTCAAGCACATGTGATACCCCAGTAATCCCTTCTGGCTCGTAACTTGATCCAACTTTATACCAAACTTGTGACACAACCACCGGGCTACGGTGATCCTCTTTAACGATAATCCGCAAACCATTACCCAAAGTCTCTTCATGCACCCGGGCACTAAATTCCGCCAAACTGCCGCTACCTGTTACTGGGCGTAGTTGTTGCGAAGAAGGTTGCATCACTTCTTGTTCACCACAAGAAACCAGCACTAAAGCTGCTGCAACCCAAAAAAGAGAGTAGCCTACTAAACTGTGCTTTTTAAATTTCAACATATTTTTTTACCGTAAATATAAAGTGCGCTCTAGCAGCAATACTTTGCAACCAAGATATGAGCAATTAGCGTAAACCTTCATTAGCAGAAAAATTTTACCGAAGTTAGAATACGGTCTACCTTTAGAGCCTGACAAGTTAAAACGCCGCAATCAACGTGTTTTTTAATCGCAAAAAAAATCCCGCTAATAATAGCTCCGAGGCAGTAGTGCCTGATGGCACTGCCATCGCGAGTCAACCTGGTGACCAAATCTCATTGAAAAGTGATACCTCACCTGAAGTGGTTTCTAAAAATGAATCCGGTGACCACGATAATATAACTTCCGTTCAGCAGGGCTTAAATAAAAGTCGACAAGGGTTCTTTACCAAGATTACCGGCCTTTTCAATGCCAGCCAGCTTGATGATGAAGCTTATGTTGACCTTGAAGACACACTTCTCTCAAGCGATATCGGTGTACAGGCGGCGCTTAGTATAATTGAAAACTTGCGCGAAGAAGCACGTTTCAGAAAGATACAGAGTACAGGGCAATTACTTGAATTGCTCGCGCACGAAACAATGAAAATCATGCAACCTGCGGAACAGCAGTGGTCGCTGAACCAAAAGCCTTATGTAATAGTAGTAGTAGGTGTAAACGGCGTAGGCAAAACCACAACTACTGCGAAAATTGCTGCGCACCTACAATCCAAAGGTAAAAAAGTCATGCTGGCAGCTGCGGATACGTTTCGTGCTGCGGCCACAGAACAACTACAAGAGTGGGCTTCTCGTCTCAATATTCCGGTCATTACTCAAGGTACAGGTGGTGATGCTGCCGCTGTCGCACATGATGCTGTCACAGCTGCTGTTGCGCGAAATATAGACGTACTGCTCATTGATACCGCTGGTCGGCTGCATACACAAAACGAGCTAATGGCCCAACTAGAAAAAGTAATCCGCGTACTTTCTAAGCAAAACTCGAACTACCCCCATGAAGTACTGCAAGTACTTGATGCTGGTACCGGACAAAACGCACTGTCTCAAGTGGAACACTTTAAAAAGGCAACCAACGTGTCAAGCCTAGTATTAACAAAACTGGATGGTTCCGCAAAAGGTGGCGTGGCAATCGCTCTAACTCAAAATTTTGGGCTGCCCATACGCTTTATAGGGGTGGGCGAACACGTCAGTGACCTAAAACCCTTTACTGCTAAATCTTATATCGAAGGCATGTTCGGTGTTGACTCAATAGAGATTCAATCGAACTAAATGATTCGGTTTCTCAATGTAAGTAAACGCTACCCGGGAGGTCAGGATGCTCTCCGCGGGATTGATTTCGAGCTTACCGGATCAGATATGGCGCTCCTTGTTGGCCACTCGGGTGCGGGTAAAAGTACACTGCTTAAGCTAATTAGCGTCATAGAACGCCCTAGTCACGGCCAAATACTCATTGGCGATCGCAATCTTCGAACGGTAAAACGACGCGACATCGCACCAATTCGTAGACAAATTGGCATCATATTCCAGGATCATAAATTACTTAACGATCGCACTGTGTTCGACAATGTGGCTCTCTCACTGATTGTCGCTGGCGTATCCTATAGAGAATCTAACAAGCGCGTTCGTGCCGCTTTGGACAAGGTCGGACTGCTTAAAAAAGAAGGTATGACGCCTGTCCAATTATCTGGTGGGGAGCAACAGCGTGTAGGCATTGCACGCGCTGTTGTAAATCGACCCGCAATTTTGTTAGCCGACGAACCTACTGGAAATCTTGATGCTGCATTATCCGATGAGATTATGGATTTGTTTGTCGAGTTCAACCGAATTGGAACATCAGTGCTTATCGCAACCCATGACTTGAGGCAAATTGAACGATTGAATAAACCCGTGCTAAAACTTGATCAGGGAAAATTGATCAAAAACGATCTCCCTCTTAAGGCCCCGAATACAATATGAGTTGGTTTTCACAGAATAAAACCGAGTGCATTGCAAGTGTGCATCGATTGATGCACACACCATTTTCCAGCTTGATGAGTATTTCAGTTGTTGCGATCACTTTGTCATTGCCCACCATCATGCAACTAATGGTCGGTAATGCTGAGCGTCTTGGTCAATCGTGGGAAGGGCGCCCGCAGTTAAGTGTTTTTCTAGCTCCAGGCACTACTGAAGCTCGCGGACTGGAGCTAACACTAGAACTGCAAGCAAAACCCGAAATTACGCAAGTGGAGTTCGTCTCGGCCGATCAAGCAATGGAAGAATTCAAAATGCTTTCTGGGCTAGGTAGCGCGATCGAATTATTACCTGAAAACCCTCTGCCAGCATCGCTTCTAATTCTGCCCGATAGTAATTTTGATTCTGCAGAAGCGACTACGCAATTACAAGCGCAACTCCGTCAAATACCAGAAGCCGAAGAAGTACAGCTTGATCTGGAGTGGATTCAACGGTTCAACTCCATGCTAGATATAGTAGAAAGTGGCGCTCAGGTGATTAGTATATTACTGGCACTAGCGGTAATACTTACGGTTAGCAATATGATACGGCTAGCAATTATTAATCGGAAAGAAGAAATAGAAATAATTAAGCTTATAGGCGGCTCAGATGCCTTTGTACGCCGACCATTTCTATATCAGGGGTTCCAGATTGGCCTTGCTGGCGCACTATTAGCAAGTTTGATCACTTATGCCGTACTACTTTGGATGAACGGCCCGATAGGAAGGCTAGCTAGTTTATATGGTTCTGATTTTGGTGTTCAGGGTTTAAGCGCTCAAGGGCTCTCTTGGCTAATTTTAGCTGGTGGTGGATTAGGTCTACTCGCATCTGTACTCTCTGTTTCGCAGCATCTCAGAGACATAGAACCTCGATAACAGTGGTCAAATGCTAACTAAATTACTGTTTTTTCATACCTATCGCTTAATTATTAGCACTCTGGTATGATGAGTGCTAACGAAACCCCTGTAGCAAATTGGAAAAGTAAATGACTAATATGCCAGCAGCTATAGGTTTAGCTCCAGAATTAAACTCAGGTTTAAATCAAGAGCAAAGCCTTTCAAAATTTATTCAGCTTGCAAACTCAGCCCCTATTTTGAGTGCAGAAGATGAACGTTCGCTCGCAACAAGCTACCGCCAAGATCAAGATCTTGATGCGGCACGGCAATTAGTTGTGTCACATATGCGGCACGTAATCTCAGTTGCTCGCGGATTTGCCGGTTACGGCCTGCCACTGGCGGACCTAATCCAGGAAGGCAATATCGGGCTCATGAAAGCTGTTAAACATTTCGACCCCGACCGCGGCGTCCGATTAGTATCGTACGCTGTACATTGGGTCAAAGCCGAAATCTATGATTATGTAATACGTAATTGGAAGATTGTTAAAGTCGCCACCACCAAGGCACAAAGAAAATTATTTTTCAATCTACGCAAATCCCGCAAACAACTTGCTTGGATGACCGAGCAAGAAACTCAGGACCTGGCCAGTAATCTTGACGTGCCCGTCAAAACAGTGCGGGAAATGGAGTCACGTTTAAGCACACCTGACGTGGCCTTCGATCCGCCTGGAAGTGATGATGATGAGCTAACACCTAGCCCATCTGGATACTTACCAGACATGCGCTTTAACCCGGAAATGCTTCTGCTGGAATCCGATCAAGTCTCACATCGTAAAAAGGCCCTCTCAGAAGCGATTGGCAAACTCGATGACCGCAGCCGCGAAATTGTTACACGGCGATGGCTAAATGACGACAAAGCTACTTTGCACGAGCTAGCGGATGAGTATGGTGTATCTGCAGAACGTATACGGCAGATTGAAAAGCGTGCGATGAATACAATGAAAGGAAGCATGGATCTATAAGATCAGAGAAGTCGAAGCTTGCTCGATAAAAAGGCTACCTAATTAGTAGCCTTTTTATTTGTCTTGGTTTCTTCCTACTCGCTTATTTTTTCTACTGACTGGAGCCACCAGTGCTGTAGCAAGCGTGACGCATTCCAACCAGTATCACCGCGCCAAGTATATTTGTCAGAACGCCTAAAATAGATAGTTGCCGACCAGGCGATAACATTTGAGCGAACTCCAGACCAATGCCATAAACTATTATCGATACAACCGCATAGTAAAATATTCTATTTTTCCGGAATGCCCACCACGCCAGTAGAGTGAATATAACGTAGGCACCGAAATGCAAACCTTTATCCCAAAAACTAACCGATAAGTATTATGCCGGTATCAACGAAAAACATCCAATAGCTAGGGCGTATATTGCGACGCAGGCTTTGGAAATCACAAACTATCCAAGCCCAACTTGATTCGCTGCAAACCATCACTCAATATAGGCGCTGGGCAAGCAAAATTAACCCGCATCCAGTCATCGCCCGGGGCACCAAAAATGTATCCGGGGTTTAAGATAACCTTGCCAACATTCAATAATGCCTGCTCGGCTATTTTTGCATCTACACCAAACGAATTAAGGTTAAACCAGGCCAAATATGTAGCTTGAGTCTTCATTAAAGTAACATCAGGCAACTGCTCGGCGAAAAATAATTCCACTTGATCAAGGTTGCGCACAAGCTGGGCACGAAGTTCATTCAACCAATCCAACCCTTGCCTATACGCGACTTCGGTAGCCACCAAGCCCATAATATTTGGGTCACCCAAACCAGTTTTATGCAACTGCGATCGATACTTTCTACGCAATCTCGCATCGGGAATAATAATATCTGAGGTTTGTAATCCAGCTAGATTAAAACTTTTGCTCGATGCCGTACAAATAATGCACTGTTCTAATATTCGCGAATCGGCTAGCGGTAATGGTTGATGGGTATATCCAGGCCAAACTAAATCACAATGAATTTCGTCAGAGATAACTAGAATGTTATGGCGAATACACAGGCCGATCAACCTTGAAAGCTCGGCCTTTTTCCAAACACGGCCACCAGGGTTATGAGGGTTACACAACATGAACAGGCGCACGCTTTTATCACTAAATTGCTCTTCTAATTGATCAAAATTAATCTGGTACAAACCATGGGGATCAATTTCTAATGGGTTTAGCACCAACTCCCGTTTGTTATCTCGTACTGAGCTAAAAAATGGATAATATATTGGAGGCTGGACTACGATTTTATCACCCGGGTTAGTCAATGCTAAAACCAACAGATTCATTGCTGAAACAACTCCCGGGGCATGACAAATCCAATCAGTCTGAATAGTCCAACCATGCTGGACCTTAAACCAATCTATAACAGCTTCGCGGTATGGCTCAAATACGCGGGTATAACCAAATAACGGATGATCTAAGCGAGCTCGAAGTGCATCCAACACGCAAGGCGCGGTCGCGAAATCCATATCGGCTACCCACATAGGCAGAGCATCGCTTACACCAAACTTTGCCTGCAGATGCTCTGGCTCCCATTTAATTGACCCGGACCCTACTCGATCTGGAAATTCGCAGAAATCACCGATACCTGGCATGGCTATGCTTAAATCAACTAGTGGCGAAAGTGCCGCATACTCGTGAACACCATCGCGATTCCATGCTCATCGGCTGCGGCAATAACCTCCTTGTCACGGATAGAACCCCCGGGCTGGATAACAGCAGCAATACCTGTTTCCCCGGCCGCATCCAGTCCATCTCGAAACGGGAAAAATGCATCTGAAGCCATTACCGCACCACGCACTTCCAATCCTGCATGTTCTGCCTTAAATCCAGCAATGCGGGCTGAATTCACCCGGCTCATTTGACCTGCACCTATTCCAACTGTCATTAAATCTTTGACATAAATAATCGCGTTAGATTTAACGAATTTGGCTACCTTCCAGGCAAACAATAGATCACTCATTTGTGCTTCGCTAGGCTGCAGTTCAGTGACCACTTTCAATTGACCGTGAAGCTCAAAATCACTGCTTTGCAACAACAAACCTCCAGCTACCCTCTTGTACTCCAACTGGCTGGTTGGTTCAGACCACTGGCCAGAAGCTAAAACCCTGATATTCTTTTTCTGCGCACATACTGCTAACGCCGCTGTACTGATCGTGGGCGCAACCACTACTTCGACAAACTGCTGCTCACAAATTAATGCCGTCGTCTCTTCGTCAAGCTCACTATTAAAAGCAATAATCCCACCAAACGCAGACTCCGCGTCGGTCGAAAATGCACGCCGATAAGCATCTAAAAGGCTTGTGCCCACGGCCACACCACAAGGGTTTGCATGCTTGACGATAACGCACGCCGGTGTTCCGTCAAATTGTTTTATACATTCCAGAGCTGCATCCGTATCCGCAATATTATTGTAAGAAAGCTCTTTACCTTGCAACTGAGTAGCACTAGAAATCGTTCCACTTACAGGGCTAGGTTGTACATAAAATGCAGCCTGTTGATGTGGGTTTTCGCCATAGCGCATTGTTTGCTTATGTACTAACTGCGTATTAAACGTGCGCCCAAAGGGCCGTTTTTCATTTTCGATATTAAGCGCCCCAAGATGATTCGCAATAGCACTATCATAGTTGGCAGTATGTTCATACGCTTTAACAGCCAAATTAAATCGCATCTGATAATCAACCGAATCTACCTCAATAGAAGCCATCACCGAGGAATAATCATCGGCATCAACAACAATGAGAACATCTTTATGGTTCTTCGCCGCAGCCCGAACCATTGCTGGGCCACCTATATCGATATTTTCCATTGCGTCAGCCAAACTACAATCTAGCTCTGCAACAGTGGCCTCAAATGGATATAGATTTACCACCACCAAATCAATAGCCACGATTCCATGCTCCCGCATCACGGCATCATCCTTACCCCGGCGCCCTAAAATCCCACCGTGAATTAGTGGGTTCAATGTTTTAACCCTACCATCCATCATCTCGGGAAATCCCGTATGCTGACTAACTTCAGTTACCGGGACTCCTGCATCACTCAATAACTTTGCAGTGCCACCGGTAGAAAGTATTTCCACACCCAGCTCAGCCAGCTTGCTAGCGAACTCCACTATTCCTGCTTTTTCAGAGACGCTAATCAAAGCGCGTTGTACGGAGAATTCAGACATGATTTCCAACTTCAATATAATTAAATGCTCAATTCATTGCACAAAAAGTCAATAATAAGCGGGATAGTCGAGGATTTAACTTAAATTGTACTGCTTTAACTTTTTTCGTAGCGTATTCCGGTTAATACCTAACATCGCGGAAGCCACTGTTTGATTGCCTCCTGCCTTGTTCATCACTACCCGCAACAAAGGTTTTTCCATTTCAGCTAGCACCATCGCATACAGGCCTGATGGGTGCTGCCCATCCAGATCATTAAAGTATCTCTTTACTGATCTTCGAACGGTATCTGAAACTGTTGTTTTCGCCATTCAATATGCGGCTTAAGCCGCCAGGTTTAATGTAGCTTGTAACGGTTTTTGCGCTTGCAACACAGCGCGCCTGAGCGCACCAAGCTGTTGTTCAGCGCCAAAGATACGGTTGACCGCGGCACGCTCAGTTGCCGACACCCCCAATCGCGCCATGTATTTTCCAGCATGTTTCCGAGCCAATACAACCCCGCGCTCGACCCCATAAAAACTATGCATCTCGCATAAATGTGAAATCATCGCATTAACTTTTTCCGCAATGTTTGGCGCCGCTTGGAAAGGCAGATATCCAAGTCGAATTCCAATTTCTCGAAACAGCCAAGGCTGCCCAATACCCGCACGACCCACCATTACGCCCGCAGCACCGGTCTGTTGCATAACCGAAGCAGCTTTTTCTGGCGAGTCAATATCACCATTTGCAATCACCGGTATGTCTACCGCAGAAACCACGTCTGCTACAGTTGAGTACTCAACCTGGCCTTTAAAACGACAAGCTCGGGATCGACCATGTACGGTTAGCATTCGAACACCGATTTGTTCAGCAATACGCGCTATCTGAACCGCATTTTTTTGCTGCAAACTTAACCCCGTACGTATCTTCAGTGTAACCGGCACCTCTACTGAAGTGACCACGGCTGTCAGTATCTTCGACACTAACTGTTCATCACCCATTAACGCCGAGCCCGCCATCTGCCTACATACTTTTTTGGACGGGCAACCCATATTAATATCAATTATATCAGCACCGTGAGCCACATTAATAATTGCTGCTTCAGCAAGTAAATCCGGATCAGTACCAACAATCTGCACGGAAATTGGACCCTGCTCACCGGTGTGATTCATTCGTAAACGAGACAATTCAGTGTTTCTTAACTCAGGCCGTGAGGTGACCATTTCGGTAACCGCCAAACCCGCGCCCCAATGCCTACAGGCTCGCCGATACGGCAAATCACTAACGCCAGCCATTGGCGCGGCGATGATCGGGCTATGAATTTTAATGTCGCCGATGTTAAGCATAATTCTCTATTTATAAAGGTGTTTACACCCGTACTTCACTCAGATACAAAAACCCGGACGCTAGCTGACTCAACTAATATCCAAGCTTGCACCTCTTCTATTCACACCTGTGCTGTATCAGAACAACTATTTAACGGGCGACTGATGATACGCTTCAGGCTGAAATCGGTAAAGGTTATAACTGCTAGCGCTGGTCTACTAGCGCGACCTCGAACCCAACCGATTTATCAGGTGGATCAGCTATTTCCAATTTGAACTCGGTAATAACATTCGGTACTAATTCGTTTTTGGCAGTACTCGGTAAATACTCCTGTGCCGTAAATATTCTACGCGCGGCTGGCATACCATCACGATCAGTAAGCGTAAGCTGAATACCCGGAAGCGGCTGGCCAAGCGCCGTACGGCTAACCAAGTGCACATCAACGACCAAAACCCCGGCTTTTGTATCGTGTGCTGAAACAGTCGTATGCACTAGCTCAATCTTGCCTATCTGCACTAGCTCGCCAGGTGAGCATCCCGATATCTGGCACCACAAATTTACCATCGGCCGCCCAAAAACTGTTTGTGATAACTCAAGCTTATTCAGATTAACGAGTTGCGCCACCGCAATCACAAAAAATATTATTATGGCTACCAACCATAAACGAGGGTTCTGCAATTCAGCCTTATCTGACATCACCCTGTCGAAGGGACTGCTACTGATGTTGCGAACACCTCCGTACTTCCGCTTTTCTACTCGAACAGATACACTGTATTCTTCGGCATCCGATGATTCTGTAGATTCAACTCCGTGCGCTACCTGCTCCTCCGGCCATACCGCGACAGCTCGCTCTATACTTGAGCTCCTTTGTAATTCTTCATCAATCACAACTTCATCGATTAGGCCATGGACAGAGCCCACAACCGGCAGCCCTTGATCATCCGAAGGAAACTCTATATTTATAGGCTGTCCAAGATCAGACTGCGATTCTAGTAGAGCATCGTTTAGCGGCAAAGGTATCTGGGCTTGATCTTCAGTCGCAGCCTCGCCGACTCTTAAAAATTCGGGAATTTCTGACCGGCTATGCGGCTCAACAATAAAGGAATTACGATTTTTCGCTTTAAAATGTCCTGCATCATCCGCATAATCAGATGTTCTTACTAATACGTCAGCTGGGTCATCAACAGGCAGTTCATCCAAAACAGCGGCTTCTGAATTAAACGGCTGCATACAAGCGCCGCACCGAGCCCAACCACCAAAGTTCATGACGACAGCCGGCTCGAGCACAAATGAAGTGTCGCAATGAGGACATTTAACGTACATCTATCAACCTATCAATAAAACTGATTACAATTCTCTCAAACAACACGATAAAGAAATTTCAGCCACCCTTCCTGAAAAAATTCCACATCAGTTGGCTATTATATATTGGCCATGCCTTCTAATCCGAATAGTCTATCGACAATAAATGCCTTAGTTCAATATTCACTAATCATTGATCGAACCGACCAGTAAACACCATTGGCCTGCACTCTTCGTATCGAAGCGGCATTCCGGGAATGCACTTATTACTCGCGCTCTCTGTTCAGCCAGTATTCCTGTTAGTAACAATGTAGAATCTAACTTCAACATTTTCACCAATGTGGGCGCCAGTTTAACAATCACATCTGCGAGAATGTTAACTATAACAATATCTGCGCCCTGACTAGTATCAACTTCAGTGGGCAAACAAACTTGTAGCCGATCAAACACCCCATTACTCTCAGCGTTCTCAATGCTGGCATTAACGGCCATTGGATCTATATCTATCGCAATGGCAGCCTTCGCTCCCAACAACAAAGCAGCTATTGCCAGAATACCTGAACCACATCCGTAATCGATTACGCTGCAATCATTCACTTTCGCCCTTGAAAGCCAATCCAGACAAAGTGCAGTCGTTTTGTGCGTGCCCGTTCCAAATGCCAACCCAGGGTCCAGAGCAATATTACAAGCACTGGAATCTACTGGATCAAGCCAGTTGGGCACTACCCACAGGTCTTTACCGACTTTTATCGGTTTAAAGTGTGATAACCAAACGCGCTCCCAATCCTGGTCTTTGAGTATGGAAATCTCAGCCACCAAAGGCTGGTCACCGGGCACGACTTGCTCTACCAATTGATAAACTTCGTCAAGCTTAACTGCCGTAGAAAACAAGCCAGTAACATAGACCTGTTCCCAATCAGGCACACCTGGAAAAGCTACTTCATAAAATGCATCTTCACCTGCATTTTCGGTGGTAACCGCTTGAGCCAAACAAGTTTCAAGCACCGCACATAGCGTATCAACCTGGCCTTTAGAAACCTGAAACCGAAGGCGTTGCCAATTCAACTGCCTGATTGATTTTGTATAAAAGAAATAGCTGCCTGCATTGCCAGTTCATAACCTTGGGCACCTAAGCCACAAATTACGCCCACTGCGGCATCTGAAAAGTAACTGTGTTTACGAAATGCTTCGCGCGCGTGAATATTCGACAGATGTACTTCTATATAGGGTAACCCAACACCCAAAATAGCGTCGCGCAGCGCTACACTAGTATGCGTGAAAGCCGCCGGATTGATAATTAAAAAATTAACTTTACCGGCCGCCCGCTGAACAATATCGATTAACTCGTGCTCAGCATTACTCTGCCCAAAGTTAATTTCGAAACCAGCGTCACTCGCAAGTAGCAAGAGCTGCTGATTAATCTGCTCCAACGTCTTTGCACCGTAGTGCTCCGGTTCCCGAGAACCAAGTAGATTTAAGTTGGGACCGTTGAGAACAAGTATTGAGGTCATTTTCTATCCAGTTTATTCGCCCTACATCATAGTGGCAGTAGTATACCTGCTCATACGAATTTATTCCGAGGACCGAGTTTTCAACGATTTCCGAACAACCGCTCAAAACATGCGAATTACACTCATGCGCTATATTCCTTTAGCCAAGAGCTCCCGGTCCAGCCATCCACGAATGTCTTGTTCTTTCACTGTACCCAATTTAGTGGCTAATACTTTACCCCTAAGGTCGATTAACATGGTGTATGGAAGCAAGCCTTGTTCATTTCCATTACTTGCCATTAACTCTGGCCCTTCTAAATCAGCAATAAAAATTGGATACGTAATTCCTAGCTTTTCAACCATCTTCTTTGCCGGTTCAGCGGCATCAATTGCCAAGCCTACAATACTAAACTGCCGACTGCTCAGCTCCTGTTGTAACGCCTCCAGCATTGGCATTTCTTCAACACAGGGTTTACACCACGTCGCCCAAAAATTGACCAACATATACTCGCTATTGATCAGGCTCAAACTGGACTTTAGCCCGTCCAAATTATTCAGCCGAGCACTCAATAACGTTTTATTTGGCAGAACTCCTACCGGAAGTTCTGCTTTATGGGATTCGATATCTACTAACTTAACTGCTTCGCTTGCCTCAGTCGGAGCAGCTTCTTCGCTCTGACTATTTGCAAAATAATATCCACCAAAAAAAACAATGCCCGCGCCAACTATAAACACATTTTTATTCACTATTTGATCTCAGCTAACAAACCCAAAAATTCTTCAGAAGGAATATAACCATATTTATTCAAGTCGTCTCTCAATGTGCCCCCAGCATCAACAAATAAAGTCGCGGGGGGGCCAAACACACTATAGATACCCTTGATTTCGTTTGCTAAACTGCTTGGATCGGTAACATCCACCTTAATCAACTGCACCCCTTCAAGTGCCGATATTACAGAAGGATCAACAAAAGTCGTCTCTAACATTCGGACGCATTCGACACACCAATCAGCATAAAAATCTATGATGATTGGCTTACCTTTTGCGGCCAACAACTGCGTTTGCAAACTCGACACAGAATCTACTTCAGTGAACTTTTCTGACTGTTTCTGAATGCTCGAAACTGTGCTTCCGCTACCCTGCGTAAACACTTGCAATGGACGAAATAAATCGTTGCTACCAGCCGCTGCACCCACTAAGGTTAGCAAACCCCAAAAAAGAAATATCACCGCAAAAATCATTGGTAGGATTTTGCTTGCACCTTGAGACTCATCTTTAGATGTAAGTACCACCCAACAAAAAGCCGCCAGTCCAATTAACCAAAAAGCCCAAAGCCAAATAGACTCAAAATCCTTAATAGTATCCAGTAAATAAATAGCCACGGCCAAAATCATAAAACCAAACAATTGTGTCACCCTCTCCATCCAGGCACCTGCCTTGGGTAGCAACCAATTGGCGCCAAAACCAAACGCTACAAGTAAAACCCCCATACCTAGCGCTAGGGAAAACATAATGGCCCCACCCAATACTGGGTCACCAAACTGAATCGCAGCGCCCAAAGCCACTATTAGTAGTGGCGAGACACAGGCACCAACAATTAGCGCTGAAAACAAACCGACAACAAAAGCAACGCCATATTTACCAGAGGCCATTGTTGATGTGCTTTGTTGAATTCGACCTTGAATACTTGAAGGCATTTGAATTTGAAATACACCAAACAAAGACAAAGAAAGTATCGCCAAAAGTAACGCTATCGCCCCTATCCAAAATGGTGATTGAAAATAGGCCTGGAGCTGTGCTCCGGTCCAACCCGCCAGCACACCCATCGCAGTGTAAGTAACTGCGGTACCCAGTACATAGAAAATCGAAAGTATGCCGCCTTTACCTGTTTTTGATTCGCCTGCCACCAAACCAGACAAGATTGGAATCATTGGCAACACACATGGCGTGAACGTTAATAACACACCAACCCAAAAAGCCGTCAGTAGATATGAAACAAGAGATTTTCGTTCAGGTTGATCGGTACTTCCAGTTGTAGCCCCAACTGCACCAAGTACCGTAGAAGCGTTATTTTCTGCCTGGTTTACAACTTCTGGCAATGCTACGGTAACCGAACGAGTCATGGGTGGATAACAGACACCAACAGGCTTGTTACACCCTTGCCCCTTAACTACGAATTCCAATTCCGAGGAACCACTTACTGAGTTCATTGAATGGGTATAATTTACACCGGTAAAATAAACTTCAATAGAACCAAACAGCTCGTCATCCACCACCTCCCCGCTCGGTATTTCCATTGGGCCTAAAACCGCTGATGAACCAACAGCAATTTGGGTAGAAAACTTATCTCGGTACATATAGTAGCCATCAGCGATCTGCCAATAAACTGTCAGTGCACCAGTATCGGTTACATCCGCAATAACCATAAAAGCTTCTTCTTCCGGCAGCAAATTTTGTGTTTGCGACGAAAGTTGCGCCTGCCCTATTGATGCAAACATGGCCAGTACTAGGCCAAAAACTAACGGCTTCACTCGTGTATTCATTTAATCGAACCTTCCACCCATTCAAGATATTTTTGCGAACCAATTTTAATTGGGATCGCTATTAACTCAGGCACCTCATAAGGGTGCATTCCTAATACGGCTTTTTCCAACTCAGCATAGTTCTGTCTGGTTGTTTTTATCGCCAGCGTAACCTCTTCTTCCGAGCGTACTTGACCGTCCCAAATGTATATTGATCGCACGCCTTCTCTAATATTGACACATGCCGCGCGCCGATCTGCAACTAATTGTTTCGCTATACGATTCGCGACCACGCTATCAGGCACGTTGCAATACACCAGCAACACTTCTTGATTGGCTTGCTCGTTGTCGATCAGGGGATCCGGCATTACCAGTTTCTAATCATGTGAAATTTACTAAATAGTATACTATTAACAATAATTGGCGATAGTAGTTGCTTATATGTATATACCTAACCCCACAGAACATACATCACATCCATGCTATTTTTAATCATTCTTGCACTTTTCATTTTAGTACCAGTGGCCGAGATCGCCCTATTTATCGAACTCGGCGGAAATTTTGGGGTTTTTAATACCTTGTTGCTAATTATAGTGACTGCTGTTGTAGGCGCATCGCTGGTAAGGCAACAAGGGTTTCAAACCTTATCAAACGTTAAAGAACAAATAGCTTCTGGTAATTTACCAGCAATGGAAATGGCCGAAGGCGCAGCTTTACTATTTGCCGGTGCATTACTTTTAACCCCCGGGTTTCTAACCGATACGATAGGGTTCTCTCTGTTAATCCCGCCGGTTAGGCGCAAATGGATTAGGTATTTGAGCCGCCAAGGCATTGTTAGCATGGCAACAGCTTGGCAATACTCAACTGCACAGAACCAGTCTCGACCAAATGCCAACCCTCGCGGAAATGTCATTGAGGGTGAATATCGAAAAAAAGAAGACTAAGCAGCAACCGCAGTATACGCTGCGATAATTTAATACTTTTGCTCTAATTTTTTTAAAACAAACTCCGACACGAATGGAATCATCTTAACAGGTAGTATCTCCTACTACCTGACACGCCTTCCGCATAGAACTAATTTGGTTCTCCCCCTTGACTTTAGGAAGTTCGACCCTATTATTAGCACTCCCTCGAAGTGAGTGCTAATCACGGCGGGGCTAATTTCGTCAGTACAGGCATCTATTGATAGACACCTGATACTGGTTCCATAATTTAAAAGTATAAAACGTAGGAGAGTTTAGCAATGGCTATTCGTCCGTTACATGATCGAATCATGGTTCGTCGCCTTGACGAAGAGAAAACAACCGCAGGAGGCATAGTAATTCCAGATTCTGCTTCTGAGAAACCGTCACAAGGTGAAGTGGTTGCAGTAGGCAAAGGTAAATTACTGGATGACGGTAAGGTACAAGCGCTAGATGTTAAAGCTGGAGACACTGTTCTGTTTGGCAAGTATTCCGGTACAGAAGTTAAAGTAGATGGCGAAGAATTACTCGTCATGCGCGAAGATGATGTCATGGGCATCGTCGAATAATCGAATCAATTTTACTTAAGAGGTAATAACAATGTCAGCAAAAGACGTACTTTTTGGCGATGCTTCGCGCGCCAAGATCGTTGCCGGTGTCAATATATTGGCCGACGCGGTTAAAATAACTTTGGGGCCTAAGGGTCGTAATGTAGTTCTTGATAAATCTTTTGGCGCACCAACAGTTACTAAAGATGGTGTATCTGTAGCTAAAGAAATCGAGCTAAAAGACAAATTCGAAAACATGGGCGCTCAACTGGTAAAAGAGGTTGCTTCTAAAACTTCTGATATCGCTGGAGATGGCACTACAACGGCTACGGTTCTAGCGCAAGCAATCGTTCGCGAAGGCATGAAAGCAGTTGCTGCTGGCATGAACCCAATGGATCTAAAACGTGGAATAGACAAAGCAGTAATCACTGCCGTTGATTCCTTACAAAATCTTTCAAAGCCCTGCTCGGATCAGAAAGAAATCGCTCAGGTCGGAACAGTTTCTGCAAATGCTGATACTTCAGTTGGCGACATCATTGCTGAATCCATGGATAAAGTGGGCAAAGAAGGTGTTATTACCGTTGAGGAAGGCTCTGGCCTTTCAAATGAGCTGGATATCGTTGAAGGTATGCAGTTTGATCGCGGTTACTTGTCTCCTTACTTCATCAACAACCAGGAAAGTATGAGTGTTGATCTTGAGTCTCCACTGATTCTTATTCATGACAAGAAAGTCTCCCAGATTCGAGATCTGATTCCGTTGCTTGAAGGTGTATCAAAGCAAGGTCGACCATTACTGATTATTGCTGAAGACGTTGAAGGCGAAGCGTTAGCTACATTAGTAGTTAATAATATGCGTGGTACCGTTAAGGTGGCTGCCGTTAAAGCACCTGGGTTCGGTGATCGTCGTAAATCAATGTTGGAGGACATTGCGATACTAACCGGTGCCCGTGTGGTGTCTGAAGAAGTTGGTATGAGCCTTGAAGGCGCAACCGTTGAAGATTTAGGCACGGCCAAGCGTATTCAGATCAGTAAAGAAAACACCACCATTATTGATGGTGCTGGAGAAGCAAAAGATATCGAAGAGCGAGTAAATCAAATTCGAGCTCAGATCGAAGATTCTAGCTCTGACTACGACCGTGAAAAAATGCAGGAACGTGTCGCAAAATTGGCTGGTGGTGTAGCAGTAATTAAGGTTGGTGCTGCAACCGAAGTCGAAATGAAAGAGAAGAAAGCGCGCGTTGAAGATGCTCTGCACTCTACCCGTGCTGCAGTAGAAGAGGGTGTAGTTCCTGGTGGTGGTACCGCACTTGTGCGTACTCTTGGTGCAGTTGCTAAAGTTAAAGGTGACAATCCAGATCAAGACACCGGGATAGCAATCGTTCGTCGCGCCCTTGAAGAGCCGCTCCGTCAAATCGTTAGCAATGCTGGTGAAGATGCCTCTGTAATCTTAAACGAAGTTCGCAATAACAAAGGTAACCATGGCTACAACGCCGCTACCGGTAAATACGGCGACATGATTGCAATGGGTATTCTTGACCCAACTAAAGTAACTCGAACAGCGTTACAAAACGCTTCATCGATTGCTAGCCTGATGATCACTACCGAAGCAATGATAGCGGATTCACCAGACGATAGCTCAGCAGCACCGGCCATGCCTGACATGGGTGGAATGGGCGGTATGGGTGGAATGGGCGGTATGATGTAGCACAATCAATCGCCTTTGGTGAAATTGAACTAAGTTCATTTCACCAATTTAATTAAAAAGCCTCGCCGGAATATCTGGCGGGGCTTTTTTAGGTCTATTACTTTTGTAGTAGGTAGTCGAGCACAAAGGTAACTTTCATCTTAACAATATTTTGAGTAACCTTGCCATCCTTCACAACTACCTGTTGATCTGCTACCCAGGCGTTAATAACGTTATTCAGCGTTTTACAAGAACGCGTAACATCGTTGCGAACCGCATCCTCAAAAATCTTTGTTGAAGAAGCCTATATTTCAGTAATTCGAGCTACACTCATGTTATATCTCCGTAATAGTTTATTGAAAAGTTGCATATGATACTGCTGCAGAAGCTAAACATATAGTGACGCGACATTCACCCTTTGCGAATTAAAATCTCGAAGCGTGCGTCTTGCTCTACGCTTCCAAGTAAAGAGTGCGGGGTATGCTGCAACATTGCATCAAAGTCCTCAGGAGCGGATAAGTCAGTCGTAATTACTCGTAGCAGCTCGCCCACCTGCATTTTAGCCAATGCACGCTTGGCATGAAGAATTGGTATGGGGCAACGTAAACCGCTAGTGTCTAAGGTTGTTTCTATCTCTGTCATTCGGTTAAGGTTAGCCTTGGGCGCTTAAGTTAAGGCTTTGTCTAAACATATGGTCACTTTTCAATTGTAGCCTTACGGCAGAAAAAACCTTAGGATTTCTAATCATGGGCAACAAAACACGTATTTACACACTATTAGCAGCAACTTCATTGGCAGTAACTTCGCTGTCGTGTCTGACTGTTATACCTGCCCGTGCTACCGACTACGATCAACTGCCGGATTTAGGCTCAAGCTCGGCAACTATAATCTCGGCACGCGAAGAACAAATGGTTGGAGACGATTTTATTCGTCGATCTCGGCAACAGCTAGACTTCGTCAACGACCCAGAATTACTAATTTTTATAAACGAAGTAGGGCATCGCGTTGCCGAAGCCAGTAATCATCCTGAACAGTCATTTAACTTTTACTTAATCAACGATGATAGCTTAAACGCTTTTGCCGTTCCTGGCGGCCATATTGCCGTACACACCGGCTTGTTGCTCGAAGCAGAGAATGAAGATCAACTAGCGTCGGTATTAGCGCACGAAGTTGCCCATGTAACTCAACACCACATTGCACGTGGAATAGAAAAGTCTAAAGGCAATATCCTAACTACCTTGGCAACCGTACTCGCGGCGGCAGCGCTGGGTGGTCAGGCGGCACAGGCGGCACTTGTCTACGTAAATGCATCGGCGATCGAGAAACGATTAAGCTACAGTCGGGAATTCGAACGTGAAGCCGATTCAATAGGGATTCGTAGTCTATATGCCGCTGGTTATTCTCCAGATGAAATGCCAGGTTTTTTCAGAACTCTACAACGCTGGAGCCGCATTAAGGAAAGTGGCGCGCCTGAGTTTTTACGCTCTCATCCATTAACTATAAGCCGTATTTCAGAATCTGCAGCGCGCACGGAAAACTATCCAGATGTTCCCCTGGCCGATCAGACCAATTTTAACTACGCTAAAGCCAAGATACGCGCGATGTACGCAAAGAATATTCCATCTGAGCTTGCACTTATAGAGTCGGAAATCACAGAAACTGAAAATGCGGCGCCTGCTGACCTGCGATTCGCCTATTCGCTAATTTTAATGCGCGCCAACAAGTACGATCAAGCTAGAGCTGAAATCGCTGAATTGATATATCAATTTCCTGATCACGTTGGCTATAAACTTGCGCAGTCTGATATAGAACTCGAAGCCCAAAACTATGACCTAGGCATCGCACAACTATCAGAAATTCGACAAAACTTATCTGACAACTGGTCGCACTACGAACAAACTGTTGATATGTACTATTCCAATGCCTTGGTATTGACCGAACGTTTTGCCGACGCCATTCCGGTGCTGCGAAAATCAATACGCAAGTCTCCAGACGAACCGCTATTCCATATTATGTTGGCCCGCGCCTACGGAGAGTCGGATGAGAGGCTTAAAGCCTATCAATCCCGCGGGGAGTACCATTATTTGAGCGGTAACCTTGGCTTTGCTCAAGCCCAATTTAAGCAAGCCGCCACATTGGCCACTTCTTATTACGATAAAGCCAGTATTCAAGCACGGCTAGAAGATATAAAACGTCAATTTGTCATGCTTGGTGTTGAATAGCGTACCCATCATTATCCCCTTGACGCTCCCCCCCCTACCGAAGCAGTCTAAAGCGCGAATGATCCAAACCTTTTTAGCAAGCTTGCTATTGATTTCTGCAGTCTGTATTGCACAATCTGAACTCATCAATGCAGAAATCCACCTTGCCGCCAGCCGCGCAGATTACGCCACAGTGCAGTCCTTACTCGATGCTGGTGAGAACCCCGATCAAGTAGGCGAACTAAATAACACCGCTTTGATCATGGCCGTATTTTCCGCTGACCCACGTATGGTTGAGAGCCTCATTCGCGCAGGTGCTAATTTAAACCTCCAGGGAAACAATATGTACACCGCCCTACATGCCGCTGTACACGTAAACAGCGGCCTATGTATGCAGCTCTTGGTGTCTGAGGGCGCGAACCCGAATCTCCCAGACTCGCTGGGGCATACACCACTGCACCTTGCCGCTAGCTTTGGGAACCTGCGAGCAACCCAATCGCTCCTAAGCGCAGGCGCTAAACTTGAGACCATGGCTCACGGTAATCGTACTCCACTGTTATTGGCGGCCGAACTTGGCCACACTATGGTGGTAAAAGAGTTACTGAAGCGAGGGGCAAACCCTAATGTCGTTTCAGTATGGGAGCAAACTCCGTTGAATATGGCAACGGCTCACGACTACAAGGAAATTGTTACTTTGCTAAAAACCGCTGGTGCCGTCAAATAGGCTATTAGCCTAGCGCCAGACAAGTAACAAAGTTTTGCAAAACTTAATTACGCCTGTTTAGGTGCAGTAGGCTTAAGTTCGAGCCGGAACTTCTGGATAATCCAGCCCTACGTATTGCTGCATTAACCGAACCAGCTGATTACTATACCCAGCCTCATTGTCATACCAAACGTACAGAACAGCTCGGTCACCCTCCACTATTGTGGCCTCCCCATCTACTACCCCAGCAGCCGTTGTGCCTACCATGTCAGACGACACAACTTCGGTCGACCAAGTAGAGCCGATTTGATCCTGGTAGCGTGAGTTGTACGAAACATCGCGTAAAAAATTATTCATTTCTTCACGTGTAGTTTCCCTACCCAAATTAAGATTGGTGACCACCATCGAAACATTTGGCGTCGGCACCCGAATTGCGTTGCCAGTCAATTTACCTGCTAACTCGGGAACTGCTTTAGCAATCGCTTTAGCTGCCCCGGTAGAAGTCAACACCATATTCAGCGGCGCACTTCTACCTCTTCTATCTGCAGAATGATAATTGTCGATTAAGTTCTGATCATTGGTATAAGAGTGAATCGTCTCTACGTGTCCAGACTTAACCCCAAACTTATCGTTAATTACCTTAAGTACCGGCACAATCGCGTTGGTCGTGCATGATGCTGCACTAAGAATATTGTCTTCGGCAGACAATATATCGTTGTTAATGCCATACACTATATTTTTAATATCTCCCTTAGCTGGTGCTGTCAAAAGAACTTTAGCGACCCCTTTCGCCTTAAGGTGCTGGCCGAGGCCCGCTTCATCTTTCCAGACGCCGGTGTTATCGACAACCAGTGCATCATTAATCCCATACACGGTGTAGTCTATCTTACTTGGCGAACCCGCGTAAATAAATTGAATATAGTTTCCATTTACTACTAAAACCCGCTTTTCTCGATCCACCGACACAGAACCTTCAAAGTTACCGTGCACAGAATCACGGCGAAGTAAACTCGCACGTTTAAGTAAATCTGCTACTTCATCTCCCTTGGAACGGACCACCACAGCACGAAGCCGCATTTTCTCACCTGAGCCTGCTCGATCGACCAGTAAGCGGGTCAAAATTCGACCAATTCGACCAAAACCGTATAACACTACATCTTTTGGCTCTATATCGCGCTCATCGCAGCCATCCATTACAGTAGTAAGGCGGCTGTTTAAGAAAGCATCCATATCGGATTGCTCCCCGACTAGATATTCTTGCGCCAACTTCCCCAAATCTAAACGAGCAGGACACAAGCTCAATTCACCAATTTTCTGTAGCATTTCAAAACTGACTTTAATATCCAACTCATTGCCGACTATAAGCCGCGCAAAACGATGTGCCTTTACGATATCAATGGTCGTTGCTGGCACCATCTTTCGGCCAAACATTCGTAACACTAAACCGCGCTGACGATACAAAAGTCCCAGTATCGGAATCATTTGTTCCGCTAAAGTAATTTTTTCGTTCCAGGCGTCTAAGTGGGAATCGATAACCTCACGCACGTCGCTTATCTCCGTAAATGGTGTTGCTGAGTGGCTGAACCACTCTTTAAGCTAAAATTCGGGGGGCCTGAATAATACCAAATTCAGTTTGAAAATAGTCAGTAGTGACCAACAAAAACCTAAATCATAGTAATTAATTGACTCAATTGTTCGCTAAGCGCTGTGCAATAACAAATATGGCGGCTTAAATATGTTCGATGCGGCTAAACACGCCTATTGACGCGATATTTTTGAACCTTGATATCGCCAATTCGGAAAACCAAATTAAAGCTAAATGTGCAGTTCTCATCTACTATACAAGAAGTAAGCTGACTAAGCGGTCACCTCGTGGTACAAACCACAGGTTCTTGATGCGATTCGAAAAATTTGATCCTATGGCTACTTATTCCAATTTACTAAAACGTCTACTTGTTATTTGTTTGTGCATGGCTATTGCTAGCTGCTCTCGAACCGGGGATGAGGTTGTGGTCGACCCAACCTTGCGCGAATCAGTATTAATCTCAGCGCCAGAGTTAACCGGACAAGTTACAAATCCAGTTTACCGAATTCTCGATATTGCTCAGGTTCCTGAGGAATACGCACGCGGGCATATCGATGGTGCACTTTTTGTTGATTGGCGCACCGAAATGATAGACCCCGAAACTCCGAAGCTATTTAACTTACCTCCACAAGCAATGTACGAAAGCTTAATGGACCGACTCGGAATTAGCCCGGAATCAACGGTAGTACTATACGATAATTTTAACAGTCGGTTTGCAACGCGGATGTTTTGGACCATGCGATATTATGGCCATAGCTCAATTAAAATATTGGATGGCGGCCGTGGTGCCTGGCAGGCAGCCGGGCTCGAATTAGTCACAGAAATACCAAGTGTAACCGCTAGCGATTATAGAGTATCGACCATCAACACTGAATTACTCGCTGAAATGCCGTTTATTAAATCGCGCTTGGCAACTGATGGCTTTGGCCTAGTAGATGGCCGACCGCACACACAATACACCGGGGAGGCTCCAGGAACCGTATATCACACCGGCAGTGAGCACGCTGGACGGGGCCATATCTACGGGGCTCAGAATGTACCTTGGGCAACAAATTTTAATGAAGACGGTAGCTTCAAAAATAATGCTGAGCTGCTGGAACTGTACGCTCCGCATGGCCTAACACCCGATAAAACAATTGTTACCTACTGCAATGAAGGCCTTCACGCATCTCCGCCATGGTTCGTAATGCACGAACTACTAGGCTACCCAGACGTCAAATTATATGACAGTTCAATGGGCGAGTGGGCGAATCAAGCAGAACCCAATCTAATTCTCGGCGAACATTGTATGTAAAGCAGCAACTTTTTTGATCTGGCAGAATTGAACAAACAAAGCACCGAAATACTATTATACGGCGTCAGGATCTCTTATAGAATTGAACTCTCACTCTTGCGGCGCCAACAAGTTTTCCATCGTTTGGGTAAATTGGTCAGCCTTAAAACTGGCAAATTGAAATTCCCAGCCATCAACCGCGCGCCGAAAACCTTCAAGCTCGGCATTAGATAAAACAGTAGATTGCTGATCTGTGGGAGTTACTTCCAACCGAAACCAACTAATCTCTTCGTCTGCCTCATCAATATATCGACTAGACACGATTTGAGTTTCATCACTTAACCTAAAAGTCGTAGTCGTATCTGCCGGCTTGACGGTTTGTACTGATTCGATCTGAGCTCGAACCTTTTCAAAGTTAAGCCCAAATAGCGCCGCGCCGATTGAATCTAATATAGAGGCGTACTTAAGCGAGCGGCCTTCTGGCAGCTCACTCAATAGATACGAAACATCGTCGCCGAGAATTATGTTCACAGATTCACCATTGCTATGCACAATACTAACTTCGAGCACATCGCTTGCATCGATGTTGGTCAATTCAGTGTTCAACCAAGTAGTAGCATCAAAGCTTATGTTTACATCGGCATCTACTAACCAAGCAGTAGACTGATCGACTTGTCGCGCGTAGCGGTAAGATCCTGGGGTGTCACCAAAAAGTATGGCCGCCTTACCCGTATCCCAATCAAGCGTTAATTCAACTGTATTTCCTTCTGGCGAGACTCCTTCAACGCCAAGGCGTTTATAGTATTCAGGCTTTGAAGTCTTTTCTTCAATCGTCCTGGCAGAAGCGATGGTTCGCAGAAACACAGCCAGCTGCGCAGTATCCACCAAATAGTTCTGAGCCTGTGCCAATACCCAGTCACCAGAGGCGTTCCGCTCAATTAGCAGTTGATCTGTACCATTGCGTAATTCAAGTTTGTGAATATCATCAAGCCGAGAATCAACTTCTGGCACGAATAAATTACCATTGCTGATCATTTCATCCTTATTTTGTAATACTAGAACTAGCATCAGCATTACCAAAATAACTGCCGACAATCTAATCAATGATGACTTGCTCATGTAGCGCTCCCAATTAATCTTACTTTTAATACCATCAATTAGTAATTAGCAGTTATTAACCAACGGTATAAACCTACGCGCTCGAACGAGCTGAACGTTTACCAAAATGGACCATCACACCAAATACTAAAATTAAAAGCGGCACCAAGCCTATATTTACTGCTTTTAACAAACTCCCTAATCGATCAATATCCTGATCTAAATTTCGGCGCACAGCACGGAGCTCGGTTCGAATTCGACCTCGTTCCTGCAAAAATCGATCTAACTCTGTTTGTTGTTGTGGCGTAAACGCCATAGTGTCAGAACCTTCCTGACGATTACTTTGCAGCTCACCCAGGCGCTGTTCCAAACGAGCTAATTCAGTTTGTAGCGTTTGCTCAGTTTCTCGATACTGTTCCTCGGCAGACACCCGCATCCCCTCTACTAAAGTAAACGGGCGATTGGTTGTTCCTCGACTTCTCACATTTATCAAATCTGCAGAACCGGTAAGATTATCCAAAGCGTTAATAACAAAATTGCCATTATCTGCAAACGCAGAAGGTATACGCTGGCCAAAGAAACTTTGCACCTGAACCCACAATCGATCACTTAAGAAGTCCACATCGGCCACAATAACCATTTGGCTATCAGCAACAGATTCGAGTAAATGTTTTGGATATTCCTTCTTATCTACCCCTTGCCGGTCCGACTCCGGATTCACTACACCAACTGGACGACCCTCTGGGAAGGCCGTTTTAATCGGTCCGGAAAAACGCGCGGCAATTACCCGAGTCTCACCAATGCCATCAAATTGATCAAACAGAGCTTGTGGGTCCTGACTAAATTGAAACAGCATGCTCTCAACCGTTTCTGTTCTGTCGCTAGAATTAATCAGTGGCTGCATTAACAAAGAGCTTTGCTCATTCAAACTTAAATAACCCGCAGCAGATACATTTACGGTTTCTAATTCGGCAGTAATAATATCATCGCTGTCGATCGTTTCATCTGTAGCGCCAATAATCCCCGGATGCTTAAGCGGCTGTCCTCCGGGACCGGAAACAGCCAGCGCATAAACAGGATCCAAGACAACCTGATCTATCAAAAACTCCAACCCCCACGCCTCAAATATTTTTCCTAAAGTTGAAGCTCCAGGCTGTGGCGGCATTCCCTGCCCCATTGGTTCACCGGGAGCCGCTTCGGCCAACGGATCAACAAATATCAATGCCTTGCCACCGGCCAAAAGATACTGGTCAATGCTATACAAAGTCTCGTCGCTGAAGCCCGTAGGGTGAATAAGCCAAAGCAAACTAATATCTTCGTCAATCTCTGTCACAGATTGACCAATCTCCTGCACGTCAAATAATCCGCGAGCCTGTTCGACAACCATCCACGGTTGACTCGGCTGCCCGGTTCTCGGATCTATTGCTCCGGTGACATTGACACTACTTAACAGCCCAATTTTAGTTCGTTCCGGTGTGGCTAAATTTGAAACTAATTTAGCCACATCGTACTCAAGAAATGACTCCCGAACTGGGGCAAAGAAAGGGATATTTTGTTCATCACCAATTGTATTGGTACCTACCAACCCTAGATAAAGAGGGTCTTCGCCAATGCCGCCAGACACTCCTTGCAAACCATATTGCGCAGCACGGTCTTCATCTTCCGAAAATGGCACCGGATCAAATTCGCTTAGCTTTAATTTACCGTTACTTCGATCCTCAAACTCCCGAAGTATTTCACGAACCCGCTGAGCATACCCACGTAAACTTTGCAGGTCTTCGCTGGCCTGATCAGAAAAAAATAAATATAAATTTATCGGCTCCTCAATACTTGAAAGTAACTTTTTGGTTCCATCTGAAAGGGTATAAAGTTTATTTTCAGTTAAATCGATCTTCCAGCCGTTGAACAACAAGTTACTGAGCATAACTGCGACTACAAAACCAATCGCTAGTAAAGCAAGGCTTAGCCCGGCGATTTTATCGCTCTTCTTTGCTCCGGGAATAGTAATTGCACCAGGAACAACGTTGTTCGAGTTCGAAGGTTTCTTAGCAGTAGTTTTTGTCATATCTCTATCTCAGCCTAGCCCTAATCAGCCTGTTTCATTTGCAAAACAACTGTATTGGCATACAAGAATACGCCTATTAACAGCACAAAATAAACGATATCGCGCAGGTCAATGACACCATTACTTATACTTAAAAAGTGGGTCATAAAGCTAAGCGATGCAATCCCGTCAACAAGTATTTGTGGCGCCCAGCCTGAAAATAAATTCAGAACCAACGGAAACCCGGCTAGTAAAAACCCAAAGCAGACAACTACGGTCAATATAAAGGCAATAACCTGATTGCGCGTTAACGCTGACAAACAGGCCCCAATCGCCAAAAACCCCCCGGCCATCATTAAACTGCCAATATAGGCCGCCAAAATTGCACCATTATCTGGGGCACCAAGAATGTTTACCGTAATCCATATTGGAAAACTAAGCGCCAACGCAAGGCCCGTAAACATCCAGGCAGCTAAGAACTTCCCAAGTACCGCCTGCCACGGTGTTACTGGAAGCGTCATTAAAAATTCAATTGTGCCGGACTTACGCTCTTCAGCCCACAGGCGCATAGTTAACGCAGGCACCAGAAACAAGTACAGCCATGGGTGGTAATCAAAAAATGGCCTAAGGTCTGCTTGGCCTCGCTCATAGAAACTGCCAATTTCAAAGGTGAACGTTGCCGTAAGCACCAGAAAAATGATTAGAAAAACATACGCGACTGGCGTAGCAAAGTACTCTGCTAGCTCCCTATCAAATATAGCTTTGGTTACACTCATGCTGTTTTTCCTCCTGTTATTTCTCGAAATATATCGTCAAGCTTTCCAGTCGGGGATTCTAAAATAAGCTCACTCGGCGTCGCATCTCGCAAAATCTTACCTTCAGCAATAATCAAGGCACGAGTACACAACGCCTCAACTTCCTCGAGAATGTGAGTGGAAATCAGGATTAACTTATTTGCCGACATCGATGTGATCAGCTCACGCACTTCGTGTTTTTGGTTCGGGTCTAACCCATCAGTTGGCTCATCCAAAATCAAAATATCCGGATCATGGAGTATCGCTTGCGCGAGTCCCACACGGCGTTTAAACCCTTTAGATAGCGTTTCAATATTCTGATCCAGAACTGATTCTAAATGAAGCGCCGCAATCACTTCGGCCATACGAGTTTCAAGTAAGTCACCACTAATATCTCTCACTTTTGCGACAAAGCCCAATAAAGAACGCGGCGTCATATCCGAATAGCTCGGCGCGCCTTCTGGCAGATACCCCATCCGCTTTCTAGCAGCTAAAGAGTCGGTTCCAACATCGTATCCGGCGACGGTAATCTGACCACTTGTGGGCGGAATAAATCCAGTGATCATCTTCATTGTGGTCGATTTACCAGCGCCATTCGGACCTAATAGGCCAATAACCTCACCGGCAGCGCAATCAAATGAAAGCTCATCAACCGCAACAAACGATCCAAATTTCTTGGTTAGATTATTTACATTAATCATACGTATAACAAATCCTGAGAAGCTAATAAAAACCCAGTATACCAGTACTGTCTGATCTGGAGTATTGCGCCCTGAATGAGCATCTTATAGAAATAATCTTGCCTTCTGTTCGAATTTTTTCAAGGCGCTTATCTTAACAGTTTATCAAAGTCATCGCTTTACCCGATAAAGTTAATCGAACTAAACACCGTACATTTGATACTTGTTTTATAATCAGCCAATGAGCAAAGTATTTTTCACCCATCATCTGTTTGATTTTTTGGCTGAGCTAGAAAAAAATAATACTCGCGACTGGTTTAACACCAATAAATATCGCTATATTGAGTATGTGCGCGAACCGATGCTAGACTTTATCGAAGCCTTGGGTAAACCATTGCTTGAAATTAGTGAGTACTTTGTCGCAGACCCGCGCGGAAACGGTGGATCAATGTTTCGCATCTACCGCGATACCCGATTCTCAAAAGATAAAACGCCGTATAAAACGCATGTCAGCATGCAATTACGACATGAAGCAGGCAGGGATGCGCATGCCCCAGGCTTTTATTTACAGCTTAAACCGGGTGGCTGTACGTTAAGTGGAGGCATATATCGAGGCGATAACGCAGCATTGAATATGATTCGTGAACGTATAGTAGCCAAGACAGAACAATGGGACTCTTTGCAATCTGATAGTATCTTCGCCCAATCGTTTGGTCATATCTACGGGGAAGGCCTGAAACGCGTCCCTCGGGGTTTTGATAAACAACACCCTTGCGCAGAAGATTTAAAACGCAAAACATTCTTCGTGCGTTATGAGTTTGATGACGAACTCGCTTTATCTAACGAATTTATAAGCGAAACTACGCGTCTTTTTTCGGCTGCATCGCCCTTTATGCACTTTATTACCAGCGCAATTGGTCTAAGATATTGAGCCCAGACACTACTTATGTAGTTAACACGTTACTACTTTAAGCCAATGGAAATTTGATGTTTCGACTTATCCCCGTATTTCTACTCATTACCAGCTTGACTAGCTGTGTTACCGCTCCGCCAGAAACTACAGATTGGCCAAGCGATTTACCGCCTCGTGCGCTTTACGAAACCGCATGGGCACAGGACATGGGTAACCAAAAAGTGCAAAGTCTTAACAGCTACCTAAGATGGGTGCTGCGCTTCTATCAAGGGTGGCCAGTGTACGACTACGGGTGGTTGGACATTACTCGCGACGTGTTGACCTCCATGAAGGACCCTGTGGAAAAGGAGTTAGTCACGCAGCGTTTGGTCGAAATGGGCCAGCTGATATCTCTTGAGTGGTCAAAAGATTCGTCAGATCGCTATATTCGCACGCCAACAATTAACGCCTGGGGTGATGCGCTGCGTGAGGCCGTTGAACGCGAAGAAGTACAGGTTTTAACCAATCGAATATTTGAAGATATTGATCAACTGGCCAATCAGCAACTATCAATAAGCAACATCACGTTAAAACGATACTATGACATTGAAGAAGAAGACTTTTTTTAGCGCTCTCGCGACTTATAACGTCGGCAAAAGTGCTCATATATTTCTAAGTAGATCGCTTGGTGAATTTTAGCTACACCACCTAATTCAATATCCTCGTCGGGCTCAATTGAAACAAATGTCGATCAATGGAGTTCAACATGTACTCCTTTTTAGTACCTTGCCGCTCAATCGCTAACGGTACCACAACCCCGGCTTCACCAAGCGACCACACGCTTCTAAAAAACTCTGCTAACTGTCCAACCGGCTCCCCGTCGACCGATAATACAATATCTCCGGGCTCAATCCCTGCAAGGTGTGCCGGGCAATCTTTATATATTCCAACCATGACCAGTTGACCCTGATAATCCTGCACAAATGTTCCCATCCATGGCCGCGGTGTCCCCGATGCTCGACCTTGCTCTCGCATAAACTGCAGTTCATCTCCTTCCAAACTAAAGGGAACAAACATATTGCCTTGCATTACTATATTGCTCGCAGTGTGTACTTCGGTCGCTAGCGACCCAATTCCACATAACTCACCGCGTTCGTTTAGCAAGGCACTCCCAGACCAGTCTTCAATTTCCGGTGCTGTAAATAGGGCTTCATCCAACACATATTCCCAACGACCAACAAACTCTCGTTTGCCAATGACTGCGCAATCTATTGAGTTGAATGCATTCGTCGCCTGTAAGGCTTTGCCAGGAACCACCTTATCCAAAAATGCGGCTCGAAGCCAGTGGTTACCGATAGGTACAACCGGTTTTAGTATCGCAAGCCCTAAATCAAAATCGTGCGCCACAACCCAGGCTTGCGACACCTGGCCTAAGTGATTGGTTAACCAGATTTCTTCAGCATCGAGCACCAAATAACCAATCGTCACTAATAAACCATCTTCTGAAATTCGTACCGCAGTCCCTTCGCGTTCAGTGCCGAGCAAATTAGCCGTAGTGGCATCGTCAGGGACAATCGCCTTTATGCTTACTATAGCCTTGTTTGGTGCTTCGGTTTGACTAACACTCATACTTTAAGTTTAACTTATCTCGGTTCAGGTAAAATTAGCGCTTTGCTCTGCCCCCAAATCACCGCTAAAATCGATATTAACAATAAATTGCATTCTAAAAGTCACTAAATCTTGCTGAACCCCAAAAACATCCAAAAACTCGCAGACTGGACGATGCCATTTGGGAAATATCGAGGGCACACGCTAATTGACCTACCTGAAGAGTATCTTTTATGGTTCGACAAAAAAGGCTTCCCAGAAGGTGAACTTGGAGCACTGATGCAATTAGCTCTCTCAATGCGAATTGATGGTCTGGAAGACGTTATTCGTCCGCTAAAGAGTAAAAAATAACGATAACCCGCTCGTTTCGAGGTCTATATTGGGGCGCAATGGACCTCGGTTTTAAAACATAAAAAACGCCAGTATGGCCGGCGGTAATCGCGCTTCTCCGTAAGCTAATAGAAGAGAAGCTTAACTGTCCCGGAGTATTTCTGGAGATGGCTGTTACGGTGCAATCACGTCAAAAGTAAAAGTCTCGCAGCTATTCCCTGACACAGTGCCAAAATCACAACTCAATGTCGGCGAAGAATACGTAAAATTGACATTACCACCGGGGTTGGTTGGTACGCCATATGTCGCACTCAAAGTATAGGTAGCAATTACATTTGTGGCGTCACCAATATAAGCAGTTTCGCAAGCGGTTAATGTAAAGCTTATTGCTTGACCAGTAGCAACTTGCGCAGGGGCTACCATCTTAACAATAGATACGTAGCAGGAAACTTAACCAGTCCATCAAAGTTGGAATACGAAGCATTAACTTCATCACCTATGCCATCGGTAGTCGTCTACCGCATCACCTTCGCTGTTAGTATCCAAAAAGTCAGGTACGTCCTCACCATCAGTATTCTCGGGGGCTATAAAAATTCCACCAAATAACTGTGTACTCAAATCGTTAGTATTAAATAGCGCGATTACGCCATCGTTAGAAAATCTGACTATTATTCCATCACTACCCGATTGCTCGTTATCCCAGTAGACATCAAAGACAGCCCCTACAAGTGCAGTACCGGTTAATGTAAAGTCCAAATTATCATCTGAGTCATGGTGAATTCTCTTATCGCTATTAGTGCTATAGCTGATATCGCCATCAAACAGTTTATTGAATGTGGGACTGGTGGTAAGGTGATTTGGTAATGCTCCTGCAAGACTCAAGGTCGTTGTAGTCGTCGGGTTTTCTACCTCGTGTAATACCCAATAGACCTTACTAGCGGAAAAATATGGATCCAGAAGCAGGCCTGTTTATTACGCAACCATTTCTTCATGGCCAGCATCCTTAAGTGCTTTACGTAATTCTGCGGTCCGACGATCTTGTCAAACTATAGCCGGATAAATCAGAGTCAGGGTGTCGCGCTCCCAGATAAGCATCGTTTCCCGCTGATTAGTAATCCCAATTGATATGACTTCAAAACCCTTTTATTCGGCCTGCTGATATGCTTGCCGTGTGGTCACCAGAACCGTTTGCCAAATATCTTTCGGATTATGCTCAACTCAACCATTTAGGGGGTACAGCTGCTCAAACTCCTACCGTGAGACTAATACGATATTTCCTTTTTGATCAAACACAATCGCCCGGCTACTAGTGTCCCCTAGTCAATATCGCTGGTTTTTTACTCATATCTTGAATCTAACCCCACAGTAGTCTCTGCACTCAAATAGTTAATGCAGCACTGCAAAGTTTACTTAGTTTCAGACAAATAGATGGCATAAAAAAACGGCCTTGAATTGATCGGCAGCCGTTATTTCTAACCCAGATTTACTTCAATTAGCTCTGCTTAATATCACCTTTAAACAAAAATCTAGGTAATCAGAAACCCGGTTATTCAGAACCCTGAATAACCGGGTTCCCATTTTATGGACGTTTAGCGTATGAAATGCACCAACCATCGGCTGTAACGTTCTTGCCTGGAAATAAAGCACAAGGGCCGGCTACTTCTTCAACCTTCGTTACGTCTGTATACAAGATGCAATCCTTACAGTATGCACCTTCTATTGCAGATACTTCTACGTACTGAAGTGCTGCTGCAGTCGGATCATCAGTTGGAACCATCGGTAGGTCTTGAGCGAAAGCCACCCCGTCTTTCATCAAGGTAGATATTGGAACAACCAGTACTCCAGCACCAACTACGGACAAAAATTTTCTGCGATCAGTCATTTCGCTATCTCACTAATTATTAAATTGATTCAACATCCGGGAATATAGCATTCGGCGAGACTTTCACAACACTTTATAACGATTAAGTAATTGTTTTTATTAATGAAATTGAATCTCATTTGCAAGTCATTTCTATTTGCATTGACCAAAAGTGCACAAGGCCTTGATAGACATATATTTTATTCGCCTAATAAGTTTGAAAAAAAGCTGCTCAAAGCATTTTCTTTCCCCGCTTCCCAGGCTCTTAATGCTGCTGTTCCTATAATCGCAATGTCTGCATTGTCACCAATGAACCTGATATCGGCAGGCGAACTTACCCCAAACCCCACCGCCAACGGTAGATCCGTATATTGTTTACAACGTTGCAAAAAATTAATCAGTTCGGGGCTCATGCTGGTAGCAGCACCGGTAACACCTTTACGGGCAACCGCGTACACAAACCCGTCAGCTGCCTCTGCCAACTCTTGAAGGCGAGAATCATGATTTGTTGGAGTCATAAGAACAATTGGTGAAAGCGACCTTTGCCGGGCACCCTCGAACAATGTGCACGCTTCTTCTATAGGAAGGTCAGGCACTATAAAACCCATACCACCGGCTTGCTGCAAGCGATCAAGAAATTCAGCCTCGCCCATTTTGAACACAGTGTTGTAGTAACCCATCATTAAAGTTTTAAACGAAAACTGATTATTCACCTTTCGCATAAATTCAAAGCAATCCTTAACACTTACACCCTGCTCAATGGCTATTTGGTTTGCCCGCACAAAGGCCGGGCCGTCAGCAGAAGGCTCAGAAAATGGGAACTGGAGTTCAACAATATCTACATTAAAACCTTGCATGATTTCCAACGCTTTTAGATTCTCTTCAAACGAAGGGTAACCGCACACAACATGGGTCATCACCAATGGCGATTTAGTTTTTTTGCGCTTAGCTATATATCCACTCAGCATTTTAAATTCCGTATTCCACAGCTTTTTGCCGGATAAATTCACGCCACTTTTGATCATCAAGCGCATCAGCAATTGTGAAAATATCCTTATCACCACGACCCGACATGTTGATCAATACTGATTCGTTCGGCGACATTTGTGCAGCCTCTTTAATCGCCTGTGCAAAGCCATGGCAACTTTCCAGCGCGGGAATTAACCCTTCAGTTTCCATTGTTAGTTTTAGTGCTTCTGTTACCTCCTGATCGGTCACTGCCTCGAACCGAATTCGGCCTTTTTCCCATTGATCGACCAAAATCGGATTAACGCCAATATAATCAAGCCCAGCAGCGACCGAATGGGTATGCATCATATTTCCATCTTCATTTTGTAAAAAATAGGTTTTATAGCCCTGCGCCACGCCTACTGAAGCATCTTTATAGGCTAATCTAGCCGCGTGGTTACCGGCTCCAGGACCAAAACCTCCAGCCTCGCAGCCTACTAGCTCGACCTCTATATCATTAAAGAAGCCTTGAAATATCCCTATAGCATTTGATCCTCCGCCAACACATGCATATACGCGATTAGGCAAACTACCGTTGAGCACACGAAACTGTTCGCGTGCTTCGGTTCCGATAATCGATTGAAACCAACTAACCATTTCAGGGAAAGGATGGGGGCCACAAGCGGTACCTAGTACATAGTGGGTGTCATCCATATTGGTTACCCAATCTCGCAAACACTCATTGATCGCGTCTTTTAGCGTTTGCTGCCCGTCTTCGACGGCAATGACTTCAGCCCCTAACTTCTCCATCCAAAACACGTTTGGTCGTTGACGAGCGACATCAACCGCACCCATGTATATTTTGCACTTTAGGCCAAAGCGCGCAGCCATTGTCGCCGTAGCATAACCGTGCTGTCCCGCGCCAGTTTCTGCAATAACACGAGATTTTCCCATGCGTTTAACCAGCAATCCTTGGCCGAGTACATTGTTAATCTTGTGTGCCCCGGTCTGGTTTAGGTCCTCACGCTTTGCATAAATGCGCGCGCCCCCCAGATGCCTGGACAAGTTATCAAGACTGGTTACCGGTGTCGGCCGACCAGAATAGGAATGCAACAATTCGACATACTCTTGCCAAAAAGCTGGATCCTGTTTTGCGCTGCCAAATTCGCGCTTAAGATCCTCGATTGTTGTATGTAGAATTTCTGGAAGAAACGTACCACCGTACTGGCCGTAGTACCCCTCACGCCCATCATCATAGTCGAATAAGTCCATCATTTACGCCGCTTTTGTAGGTTGAAGCCCAATCGTAACCCGCTAAACGGCATATCCTAACACTGGCTAGGATTACCGCACAGAGCCTACAATTACACTTCTGTTATCATAAATAGACTTTAATTCGAGAAGTAAGGCATGGTGAGCTCCCTACACCAAGCGATAACGAAGATCCCTATTACCTAGAAAGCATCGAGGCACCCGAATGTACGTAACCCTGTCAAAACTGATTGCTGTCTTCATTTATCCATCAGGATTAATCCTAATTCTCGGTTTGCTTGGTTTATGTTTATTTTTAGCCAAGCGCGCTCGTGCTGCACAAAAAGCCTTGGTTGCCGCTTTGCTGGTATTTCTAATTGCAGCCAACCCGTTAGTTGCGGGATGGCTACTGAATTCCCTGGAGAAAGACTTCCCTCCACTAAACCCTAACAGCGCACCTTATGCAGATGTAATTGTACTCCTGGGCGGCGGGCTAGGCTTACCTCTACCGCCACGAAAGACCCCGCAGCTAGTATCCGGGTCTGATCGCCTATGGCAAGCAGCACAGCTTTACAATGCGGGCCGAGCCCCCTATTTGTTGATAGCGGGTGGTAATGTATTTTCTGCTCCTGGTTTCGAAGCTGAAGCTCACTATTCCGCCGAGGTACTTACTACGTGGGGTGTCCCACGTGAAAAAATTCTCATCGAGTCGCGTAGCCGCACCACTCAACAAAATGCTGAAAATATTGCGCCTATGCTAAATACGCTCAACGCACGTAAAATTTTATTAGTGACCTCGGCATATCACATGCGCCGCTCGATCAGGACCTTCCGAAAAAAGCTATCTAACGAAGTCGAGATTATTCCAGCCAGCGCAGATGTGGTTGTAACTCATAATCCAAACGGAAACGCTCCATCTTTATTTAGCTATCTGCCTCATCCAGGCGCCTTCAGCGGAACCCAACGCGCACTGCATGAATATTTCGGAATATTATACTACTGGCTCAATGATTAGCCTGACCAATAAGCGACTTCCTCAGCGCTCTATTCGAATTGATTTTTTAACCGAAAGCAGCGTAATTTCTCAGAGCTCGAAGACGTGAGGCTTACTACATATTCTTCAAACAACAATTGAGTCAAATACCAGTTATTTGTATCTACCTCAAATGCTAGATTTGCTATCCCTAAATCAGTAGCAACTTCTACTTCATTCATTTTGTAATTTACGCCAACTCCGATTGCCTTCCCATAGCTCTCCTTTCTCGTCCAGGCAGCTAAAAACCGCTGACTAATAATCTGACTGGGGATATCGTCTGGTAAACTCGCAATTTCTTCGGCCTCCGCTAGCGAGAATTTTCGTTGTAAAATTCGCTGATAGTCTGGCTTGCGCGATAAATGTTCAATATCTATACCCAGCTCCCCTGAGCCACCAAACGCATAAACAACCATGTCTTGGGTATCTGAATAATTGAACCAGGGACCACTACAGAAATCCACCAACGCCGGTTTACCGAATTCACCAAAGGCTAGCCTGATATCACATGCATTCCTGCCAAGATAAATCCCCAACAACTTGCGTAGAACAATGCGGCCATGTAAATAATAGCTTTTTTGATGAACGGATAGACGAGCATATTTTTCAGATTCGCGCGCGCTCAGCCATGATAAATATGTTTCCTCTTGTTCGCCGAGCTTGTTCGAGTTTTCGCCTTCCATGAGCTGTGCAAGATTCATTGCCCACAGGTGAACTTCCCCCTTAGCCAACTTGGGTTGCTCACTAGAATCTAGCGCCACAGATTCCCACTCGACGTCATGGGAAGCTATACCGTGTGCCGAGCGCGTCGTCACGACAGAAATATTTTATACGCTGGATTATCTGTCTCTTCGGCATAATAATAGCCAAGCGCTTCAAGAAAACCTTCAAACGCAATGTGGTCATCTGGTGACACCTGAATACCACACAACACGCGGCCATAATCAGTCCCATGATTTCTATAATGAAACAGGCTGATATTCCATCGATCGCCCAAGGCGTCTAAAAAATTAACTAGCGCGCGCGGTCGCTCAGGGAAACGGAATCTAAATAATCGCTCATCCGATGCCGCACCAGAATGACCTCCGAGCATGTGGCGAACATGTACTTTAGCAATTTCATTATCAGTCAAATCTACAGCCGGATATTTGGCTGTCTGTAATGTTTCCAAAACACTATTAAAATCACCAGAATTCTTCAGTTGAACGCCGACATAAATATTGGCGTTGTGTTGGTCAGAAAAACGATAATTAAACTCGGTAATATTGAATGGTCCCAATGCTCGACAAAACTTTCTAAAACTGCCAGATTGCTCAGAGATAGTAACCGCGAAAATCCCCTCGCGACGTTCACCAATTTCGGTTCGCTCAGCAATATGCTGGAGTCGATCAAAATTCATATTCGCACCAGACGCGATAGCCACAAGATCGATACCAGTGCGGTTATTTTCCTTCAACCATTTTTTTGCTCCGGCGACACTTAAAGCACCAGCGGGCTCCTGAATAGTTCGAGTATCCTCAAACACATCTTTGATCGCTGCACACATTTCGTCTGTACTAATTAAAACAATCTCATCCACCAACTCCTTGGCAATATCAAATGTTAACTCTCCAACTTGCTTTACCGCGACACCGTCGGCAAAAATACCAACATCATCTAGTACTATCCGCTCGCCGGCGAGGATAGATCGGGCCATAGCATCCGCCTCTACTGGCTCGACACCGATAATTTTTATTTCAGGACGCAAGGCTTTTACGTAGCTAGCAATTCCCGCTATCAGCCCGCCACCGCCAATAGGAACAAATATAGCTTCTAGCTCACCTACGTGCTGATCGAGAATCTCTTTGCCAATGGTGCCCTGACCGGCAATAACTAGTGGATCATCATAAGGGCTGACAAAAGTTAAACCTTTCTCAGCAAGGATTTTCTCTGCTAACGCTTGCGCATCACTGTAACTATCGCCATGAAGCACAACTTCTGCGCCGTAATTTTTAACCGCATCGACTTTAATTTTAGGAGTGGTAGCTGGCATTACAATAGTGGCCGTTGTTCCCAGCAGCTTTGCAGACATTGCAACGCCTTGAGCATGATTTCCCGCAGACGCGGCAATAACTCCTGCTTTTAACTGCTCAGCGGACAATTCAGCCATTTTGTTGTAAGCGCCGCGCAGCTTAAATGAGAATACCGGCAGCTGGTCTTCTCTCTTAAGCCAAATTCGACTTTCAAAGCGTCGAGACAGATTTGCAGCGTAGTCCAGATTAGTAGGCTCAATCGCGTTATAAACACTGGATTGGTCAATCAAGTTTTTGTATGAATCGCTCATCGGCATTAAATTTTTACAGCGCCAGTTTAAGCGCGTTACAGTAACTCCAGATTCTACCCTGTCACCAGCTCACTTGTTTATACAATGATTAAATTACTACAAACTTTTATTCTACTATCTGCCAGCGCACTACCTACCGCGATAGCATTGGAGCAAGCTATTCGCGTTTTTACTGAAAGCGATGAAACAAGCATCGTCGATATTGATCATACGCATTGGCAGGAATTTTTGTCCGAAACAATAATCACGACACACCAATCCGGTATAAATCGTCTCGACTATTCTGCGGTGAGTCCGAAGCAAAAATCATTGCTAGCAAATTATCTTATGTAAATGCGCAGTATTAACCCGAGGCCATACTCGCGAGTTTCCTAGTTCGTGTACTGGGTCAATTTATACAATGCGCTGACAGTCAGTATTGTCTTAGACCGCTATCCGATAGACTCGATTCGAGATATTAAATTTGGACTTTTCACATTCGAACCCTGGGAAAATAAAATACACCCTGTAGCAGGTTTGGAACTGTCGTTGGATGATAATTAGCACAAAATACTGCGGCCGATTTGGCAAGACCAGCGCATACATTACGCACTAAAGTGCGCCAGTATAGGTTACCCGAATTTAAAGGCTCATGCTTTCACCGCTACTAATACAAAAGAGCTGCTGAATCTGGCTGCTCGGCAATATATTAAACACCCTCGCGGTATAGCAATAAAGAATGGCAAACTGCATATTTACCATTGATACTTAGGAGATTTCGGTGGTGATGTCAATGGGATTATCAAACATATTAGTGAGTACGCTGAACCATCATTATTTGGACTGCTAAAACGAGCCTTTTACCGGTATGATCATACCTATGATTGGGATTTAAACAGACCGTAATCATTGTTAAGCGACGTTGCAAATTAATCGCATACTGAATGTCATCGGGTGCATACCACCGGAAAAACCTTGGTACCTTATTTTTAATGCCTATTCTTATGCCTAGGGGAGAAATAAAATAATGTCTGCCAATCAACAAAAGCTAAATGCCGCCCGAGCTGCTATGGAGCATATCGAACGGGATTGGATAATCGGTGTCGGCACTGGTTCAACTGCGAATCACTTCATTGACGTGTTAGCAGAACACAAAGGGGAAATTGATGGCGCGGTAGCCAGCTCGGAAGCATCTGCGCAACGATTGACTAATCATGGCATCCGCGTGCTCGGTCTAGACCAAACTGGCGATTTACCGGTCTATGTGGATGGTGCGGACGAAGCAACAAAGCACCTGCACCTTATAAAAGGCGGAGGTGCTGCTTTAACCAGAGAGAAAATTGTTGCTGCGGCTAGCAAAAAGTTTATTTGTATTGCTGATTTGTCAAAACTTGTGCCGGTTCTGGGGAAATTTCCACTACCAATCGAAGTCATTCCCATGGCCCGATCATACGTCGCGCGGCAGCTATTTAAACTAGGCGGTCGACCAGTGTTTCGCGATGGGTGCATCACAGATAATGGAAACGAAATACTTGATGTCCATGATCTGGATATTCCCAATCCGGTAGAAATGGAAACCAAACTAAATCAAATTGTAGGAATCGTTACTAATGGTTTGTTTGCAGCAAGACCTGCAAATTTACTTATCCTGGGCGAAGATAACCGAGTACAAGAGATAAGTTAATGACAACCCATATAGAAAAAAGCTCTATTTAGAATTATGTCCTCTCAATATTCTGATATGCGATGTCGCACTTGCGCCTCAAATTTTGCGGCAAAAACCGCGCCCAGAGATATTAAAACTTTGATTGCCATAATATTGCCGTTAAAGCAATACCGCCGCCAAGGATGCTACAGGCAAAGTTGGCATATTGATAAAAACTTCACTACGCACACTCCGTGTACTATTTTGGATGCCATTTTGAACATTTTCATCTATGAGTTAGCGAAAAGTATTACTAACGAATCATACGAAATAGTCGAAACGAAGCAAGTTAAAATAGAACAAACATTGGTTTGAAACTACCGAACCCAACCAACAAGAACACGCAGCATCGACATCGGTAGTATCGTTCGGTGAAATTCTCGGCAATACAGACGGCTAATAGCCTCTGTAGCCAAAACGAATACCGCCGACATACCGGAAATAGAATTGGCCACGGCCACTACCGAGACTATCGCATCACAAAGCGAAACTGAGCCGGTAGCAAACACCCTCGCACTCAGTAGCGACCCTAGACCCAATGATGCTAGCGACCTGTTTCAACCGGGCCAGAACGGGAACACTGCATTGGCGCAATTCGAAACGTCGAGTGCACCTCCTGCTACAAACATTTCTGTAGAACCAAAAGATAATGCCGATAACAATAACCAGGTTCAAATGCTTTCCGAAGAGCAACCATTAGCAGGTTTAGTCGCCGATGACCAAAACATTGAAAATCTCCCGACAGAAAATCAGATAAGTAATTCCCCACCGGTAATAGATTCAAATGATAACGCCAGTAATCATGAACGGTTGTGAATATTTGAACAAGCGGCTGAGCAATTTACATTACAAATCGGAAGCTATAAAACACCTAATACTTCCCAAGCCGCCCCATCAGAGCTAGAATTAACCTTGGATCCACTCTTAAAACATCGGCAAAGCAGCGATGATAAATGGCAATACCTACTGTATGGATCATACCAAACAATTGAATTAGCCGAGGCTGCCGCGAAAACTTTGAGCCTGAAAGGCCCATGGATTAGAACTTTTGAGAGTCTTCAAAAAAATCGCTGTAAGGCGGTTGATGCAAGCTCTGCAGAGCCGACTTACTGTAAATCCTGAAAAATTTGGTCTATGCCTAGAGCAAGTAAAGCCGCAGATCAACAATACCCTAAGTCAGCAAGACTGAATTTATTCTTAGCGCTGCGGGGTATGTTGTAAGGATCCAGACATAATTTGTTTAAACGCATCAAATGACGGCATTTTTCGCAATCTTTCGCCGCGACTATCTACTAGACCATAGCCGGGGTTAACTAACTGCCACCAATAAACTCGCTCGACCCACCCGGTTTGCCAGGCAATTTGATAATACAACTTTAAGTAAGTAGCCTGAGTCGCTTCATCGACCGTACGTGATGAGTGTCCGGAATTCGGTGTATACGGCTGGGTGTTGAGCAGGGGCCAGTTGGTCTCGGTTATCCAAAGCTCGTCAGTGCATCTGTTACCAAGACTTGCCATCGCTTTAAACAACCGCAGTTTATTTTCTAGGTCAAAGACCCCGTACTGCGCATTCCAAGGTGAGTGTCGCCTATTTACATATAACTCGGCAGCTATCGCATCCAACTGATAGTCGGCAAAGTTGAAGGCTGTTCGCCAAGCAAGTAAAGGCTCAAAATCAATAACCGAAGAGCCAAGAACCTTCAGGCCGGTCGGCCGTAATTCTTCAGCGATACTCTGTAAAGCGATATAATCGCGCGTACTACGGCAACCCCATTTGCTGCGATTAACAGCATTAGCGATCCATACCGCCTCGCAGACCGCGCCGTCGTCAAGCCCGCCAAATATCTGTTTTAGCTGGCGTCGCCAGTTAGTCAAATTTTGCACTGAATCACGATTCTGCAAAATATTGACAACAAATCGACAGCCTTCAAACTTTTCCATCCAGGTACGATAATCGTCTATTCGATGAGACTCCCAACATGGAATTCGAACTAAAAGGTTTTTCACCCCTAGCTCAGCTACCATTTCTACTAATTGTTGGTTATAACCAGCTAGCGGTGAAACACTTAAACCTACAAAATCACGCACGGGAATGTCTCGACAGCTTTTACTTAAGCTCCAATACTTGAGCAATAGCGGCAGCGCCCCATACACGGCGGCTCCGGAAACTTTTGCGTATTCTATTAACTGACGCGCCCTTAAACGAGGCTTGGCAACCGCTTGGAGCTTATATGGTTGACAAGAATATCGATCCCACCATTTTGGCGGTGGCTCAAACACTATTGGCCTTCGTGGCAAATCGCGGCCCGACACGGCCGGTTAATATTCTAACGGCACGTATGTTTTTGCTATAGATTGTCATCGTTCGACTATAATATAGTCTGACAGCCAAACGCACCAGCAGCGACCAATGCTAGAAGAGACCAGTCTGCCCTGTCCATATTGTGGAGAACCATTAAATTTATTAATCGACATTTCAACCGGTGATCAAAATTATGTTGAGGATTGCCAAGTCTGTTGCCGGCCGATTGAATTTTCTCTATGCACTTGGCGCGAAAACGGAAATATAAAGTATCAGCTTGGCTTAAAAACAGACAACGATTAAGTTCTGACAAATAGTATATCCCGGACCTGATGTCCTAACCGTTCACCGCGAGCTTCATATTTAGTCAAGGGTCGCCAATTTGGCCGTGCTGCATACGCTTTCGCAGTATTTTCAAAACTCGAATGTGTGTTTAATAATTCGAGCACTTCATCAGCATACGGCTCCCAATCAGTAGCAATATGAAGCTCCCCTTTAGAGGTTAGAACACGCGACAATGTATCTAAAAACCCTCTATTAATTAGTCTACGTTTAATATGTCGCTTCTTTTGCCATGGGTCCGGGAAAAAAATTTGTACTCTGGAAAGTGAGCCTAATGACAGTTGTTGCTCAAACACCATCACGGCATCATCTAAAGATACACGTATATTATTTAGCGCGCGCTGCTGCACCTGAACAAGCAAACTACCGACACCAGGTTGGTAAACTTCGATGCCTAGGAAATTTGAATCTGGCGCCGCTTCAGCCATGTCCGCCAATGACTGACCATTACCAAAACCGATTTCACAAACCACAGGGTTCTCATCGCCAAATAATAATCTGAAATCTAATTTTCCATCGGCCAACGAAACCCCCAACAAAGGCACTTGTTGATCCAAAGCTCGTTGCTGCCCTGCAGTAATACGACCCTCACGACGCACAAAACTACGTATCGGCCGATGTTGTTTATTGATAGCGTTTGACAAAAATTTAACCGTTAGTATGGAAAGCGCAAAATTCTAACAGCTCAAGTCGGTTCAATCAGTCCAAATAAGCATTGCGTCGGCTCCAGACAATAAGTAACGGTATATCTCCCAGCCTGCGCCGTTAATAATTACTGTTTGTCCTGCCCACGCATGCATTACGTATTCTCTAGGATACTATAATTAATTTATTCTCTGGGATACTATAATTAATCTACATTACTGTAGCGTCGCACTTGATTTCAGTGTTCGCTTGTAATAGTTTTCGACCCAACGAAATCGAAGAGAATATCTAATGACATACGTAGTTACCGACGATTGCATTCGCTGCAAATTAACTGATTGTGTTGAAGTTTGTCCGGTGGATTGTTTCCACGAAGGACCCAACATGCTGGTAATCGACCCAGATGAATGTATTGACTGCTCGCTTTGCGAACCCGAGTGCCCTGTCGAAGCCATTTATTCGGAAGATGAATTACCGGATGGCAAAGAAGAATTTCTAGCGCTCAATACCGAGCTTTCAGCAAATTGGCCAGTAATTAACGAATCAAAAGATCCTCTACCAGAATGGGAAGATTGGAAAGATAAAGAAGGAAAACTTGAGTACCTGGAACGTTAAACAGGAACTATTTAGCAGTTGTACAAAGCTAACCTATTGAACCGGAAATAAAATATCGCTTCCACATAACTGTATAGAGCAATGGCAAATACACACGTAATGCCCGGCCTTATTTCAAAGCTAGGTGAGCTATTAAGACAAATAGACTATCACCAAATTCAGATCAATAAGAAGGCCCTACGCAAGCGGGCGGTATTGTGAAAGAGATAGATCGTGATGGTCTAGTGATCAATTGGAACTTGGTTTAAGTGGCTTATATTTTCGTTTAGCCCCTTTTTGCTCGGCAAGATATACCGCCTTCATTGACAGAGACTTGCCATTTTCATCACGATAAACGCCAACCCCCAAATCAACTTTATTAATATTCTGATCTTGTCGGTACTGCTCCATTATTACGCCGATGGGGCCTTCCGGTAGGATGCTTAAATTCTCAAACATAGATCACTTAAAAAGAAACTGTACCGAGTTAGATGCTTTCAACTTAAAAACAATTTTTTATTATTAATATCAATGATTAACCTTATTTATTTAATTAAATTAATGAGCTATTAGTAAAAACTTATACTCGTTTAACTAATAGCTTGATAGAATTAACTCTCATGCCTATGAAAAGCATGACATTTTTGAGGAAAATATATCGAAACATAAGTAAAGTAAAACTATTATGAACATAAATTATACTAAAAAAGTTAAGCATTGGATTGCTAGTGCTATCGGGGTCGTGCTAATTGCCTCGATTGCACCGGTCTCTGCACAAGTCTACAAAGACGTAACGAGATTGGGTACCAACCAAGCAATATGCACACCTGGCATCCAATCAGGTGGCGAATTACAAGCGTTTTTTGCAAACAACCCACAAGCTCTTCAGAATATTTTAGCCAGTGCCGGGTGGTCCGGAAATCCACAAGATTTAATAGATGCGGTCGCTGCTGGTGATTTCTCCAAAAAACTTTATGCCCCAGGTACCGAGTTTGAATGGATGTCGGCGCGTCAAAGCGGTAGCGAAGCAGCATTACCCTACCGACGTTGGGCTGGTAGTGAAGCGTTTGAGGGATTTGAGGTCAACGTTGTTTCAAACTGTCAACAGCACCAAATTGTAATCCCTAACGCCTGCTGCAATGTATCCTTAATTGCGTCTAGTCCGGTAGCCGTTGGCCAACCAAATCTAACCACGTCTATATCAGGCGATACTTTAACCGTGTGTTCAGATGAAGGCGCTGCTTTGAAGCTGGTTTATCCATCTGGCCAAACACAAACACTTGTGCTTGATGACAATAGCTGCTGGAGTGGAGTCCTTCCAGCTGGTTCTTACTCTCTGGAGGCTGAGGCCCCCGAACAATGTGGAACTGGCGTGGCTAGAGCCTCTGCCACTATCGCTGCAGCTGCAGTTGCATCCAAGAGTGTTCTCATTCCTTATATAGGTGCGTTCTACGGTACAGAAACCCGCTTACGTTTCGAACAAGCCTTGAATATGGGCATACGTGATTCATCTGGTGTCACAGGTATAAAAGCAGGAATTCTGAGCCCAATTAACGAAACCTTAAGCTTGTTTGTACAAGGCGGTTACATTAGCCGCGACGGTATAAATCAAGGAAATATCTATCCCGAAAATAATTTATTTCTCGACATTGGGCTTGAGAAAAGCGTTGGTGGCAGTGGCTTCATCGGTGGCGGCATAGGTGTATGGAATATCGATGATGGTGATTTTGATGATGGCTCAATCTTTATACACGGTGGATCAAATATCGGAAACACACCGCTACAATGGTTTGTCGAAGGCCGTTCATTTATTGACGACATTGAAGACAATAAAGTTGACGACATGGTGTCGGCTGGAATTCGGTACCTATTTAAGTAAGCTCTTAATATAGCTGGTAATAAAATCTATAATGAAAAACGGTGCCAATTGCGGCACCGTTTTTTTATCTAAGTTAAATAGACTAGCCACCTTCTGGACGAATGGATTTACTCTCGTCGGTAGAAGCCACGCAACTGGTTAAATCTGCGAATAGGCTTAGCGCCATTGCTGCGCGACTGTGCGCTACCCGTATTGAGTTCTGGCTCACATGCTGACAACGCGAATGATTTACTGGCATCAAATCAGAGCTTCAAGTTAGAAGTTGTTGATAACGGAACACTAATAAAATTATTACTCACAAATCCTCCATCGAACGCTTTTGTTGACGGTGAAATTATTGAAGGTATCCGTGAACATCTTTACGCGGTACTAAGAGATATTATTTATGTCAGCGATAAGCTCGCCGACTGGCGCGCACGAGGTGATTCTACCTCAGATATCGTATTTCGAATTCTGCGTAATACTAAATTGCTTGATGAACAACCCCGCCCTCCGTTAGCGGTATGTTCAGGCGGCCACGCTATCAGCGCGCAGGAATATGACTACCTCAAAGAGCTGGGCTATCAATTAGGCCTTCGTGGTTTTGACATTTATACCGGCTGTGGCAGCGGCGCTATGAAAGACCCAATGAAAGGTCAGCAATCGCACATGCCAAGCAACGGCTTCTGTCTAGCCGATATATGGGAATATCAGAGCCTGGAAATATCGTTGCAGAAGCGCCTAACGCGATAGTGAACAACCTGGCAGTCATACTTGATATCGAAAAAGGACTGGAAGCTTTTATTCGTCTGGCTAATGGAGTCATAGTATTTCTCAGTGGGGTCGGTACCGCCGAAGAAATCCTCTACTTACTTTGCATTCTAGTAAATGAAAATAACCGCAAACAATTAACGCCCCTGGTTTTAACCGGGCCAAAATCCGCAAAATCGTACTATCAAATTATTATTAGCGATCCCACGGTGGCGTCAAAATATTTGGCGCAGAACATTTCCGAAAATACACAGCTATTTAATTGGTATTTAAAAATTCACAAAAACTACAAACTAAGTTCGTACCGTCACACAACAACGTAGCTCAACTCAAACTATCTAGATCTTCAACCCCGGCGCAACTAGCAGTTAACTTACGATAAATGTTCTCGTCCACCGTCGCTGGCAACGTAAAGCCTTCAGTTGTAGATTCGATTCAATCTAACGGGGGTATTCAAGATCCGTGGTGATGCCGAGATAATGAGCAATCTGGATACATTGTTAGCCCAATTTATAAAGCAAGGCCAAATGAAAGCGTCTGGCAAATATGAGCCTTGTTACGAAATAGTCTAGCCTCTAATCACTAACTTCGCTAATCCGCGATAACACTACCGAGCCAACGCTCAACCTTTTCCTTCGGCATATTCTTACGCCTTGCATAATCTTCAATTTGATCGTCCTGTAATCTGGTCACTGCAAAATACCGACTGTCCGGATGAGAAAAATACCAACCACTGACCGCCGCAGTCGGCAGCATCGCAAAACTCTCAGTAATCGTGATACCCGCATTTTGATCTGGCTGTAGAAGCTTCCATAAGGTAGCTTTTTCAGTATGGTCTGGGCAGGCCGGATAACCTGGCGCAGGCCTAATACCTATATAACGCTCCTTAATAATATCTTCATTTTGCAATTCTTCTTCGACAGCGTAAGCCCAATATTCCTTACGTACTTTCTCGTGCAAAAGTTCGGCGAACGCCTCAGCTAATCGATCAGCCAGAGCCTTTAACATTATCGACTGATAGTCATCGTGGTTAGCCTCAAATTCTGCCAACTTCGACTCAATATCTCCACCAGTTGCGCAGGCAAAGGCGCCAATATAATCTAACTTACCGGCCTCTTTAGGCGCAATATAGTCTGACAAACAATAATTAAACTGATTTCCTTTTTTCTGGTCTTGCTGGCGTAAATGATGAAGCATTGTAAGCGTTTCGTTACGGCTATCATCGCTGTAAAGTTCAATATCATCATCGATACTATTGGCAGGATAAAATCCGATCACTGCGTTAGCCGTTAACCATTTCTCATCAATAATTTTGTCGAGCATATGCATAGCATCTACATGTAATTTTCGTGCCTCTTCACCAACGACCGCATCATTAAGAATGCGCGGGTACTTCCCCGCAAGCTCCCAGGCTATAAAAAATGGCGTCCAATCGATAAGGTCCCGTAGCTCTTCCAGTGGATAGTCCTCAAAAACCTGAAGGCCCAATTTTTTAGGTTTGGGGGGTTGGTAGTTTTCCCAATCAATATCTAGCTTATTATCACGCGCTGCAACAAGCGAAATAGATTTTCTTACGTTTGCAGTACTGGCACGGCGTTGCCGCACGTGCTCGTATTCATCCCGAATAGCAGCAACGTAAGCGCCCTTAGTGTCGGGTATCAGTAATTTCTGTGCTACGCCTACTGCCCGCGATGCGTCGGTAACATGAATAACCTGGTCATTCTGATAATTAGGCTCTATCTTAAGGGCAGTGTGTAGCCGAGAGGTGGTCGCACCCCCGATCATCAATGGAAGTTTAAATTTCTGACGCTGCATTTCCTTTGCCACGTGTACCATTTCATCAAGTGAGGGAGTTATAAGCCCCGAAAGGCCAATAATATCGCATTCCTTTTCTTTCGCAGTTATCAAAATCTTTTCTGCCGACACCATCACGCCAAGATCAATAACCTCAAAGTTATTACACTGCAAAACGACACTGACAATATTCTTGCCTATATCATGCACATCACCTTTTACCGTGGCCATAAGAATTTTACCGTTAGACCGTTTTTCTCCATCTTGTTTGTCACCCTCAATAAAAGGCAACAGCCATGCAACAGATTTTTTCATTACTCGTGCGGACTTGACCACTTGAGGTAGAAACATTTTGCCAGCGCCAAATAAATCACCAACAACGTTCATACCGTCCATCAGTGGACCTTCGATCACCTGAATAGGACGATCAATGGTAAGCCTAGCCTGTTCAGTATCCTCTTCGATAAAATCGGCTATACCTTTTACTAAAGAGTGAGAAAGCCGTTTTTCCACTGCCCAACTACGCCATTCCAAGTCTCTGGTCTTATCAACCTTCACGCCATCGCTTCGATAATCACCTGCTATTGCTAACAGCTCCTCGGTAGCGCCCGAATGGGTATTGAGAATAACCGCCTCAACTTTTGCACGAAGCTCTTCTGGTAAGTCATCATATACCGCAAGCTGACCGGCATTTACAATACCCATATCCATGCCCGCCTGAATAGCGTAGTACAAAAATACAGAATGGATTGCCTCGCGCAGCGTGTCATTACCACGAAACGAAAAGCTTACATTAGATACACCGCCGGAAACCTTGACGTATGGAAGCCGTTGCTTTATTTCACGCGTAGCCTCAATAAAATCAACAGCATAATTATTATGCTCATCAATTCCTGTCGCGACGGCAAAGATATTGGGATCAAAAATTATATCTTCGGGAGCAAACCCTACGCGCTCTACAAGTATCTTATACGCTCGTTCACAAATCTCGACCTTACGTTCCTTGGTGTCCGCTTGACCCACTTCGTCAAATGCCATCACAACAACAGCTGCACCATAACGCATGATCAGTTTAGCTTGCTTAATGAAAGGCTCTTCACCCTCCTTAAGCGAAATAGAATTTACGATACCCTTGCCTTGTAAGCATTTAAGCCCCGCCTCAATCACCTCCCACTTAGAAGAATCCACCATCACTGGTACTCTAGCGATATCAGGCTCAGCTGCCATTAAATTTAAAAAAGTCACCATCACTGCTTTTGAGTCGATTAGGCCTTCGTCCATATTAACGTCAATAATTTGCGCGCCACTCTCAACCTGATCACGCGCCACCTCCAGAGCGGCGTCGTAATCACCTTCCTTGATTAACCTTCTGAATTTTGCAGACCCGGTAATGTTGGTACGTTCGCCCACATTAACGAACAGACTCTGGTCTCCAATCCGAAATGGCTCCAAACCTGAGAGTCTCATCTCTTTTACAATGGTCTTACTCATTTAAGCCCTTCAACCAAAAGCACCTCGCGCGGTGGGATATTTGCTACTGCATTTGCGATCGCTTCAATATGACCAGGGGTAGATCCACAGCAGCCACCCACAATATTCACAAAACCACTACTTGCCCATTCCTTGATATTTTCAGCCATTTCATCGGGAGTCATGTCGTACTCGCCTATTTCATTTGGCATACCCGCATTAGGGTGTGCAGAAACAGCGGTTCTTGAAATTCTTGATAACTCTTGAACGTATTGGCGCAAATCTTCAGGTCCGAGGGCACAATTTAAACCAATACTTAGAGGGTTTGCATGCTGCAAACTATTATAAAAGGCCTCTGTTACTTGCCCACTTAACGTTCTGCCACTCTGATCGGTAATTGTGCCAGAAATCATGATGGGTAGTTCTACATCGCGATCATCGAAATACTGCTTGGTAGCAAATACTGCCGCTTTCGCGTTTAGTGTATCGAAAACTGTTTCTATTAAAATAATATCAGCACCTCCGTCGATCAAACCCCGGAGTGCAACGCCATAATCCTCAACCAATTGGTCAAAAGTAGTAGCCCTCGCGCCTGGATCATTAACATCTACCGACACGGATGCAGTTTTTTGATTCGGCCCCAATACGCCGGCAACGAACCGGGGGTTTTTTTGTGTACTAAAGTCATCGGCGGCCACTCTGGCTAACTTGGCGGCCTCTTGGTTTATCTCATAGGCAAATTCGGATAACTCATAACGTCCCAAATCACTGGGCGTAGAATTAAAACTATTGGTTTCTATTATGTCAGCACCGGCTTCGAGATAGTCCTGATGAATACCTAAGATGATCTCGGGCTGTGTAAGTACCAGCAAATCATTCATGCCTCTTAACAATATATGCCAATCTTTGAAACGATCACCACGATAGTCTTGTTCTTCGAGTTTTTTGTTTTGGATCATGGTCCCCACTGCACCGTCGAGCACGAGGATTTTGCGGGCTAATGCAGCTCGTAATAGCGCAGTACGATTTATTCTACTAACCTTTTCCTCTGTTGCAGACAAGTAAACAGCCTCTAAGCCAGCTCGAGACGTTTACAAATTTCAATCGTTGGGTTTGCTTTATTAAGAGTGTAAAAATGAATTCCTGGCGCGCCGCCCTCCAGCAAACAATCACACAATGTCGTAATCACCTCAGCGCCAAAATCCTTCAATGCGTCCGCATCATGCTGATATTGCTGAAGGCGGCTTCGTAGCCAGCGAGGAATTTCAGCACCGCAAATATCTGAAAAGCGAGCAAGTTGAACAAAATTTGTAATCGGCATTATACCCGGCACGATTGGCACTTTTATATTTGCCTGGATGGCACTATCGACAAGCGCGAAATATGCATCTGCATTGAAGAAATACTGCGTAATCGCCGAATGTGCACCGGCTTCAACTTTACGTTTAAAATTCAGCAGGTCCGTCACGGGATCTGCGGATTCGGGATGATATTCCGGATAAGCTGCAACCTCGATCAAAAACTGATCGCCAGTCTCAGCTCGAATAAATGTTACTAACTCATTTGCATACGCAAAATCGCCTAATTCGACCATACCCGATGGCCGGTCACCACGCAATGCCACCAAGCGCTTGACTCCGATATCACTGTATTTTCTGAGCAGCTCACGAATACTATCCTTGGAAGCACCGATACAAGATATGTGTGGCGCAGCATCGCCCCCCGAGTTAATAATGCTTTTAACCGCGTCAAATGTTCCTTCACGCGTACCACCTCCCGCACCAAATGTCACCGAATAGAAAGAAGGTGCTAAAGCATCCAGTTCACCACGCACCTTATTTAGGTTTGTAACTCCCCGCTCTGTTTTTGGCGGGAAAAACTCAAAGCTTATTTCGGGCTTATTTGTCAACTCACGACTCGTATGTGGGGATATACCAACCAAAAAATGACTGCAAGGGGTCGCCATCGACCCGCTGCAAGCCGCGCTAGTTTAATATCTATAAGGCTCAGGCTTATATGGGCCCCCTACTTTAACGTTAATGTAGTCTGCTTGCTCCTGCGTGAGTACAGTCAACTTTGCACCGATTTTCTCCAAGTGAAGTCTGGCAACTTTCTCATCGAGAAGCTTTGGTAAAACATAGACGTCATTATCATATTTGCCAGGATTATTAAAAATTTCCATTTGCGCTAATGTCTGATTAGTAAATGAATTAGACATTACAAAACTTGGATGGCCCGTACCACAACCTAGATTCACTAAGCGGCCTTGGGCAAGTAAAATAATGCGCTTGCCATCCGGAAAAATCACATGGTCAACCTGATCTTTAATAGTCTCCCATTCGCAGTGCTCTAAGCCAGCCACATCAATTTCATTGTCAAAATGGCCAATATTACAAACGATTGCCTGATTCTTCATTTTCGCCATATGATCATGAGTAATAATGTTGAAATTACCCGTGGTAGTCACGAATATATCTGCTTCACTGACAACGTCATCCATTGTCACCACCTGGAAACCTTCCATCGCGGCCTGAAGGGCACATATAGGATCAATCTCGGTAATTTTTACAATAGCTCCCAGACTGGCTAATGACTGGGCTGAACCCTTACCAACATCACCATAACCTGCAACAACAGCCACTTTGCCCGCTATCATTACGTCGGTAGCACGCTTTATTGCATCAACCAAAGATTCCCGGCAACCGTACAAATTATCGAACTTCGACTTAGTAACTGAATCATTAACGTTGATTGCAGGGAACGGCAATTCTCCACGGTCGCGCATTTGGTATAACCGAGCCACGCCAGTAGTAGTTTCTTCAGTAACTCCCTTAATCCCGGACAAACGTTTTGAATACCAACTACCGTCTTTCTCAAGCTGAGCTTTAATCGCCGCATAAAGATATGTTTCTTCTTCACTTTCAGGGTTATCAAGCACGCTAGGGTCTTTTTCTGCCTTACTTCCAAGAATAAGCAGCAATGTAGCGTCTCCACCATCGTCAAGAATCATATTTGGACCAGTGTCCCCCGCCCAGTCAAAGATGCGATGTGAGTAATCCCAGTACTCCTCTAGCGATTCGCCTTTATAGGCAAATACCGGAATGCCTTGAGCAGCGATTGCTGCCGCAGCATGGTCTTGGGTAGAAAAAATATTACAGGATGCCCAGCGAATTTTAGCACCCAAAGCCGCCAAAGTTTCAATCAATACGGCGGTTTGAATCGTCATATGCAAAGAGCCTGTGATCTTTGCTCCTTTTAACGGCTGCTGGCTACGGAATTCTTCACGTGTAGCAATTAGGCCAGGCATTTCAGTTTCGGCAATAGCAATTTCCTTCCGGCCAAAACCAGCAAGATCAATATTCGCTACGTGATAATCAGTAAAATCAGAAGAGGGCGCTAGATTTACGCTCATTTTTCAGCTCCAGTCGATGAAAAACGAGCACCGTTCGAGTCCGCAATATTACGCGGGCGAAATTTCGTTACTTGAGCCTGAGACCCTCTACTATTGGTATTACTTTTAAAAGTAACTAAATAATAGCGTGAATCTTGCAGCGCTCCTCAAGTCGTTGTCGGGCGGGATTATACGTATTGATGAAGCGTATTACCAGCACCTATACAGCGCTAATTTTAAAATCTGATTTTTACTCGACCAGATTATTAACCTGATACTTTTAGAATCAACTACTTGCTTGGGATTCTATTTACTGCCGGTAAATGTTCCTGCCTCACCTCCAGAGAACGGCGAATATTCTGGAAACCTAGTGTCGTCGGTACATAGATAATCTGCAATGACATCACCATTCGTATCGGTTGCGGCAACGCTGCCCGTATACGTAGCAACGCCATCACAACTTAGCGTTCCCCGAGTAAATAAAGAGTCAGCGGAGACGCTAAACCGACCGTCAACGATTGGCCCCGCAGCCTGAAAACCCTCATCGACTATCGTTACTGTATTTCCCACAGAATTCACATCCAGCCTAAACGGTGTTGTTTCTATTTCACTCACGGTTATTCCAGACACGCTATATGTAACCGTTTTTGTTTGAGAGCCAGTAAATGTTCCCGCTATCGGATTCGATTCTGGCTGCTCGCCTCCCCCTCCAGAGGAACTATCTCCAGTGCCACCGCATGCCGTCAGCAAAATAGAGACTAAACTCAGAATTCCTATAAACCTTCTTTGCATATTTAAAGCTCGAAAATTAATTTAAGTTAAATACTCAAGTAATTTGAGTCTCCTTAGCCAGGTGCTCAATCAGCTTTGTTAGTGCTCGATCAACAACCTGCAGCTCCTCACCACCCAACACCTTTAGTAAATCACGCTGAGCAGCTACTCGGTGTGGGAGTATTTCTTTATACACATCCATTCCATGGTTTGTAATATTATAAAATATACTGCGCGCATCATCTGGGTGCTCTTCACGCACAGCATACCCGCGGTTATGTAAACTACGCAAGCCTCGACTAACTTGCGCCTTATCATGCATAGTCAAGCCCACCATGTCTGATACGGTGGAAGGAGCATGTACCGCCAGTTGGCCCAAAAGCCACCATTCGATAAGCGAGAGGTCAAACCGTCCAGCCAAATAGCGTGTGACCCTACGACCCGACAATAAGTACAGAACGCGAATTTTATACGTCAGAAAATCTTCTATTGGAGCGTCTTCGGGCAGTAACTGAAGGTCGTCACTCATTCACGTGTCTCTAAGTTAGATTAACTTTCATACTAGTATATGTTGAAACCGAACTGATATTTACAACCAATATTTCATAATCTAGGATGCATGCGCAGCGTCACGCAATGCTTCAGCTTTGTCAGTTCGCTCCCAGGTAAACTCAGATTCGGTTCGGCCAAAATGCCCATAAGCCGCACTCTTTCGATAAATTGGTCGTAACAAATCAAGCGTTTGAATAATTGCTTTTGGTCGTAAGTCGAAATGAGCATCGATCAATGCTTCAATTTTTTCTTCCGCAATAGTGCCTGTTCCAAAGGTATTAACCATTAAACTCACCGGGTCAGCTACACCAATGGCGTAGGCTACCTGTACCTCACAGCGATCTGCTAAGCCAGCCGCAACAATATTCTTTGCAACATAACGACTGGCATACGCTGCAGAGCGATCCACCTTGGATGGGTCTTTACCTGAAAAAGCGCCGCCACCGTGGTGTGCCGCGCCGCCGTAAGTATCGACAATAATTTTTCTACCGGTTAAACCACAATCGCCAACCGGACCTCCAATAACAAAACGACCGGTAGGATTAACCAAATAGCGGGTATCTTTAGTAACCAAATTAGTCGGTATTATTGGTTTAATGACCTCTTCGATGATAGCTTCTTGCAGATTTTTATGAGAAATATCATCATCATGCTGCGTTGAGAGAACAACGGTATCTACTGAAACCGGCTTTCCATCCAAATAGCGCATCGTTACCTGAGACTTTGCATCGGGTCGTAGCCAGGTCAATGAACCCGATTTCCGAACATCTGCCTGTTGTTTAACCAGGCGATGCGAAAAAGTTATAGGTGCCGGCATTAATACATCCGTTTCGGTACACGCATAACCAAACATTAATCCCTGATCACCCGCACCTTGCTCAAGATCTAACCCTTCACCTTCGTTAACACCTTGAGCTATATCGGCAGATTGTTTATCAAGCGCAACAATAACTGCACAACTCGCATGGTCAAATCCCATTTCGGACGAGTCATAGCCAATTTCTTTGATCGTTTCACGGACGGCCTCAGTTACACCGTCCAAGCGCCCTTTGGTAGTAATCTCTCCAGATAGCACGACCATGCCGGTATTAACCATCGTTTCACAAGCTACTCGTGACCCCGAGTCCTGCTCTAACAATAAATCAAGAACAGTATCGGAAATTTGATCGGCAACTTTATCGGGATGACCTTCTGAAACGGATTCAGAGGTAAAAAGGTAACTTCTACTCATGGGATTCCTCAAGCCGGTACTGGCGTATATATTTGCTAGAACAGGAGTTCTCGTAGACTCATTTCCCGACATAAGCTAATGTTAAAAAATGAGCGCTGTTGTATTTATATGCCCGAGCCTGGAAGGTTCTTGACAGAGACTTTCGCAACGCCCGTCAGGATAAGTGCGCGGATTATATAGACCAACACGCGTCCTTTCCAGTTCTTGTTATGAATCTATGAGAAAATACTGTTTACGGAAATTATCATTCTGTCGATCAGTTCGGCATACTCACTAACAAGTAAGTATCCTGACAATATAAAAGTATTAGTACTGAAGCTCTCCAACCACTGCATGATTTAGTGCTTTTAACACGCTATACATTGGTGCGCATTTTGAACCTGAATAAAAAAAGCTGGGCTTTTGGTGGCTTAGGTATTGGCCTAATACTCGTTAGCGTAGCTATGGTTCAAACCCTTCGATTTTTCTTATTTCGGCACCCTGCATCATCATTGACCGCCATAACCCTAATATGCGCTGGCTTAATGGTTGCACTCGGCGGAATGATTATATTGCTTCGACTGGACCGTCACGTAGTCCTTCAACCACCAGATAACCGAGAAAAAGACTCTCGATTCAAATTACTATGGTGTCACTTGTCCGCACTAACGGTGTGGGTAGGCTTACCCCTTGGAAACCTGATATTTCCCTATTTAATCTGGGCTTTTGGCCGGCACGAATCGCCTAAACTAAACCAGGAAGGGCTCGAGTGCCTTAACTTTCAGCTTAGTTTAACACTTTATATATTGCTTTCTGCGTTTATGTTTTACTTGTACATCGGCTTCTTGATGTTGGCGGGCTTATTTTTACTGCACCTGATATTCGCCCTATATGCTGCTTATAAATCACTGCAAGGCAAAGCGTTTAAATATCCACTCACGATCCAAATCATCAAGCCGATAAATTCCAACTAAACTATATTAAAGTTCTTATACGATTGACCCCAAGCTAATTTCTGCGGCATCAATCGTCTGTTTTATATCTTCATCAGTGTGCGCTTCAGAAATAAATCCAGCCTCAAAAGCAGATGGGGCCAAGTACACACCATTCTCCAACATAAGGTGAAAAAACTTCTTGAATCGTTCACCGTCACAACTCATAACCTCAGAAAACGTCTGTATCCGTGGCTTATCAGAAAAGAATAAACCAAACATACCCCCAACGCTTTGAGCAAGCATCGGGATGTTTGCATCTTCAGCTACCCCCAATATACCTTCCGTTAGCGACTTCACTTTCAATTCCAATTCCTGATAAAACCCTTCACGCGAAACAAGTTCAATCGTTTTTAATCCCGCAGCCATAGCAATAGGGTTTCCTGACAATGTGCCGGCCTGATAAATTGGGCCATCCGGTGCTATACAAGACATGATCTCGTCACGACCACCAAATGCACCAACCGGCATGCCGCCACCAATTACTTTTCCAAACGCTGTCAAATCCGGACGTACCTCGTAAAGGCCTTGAGCCCCACCCAAGGCCACTCTAAATCCTGTCATCACCTCATCGAAGATCAAAACACCGCCATAATTAGTACAAACTTCACGTAAGCCTGAAAGAAACCCAGGGTTAGGCGGAATAACATTCATATTGCCGGTTACAGGTTCTACAATTACAGCCGCAATCTGTTCGCCAATTTCATCGAACACATCTCGAACCTGTTCAATATCGTTATAGTTAAGCGTAATCGTATGTTCTGCTAACGAAGCCGGTACGCCTGGCGACGTTGGTACGCCCATAGTCAAAGCCCCTGAGCCAGCTTTTACTAACAGACTATCTGAGTGCCCGTGATAACAACCTTCAAACTTGACGATTTTATCTCGATTGGTAAATCCACGCGCTAGACGTATAGCGCTCATAGTCGCTTCCGTTCCAGAGCTAACCATACGTACTCTATCGATCGAAGGTATGAGTTGGCATATTTTCTGTGCAAGCTGCGTTTCAATTTCAGTTGGCGCGCCAAAACTTAATCCTTTACTAGCGACTTCTATTACAGCACCGATTACCTCAGGGTGCGCATGTCCCAAAATCATCGGACCCCAACTGCCAACATAATCAATGTGTGGCTTTCCGTCGGCATCCCAAACTCGAGCGCCGAGCGCCCGATCAATAAACACTGGCTCTCCCCCTACACCATTAAACGCCCGAACCGGTGAATTTACACCGCCCGGAATATATTTTTTCGCTTGCTCAAATCTGCTCACATCGACTCCACTCTTGACTAAATGACAACGCTTTTTCGCGTATAGACTCTAAAACAACATTTTTCTCTCGAAGATCAGACGACACCTAACTTGACCTGATATCAAATACACCACTGATGCGACACCAATTCAATGTCGACGGTCTTAAAACCACTAACAAGATGCGTGCCTTAATCAGTGAGTACACTTATGGCAGTAACTGGTGCGCTCCCAGTGCACAGATAGTTTGGGCATCAGCCATTATTCCAGCACCACCGGCAGGATCATGTCCGCCAATAACCAACACGTTATTAATACTCATATTTCCATGCGCCAACCAAGTATTTACCTAAAATTCCAAATAACAAAATCTTAGCAATAAAAAAGCACCCCAAAGGGTGCTTTTCGACAATTTATTTCTAGCTGTCCATTCTGACAGCGGGAATACTGGCGAACTACTTCTTCCGCCCGTATCTTTCCTGAAATCGACCGACGCGGCCGGCAGTATCCATTACCTTCTGCTGTCCTGTATAAAACGGATGGCACGCAGAACATATTTCTACAGTTAAATCCTGACCTAAAGTTGATCGAGTATCGATTGCATGTCCGCAAGCGCACGTTATTTTCATTTCTGAATAGTTTGGATGGATATCAGCTTTCATGATTCTCTCTGTAATGCTGTGGATGACGATGATGTACCGTCGATCGCATTTCAATTGGGCGCGGATGGTAATCCAACTCAGCCTAACAAGCAAGACCCCCCAACTCCTAGGCGAGCCTATCGTTTCATTGCACTAAAAAACTCGGCATTACTCTTGGTCGACTTCAGCTTATCTAACAAAAACTCTATCGCCGTCACATCGTCCATCGGGTGTAACAATTTCCGTAACAACCAGATGCGCTGTAGTTCCGTCGGATCCGTCAATAATTCTTCCTTTCGGGTCCCCGATTTATTAACAATAATTGCCGGATATACTCGCTTCTCAGCGACCTTTCGATCGAGATGTATTTCTGAGTTACCGGTACCCTTAAACTCCTCGTAAATAACTTCATCCATCTTAGACCCAGTATCAATTAAGGCTGTGGCTAAAATTGTTAAGCTTCCTCCTTCCTCGATATTTCGAGCCGCCCCAAAGAACCTTTTAGGTCGCTGCAGTGCATTCGCATCAACACCACCGGTAAGTACCTTCCCTGAAGCAGGTGCGACGGTGTTATACGCACGTGCTAAACGGGTAATAGAATCGAGCAAAATTATAACGTCTTTTTTATGCTCCACCAATCGTTTAGCCTTTTCTATTACCATTTCGGCAACTTGCACATGTCGCATAGCAGGCTCATCAAAGGTTGACGAAATCACTTCACCACGAACTGAGCGCTGCATTTCAGTAACTTCCTCCGGGCGCTCGTCAATCAGTAACACAATTAATTCACAATCCGGATTGTTATGCACGATCGCCTGTGCAACCTGCTGTAACATCACTGTTTTACCACTCTTTGGTGAAGACACAATCAATCCACGCTGCCCCTTGCCAAGCGGAGCGATCAAATCGATCACTCTGCCACACAGGTCTTCTGAGGATCCATTTCCCATTTCCAGACGCATGCGCTCGTCCGGATGCAATGGAGTTAGATTTTCAAAAAGTATTTTATTTTTAGCTTCTTCTGGTGGTTGATAGTTGATTGTTTCAACCTTTAGCAAAGCAAAATATCGCTCCGATTCTTTAGGTGGTCGTATTAAGCCGTGTACCGTATCGCCAGTGCGTAAATTAAATCGCCTAATTTGGCTCGGTGAAACATAAATATCGTCCGGCCCAGCCAAGTAAGAGCTATCCGCGGAACGCAGAAAACCAAACCCGTCTTGCAATATTTCTACCACGCCCTCACCACTAATATCCTCACCGGCCTTTGCGTAAGCTTTTAATACGGTAAATATTTGATCCTGCTTGCGCATACGGCCAATTCCATCGAGCTCTAGGCTTCGACCGATTTCTGCAAGTTCTGTGGGTGGCTTCTTCTTTAATTCAGCGAGGGATACAGACATAATTAATTAGGTGTGCCAGATAGGCTAAGGTAGGAAATCCTGAACAGAGATGTATAAAGCCCAGGAAGGTAAATCTAGAATTATATTAAAAGCTTGCTGAGAATCTTTGTTATGGCCTGTTTCGTACAGACCCCACTAGCATAGCCCAACAACTGAGGGCGGATTATCTCCCAACTAAAGAACGTTACCACGGCTTCATACGGGGGTCCAGCGCCAACATGAGGCCCTGCACTGTCGGGGCTGCCCCTAAAACCACACTGAGGTGCTGCGTATTTATTCTCTAACGCTAAGAATATCGCTAGTGCTAAATATTTTCGTCAATAAAAGTAATTAACTGAGACTTACTCAATGCACCAACCTTGGTAGCCGCTACTTCTCCGTTTTTGAAAATCATTAGGGTTGGGATTCCGCGAATACCATACTTTGGTGGTGTGCCAGAGTTTTCATCAATATTTAATTTAGCCACCTTTAAGCGGCCGGTGTAGGTGGCCGCGAGCTCTTCGAGTACGGGGGCCACCATTTTGCACGGTCCACACCATTCGGCCCAGTAATCGACCAGCACTGGTTCAGTGCTGGCAATAACTTCGGCATCAAAAGAATCATCAGAAATCTTGAGTGTATTGGACATAATCAGTATCAGTTAGATCAGTATCGGTTAGAATTAGTAATTACTGCGAAGCAACGCCTTGTCGCACTCCGCAATATTGAGGTCGCTCACTATATAATAGTTTGTGACCGACGTTTATTTTGACGGCAATCATCAACACATTGCAAGTATATATCACACAAATAGGGTTAAACCCTGAGGATTTCAAGTGAGCGATAAACATACCGATAACAAAGAGGCTAATTCAAAACCTGCCAAAATTATCATTGACGATAATATGTCCACAGAAAAGTCACCTGCTTTAGACAAGATTGGTATTGACGACAAGGTGGAAAGCCAACCAGCATCTGACGATGAAAGCGAAGGTGGGCACGAAGAGAACGTTGAGCTCAAAACTTTCACCAACGAAATAAAATCGACGGCTCAACAAACACTGGCCGATAATGCTAAGCACTTAAGTACACAAACATTTGCTGGCCTGGATATCTGTGAACCTGTGCTAAACGGAATTAAAGAAACTGGCTTCGAATACTGCACTCCAATTCAAGCTCTCGCGTTACCCATAGCGTTACAGGGTATCGATGTCGCCGGGCAAGCGCAAACTGGCACTGGGAAAACCGCTGCATTTTTAATCGCCACATTCCATCACCTGCTAAAGACCGAAATAAAGGAGAAGCCAACCCCCCAATTGCGTGCACTAATTCTAGCCCCGACCAGAGAGCTTGCAATACAGATACACGAAGATGCCAAGCCCTTAAATATACATACCGGCCTAAAGCTTGGCCTTGCCTATGGCGGTACGGATTACCAAAAACAACGCGAACAGCTGGAAGCAGGCGTAGATGTTTTGATAGGAACTCCTGGTCGAATTATCGACTATTTTAAACAGGGCGTATTCAATATCAAAAAACTGGAAGTCATGGTGCTTGACGAGGCTGACAGAATGTTCGATCTAGGCTTTATTAATGACATACGCTATTTGTTTCGAGCAATGTCACTAGCAGAAGCTCGATTGAGCTTGATGTTCTCAGCAACTCTATCCCTGCGAGTGAAAGAACTTGCTTACGAACATATGGCAAGCCCTGAGTCGGTGGTCGTTGAAACCGAAAAAATAACTGCGGAGCTGGTAACTGAGAAAGCATACTTGCCTTCCAATCCAGATAAACTGCCATTATTGATGGGGCTTCTTCAAGCGCACGCCGGGTTACGGTGCCTGGTATTCATAAACACCAAGCGGATGGCCGAACAAATTCAGGCGACATTAAATGCCAATGGTTTTGAAAACGGCATGCTTTCGGGTGACGTTCCTCAAAGAAAACGTGAAGCGCTTCTAAAAAAGTTTAAATCTGGTGAAATTAATACGTTGATAGCAACGGATGTTGCCGCTCGCGGCTTGCACATTCAAGATGTCGGACTGGTTATAAATTTTGATTTACCACAGGATGCTGAAGACTATGTGCATAGAATTGGTAGAACCGCTCGTGCTGGAGCCACCGGAATAGCCATAAGCTTGATCTGTGAAACTTTTGGCATGCATGCGGCAGATATAGAGAAATACACCGGGCACAAACTCCCCGTCGAGCGCAATTACGAAGATTTTCTGGCCAAAGATATGGTTATTATTGAACCTCCGCAACGTAACAGGCGCGGCTCAAGAGACTCCAAAACAAGCTCCCTCAGGAGTACCAGTGTCGCCAAACCCGCTAAAAGTATCACAAAACCCGTGATGCCCAAGGTAGAACTCGTAAAGCTAAAAGACCCAAACACCGCAGAGCGATCCAAACTAATCAGGAGCCGCATTAGCCGCATTGGTGATATCCCCTCTGTTGGATAGGGATAGCCAAGAAATTAGTCGAGTGCCTGATCACAATACTTCGAATCCCTCTACAGCGCTGGTACTTAGTGGCGGTGGTGCCAGAGCGGCTTATCAAGTTGGCGTATTAAAAGGACTTGCCGAAATATTACCGCGCAAAAAGGGTGCCTATTTCCCTATAATATCTGGTACCTCGGCGGGGTCCATAAATGCCGCAGCACTTGCTGCTGACGCTGACAATTTTCACCAAGGTGTAGCCAAACTTATTGACGTATGGAGTAACTTTGAGCCTCATCACGTATTTCAAACTAAACCCTGGGGGCTGATGTCTCGTGTTGCTCGCTGGGGATGGGCGTCAATCGGGATGGGTGATCCAAAAAATGGACCGCAGTCATTGCTCGATAACGCTCCTCTGCGCGATCTTCTTAGCGATAGAATTGACTTCGATCAAATTCAATCGCAAGTTGCTAAAGGGCACTTGTCCGCTCTTTCCGTAACGGCGTGCAGCTACACTAGTGGTCGGTCCGCTTCATTTTTTGCCGGTACTGATACGCTTGAACCATGGTCTCGAGTCCGCCGAGATGGGGTAGCTGATCTAATCAATGTCGAACACCTAATGGCATCATCGGCGATTCCTATTGTTTTCCCGCCAGTTTTACTGAATGACGAATATTTTGGTGACGGTTCAATGCGGCAGAATGCGCCGATTAGCCCAGCTCTTCATTTAGGAGCGTTAAAAGTGTTGATAGTGGGCGTACGAGCAGAAGGCGACACTACGGAGCAAGAATCAATTAGCCATCCAACCGTAGGGCAAATTGCGGGTTACATCATGGATACCTTATTCCTAAACTCGATGCATTCGGATATCGAGCGCCTTGAACGAATAAATTCAACGCTTGAGCATGTGCCGGATGGTGTTCCATCTGAAGCGGTTAAATTTAATACTATTGAGCACACTGTTATTTCACCATCAGTCGATATCGCATCCATTGCAGAACAGCACTATGGAAACCTACCCCGTGCATTAAGAAATTTGCTCAAACTTGTCGGTATGGAAAAAGGGACTAGTCGACGCTTTATTTCATACCTAATGTTTGAAAAGAGTTTCTGCCGCGAACTAATAGAATGTGGCCGAAAAGATGCATTAGAAATGGAAAATGAATTACTCGAGCTGCTTTCAGACTGTCTTTAGCAACCTACAGCAACAGCTTATCCAAATCACTGACCAGATCATCCATTACCTTTATGTATGTCGCACGACGATTTTTCTCCTTGAGAACCTTGTAGTCCCCCTGCGCCTGAGCTATCAACAAAGTTCGGAACCCATAAGATTTACCTGGTATTACCTTATCCCGCCCGGTGTCACCCGCCAACACCAAAAATACCCCCTGATTCGGCCCACCCTTATGCAACTGCCCGCTACTATGCAAGTATCGCGGCCCCCAGCTCAAAATTACTGGCCTATCAGTAAGATCACGAACTTTTTTTATTAACCGATCTAATGCTGATTTAACTAGCGCGGTGTCGGGCAAATACGCCAAAATATTTAAATAGTCATTGGCCCCAAGCTGAGATATCAAAATGGATGCGGGCACTCCGGAAGAGCTCATGTTTAAAACCCCCTCTGCTAGTATTGTCGACGTCATCTGCTTGGTCTGGGTAACATTAGGCTCGTCAAACGGGTTTACTTCAAGCATCGCACCTGCGAGCGCTGTAGCTACTTCCCAGTGAACAAACTCCGCACCTAGGTCGGCTGCAGTTTCCAGCGCACCCTGGTACATCACTCTCCGGTCCTCATAAGTATTAGATCCACCCCAAACCGCAAAAAACATATCATCCGGATAATCACCACCAGGCAATCTTGCAAGCCAAGGTAATATCCCCTTGCCTTGTTTGCCTAGGCTTTCTGCCACCAATTGTTCTACCCACCAACCAAACGGTTCAATATCTATCGGTAAAACCAGCCCTAATTTATCTCGACCGAGATGCCAGTTTTTCCCCATCCACTTACCTAATCGAACTCCACGACCGGTTCCTGCATTGCACTCAGCAATAGCTCGAGCCGCGGTAGCGACTACTCTATGAATGTCTATACCAATCAATGCGGCAGGCACCAAACCAAAATAACTAACCGCCGAATAGCGCCCACCTATATCTGCCGGATTAATAAAGCAAGCTCTAAACTCAGCATCAGCTGCCACTTTTTCGAGCTCTGACCCTGAGTCCGTGATTGCTACAATATGACTGCTTACAGGTAAATCAGCATCAATTAACTGCTGTCGAAAATACAAATACAGGCTATGAGTTTCAATGGTGCCGCCTGATTTACTTGCAACCACAAATAGCGTAGTTACCAAATCAATATCGTTCTCAATGCTCGCTATTTGATCCGGGGAGGTACTATCAAGAACCTTCAATGTCGGCCAGCCAGCTTTTACGCCGGCAATTTTGGCCATAACCTCAGGAGCCAAACAAGACCCTCCCATTGCAAGTAGGACTATATGTTGAAAACCAGCATCACGAATTTGACCTGCAAATCTATCGATTTCCACTAGGTGGTCTGCGACAAACTGTGGCGAATCAAGCCAACCCAATCGATTACTAATTTTTGCTTGTGTAGTTGGGTCGTCGGCCCATATAGAAGGATCGCGGGTAAACAGGCCTCGAATCAACAAATTAAACGACATGCTCGATTTTCCTGTTGTTAAATTTTGAGTGGCTAAAAAACTGCCAGCGCTTCACCGAAACTTAACATATTGGCGGAGCTATGATTATACAACTGATAGTAACAAACCTGATTTTGCTCATCTGGGCTGGTATCCTCCTATTCAAACAGAAAATATATCTATTTATTACCCTCAATCCAATTAATGCTGAACAGTAATCGAGATATTTATCTATTCGCAGCTATCGCCAGTATGCTCATATCTGCATGGTCGGTGTTTGCCGACCCCATTATTAATCAAGATGGAGTGCAGTACTTGCTTGCGGCCAACGATTTTGCGTCCGGCCGATTTAGTGCAGGAATGTCGCTATTCAAATGGCCAACTTACGCAATTATTATTGCTGTAATCAGCAAACTAACGCCCTTCGGCGTCGAAATTAGCGCACATATACTCAATGCCCTTTTATTTGCCAGTTTAATGTGCGGATTTCTATTTACAGTTAAAACGCTAGGTGGAACGCGCTCAACACTAATTTTTACGACGATTATGCTACTGCTATTCCCAAGTCTGAATAAATTTCGCCCTTTTATAATCCGTGATGCAGGCTACTTATCGTTTTATATCTGGGCGCTAGGTTTCTTATTCGCACACTGTCAAACCCGCAAAGCCCGACCATTAATCATCGCCACGGCCTGCTTAACAATTGCCGGACTATTTCGCATTGAAGCTTTCGCAATTCTGGCGATGATTCCAATTATTCTACTAGGCATTCGCGCTAATTCAACCTGGCAGAAGCGCTGGTTTTGGCTGGCCGGAGCTGTCGTCGCTTGCATAATGTGCATTGGATTAGCTATCTGGGTTTTTGGTGCTGAAAGTAAAATTTCGTTTCAAACGTTCAAAACGAACTCGTTCAGCAGCACCATGCAAATTATCGGCCAAATGTGGCAGCAAATAACTTTTCGACTAGATACTATTCGCTACGAATTTTTAACTGAGTTTAGCGGTGGCTTTGCGCCAACCGTACTGGTATTGACCTTACTTACCATGGTTGCCTATGAATCACTTAGGCGTCTTGCTTTCGTATACGCTGTGCTCGCATGGCACGCGTGGTATCGACAGCTTGTTTTTCAGCAATCCTCAGTTCGACACTTTTGGCAATTACTGTTGCTTGCACATTTGCTAGTGCTGACGGCTTTTGCCTTTAGCAAAATGTTTATTGCAAGTCGATATACCATGGCTTTAGTGTTGACAGTTTTGGTAGCTGTTCCATTTAGTGTCGAGTATTTCTTTAACCGTTGGCAAACACACGATAAAGATAAAAAGGTACGCTTTGGTTTTCCATTACTTGTAGCTGTAATAACCCTGATAGGCATACATAGCCTCGATCTATGGACCGATAAGCGGTATGTGCGCGATGCTGGACAGTGGGTAGAGGCAAATTCTGAGCTCTCAGCACGTGTCTATAGTAATAGTCACATTGTAATGCATTATGCGGGGCTTGATGCCTTACGCAGTGGGCGTTTGTTTAACTGGCAAGAAACTATGTTCTTGGCGGGCGGGCTAGAATGGCGAACTTATGATTACCTCGCCCTACAATTTGAAATAGATTATTTGGATCGCAAAAAGCGCTTCGAAGACACCGTGGGCCTAATACCCGCTAAAGTATTTGCTAATAGTGAAGGAGATCAAGTCGCGGTCTACCAAGTCCCTCAAGATTTACGTTTATAAAAATTAGCGTCTTATGATGTGTTGATTTGCTCACATAATTCTTCACTAAGCGATTCATTACCTATCCAGTTCTTTAAAAAGCGCTTTTGGTCTCGTGCATGCGCTCTGCTGAACAAATGTTTACAACGTCCAGCGACGTCCAAATCAATAATCACGACCTGCCCACCAACCACCAACAGGTTAGTCGCCTTCATATCGCCATGTGCTAGGTGATTAGCTCGCAATTTGCTAAACAGGCTTGCAAGCTGCTCTATCAGCGCTGCCTGTTCGATGCGACCAACACTTGGTAAAACCTCAAGCAAAGAGTCGCCATCAATTGCTTGATAGACAAAAAAGCTATCGAATCGTAAAAGCCCTATTCTCCTCTCAATATACATCAGTGCGGCTGGAACAGCTATGCCCGCTTCGGTAAACGCTGCACTGGCATTCCATGCGTTGTTTGCTCTTGAACGCCTCATCACACGTTTTATAGAGTGCCAAACGCTTCTAGCAGTGAACTGTTTTACAATTAAATCCCGGTTGTGAAAACGCACTCTGGTAACACTAGTCGCCCTGTCTGACTTCAGTGTTTCCCCTTGCTCAACTAATTCCGTTAATTGTGTGACTATCCCATTTAGTTCTTCATCTTGATCGTTGTGCACTTCGTAGCGAAGATTAAAAGAGCTGTATACAGGCACTTGATTAGCCTTGCTTTCCAGCGCTAATCATTCGATCCGCACGGCGAATAACAGATTGCCATAACTTATAATTTTGGGTAATTGCTTTACGCAATGGCTGGTCAGAATATTCGCTAATAAATCTAAATAAGTCGGTTCGGCTTAATCCGCAATCAGCCGCGGAGAAGTACAATCCCCCCAAATCTTTAACCAACCAGCGAAATGGTACTTGTCTACGAAATTGCATTCTGTGCAAATCAATCAGAAACAATCGTTTTCTCTCAATCGTTTCTGTGCCTTCTTCCAGCCAAAAGTGACATAAGTACAAATCGCGATGATTTATTCCACTTTGATGCATCCGTCGAATAATATTAGCGACCCGTCTAACTAATATTCGTCTTTCAAGCATCGTACGTTTATTTGAAAGTGGCGAATAATCGACCATCGCAGGCAGTGCTTCCAGTGACGTTGAAACAGGCAACTCCTTACTGATAAAAAATGACTTTTGTGTCGCCGGATTTAACCCCCTTTGCCCAAACCCAGCCGCCTCAATCGTATCAATACCAAGTGACTGTAATCGATGAGCCCCTTGCCATTCTGCCTGCGCGCCTAATACTGGTAGTTTGAAACTCACCAAATTTTTAGCAATTTCTCGCCAACCGACGCCCGAGTGCATTTTTACAAAAAAATTCTTTTGCTTACCCTCTACGCTAAATGTGTGTCGACCAGGTCCGCGCCGATAAGTCTTTCCTTCCAGACGCATCACTGCATCAAAGTTAATTAAACCCGGCAGCTCTTTTTGTAGCTCATCACTCAAATAACAATCAGTTAATTCGATAGGCGCTAACTTCTGAACTTTATCTAGCACTATCTCTGGCATAGATACGAATGCAACTTCTGCCATTATTGTTGCGCCATTTTTGCCCCATTCCGCGGTATCTAGGCCCTGTAAAGTAGCTACCAGTCTTTGATCCAACTCACTTTGCACGAAGGGTTCGCTAACAACCAACCCAGCATTAGCTTGCTTAACAAGCGGTGCATAACCACATACGCCTGAACATAATATCGCTAATCTACTTTGCATTGCCTCGACCAATACGGTACCAGACGCCTCATTGCGTGCCGGATGCAGCAACAAATCAGCGGCTTTCATATAAAGGGGTACTTTGTCGCTCGGGCCAACAAAACGGATCATCGCTTGATCGTCATTAACGGCACCTACTAATAAGCCTTGTTCTTCGGCAAAACTTGTTAAAGGGTGCTTATTTCCGCTCCCTACTACTATAAAAATCACACGCGCCTTAAGAGAATCAGGCAATGCAGCAATTGCTCGAATCGAACGATCAACCCCCTTGGTTCTAAAACTCGAACCAACACTCAAAATAACTATACTGTCCACTGGCAGTTGTAGTAATTCTCGAGCGCTAGAAACATCTGGCAATCCCGCTAAAATCGTCGATCGATCGGGGTGTATAAATGGCGGCAAGACTTCCGAACGAGCATCAGCAATAGCATAAGTTTGTCTATACTGCTGACGTATTACTTCGGATATAAAAAAAATAACACTAGTGGAAGATAAGCCAAATACAGCACGCTCTGCTGTTCCACTTAGTCTATACCGCGGGGTCAACTTGTATAACATCGAATGTCGCGACCTAGCCCTTAGGACAAATGAAGCATCAGCAATGTAATAAAACCTATATCCCGGCAAACGATTAAAGCTAATCGACGCGTCAAATGAGCCCGCATGAATGTGACTAATTGATTCAGAGCCGAAGTGTTTCATGCGCGTATGGTTGCTGAATCCACGCGCCGATAGCTGACGCACTTCAACCGACTTAGGCAGTAAGGTTACGGCCTCGCCCACGATTCTGGTTACAAAAATTGTGACCTGGTGTCCGTTTTCAACAGCAAATTGGGTTATTCGAACACAATCATTTGCTAAACCGCTCCAGGCGCTCAGCGTGTATATGCCAAAAGCAAGTTTCATACGATCAGTTAGCGCGGCTCACCGACGAACTAAGCTCGCACGGCCTGCATCAACTAGGCTTTGTACTGTTGTTCCCACTCAAACGCCGTTCGACAGATTAGCTCAGTATCGTTATATTTTGGCTCCCAGCCGAGTTGCTCTCGTATTTTGTTGGTATCAGCTATGAGCGCTGGCGGGTCGCCAGCCCGCCTATCGCTTAGTTCCCGAGGGAAATCAACATTACTCACCTTTGCTACTGTATCCAATATTTCCTGTACGGAAAGCCCTCGACCATAACCGCAATTAAAAATACCTCCATCACCACCATCGATAAGATGTTTCAACCCCACTACATGCGCGCTCGCTAGATCGTCAACATGTATGTAGTCACGAATACAAGTTCCATCCGGAGTGTCATAATCCGCACCAAATACTTTAATCGATTCTCGTTTGCCCGTGGCCACTTCGCAAGCGACCTTTAACAGATGCGTCGCCTCAGGAGTGGCTTGACCCAAACCTCCTTTTACTGCCGCTCCGGCAACATTAAAATATCGCAGCGCCAAAAAACGGAACGGATTTGCAGCATCCGCACTCGCAGCAATATCTTGCAGTAGCCACTCCGTTATCAGTTTGGTCCTACCATAGGGGTTGATTGGCTGTACCCGGTCAGTTTCCACTGCTGGGATTTTTTCCGGGATGCCATATACCGCAGCACTAGATGAAAAAAGCATTTTATCAATACCCACCAAGCGACAACTTTCAACCAGGTTCTGCGAAACAACGCAATTATTTCGATAATATTTCAACGGCTGTTCTACTGATTCCGGTACGACAATATGACCAGCAAAGTGAATTACTGCGTCGATACCAAATCTATTAAATATGTCGGCCAACAAGCTTTGATCGCCTGCATTTCCTTCTATAAACTCAGCGCTATCATGTACCGCCCAACGATGCCCAGAATAAAGGTTATCCAATACGACTACATTAAAGCCTTCATCGACCAGATGTCGAGTAGTATGAGAGCCAATATAACCAGCTCCACCGGTTACCAAAATCGTGCCTGCCATTCAATAAACCTTGTTCAGGGGTAAATTATAAAAAATCCTCATCAATCGAGGCCCAACATCTTAGATAGTACACGCCATACATCGTCAGCAGAACAGCTTTCATAGCAAGGCGGTTGTAACACTGTATCACTTAGCAGATTACATTCACGGGCCAGACATGGAGAGCATGGAAAACGAGCTCTAACATGCTGTTGATTCGCACCCCAAGTCCCTGTGCGAGTTGAGTCGGTAGAACCGTAAATACTCACACACGGCACCGTCAACGCAGCGGCCATATGGGCCAAGCCGGTATCCACCGCGACAACTGCATCCGCTGCGCTGATATATTTTCGCATACTATTAAGATCACCGCACGGTAACACAACTGCCGCATCGCAAGCAGCTGCAATTCTTGTACAACGCTGGTGTTCTTCGTCGCTCCACCAAGGTAACCAAACCGTGCAATCTGCCTCATCACTGCGCTGTGCCAGAGCTATCCAATGCGATTCCGGCCAATGTTTACTTGCCCAGGTTGTTCCATGTAAAAACAGTAAAGTTTTCGGTGCGCTATCAACGCGCTCCACCTTTGCGCTGCCTAGATCTATCCCATAGTCGTTGACCCGATCGCCTAAGACATAGCCCAAACTTAAAGAAAGCAACGCACGAACCCGCTTAACAGCATGCCCAGCAGGTACGTTAAATCTTTTTTTGTACAAACAAGGCGCTAGCGGCTCGCGTACGCTAAAAAATGAAAAACCTGAAACGGGACCTTTTGCAAGGTGCGCAATCCACGCGCTTTTCACCAAACCTTGCGCATCAATAACCAAATCATATTCACGCGATGCTAGCTCACTAATAAATGTTCTTCTTTCGGCTCGGCTAGAGTACCAACTTTTACGCCACTCCCTGGTAGACGCTACTATTATCTTATCAACGGAAGGGTGCCAGCTGGGAATTTGCTCAAAGCCTTTCTCAACGACCCAATCAAATTGCAGCTCAGGGATATGTCGAACAGCCTCCGTAATCGCAGGTAATGTATGGAGCACATCACCCATCGAGGACATTTTAACGATTAATATTCGTCTCATATTGATACCTCTTTTGAGGTAGAGCCTAGTAAATCATCAATTTGATCTGTAACCATATCTACAGGTAATTGATTCAAACAATTCAGATGTCCCAGTGGACACTGTCGCTTGAAACAGGGGCTGCAATCCAACCCCAAGCGAACTACTTTGGAGTTTTCTCCTAAAGGTGGAGTGAACGCTGGGTCTGTCGAACCATAAATTGCTACTACCGGCCTCTGTAACGCAGCAGCCACATGCATCAAACCCGAGTCATTCGTCACGACCAAGTTTGCACACGACATCACATCTATTGCTTGCAGTAAACTAGTTCTACCTGCAAGGTTTACTATTCTACGATCGGCAGATGCTACTTGCTGGCATACGCGCTCATCATTTTTTGAACCCATCAACCAAACTTGCCAGCCAGCCGCTATTCTCTGACGAGCCAATTCTGCGTAATAGTGAGAGGGCCATTGCTTTGCGGCGCCAAACTCTGCTCCAGGGCACAAAATCATCGTGTTCTTATTGGTCACATTCAAACCCAAATCACCCAGAGTGCTAGACAGTAATCGCGCGTCAATGCTCAATCGGGGCTTTGGTACTGCCGGCAAACCATCGGCTAATTTTTCATCATGCAATGCCGCAAAGCGTTGGACCATTAACGGCCATCTAGCTTTATTCAAAATATGCCGGTCGTTCAATAGAACAAAACGCTGTTCGCCGGTAAAGCCTGTGCGCACGGGAATCTTGGCTAACCAAGGAACCAATGCGGACTTAAATGAATTTGGCAATACATATGAATGATCATATGACTTTTCTCTTATTTGCTTCGCAACCGCCCAACGTTCTCGCCAATCCAATGCTCCGTGAACGAAAGAGGTTTCAATTAGTGTTCGAACTTCCGGCATTCTAGCGATTAGAGGCGCGCACCAGGCAGGTGCAAGTATATCAATATTTGCTTTTTGCTCAGTTCGACGAATTAGCTGCACCAAACTGTGCGCCATTACCATGTCGCCAACCCACGACGGACCGATAACCAAAATATTTTTATTCCTAGGTTGCAAAGTTTATAGGTTCACTTAAATAGCTAATAGACTGCTAACATGACATAAATGCTGGGTTATAACAGCGTCTGCCAGGCGAATTCTACCGAGTCTCTAAATTGCTGCACCTGGTCGTAGGGTATATGTGCTGGCCTATTTGTTAACTTATAGCGATGCTCGATTGTTAAATAGTCTTTGTAGGTACTGGCAAGACCCAACGCCACGTCTTTGGCTAGAAATTTACACTCAGCAGCGGCCAGTAACAGGCTTAGAGTTGTATGTTCTTCCAGAAGCTTCGGGTACTCCTCTGCACACACTAGTACCGCAGCTTGTGCAATAAACTCGATATCTACTAGCCCGCCAGCACCTTGCTTCAAATCAAAAATTTCACTGGTGGACTTATCATGCTCCTTTCTCATGCGCTTGCGCATATCGACCATATGCTGCAATACGTCCAATTTCAATCTTGGAAGCATTAAAACCTCTTTACGAACCTTGGTTATCCTTTGACAAAGTTTATCGTCGCCAATCGCAACGCGAGACCGGGTTAATGCGTGATGCTCCCAAAGCTGGGCTTTCTCCAACTGATACTTTCTAAAACTTTTAACTGTAGTCACCAATAGTCCAGACTGACCACTTGGTCTCAAACGCATATCAATTTCATATAACCTGCCCGCAGAAGTTGTTGTCGTCAGTAGAAAGACAAGCTTTTGACACAACCGTGCAAAATATACCTCTGCGGCAACCGATTTTTGGCCAGCATCAGTATCGGCTTCAGTAAAATCCAATATTCGATGCTCATCATATATCAGGACAATGTCTAGATCTGACCCATACCCCAGCTCACGACTACCGAGCTTACCGTAAGCGAGCACACCAATGGGCAAGCTTTCACCACTTACACACACCGAACCTAAATCACCATATAGGAGCGTTTGCGCCATTTTTAGAGCAACTGTAAGCGCAGTATCCGCCTGTAATGACAACGCACTACCTGCCTCGACTACATTTAATCTTCCTGCTAAAAATCCAGCGGCTATTCGTAAAGTCCTTGAATGATGCGCCTCTCTTAAAGCGTCTAACGCTCGCTCAAGGTCATTTTCTGCCAATAATTTAGCTGCTTTATCGAAACGAGCCCTTAAGTACTCGCTATCTTGCAACTCCACCATCTCCATTGGAACTAATAAACTATCTAGAATCGCTGGATAATTTGCTACCCAACTCGCCGCCCATTCGCTTTGCGCTATTAACTGGATTAATCGCTTTAACGCATCCGGGTTTTCACAAAGAAGTGCCACATAAGTTGAGCGCGCTGCAATTCGCTCTAGCAAACTGATAAATCGCCTTAGTGTAATTTCTGAATTACTAGTTCGCGAAATCTCGACTAACGCTTCTGGTATTAAACGGTCAACTCGAGCTTGAGCCGCACCAGTTAGCGGGCGGTAATAACGGCCCTCTCGATAACCATAAATCAAAGCAAATGCATGTTCTGTGTCCGCGAACCCCTGCTCCGATAGAAACTCAAGCGCTGTCTCTTTCATACTCCCCAATTTATCATCAATCGACTCCCAAAGACGCTGCCAATCAAGAGTGTCTGATTCAAGCTGATCATCTTCCCCAAATAGATCATCAAAATAGCCATGCACACGAGCAGTTACCTCGTCTAACTCTTTTAGTAGACTTGCATAATCCGGGCAACCCATTGCCGCCGCAATAACTAGTTGCACCTCAGGTTTATCAGGTAAAGTATGAGTTTGTTCGTCTCGGTATATTTGCAATCGATGTTCCAAGCGACGCAAAAATAAGTATGCCCTGGCCATTTCATCCAAATCTTTTTCTGGAACCAACTGCCGGCTTTTTAACATCGCAATTGCTACGCTAAGAAAAGGAGTTCTTAACTCTACATCACGACCTGCGTGAACAATTTGAAAGGCTTGAACAAAAAACTCAATCTCACGTATACCCCCACGGCCCAGCTTTACGTTAAAAGCCTTACCTTTACGATCTAGCTGCTCGGAAATCATTCGTTTCATTCTACGGATTTCGTTGATTGCTCCGAAATCAACATAACGCCGATACACAAATGGCCGCAATTCGTTCAATAGTTCTTCCGCTGCGCCCTCGTCGCCAGCAACCACACGGGCCTTAACTAATGCATAGCGCTCCCAATCTCTGCCTCGCGTTGTGTAGTACCTAATAGTAGCGGGTACAGAAAGTATCACTGGTCCGCTGCCCCCGTAAGGCCTTAGGCGCATATCCACGCGAAATACCTGACCGTCACTGGTTATTTTATGTAAACTGGTAATAAGTGATTGAGACAGACGTTCAAAAAATATCTGATGGGCCAGAGATGAGCCATCATCAGCATCTGAATTTATATCCCCACCCTCTGGATAAGCAAATATTAAATCTATGTCAGAACTAAAATTAAGCTCTCTTCCACCTAATTTTCCCAATCCAAGGACAAACATCTGCATAGGTTGGCCGGTTGAATTAAGCGGCGCCCCCAAATCTGTACACTGAGCTTGCCAAAGATAATCAAGCGCCCTATCAGTCACAAGAGCCGCCAGATCACTCATTCCTTGAGTAACCTCCTCCAAAGAAGCAATGCCGGCAAGGTCCCTAACGGCCAATATGAAAGCAACCGCTCGCCGCAACCGTCTTAAATCGGCATGCATGCCTTCTGTCGATTTAAACTCTTCAGCCAACATCTGAGCTAATTTATTAATAGCTGGAGTATCAAGCTTCACTTGCAAATAGCCCGCGCGAATTAATTCAACTACTAGTGCCGAATGCCATTGGCAAGTCTGCGTCACAAATACGCTTAGCCCACAAGCAATGTGCAGACTCTCACTATCAACACCAGATATACTATGCTGAACGCTCCACTCCGCCCACCACTGAGCCTGCGATTCGACTAGCTCTATAGGCAAGGTAAGCTGTGTATTCCGAGGTTTCAAATATCTGTATCTCTTATCAGTTGTTGCACTTAATGCTTAAGTTAACAAGCATCTCTCATATTGCTATGCGCTACAATACCGCGCCATTTGTACTTCACTAAGAAAATTTCGTGCCCTTGCTAGAATTAAAGAACCTTTCGCTCGCCTTTGGAACCCAGGTGATCCTGAACAGTGCAAACCTAATAATCAACGAGCGTGAAAGAATTGGCTTCGTAGGGCGCAACGGTGCAGGCAAAACCACTTTGATGAAGATGCTTGCCGGTACTGTAATCCCGGATGATGGCAAAATTCATGGACAAAGTAGAATCAACATTGCACTAATGCCCCAGGAAATACCGGAGTACACAAGCCTCGATATCGCTGCAGTTATAACACTTGGCGAACCAAAAGTGGGGCCACAGTTGATTGCTCAACTTGCCGGTGAAGAATATGAAGAATCCAGTGAACTTTGGGAATTGAGCACACGCGTCAAAAAGTTACTTTCAAGCTTTAGTCTCGACGGCGACGTATTATTTGAAGAACTTTCAGGTGGCATGAAACGTCGGGTATTACTCGCACGGGCTTTGGCAACCGACCCGGCAATACTCCTATTAGACGAGCCTACTAACCACTTAGATATCGGCACCATCGAATGGTTGGAGAAAATGGTGCTAAACCTGAATCTCTCCGTCATTACGATCTCCCATGACCGCACTTTTATTGATCGTACTTGTGATCGCATAGTAGAGCTAGATCGCGGAACATTATCGTCCTGGCCGGGTAATTACGAACAGTACTTAATCGCAAAAACCAAAGCACTTGCCGAAGAAGAAGCCGGCAACAAAGCATTTGACAAGCGACTCTCAGAGGAAGAAAAGTGGATTAGGCAAGGCATTAAAGCTCGTCGCACCAGAAACGAAGGGCGAGTTCGCGCACTAAAACGTATGCGTGGCGAACGCCAACAGCGCAAAGAAATTACCGGGAAAGCAACCTTTTCAGCCAACGAAGTGCTGTCATCAGGCAAACTTGTTTGGGAAGCCAACAACCTTAGCTTTGCGTGGAGTAAAGACCCCGCTGACGGAGCTGAAATTAAAAATGAAAGTGTAATTCAGTCCTTTTCTACACTAATTCTACGCGGAGATAAAATCGGAATAATTGGTCCAAACGGTTGCGGCAAATCTACTTTGATAAAGCTCATTTTGGGTAAGCTTACCCCCAGCTCCGGGACTATGCGCTCAGGAACTCGCCTGGATATCGCAACCCTGGATCAACACCGTACAGATATCGACGACAATAAAAGCGTGCTCGACAATGTCTCCGGTGGGCGAGACCAGATCACTATCAATGGCAAAGACAAACACATCGTCTCGTATATGCAGGACTTTCTATTCACATCTGAACGATCCCGCGGGCTGGCGGGGGTACTATCTGGAGGTGAACGAAACCGTTTAATGCTTGCCAAATTATTTAGCAAGCCCGCTAATCTGTTAATTCTTGATGAGCCCACAAACGACCTTGATACCGATACCTTGGAGCTGCTTGAACAACTGTTGGTCAATTACTCAGGTACATTGCTACTGGTTAGTCATGACCGAACCTTTCTCAATAATGTAGTCACCAGCACGTTAGCTTTTGATGAACCAAAAACAATCAACGAATACGTCGGTGGTTACGACGATTGGTTGCGGCAAAGACCGCAGGTAAACAAGTCTAAACCTGAAAAATCAAGAAGCAATAATAGTAACGGTGCTGCCGTCAAGCCAAAGAAGCTAAGCTATAAACACCAGCGCGAGTTGGACCAACTGCCGCTGTTAATTGATGACGCCGAAAAAGCCATCGAGGCCTTACAGACTTGTATGCTCGCACCAGAGTACTTCCGGCAAGATCAGCAAGCTGTTACGAATGATAACCAGCAGCTTAAGATTCTGGAAGATAAATTGGCGGAACATTATGCCCGGTGGGAAGTGCTGGACGCCTAAGCCCTGGACAAATGATGAATCAACAACATTCATACAACGTATGTATATTGGCTGGTGGCGAAGGGCGCCGCTTTGGTGGTCGAGACAAAGGGTTAATCGAATATCAAGGCAAACCATTAATCGAACACTTGATCGAGAGCTTTTGTGCGCATACCGACGAAATCATCATAAGTGCAAACCGCAATTTGGATCGCTACAAAAATTACAACCGCCCGGTAATAAGTGACTTAACTAAAACATATGCCGGACCATTGGCTGGAGTACTGGCGGCATGCGCATACTGCCAAAACAAATGGCTTTTAGTAGCAGCCTGTGACCAACCCGACATTAATCATACATTAGTGAACGACATGCTAGACCTCGCTAAAACAAACGATTCGAAGCTCATTATCACAAATGACGGTTTCCATAATCAACCGCTACCCATGCTTTTACATACGTCACTTCAAAGTACTATTGAGAGCTTTCTTAATTCCGGTGAGCGAAAAGTAGCCCTCTGGCAAACACAACAAAATGCACTCACCCTGAAACTCAATCAGCGTAAACCCGCTATAAATATAAACGTACCAGCCGATTTATAGCCCCCGCTGGTTAAGCGCTGGAGCTTGCAATAGACCCTGTACTCTAAAAGGTCTGCCGCAAAATAATCTGATCACGGCAAAATTTGCCGATTCCGAATACAATATGGCTTCAGTTTAGCTTTTCACTATTATAAACCAATGAAAATTCTGGCCACTAGTAGCCCTCTGATACTGCTTTTACTGGCACTTCTAGGTGTTGGTTCGGCAACTGCCGACGATGTCGACATTCTTGCTACAAAGTTTCAACAACAATCACATGGACAGGGTGGCACACAATGGTCTGTAAGTGTTACCTTAAAGCATAATGATAGCGGCTGGGATCATTATGCCGACGAATGGCGGGTCGTAGACGCAGATGGACACGTATTCGGAAATCGGGTTCTATTACACCCTCACATCAATGAACAGCCTTTTACTCGAAGCGCCAAAGGCGTACTCGTGCCAGACAACATCAGCATCGTTTATATAGAAGCTCACGACAAAATCGACGGCTGGATGAAAACTCGATTAACGGTTAATCTTGATGAGACTAACAATGGCAATATAGAGATCAATCGCAAGTAGAACTTTTAATTGCTATACAACTCTCCTGTAACGGAAACCGACTGCCTCTAGGAGGCCGGCCTTTTGCACTTAACCCTTCATTTTATAGTTCCGTTATCTATAGCTGTGTTGTTTTATCGACCAGCGTCGGGCATAAGTTTCGCAATTATGCTTACAGGCCTCATGATCGATGTAGATCATTTATGGGCAAATCCGGTCTATGATCCGAACCGTTGCAGTATTGGGTTCCATCCATTACACACTGTTTTACCCGTTACGCTCTATTGTCTCGCGCTAATCCACCAGAAAACTCGCCTATTAGGTATTGGCTTACTAGTGCATGTGGTTCTCGACTCCCTTGATTGTCAACTGGTTAACGGGATTTGGTGGTACTGATGAGGGACCCACGGGACCTTAAGAAGAGGGTAGTTTTTATGCCGGCTATTTCCCTGATTTAGTCGGGAATAAGTTAAATTTCTTCTCTATTAGCTCTGTATGCATTCTTTAGTTTTAAACTTCTAAATTAATCGCGCTCGAAAAGACTTACCTTTTAGTTTGCCCGAGGTAAACTTTTTAAGCGCTGCTTTTGCAATATTGCGTTTAATCGCAACGTAAGTCCAATTTTCCAGAATCTGGATTCTACCTATTTGATCGCCCCCAATATCGACACTATTTGCAGTATCGATGCGGGTCAATGCGCCTACGACATCCCCCGCCCGAAGTTTTTGTCTCTTGCCCCCTTCGATTCGAAGGGTAGACATTTCGGGCCTGGAAGGCGACTTCTCCAACAAAGCTTGTGCTGGCAATTCACTGGCCTTTATTTCACGATTTAGATGCGTTGATAACTGTTCAATCCGGAGTAGCTCTTGCTCAACATATAAAGAACTTGCAATACCCTTTTTGCCCGCACGTGCGGTTCTACCAATACGATGTGTGTATACATCCAGCTCGCGGGGCAGTTGAAAATTGATTACCTTATCAAGACTTTCAATATCCAAACCTCGCGCCGCAACGTCGGTGGCCACCAGTATTGAAATGCTATTATTGGCAAACCTGATCAACGCTTGGTCCCGGTCCTTTTGCTCCATATCTCCGTGTAACGCCGCTGCACTAAACCCCGAACTTTTAAGTACGCCAGCAACAAGCTGCACATCTTTACGCGTATTACAAAACACTACGCAAGTTCTAAAATTATGTTCAAGTAGTAGCAATTGTAGCGCAACTATTCGGAGGGGTTCACTCCCCACTAGATAAAAGTACTCCGTAACCCGCACAGAATCGTGATTCACAGAAACAGATGCCTTAAATGGCGCTTTCATTATACGATTAGCGATCGATTCAATGGCCTCAGGAAACGTCGCACTAAACATCATGGTTTGACGATCTATTGGTAGCGCAACGACAATATTATCCAACGTTTTTTGAAATCCCATATCCAACATCCTATCAGCTTCGTCTAATACCAAACTAGTCAATCGCTCAACCACAAGGGTACCTTTTTTTAAATGGTCCTCAATGCGCCCAAGAGTGCCTACTACTATATGTGCACCGTTCTTCAGCGAATTCACCTGCACACGAAGCGCTGAACCACCGATCAACGTAACAACTTTTACATTGGGTGTACTTCGCGCTAAACGCCGTATTTCATTAGCGACTTGTTCCGCCAATTCACGGGTAGGGCACAGAACCAGAGCCTGAACCTTGAAAAGCTTGATCTCTAGCTTGGCTAATATCCCCAAACCGAAAGCCGCAGTTTTTCCTGAACCGGTTTGGCCTTCGACAATTACATCCTTTCCATCCAGAATGGCGGGTAAACTTTGAGCTTGAATCGCCGTCATAGAAGCAAAACCAAGCGATGCGAGGTTATCAACAATCTCGGCGCTGAGGTGCAACGAAGAAAAGCTATGTTCACTCATGGAGTTCCTTGATATAACTAGCGGTTGAGGCCAAGCGAGTAGCGCTCAGATCCGAAATTGGATGATACTGGGTTCTTTGCCACGTGTATGAGTATTGCAGCAAATTAAAATTTTATGAAAAAACTAAATATTATTGTATGGGTTTTACAAGCGCTACTTACCATTTTTTATATATCCCGGTGCATTAAAGCTTACAAGTTATGAACTGATTTTTAGTAGTTTGCGACCCTTGCGGTTTGATCAATCTCCAAGTTAGATGCCGGTTTTGGTAGGTAATCTCGAAATTTTGGGTGGGATAGAAATAATTTTACCTGCTATCAGCTCATTCAATCCGATTCTCTCGCCTATTAGCCTTTTCGGTTTAACCGTATTGATAGCATCTGCGTACGCGGTGCAAGTTTGGAGTGGTGGTAACACAGGTAAGCTAGCCATTGTTTTAATGTTCCTCAGCCTCGAACTAGGCTGGCTACGATTAAAAGTTATTCCAATCGCTGCAAAACGATACCCTACGAGCCCACCCCCTAACCAGCCACAACAACAACAAACCAAGCATAAGTGTACGCAACCATACGCACCATACTAAACTGCACGCTATTTTAGGTGACTGCGTTGGATTACATTATGTATCTTCGTCCTCAATAACTACTTTATGTGGGATGTTCACAGTCACTGAGGTGCCTTTATCTGGTTCACTTTCAATTGTCATTGTGCCTCGATGCGCAGCGACAATGTTTCGACATAGGTACAAACCCAAACCAAATCCTCCTGTTTTTCGTTGCCTAGATGCGTCAGGCCGATAAAAAGCTTCCGTTACGCGGCCTAGGTGTTGTGCGTCAATGCCTTCACCGCTGTCTTTAACCTCTAGTATCAACCCTTCCTTACCAACCGCGGCACTCACAGTTGGTCGCTTTTGTTTTAAATCAGTATGACGTAGTGCGTTTTTCAGTAGGTTCCTAAGTAATAAACGAATACGCATTCCGTCTAACAGCACGTAGTCATCATTAGACGGCTCGGGCGACGCTATACCCGAATCCACAAAATACTCGTTCAGCTCAGCAATAATAAGCTGCGATATAGACTGCGGCTCACGATTCAAAGTAGAATGGCGCGTTAACATCGACTCAGCCTCCGCAAGGTCTGATATTAAACTATCCATCTCTTTCATATCTGCAGCTACGGCTTCACGCTGCACGTCATCCTCAATTAGCTCAACGGCAACCCTGGCCCGCGTGACTGGCGTTCTTAATTCATGGCTGATTGCGAGAAACAAATCGCGTTTGGCCTCCAGCATCCCCTCAATGTCATCTGCCATTTGATTAATCTCGGCTCCTAAAACTCCGAGCTCATCGTTTCGCTTTATATTGGTGCGACTACGGAAGTTCCCCTTTCCGATCTTAAAAACCACATCACTTATATTCTCCAAAGGCTTAAACAACCACCGAGTTGTTAGAAACAACAGTGCCAATAGCCCGATAAGTGAAACGATGCTCCAAAGCTGCACTTGATCAGCAATATTTGGCCTAAAGCCCAATATAAAATTATATCCACGGGATTGAGTTCGAACTAAAAAACGACCGTTATGCCATGCCTTTTCAAGTGTACGAAACGAATCATTCGCCCGCCTTCCTCCACGCAAAATTGGGGCAGGAATTTCATCTTGATCAACAGCGTTAAAATCGAAATGCCTCAGTATAATCGGCTCTCCTACGGACCACATCGATTCCCCTCTTACTAGAAGGATGTCGAAACCACGCTCGTTTGCCACTAACGTTGCAAGCTCCTCGTCAATTCGACCACTGCCTCCATCCACCAACAAATCAAAATAAAACATCGCATCCCGAAAAGTATTCTGCTCGATCTGGTCACCGACCTTAGCGCGGAGCGCCACCTGCATTAATTCCGTCAATGCATATCCGCCAACCATAAACATAATCATTAGCCGGAACGATAATGAACCTGAAATTTTAAGTATAAAATTCATTTTCTATAGCTATCCAGGCTTTGGCCATGAAACAATATTAGGTCTCTCTAGGTTCAATAAAGCAGTAACCAGCGCCCCAAACAGTTTTAATATAGTCTGTCGGCTGTAACTTTTTGCGGAGCCGACTAATCAATATGTCTACGGAGCGAGTGAAAAGCTCGCCTTCAATTCCACGTAATTGGTTAAGGATCTCATCCCTCGAAAAATTCTTACCTGACGCACGGATAAATAGCTCCAAAAGCTTATACTCCATCGTGGTTAACTGTAATTGCTCTCCATTTATGCTAGCTATTCTTTGATGAGTATCAACGCTCAACGCGCCACAATTAATTACTTCACCTAGTTGTGTATTTCCGCTAACCCGCTTGAGAATGCCATGCACACGCGCTACCAGCTCTCTAGGTTCAAAAGGTTTAGCCACATAATCGTCAGCCCCTAATTCCAAACCAACGACACGATCGGTGACCTCTCCTCTTGCTGTAAGCATAATCACCGGTATCATACTTTTCTGCCTGATTTCTCGACACACGGCGAAGCCATCTCTATCTGGCAGCATAACGTCCAAGAGAACTAAATCCGGCTCTAGTGCTTTGAGCATTTTAATCCCTTCATCTGGATGCACCGCACTTTCAAGAGCTAAATCATACCGCTGAAAGTAGGCCTTTAAATGTTTCGCAAGTTGCGCATCGTCATCAATTATCAGTACTTTCTGCATATTAATATTATAACGTCACGATTAACAAATTAACGCTATCCCACACTCTGTTAAAGTTTAATTTGGTACATCCGAATTCAGATCAGCATGAATCTCAAAAAATACGGCCCATCTATATGACCAAATAATAGATATACCATAGCTGAGTAAGCGTGACAGGTTCAACCAATCCAAAAGAAAAGTTCAGCACACTTATCCAGAGTAGTATTATATAGAAACAGGGTATATGCGCTGTAACGCGGGGTTTTGGCACAAGCATATATGCACAGTAATTCCAGTAAACTAAACCGCGCAACTAGTCTCGCCGAAGCCCATCAGATAGTGCTGCCGGCGTAGGGAATCGCATTACTATCCAAGAAGACGAGCCGATAAAGGTTAATACGGTTGCGAGCTGAACCACATTCGCTGCATCTGCTGAAAGGAGCTGATGCTCAAGTGCTAAAAATACAATTAGTAATGAAAACTCACTCATTTGTCCCAACCGCCAGCCAGTTTCCCAAGCGAGCTTCGGCGATTCACTTACCCGATCTAAAGCGAAACGGAATACAATCGGTTTAAGTACCAATAACCCAGCCGCCAATATCAAAGCCGGCAGCCAATTGGCAATGGCCGTTACCAAATTAATATTTGCGCCAATTGCGAAAAAGAATAACACCAGAAAAAAGTCTCTCACAGGCTTAAGGCTTTCTGCAATAAATAGCGCGATTGGGTTAGTCGCCAGTGTGATGCCCGCAATAAACGCGCCTATTTCATAGCTAAGCCCAGCGGCATGCGCTAACTGCGCAATACCCAAACACCAGGCAATAGCTAGTAGAAAAATAAACTCCTGCACACGATCAAACTTCCGAATTAACCGCAATAAAAGATACTTTTCTCCGAGCCAGGCAACGCCAATTATCGCTGGCAACGAAATAACAATCATTGCTGCATCCCCAATCGTAGAACTTTCAGCTGATTGGGCCCCTAACCACAGCATCACTGCAATTGCTATCAAGTCCTGTAACAGCAACACACTTATAATGACCTCTCCAGTATGCCTGTGATGAAGCACAGTTGTAGGTAGCAATTTTAGGCCAATAATAGTGCTGGAAAACATCGCAGAAAATCCAATAATTAATGTGTCTAACCAACTGAACCCAAACGCTAGCGCAACAACCACACCAAACAAGGAAAAGCTTATCGATGTGATAATCGTTACTATGGTTGTTTTCTTTAACAGAAAAAGCAATTTTTGCGGCGCTAAATTTAGCCCTAACATGAATAACAAAAACATAATGCCAATCTCGGCAATATCAGCTAATAAAGCAGTGTCATCTACCCACGCCAAACCCCACGGCCCTAGCAACACTCCCAAAATTATATAACCGACAATAAGAGCCTGTCGGGCCCATAAAGCCAGCGTGGCTGTAATGGCACATCCAACAAATATAAGGAATAAAGAATAAATGATGCTATGGGTCTGCATATTCCTACCGTAACATTGCGCCACTCCCCGAACCAATCGTTAAAAGAGCATACCTAACGCTAGATAAACCACCAATGAATGTAGCGCTGCTAATTAAAAATAGTTGGTTCCTTTCCCGGTGCCCATTTAATGCTGCAGCCTAAACTGGCAATCTGGTGTTTATCAACCTCTCTTCCTTCAATAACCGCATTGCAGGCTTTTCGTAAATCTTCTCCATTTGAAGAGACCCTGTTTCCAGGCCGTACTCCATCAAACTGACCACGATAGACTAATTTTATATCCTTATCAAAAAGATAAAAATCGGGTGTACAAGCCGCACAACAAGCCCGAGCGACCGTTTGGTTCTTATCATATAAATACGGCATCGCAAACTCGTTTGCCGTCGCAAATCGGGACATATTATCAGTGCTATCGGCTGGGTAGGTTTCAGCATCATTAGAATTTATAACCGCAAGCCCAATTCCACTGCTGCAATAGTCTCGAGAAAACTTTCCCAACGCTTCTGCAATCTTAATAACATAAGGGCAATGATTACAGATAAACGCAAGCATCAACCCTTTGTCGCCCGCTAACTGGTCCGTTGAAATCGTGCGTGCGCCGTAATCATGGGTATTATATAACTCAAAATATGGTGCTTTGGTCCCCAGCGCTAACATGGTAGATGATCTTTCAGCCATTTTATGACTAACCTAGACCTTACCCGCGGCTTTCCAAAAAGCCTCCATAACACGATAGCTTAATCCCCAAAAAATGTGTTGGTCACTATCACTTAAGCGGACTGCCGGCATTAACGAGTCAGATATTCTTGGGTGTTGAAAGTCTGCGGAATATGCTGGATCAGTAAATCGACTCAAAGGCACCCATAACGCTTCCGCGACTTCTTCGTTCAATATTAATAACACGCGCGGTGGCACGTGATAAACAAATGCTGACAACACCACGCCTGGAATGTCAGGCACATTCGCAACCGTGTCATCTAGGCGGCCCACATAGGCGCTTTCAGACAATACAAACCCCACTTCTTCAAGTACTTCTCGTTCGGCCGCCGCTCGGGCATCTTTATCGCTACGATCAATTTTCCCTCCTGGAAAAGCCATTTGACCCGACCAAGCATCTCCGTCTCGCGTTGCGCGCTTGATTACCAGTAGTTCCAGTTCCGTATCTATACCGCGAAAAATTAACGCTACTGATGCACGGCGCGCGCCGTCTAGTGACCCAATCGTGGCCTGGTACTCCGGAATTGGCTGTAGTACTCGCTCCAAAGTCTGATCCTAATAATTGGAAATACTTAGGCCTGTCGAATTCGCGCGAACATCCACAGCGCTATAAGATAAATCGCAAAGCCTATTACCAAAACGAACTTGAAGCCCATCAGAAACGACAATGTCACCGACAAAAACCCGCCAAATACGGTGAAAAACCCATTCATCCCCCATGCCCACGGTATACCCCTGGGCTCAATTCGCCCCAATCTACTAACCGCCATTGGTAATGGCATACCCATCACAAAACCTAAGGGTAAAAGTAGTAGGGTCGCCACTAAAATTCGTATGCTTATTGAAGAGCCTAAAAACAGATTAAACAAACTACTACTAAAAATCGTTACCAATGCGCCATAGGCAACGATGCTTAAAAACACCCAGTACCAGCGACCATCCTCGTCTACACGTAGTTTCTTCGTCAATAGACTGCCTGTACCTGCAGATACTAATAGCGCAAAAATTACCGTTGCATAGGTATGTATTGGATAACCAATCAATTTTTTAAATAATTGAACAAACACCAGCTCTACCATAATAAAGCCAGCGCCTAGGCAAGAGAAAAACACTAGATAGCTAGCCATTGATGGCCAACGGGCACGGCCATGGTGAGAAAAGAACAATGGTAAAAATATAAAAACTGCAGAGAAAATTACTGAAACGGTACCCACAATATAAAGACTAAGCCATTCCGCAGACAGCACGTTGCGCAGCTGGTCATTCAAAAACCCTGCTGTACCCCCGTCCATCATTACACTGTTAGCAACCGAGACAGGTTCAAACTTATTCCGAATCATTGCAAAATAAGGGTTGTTGTCGGTTACCGGTTCCAACTTATATTCTAGACCTGGAATAGCTTGCGACGGAAAAGGCGTATCGAGTAACTCATTAGGTATTAAGTTACCGGCAGCGTTAAACGGATCGAAAGCCAAAACAAATGGTGCCGGTGTGCCGCGCATATCGATATACGGTGCACCAGCGCGGTCTAGCCAAAGTACAAACCGATTCTCTTCACCTAGGTTGGTAGAGGAGACTTCTATTTCCAGCCGCTCCCCACGCGTTGTTTCAATCTGATTGGTCAGAAGCAGTGTATTAGGGCCATTGTCGGTAACATTCTTCCCGTCAAGAGTGAAAGACTCCAGCAAATTACCACCACGGCTAAGTTTGACCAAAACATCATCCTGTAGGCTAACCTGGCCGTATGTCCCCAACCAAAACGTAAAACTATCCAGACGATCCTGGTTTACCACAAATTCGCCGTGATATGGCGTGCGCGATGCAATCGGGTCAGAAGGAATGTTTTCACCTGGTATACCGCCAGACACAAACGTGGTATCTCGAATCATGTACTGTCGGGCCGCTTCAACTTCTCCCGGAAGCCAAGGTTGCATTTTAATTAGTGTAGTCGGTAAGGTGTCAGTTCGCCAACGTTCCAACACAACCACATGACGAGAAAATTCTTCACGGCCCATTTGACGCCATGCCTCAGCTGCCGTAGTAAGCATCCGCGGATAAACGTGATGATTAATTTGCATAATTCCATCGTCAGCTAAATGCGTAAAGTACTCCTTATAAGCTTCGACGGTTTGTAAATATGCCGCGGTTACTGCCCCAGAGCCATCGGCCATACTTGAGCTGGTGTGGTTACTAAACATTTGTATGACGTCATACTTTTTGTCGCTACCACGCAAAAAAGTTCTTCCTTCGCCAACTCGATAGTTAACCGACGGGTGACTAAAAATTCCACCGCCGTATTCGGAATATAGGGTGCTCGCAGCATCGACCATCTCGCCAACCAGCTCAATAGCATCTACATGCTTTGCCTTAAATACTACTGCAGCCTTGGTTTCTCCCCCCGCTGCTGCCCCTATAATCAGCACGTCCGGCTCCGTGCCACGACGTAAATAGTGCACCAAAGAGTTCATACCAAAATAGAAGATGTCCGGGTTGTTCGCCATTTCCTGATCAAACGCGGAGTAGTCGCCATCAAATTCAATTAACCAGGAACCCTGCTGTCCACCATCCAAAGCAAAATTAAGTGCCGTGGGATTAGCTCTAAACACTTCAACTTTGGATACTGGATCCCATCGAACAAAATCCCTTAGCCCCTGCTCGGTCCAGTCATCTACATTTCTTTTATTGGCATGACCCCGATACTCGATATATTCTTCTCGCGCAGAGGGATAAACGATTAACCCAAACGCAACAACCAACATAAGGGCCATTGCTAATACTCGCCGACTAAAGATAGCTGCAGCAATCAGTGTTATACCAGCCACCACAAACTGAATTCCGCCAGGTCCGTACGGGGTCAGCAACGGCACCACAATCAGGCACCCCAAGCCCGCACCAATCAAATCAAAAAAGTAAAGCGAGTGAACCTGTTCACTGTAGTGGGTCAGAATCAACGAAAGTAGAATCCCTGCGATAAAAAATGGTAATACCAGAACAAGATACATCCCCACCCAAGCTAGAACCTGCCGTAGTAATGTGCCCCCACCATTTAAATCAAAAGGTAACCAATCAATTGTCGGCTTCAAAACTAAAGTAGTGATGCAAAATGCCATAAGTAATTTCGGCATAAGTGCCAAAACTTTTTCTTCGCTATCAACCGGGAATAGATACAAGTAAATGCCACCCAAACCGAGAGCAAACACAGCTGCGGTTATTACTGCATAACCCATATTAGGGGTAAGAATTACGTCAAATACTCGCACTAGGCTCAGCTCTAAAACCAACGTAGCTAGAGCTATAAGGAAAATACCGATTCTAAGTCGGGTAATGGAAACAAGCATAGAGCGATTAACTATAGTTAGAATGCGATTAGAAAATTATCAGTTGGCATTTGGGCAAATCTAATCGTAGAAGAGACCTAAAACCACTAAAAGCCATTATATTTAACTGGCTTTAGTTCTGAACGGATTATAAACGGATTGACCCTAAGAGCCTACCGCTATTCGGTTCTCAACTTGCTACAATAATCATCAATAAACCTTCTGGCTATTAACATTGCAATCATCACATTATTCTATTCGCTTGGATACATGGCTCTGGGCAGCTCGTTTCTACAAAACACGTCGATTAGCCGTAGACGCGATTAAAAATGGAAAAATTCGCGTCAATATTGAGCGATCAAAACCCGCCCGAATGGTGAAACAAGGGGATTTTATTTCAATTATCCGAGCGCCTCATCAGATTGATTTACAGGTAATGGCTCTGGCAGAAAAGCGTGGCCCTGCGGGCACCGCACAAACACTTTACCAAGAGACTATAAAGAGTATAGCCCGAGGACAAAAGCTAACTCTTCAGCTTAAAGCCGCTGCACAACAGGTTAGATTTGATCAGAAAAAACCAGATCAACGCAACCGAGAGCTTTCTCGTAAAGCAAAGCGCGGTGATTAAAAACAACCAACTTAAGCAAACTTGGGCTAAGTGGGTTAGATAGCTACTAAAACGTAACAACGACCTTTTCTATCTCAGCCCGTAAGGCATCATAACCAAGTGCCACCGGAAATTGCGGAAATTCACGGATGACATTGTCTGGCGGGCAAAATAAAATGCCTCCCTCTGCTTCACTTAACATGCTCGTATCATTATAGGAATCACCAGCAGCAGCAACCTTCAGGTTTAGTCCGTGCAATGCCTGCACCGCTTTACGTTTCTGGTCTTGCTGACGAAGCTTATAGTTCTCGATCACGCCACCATCACCTATCACCAACTCATGACATAAAATAGTTGGCCAATCGAGCTGCTTCATTAAAGGTGTGGCAAACTGATCAAATGTGTCTGACAAAATTATTAGTTGATGGTCGGCGCGTAAATCATCCAAAAATCTCTTAGCTCCCGGCAGCGGCTCGAGACCGGAAATTACGTCCTGTATATCCTGTATTTTAAGGCCATGTTTTTCTACAAGAGCCAAACGATAAACCATAAGCTCATCGTAGTCAGGAATATCTCGTGTGGTCTTTTTTAATTCTTCAACGCCAATACGCTCAGCAACATTAACCCATATTTCAGGAACCAATACGCCTTCCAAATCAAGACAAACAACATGCATTTATACCTACCCCTGCTTGTTCCAAAGTAATTTCAATAATAACCAAAATAAAGTTTGATAGTTTTAAATCGGCGGTAAACGTACTGGGTCGCACCGAAAGGTGCAATAGCTAAACACAAAGTATTTAGCGAAATAAATCGGAGTAGGGCAAATAAAAATACAATAAACAGGTCTGGCGTGTTCGGATTAATCAACGCACAATCAAACTGAACTATTTCTTTGTAAACAAGGATATTTTGAATCCCGTCGCACCACTCTCACTTTATATACACCTACCGTGGTGTACCCGTAAATGTCCATATTGTGATTTTAACTCTCACGAATTACGCGGTGCAGTAGATGAAAATGCTTATGTACAGGCCTTGCTTGACGATTTGAAGCAGGACGTCAAACTCATTGATGGACGAGAGCTCCAAACTATATTTATTGGGGGCGGGACGCCTTCGCTATTTTCTGGCCAAGCAATTACCGATTTGCTCGACGGCATAGCTTTAAACATAAACTGCGCGCCCGATATTGAAGTTACCATGGAGGCCAACCCTGGTAGTAGCGAACTAAATAAATTTTCTGCTTTTCGGGCAGCTGGGGTTAATCGGCTTTCAATTGGCATACAAAGCTTTAACGCAAAGCACCTTAGCGCGCTTGGCCGAGCACACAACAGTAGTGAAGCCCTGAATGCAGCAAAAGCAGCAAAACACGCAGGTTTTGAGCGCATCAATCTGGATATTATGTATGCCTTGCCTGGCCAAACTGCAGAGAGCGCTAACGAAGACATAGCCCAAGCAATAAAGCTAAGTCCTGAACACCTCTCATGCTATCAACTGACGATCGAGCCAAATACTCTGTTTCACAAACAACCTCCGAACCTTCCAAACGATCAGCTAGGCTGGGAGATTCAAGAGATTGTTCATAATTCGCTAAACCGGGCAAACTATAAGCAATACGAAGTATCCGCTTGGTCTAAACTAGGTGAAGAATGTCGCCATAACCTAAACTACTGGCAGTTCGGTGATTATCTTGGAATTGGTGCGGGCGCACACGGTAAGGTTAGTCGACCCGATGGATCAATCATCCGTTATTGGAAACACAAACAGCCAAAGCGATACTTACATTCCGCCCACACTAACAGCCGCTTCGGTGACCGTAAGATTATTTCTGAAAAAGAATTAGGTTTTGAGTTTTTACTAAACGCCTTGCGCCTAAAAGTGGGTTTTACGCCAAAGCTATTTGAGCAAAGAACCGGCTTATCAATTGATGTGCTACAGCCGATTTTAAGTGAGCAAATTGATAAGCATTGGTTAACTCAGACCAATTCAAATATTAAGTGCTCCGAAACCGGCTATCGATTTTTAGATCAACTGCTAACCGATTATTTACCGCCGGATTAAGCTAATTAATAATGCGGTGGCTTCTCATCCAGAACGGCCTCTCCCTCAAACTGCTGCGCGCTTATCTGGCGATATTTTTCCTTTAGTAGCTCATTGGTATTTTGCATTTCAATCAGCTCTCGCTGCTGATTGGTTACCGCATCATTTAGCTGCTGTAGCGTATCCTCAAGAAACGCAAGCTTCTCCTGAAGCTGCGCTAGCGCTTCAGGGTCGTGATCAGACTTAGACACCAAAAGACTCCACGATTTTTTTGGGAACCATAATGCCCTTTATTTTTGCATATACAGGCATACCGTTCTTAAAGGGTGGATAGTCTTCCCCACAAATCAGTGGTAACAAATACTCCCGACATTTTTTGGTAATTCCAAACCCATTTTTACTAATGAAGCTTTTTGGCATCATTTTCTCTTTATTGGCTACTTTTGAAAGTTCAACCTCACCAGTGGTCCATGAGTACTTGCTGGTTGCCTTTCGATCAATCGTGACCATAACTGAGTTTTTGCCTTGAAGCGCATACTCTACTGCCGCTTTGCCGACAGCATATGCCTGATCTACATCAGTTTTAGAAGCAATATGCCTGGCCGCACGTTGCATGTAATCTGCAACACCCCAATGATATTTATAACCAGTAGCTTCACGAATCATGTTTGCGACCACCGGAGCCACACCTCCTAGTTGCGCATGACCAAAAGCATCCGTGGTGCCTACATCTGCTAGAAAATGCCCTCGATAATCCCTTACTCCTTCAGATACCACGACCGTTACATACCCGTACTGCTTTACCTTCTTTTTCACCTCAGCAATAAACTCCTTTTTCTTGAACGCGACCTCGGGGAATAAAATCACTACCGGTATATCATTTGCTTCGTCTGCGACCAAACCTCCAGCAGCTGCGATCCAGCCAGCATGACGGCCCATCACTTCCAGTACAAACACTTTCGTGGACGTTTCGCACATACTCGCCACGTCATAGCTAGCTTCTCGAGCAGAAACAGCAATGTACTTGGCAACCGAACCAAACCCAGGGCAGCAATCAGTATAGGGAAGATCGTTATCTACTGTTTTGGGAACGTGTATAGCCTGAATTGGGTATCCAACTGTTTTAGAAAGCTGAGAAATTTTTAAACAGGTGTCAGCGGAATCACCTCCGCCATTATAAAAAAAGTAACCAATATTATGAGCCTTAAAAACCTGCATAAGGCGCTCATATTCTACTCGATTTTCCCGTAAGCTTTTAAGCTTATAACGACACGAACCAAAAGCACCAGACGGCGTATATCTAAGCCCGGCTATTGTTTTCGCAGTTTCTTTCGAGGTGTCTATCAGCTCTTCACGCAGGGCGCCTATAATTCCATTTTTCCCGGCGTAAACTTTGGCAATTTTATCTTTGTTCGCCCCTGCTGTTTCAATAACTCCACAGGCACTGGCGTTGATCACTGCAGTAACACCACCAGATTGTGCGTAAAATGCATTACTAGACGTACTCATTAATGATTTCCTGAAATAAGTGAGTTTTGATTATACTTTTATGCAAACTGATGTAGAGGATTCTCCCACATCAATTCAGCGTGTCATAGCTACTAGTATGTATGAATAGGCAATATAAAAAGTTTTCGGGACGTGTTCGCCGAATATGGCTATGGACACTTATTGGGGTTTTTGTATCAAGCGCCACCCCAATGGTGTTGCTGCGCTACGTAAATCCACCAACAAGTAGTTTTATTCTGCAAAACGAAACCGCTTCAGGGCGACAAGCTAGCCGTGAATGGCAAGCACTGGAGAATATTTCTGAATCACTTCAGCTAGCAGTTATGGCGTCGGAAGACCAGAGGTTTCCGTTTCACTATGGATTGGATTTGGTACAAATTCAAAATGCCCTAGTGGCTAATGAAGCTCGGAGCCGCCCTTTGGGTGCCAGCACAATTACCCAACAAACCATTAAGAATTTATTCTTGTGGGGCAAGCAGAGCTATCTTCGAAAAGGCATAGAAGCATGGTTATCAGTTTGGATGGAGTTATTCTTGCCCAAGTATAGAATCCTAGAAATCTATTTGAACATCGCCCAATGGGGGCCGACTCACTATGGCGCACACATCGCGTCAAATCGATACTTTGATCTGGATGCCTCCCTACTCAACGATCAGCAGGCAGCATTATTAGCTGCAGCTTTGCCTAGCCCTGGCCGCTCAAACCCAGGCCAACCAACCAACTACCTTCAGGCGCGAGCCAATGCACTTTTAGATGATATAAAAAGATTGCGGCAGCAGGGCTATATTGTTGGGTTGTACCTTTAAAGAAAAATATAACTTATAGCCGCGCATATAGTGAAAAATGATGTTAATTTCATCGCTTACTATGAGGTTCGCAACATTACTACTTACATAATGCTTTAGCTGACAATCCGGCAACATGCCTTCACTCACTTTTCTCTAGCGCTCGAGAATACAAAAACCACCATAGCCTTGGATTTTATATAACCGCGATTTAAATACAAATGCCTGAATATCCACCTCGAACTTATCCATATAGCCGTCCACGACGAAATCGCAAATCCGCGTTTATTAGAGACCTCGTCCGTGAAACAACATTACAACCCAGTGACTTTATTTTACCTATTTTTGTAATAGAAGGACAAAATGAAACACAAGAAATTGCCTCCATGCCGGGTGTTGCGCGCCTAACTATCGATCACTTGCTCGACAAAGCAAAACATTTAGTCTCACTAGGGGTGCCCGCAGTCGCGCTATTTCCGATAGTGGATCGCGACACGAAATCTGCGGATGCAAAGGAGGCATTTAATCCTGATGGGCTTGCTCAGCGAGCTGTTGCTGAACTGAAAAGTGCCATACCCGATATTGGTGTTATTACCGATGTCGCTCTAGACCCATTTACCACTCACGGTCAAGATGGCTTGATCGATACAAGTGGATACGTATTAAACGACGAAACAATAGAGGTGCTTATGAAACAAGCCCTCTCCCATGCAGAAGCTGGCGTCGACCTCATCGCCCCCTCAGATATGATGGACGGCAGAGTTGGCGCGATCAGAGAAATACTGGAAGAAGAAGGCTTTCCCAACACGGGCATCATGGCGTATGCGGCCAAATACGCGTCCGCGTTCTACGGACCGTTTCGAGACGCGGTCGGCTCAGCAAGTAATCTTGCTGGTGGCAGTAAATACACCTACCAAATAGATCCGGCAAACTCTGATGAAGCCCTTCAGGAAGTGGCGGCTGATATTCTGGAGGGCGCAGATATCGTTATGGTTAAACCGGGCTTACCGTATTTGGATATCGTGCACCGGGTTAAGTCTACCTTTCAAATGCCAACTTTTGTTTATCAAGTTGGTGGCGAGTACGTTGGTTTAAAAGCTCCCGCTCAAAATGGCTGGTTGGACGAACGAGCCGTGGTCCTGGAATCTTTGATCTCTATTAAAAGAGCCGGCGCCGATGCGATTCTTACCTACTATGCAGAACAAGCTGCTGAATGGATAAATGAGTAAAAATTTCTAGCTAGAGAAACTATTTCAACTAAAATTCAACAAATACGCTTGCGTTAATTCGCTCAGTGCCGAGGTTTTCTTCAGGCACGGCTACAGCGTCTATCAATTCAGCTCGCATCATTTAAGCTCCCGCGTAAACAGGCGGCTGCTTAGCTACCGACCTGTCGACAATCCGCTTTACCGCAACCAATTCACGCCCTAAACGAGCAGCTAAAACCCCCGCGTTTGCAGCAGGATTATCTGTCGCCAAACCTAAAGCTAGTTGATGTCCTTCATTTAGATTGGAAAATCCAGCTGTGGTGTTATCAATTTTAATTACACCTACAGATAATAGCGCAGCGGCTACCTCTGCATAACTCTCCAAATTACGGACTGTTATTACAAGCTGTCGGGTCGCTCGCCCTTATTAACCGGCCGTTGTTTCTCCCAAACAAGCTCCGGATAAGCTCGCAAACTTTCGCCTTTAATATCTTTAGCTTCAATATTGAATTTTTGCATCGCATTGGCGGGTTTTTCATATAACTCATCAACTTGCTCTTTACTGGTCGCTAAACTTGAAGGTAAATGGCTAATACTTGCAATTAAAATTACCAAATCAGGCTGAACATCTACGTATACCTGACCGTTTATTTCAATAATATTTGTTTGTTCCTAGGCCTGCAGCGGCAGGCCAGCGAAATAAACAGCCCTAATCACCCACCAATATTTATTCATGTTTATACCCTCTTGTGTTCTAACGCAGATACTTACATTTGGTAGCTTTAAGAAATAATGTGATTGTTGTTCTTTTCATCGAAAATTAGAGCTTTAAGTTCACTTCTGATTCCATTTTAGACTGAGGTTTATACTCTTTAAACTGCAGCCATGTATCAGCAACCATTTTTACCAGCACTAGCTTTCTATTTGAGTTTTCTCACCATGAGCATTCAAACACACAAAAGTAATATTAGTTTCAAACAAGGCTGTGCCAACCTCATGTCCGTGAGAATACCGCTCCCCGGTAACATTCACATGATAGCTCACCGAAGTAGCACCTAATCTAATTTGCTCACACTCAAAACAAAGAATTTGTCCTCGTTCGATCTGGTGCTTGAATTCGACTTGATCCAGACCAATTGTTACGAACTTGCGATCAGGTAAATCCAGTGAAACCCTTATATAGGCGATTTCATCTATCCACTTTAAAAGATTACCGCCAAATAAATATCCGTAATCGTTTAAGTGTTCCGGCAAAACAATTTTATAATGATGCATCGCTCTATCGTAACATCTGTCACGGTTTAAGGCTTGCTCACGAGGATTTTTTAGATTTCTAATTCTTAATATCTTTTAGCCCCCCCCCCCAATGGCCTTAGGCATAAACACAACAGGCACTATATAATCTGCGCCCCAACTGACTAATGGGTTGCCACTCATGGGCCTTGTACCAACTGACATAAAACTGAACCAGAAGTCTCGTGTATTAACGATACGGTATAGTGAAACATCGGTATTTGAATTGCCTTGCGAATTTTTACGAGTGCATTCGCCATCGGCAGAGGTTAAAGGACATGGCAAAGGGCGGGAGGCTCTTCAGCTGCACAAAGAAGAAGTAAATATTACGTCTATTGAACCAGTAGGTCATTATGCGATTAAGCTAGTTTTCGATGACCAACATGATTCTGGCCTATATTCTTGGGACTTGTTATATGATCTTGGAAAAAATAGAGCGAATTTATGGGCGACCTATTTAGACAAGCTGTCCGAAGAGAATATTGTGCGCCGCAACCAGGCAAGTGATATTTTATTAACCTCGGGACCTGATAAAAATAACTTTAGTAAGTAACCCGTCGATCCCTTAACTTCTTAATATTAGTAGATGAACAAAAAAGTCACACATTTCGGTTTCAAAGACGTTCCGAAAGATCAAAAGAGCAAGCTGGTCGGAGAAGTCTTTCACTCTGTAGCAAGCCAATACGACGTTATGAATGATGTAATGTCATTTGGCGTACACCGCCTATGGAAGCGTTTTGCCATTTCACAAAGTGCGGTTAAAGCAGGAAATACCGTGTTGGATGTAGCAGCAGGCAGCGGCGATTTGTCAGCCCTGTTTTCCAATCGCGTCGGCCCAACTGGAAGAGTGGTTGTTACTGATATAAACGAGTCCATGCTGCGTATAGGGAGAGATCGCTTAATTAATGATGGCTGCAGTAATAATTTGAATTTCAGTTTAGCGGATGCACAAACATTACCATTCAAGTCCAATTTTTTTGATTGTATAAGTATTAGTTTCGGCCTGCGAAATGTGACGGACAAATCGTTGGCATTAAGCTCAATGTATCGTTGTCTAAAACCAGGTGGCCGTCTGCTAATTTTAGAATTTTCTACTCCAGCACTACCATTGCTCGCAAAAGCTTATGATCAATATAGCTTTAACGTAATTCCAAAAATAGGCGAATTAATAACGGGTGATAAAGCTTCCTACCAATATCTGGTTGAATCTATAAGAAAACATCCACCTCAAAATGAATTGAAGCAATTAATGGTGGGGTCTGGTTTTGATCATGCCCGCTATCACAATCTCACTGGTGGAGTGGTGGCTCTGCATATCGGCTACAAATACTAAAGAGGCCACCATGCTAATAGGCTTAATAGAAAACGCTGGCAAAAGCATACTTGCAACCGATCCTGATACGCTTGAAGCATTAGCTGAAATGGAAGGTCAGGTAATCGCCTTTGAGATACGGCAGCTAGATAAAACGATATACTTGCGGCCGATGGCGGACGGTATTGAAGTTGAGTTGGCTAGCGACCTTAAGGCGAACGTCTCGTTTAGTGCCAAACCCGAAGTTTTTTTGCGCTTAGCTAAAGATGGCCTTGATAGCGCAGATTACGCCCCAGGCGAACTTGAAATAAATGGTGACGCCCTATTAGGCCAAAAGTTTGCTAAAGCGCTAAGCAATATTAATATTGACTGGGAAGAGCTGTTATCACAACACATTGGAGATGTTTCAGCCCGCTTGGTTAGCAAAGAGCTGCAAAATATTTTCAACTGGACAAATAAACAAAGCTCTCTGGCTCAACAGGACTTATCTGACTTTCTCTTTGATCGAGCTCAGTTGCTGGCCAAATCAGATGATGTAAGCGCTTTTATGGCCGAGGTAGATACTCTGGTTTCTCAAGCTGAGCGATTTGCGGCCAAACTAAAAAAGTTTGAAGATAGTTTATGAGAACCCAAGGCTCACTTTCTCCAAATCGTCTACATGCGTTATTTCGTATGTTTCGAATAGTCCGCGTATTGTGTAAATATCGCTTGTCGGGATTTCTCAAACTAGGCCCCAGCAGACTCCTAAGCCCTGTATACTGGCTGCTCTCTATTGGCGGTGATAATTCTGATAGCGAAGGCGCACGAATTCGTCGGGCATTACAGGACTTAGGTCCCGTGTTTGTGAAGTTTGGCCAGGCCCTTTCAACCCGGCCGGATATGCTGTCAGAAGAAATCGCAAGTGAACTTGCCTTACTGCAAGATGCGGTACCTCCGTTCGACGGTGCGCAAGCAGTTAAAATTATAGAGGCATCACTAGGGCAACTCCGCGCTGCAGTATTTTCGGAATTCGATATTGAGCCTTTGGCCTCTGCTTCGGTAGCTCAGGTGCATCTTGCAAAGCTGTTAGATGGTAAAGAAGTTATCGTTAAAGTACTGCGGCCAAATATTGAGATCGTTATCGATAGAGATCTCGGCCTTCTTTATACGCTTGCTCTATTCGTTGAAAAGCATTGGGACCAAGGCCCTCGATTGCGGCCGGTTGAGGTAGTAAAGGAATATGAAGCCACCATTCACAAAGAGTTAGACATGCGAATGGAAGCTGCTAATGCCGCTCAAATGAAACGAAACTTTGAAGGATCTGACCTAATTTATGTTCCAGAGATTTATTGGGACTTTACCGATGAAAAAATCTTGGTCATGGAGCGGATACATGGCACCCCAATTCGAGAGATAGATACCTTAATCGAATTGGGAATAGATATGCGAAAACTTGCCCATGACGGCGTCACTATATTCTTTACGCAGGCTTTTCGAGACGGGTTTTTTCATGCGGACATGCATCCAGGTAATATTTTTGTCGGAGAGAACGGTCAATATCGAGCAGTCGATTTCGGCATTATGGGGACCTTAACCGATGCAGATAAATACTATCTAGCTCGAAATTTTATTGGATTTTTTAACCGTGATTACCGCGCGGTTGCAGAAGCGCACATACAAGCAGAATGGGTTCCGGCGGACACTCGCGTAGAAGAGTTTGAAGCCGCTATACGAACGGTATGCGAGCCAATTTTCGCCAAACCAATAAGCGAGATTTCCTTTGGTAAGTTTTTACTGCAGCTTTTTCAAACCGCCCGTCGATTTGAAATGCCCATCCAACCACAGCTGGTATTGCTGCAAAAAACGCTACTGAACATCGAAGGGCTGGGCCGTCAGCTATACCCGCAACTAGATCTATGGGAAACGGCCAAACCTTTTCTGGAAAACTGGATGGACGAGCAAGTAGGCTTCGCCGCTTTGCGCAAAAAAGTGGCTGCAGAAATGCCATTTTGGGCACAAAAACTACCAGAACTCCCATCAAAGTTTCATGAGTTTCTAAACGATGTGCGCGAGTTACGTATATCGAGTCACAAACAACAGTTAGCTCTTGCCAATGTCGAGCATCAGCTTATTCAACATAATCAATCGCAACGCCGAATCTGGGCGGCCAGTCTCATTTTTATAACCGCTGCCGTTACTTTGGGTGTATTGCTAACTGGCCAATTTGTCCCACCAATAGACTTCAGCGACTATTGGAACTATGGCTCGCTTAGCATTATGTTGCTCAGTCTAATGGCCATTCTACGAAAACCACGGTAAGCCTTTTATGCTCAACTCCGGTTGAAACGTAAAGAAGAGGTTTGCTGAAGAAAAAGTTATTCTAACGGTAGGAAATATTAAAGCCGTCGCCTCGGTTAATATAAAAACCGTGAAGCATATTTTACATATTATTCTCTGATACTATCCATCTGTGATTTAACTTTCCTAATGTCCTTTGAAGGAGCCAAAATGCATCACAAATTATGCCAACGTATTTCGCTAATGCTCGGAGCGATTACTGCAACAATAGTGTTATTTACTCAATCCGCAATGGGGCTAGAGGTTGGCGCAACCGCAGCAGATTTCTCACTACAAGCATCAGATGGAAATACCTACACACTGTCTCAATTCATTGGCGAGAAACCAGTCGTCATTGCTTTTTTCCCCAAGGCCTTTACCGGTGGATGAACTATCCAATGTAAAGCACTGCGTGACAGTGCTCAAGAAATACAGGGTTTTGATGTTGCTTATTTTATGGCAAGTGTAGACACACTGGAGACTAACACAGCTTTTGCGTTAGAACATCAAGCGGGGTTTCCGATTCTGGCAGACCCCAGCAAAGAGATGTCGGCTGCTTATGGTGTGATGAATGCAATGGGTGTAGATAACCGCTGGACCTATTATATTGATGCAACAGGCACCATAGTCAAAATCGATAAAGAAATAAGCCCGGCTGCTGCAGGAGAAGTATTAACACAAACCATGAAAGAGTTAGGGTTTCCTATAAAGTAAATCTCCCAGGGGGCGAATGTTCTCTGCCCCCGGAAACTTTCGCTTTGCTTGCCGAAGCTGTATCCGTTTATCTCATTGGACGAGATCTACACGCAGCAATCTCTGGCAGAGTTTTTTACAATAATTCCGGGTTGGTTTGCAAAAAGAAAATCCATAAATTTGCATAGGAACCTCATGATGAACCTGCCATAGTTGTGAGTATGCGCGTTCTAAGTGTAAATCGTAACTTTAGTCGAAATACAGTGCCTGTAATTGGAGTGCTAATGAAATTAATAACAACATTGTCAACAGTGAGCCTACTGCTTTCTTCTAACGCTTTCGCGGCAGGCATTAATCAAACTAAAGGGGTCTTTGAGGATAAATTTCGGCAACTTGAAGAAGTGTTGCCGACTCCTAATGATTATCGGAATGCTGCAGGTGAACCTGGCAAAGAATATTGGCAGCAACAAGTGGATTATGAAATTAGGGCCGTGCTCGATGAAGTCGAGCGGCATATTAGCGCCTCTCAAACAGTTAGCTACACCAATAATTCGCCTTATGCGTTGAAATATCTATGGCTACAGCTAGAGCAAAACCGATTTAAACCGGATTCACTGGCCGAAAGAGCTGATGCCTTTGGTGGCATTGGTCGTCGTGGTTCATTATCAAAATTGCCCGAAAACGACGAGCCCGCGCGAGTCAGTATGGCTGAGTTGCGCCGACAACAGTTTTACGCCGACAATGAAATTGGCTACACCATTAGCAATGTAGTGGATGAAACCGGCACCGCACTTGAGTACATAATCACAGGTGCACAAATGCGAATCGATTTGCCGGTAGCAATTCAGTCCGGTTCCAGCTTTGTTTATAAGCTGGACTACGAATACAACATTCTGGAAGAAAATGCGGTTAGCGCACGAGCAGGGTATGAGCACTTTCCAGATGACGCCGGCAAAGACAGCAATGATATTTTTTTGATGGCGCAATGGTTTCCGCGTGTTGCTGCGTATTCAGATTATGAGGCCTGGCACAACAAGGAGTTTTTAGGCCGCGGTGAATTTACTCTTGAGTTCGGAAATTACGATGTAAAAATGACCGTGCCGGCCGACCATATTGTAGCTGCAACCGGGGTATTGCAAAATCCAGACCAGGTGCTGACTGCTACTCAACAGAGCCGCCTGGATTCGGCTAGGGATAGTGAGCGGCCGGTATTTGTGGTGACGGCTGAAGAAGCCCTTGAAAACGAAAGCGAAGGCACCACTGATACCAAAACCTGGCACTTTTCTGCAGCAAATGTGCGAGATTTTGCCTGGGCATCATCACGTAAGTTTATCTGGGATGCGAAAGGCATACAGCAAGGCGGTGACATTCAGCCTTTCATCATGGCGATGTCGTATTACCCCAAGGAAGGTGGTGATCTCTGGAAAAATTATTCCACCGAAGCCATCGTTCATGCCATAGATGTGTATTCGCGTTTTACCTTTGACTATCCATACCCGGTTTCGATAAGTGTAAATGGTCCAGTTGGGGGTATGGAGTACCCGATGATTACCTTTAACGGTCCTCGAACAATATGGCATGAAGATGGCAGTCGTACTTATACATTGGGCGAAAAGCGCTTTTTAATTGGCGTGGTCATCCATGAAGTCGGACACAATTACTTCCCGATGATCGTCAACTCAGATGAACGTCAATGGACATGGATGGACGAAGGCCTGAACAGTTTTCTTGATGGCATTGCAGGCCGGGAGTGGGATCCGGATATTCCGTGGGGTGTGGAACCACGAGATGTGGTCGAGTATATGAAATCGAATGTGCAAGTGCCAATTATGACGCAGTCAGACAGCATACTTAAGTTTGGCCCTAATGCTTATGCAAAACCTGCAGCGGCGTTAAATATATTGCGCGAAGTAATACTGGGGCGAGAGCTATTTGACTTTGCGTTTAAAGAATATGCCCAACGCTGGATGAATAAACGCCCAACGCCGTCTGACTTCTTTCGGACCATCGAAGAGGCCTCCGGTGTTGATCTTGATTGGTTTTGGCAGGGCTGGTTTTATAGCACCGATCACGTCGATATCTCGATCGATAAGGTCTATCAGTTGCGTTTGGATACACTGGACCCCGATATTGATTCTGCCCGCCGTCGAAATGAAGAAATCGACAGGCCAAATTCGTTGTTTGTGGAGCGTAACAAAGAGGAAGGCCGAAAGTTGTGGGTGGATCTGAATCGGGATATTGCTGATTATCACGATGAAAATGACCGCTTCACCGTTACTAATAGAGACCGAAACAGCTACACCCAAATGCTGGAAGACTTGGGCCCTATGGAGCGCGTGGCATTTGAGCGGGCGATAGAAGAAGACAAAAACTATTATCTGCTTAATTTTACAAACGAGGGTGGTTTAGTAATGCCAATTTTATTGCGTTTAACATATGAAAATGGCATGCAAGAAGATCGAATGATCCCCGCAGAAATTTGGCGTCGATCTCACGCCCAGGTGAGCAAAATGATCGTTACCAATAAGGGCCACAAACTTGAGTCAGTTGAAGTTGACCCCGGTTGGGAGACGGCTGATGTTGATATAGAAAACAATCATTATCCGCGAAAAATTATTCTTTCCAGAATTGAAGCCTTTAAGGCGGAAGATCGTTCCAAAACTGACATTGAGTATCGAGACCTCATGCACGATAGTAAAACCGAGTTAGAAGAACCAAAGGAAAAAATACAGAAAAAGTAATGTCCTTGTTCAAAAATATTTGGCCGCTCTGCGGGGTAGTCGGGCTGTTGATAGTCTGCAATACGCTCCTAGCTCATCAGCAGAAAGAGGCTTACATTACGCTACTTTTCAATAAAAACACTGGCAACCTTGAAGTAAGCCATCGGTTCTTGCTGCACGATGCAGAGCACGTTGTAAGCGCTTTGCTAAATACAGATGGGCCGCTGGCAACGGACCAATCTGCGCAACAAATATTTGCTACGTACTTAAAGTCCGGCTTCTCAGTATCAGACTCAGACCTAAAGCCTATAGAGTTTAAAGACGTTGGTTTTGAAGTTGAGGGGAAATATTTTTGGGTCTACCAGGAAGTGACCCCGCCTGAAACAAACGCGTTAAATATTGAACATGTAGCCTTACAGGAGTTATGGCCAACCCAACAAAATCACATAAATGTAGAGAAAGATGGCCTGGTACGTTCGGCAAGACTCTCTGCTTCGTCTCCCCGGGCTAAAATTGAACTACCTTAACCTCTTTGTTGCCAACCTTCAGAACTCTCAGCTTGCCTAGTATCGGTTTGTTAGCGTACAGATAGATCGGTAACACAACAGAAAATAAACAATTGTTGCGCAGAATATGAGCAAGTATTATGAATAGCGAAAGGGTCGGCCTCACTATTTTTCTCTGCCTTTTGCGTATTTTGTAGCACGCGCCGCTCTGGGCGCAGTCGTCAGCAGCTTATGCACCTATGTTCTGCAAAGAACTTCTATGATCCCAGCTAGTTGATCACCGATAGATACTAGTTGTGCGGTGGGTAATGTCTTTAGTATTTCATACACCGTCACAGAACCCGGCTTATCAGGATCAGCCGCGTGATCATGGGGCGTAGTACCTGACCTATAGTCAGCCGAACGGTGCCACGATATTCCATATTATCATATCCAGCAGACATCAATTGGGTCGCATTAAATGGTTGTGTAAACTAAGTGTCATTTATCAATCAAATAGATGTATAAAAGCATCTGTCATTCTGTATAAATTAATCGGCCACGCTACACTTTGAAAGGCCTCGAGTATAATTCTTGACTAAATCACTAGGTTTTATTATAATTCCCGACTGTTTTAGTCAGGATTGTTGATTTCGCCTATGAAGCTCACGACCAAAGGCCGATACGCGGTAACCGCTATGATGGATCTTGCGATTCAATCAAGCGCTTCTCCCGTGGCGCTGGAAGAAATCTCCGGCCGGCAAGATATTTCTCAATCGTATCTTGAACAGTTATTCGCTCTTCTTCGACGCGCAGGGCTGGTAGAGGGTATTCGCGGGCCGCACGGCGGCTATCAATTGGCGCGCGATGTTAATGAAATATCCATTGCCGAAGTTATTGCTGCGGTAGACGAAAACATTGATCTAACTTGCGGCAATGGCAGTTCCTGCAGCGGTGACGCAGACCCCTGCCTCACCCATGGTTTATGGACAACGTTAAGCGAACAAATATATAACTTCTTACATGGAATAAAGCTCGGCGAACTTATTAAATCGCCAGAAGTACTAAAGATCACTCAAAAAAGGGAAGTCGGCCGTGTCGCCGATATCCCGGTGCACTTACAAGTAGGCAATATAAACTAATATGGGCGATTCAACACAAGAACTGGATGCGCTGGTTAAGCGCAAATACAAAGAAGGCTTTGTTACTAACATTGAATCGGACACTCTGCCGCCAGGATTAGATGAAGACGTTATCCGCGAAATATCTCGCCGGAAAAACGAACCAGAATTCATGCTGGAATGGCGATTGGAGGCATATCGAAAATGGCTTGATATGCCCGAACCTGAATGGGCACATATAAATTATCCTAAAATAAATTTTCAGGATATCTCTTATTTTTCTGCACCAAAAAACCCTGATGATGGGCCAGAAAGCCTTGATGAGGTTGACCCTCGATTATTAGAAACCTATGCAAAATTGGGTATCCCCTTAGAAGAACAGAAAATGCTTGCTGGTGTGAAAGGCGCCAATATTGCCGTAGATGCAGTTTTTGATAGCGTGTCAGTTCGTACCACCTTCCGAGGCAAACTAGCTGAAGCGGGGGTTATTTTTTGTCCGATATCTGAAGCACTACAAGAACATCCTGAATTGATTAAAAAATATCTAGGTTCTGTAGTCCCGCAAACAGATAACTACTATGCCGCTTTGAACTCTGCCGTGTTTAGCGATGGCTCTTTTGTCTATATACCCAAGGGTGTTCGCTGCCCAATGGAGCTATCGACCTATTTTCGTATAAACGAAATGAATACCGGTCAATTCGAGCGCACCTTAATTATTGCAGAAGAAGGCTCTTACGTTAGCTATCTTGAGGGGTGTACCGCTCCGATGCGCGACGAAAACCAACTACATGCCGCTGTGGTCGAATTGGTCACCATGAAAGACGCCGAAATCAAATACTCAACGGTACAGAATTGGTATCCCGGAGATGAAAACGGGCGTGGTGGGATATATAACTTTGTTACGAAACGCGGGGCTTGCCGTGGAGATAATTCCAAAATTTCCTGGACACAAGTAGAGACTGGCTCAGCCATCACCTGGAAATATCCAAGCGTGATCCTTTATGGTAACCATTCGGTAGGAGAATTTTATTCAGTCGCACTGACCCATAATATGCAGCAAGCCGACACTGGCACTAAAATGGTCCATATAGGAAAGAACACATCTAGCACGATAATTTCAAAAGGAATTTCGGCCGGACGAGGCCAGAACACCTATCGCGGACAAGTAAAAATATTGCGTGGCGCTGACGGCGCCAGAAACTACTCTCAATGCGACTCCTTATTAATGGGTGACCAATGTGGAGCGCACACTTTCCCGTATGTAGAAGTTCAAAATAAAACTGCGAACCTTGAGCACGAAGCCACCACCTCAAAAATATCAGAGGATCAGCTTTTCTATTTGCGCCAGCGAGGCTTAAGTGAAGAATCGGCTGTATCGATGATCGTAAATGGGTTCTGTAAAGAAGTTTTTCGAGAGCTACCAATGGAATTTGCCGTAGAGGCTCAAAAGCTTCTAGATGTCAGCCTGGAAGGCGCTGTTGGCTAACCCGAACCAAATAAAAATAGAATTGAGATAATATGTTAAGCATAAAAAACTTAAAAGCCGAGATTGGCGGTAAAAAAATACTAAAAGGCCTGTCTTTAGAAGTGGCCGCTGGAGAAGTACACGCGATAATGGGTCCCAATGGATCTGGCAAGAGTAGCTTTGCAAATGTACTGGCCGGGCACGGTGGTTATGAAATGACGGGTGGAAGCATTAATTATCTCGGCAAAGACCTGACTGAATTTAACGTTGAAGAACGTGCCGCTGAGGGCCTTTTTTTAGCCTTCCAATACCCAATGGAGATTCCTGGTGTAAGTAATATCGCCATGTTAAAAACTGCGGTGAATTCTATTCGAAAGTACCGTAATGAAGATGAGTTGACCGCTGGTGCGTTTCTAAAAGTTATAAAGAAAAAAGCTGCGCTTGTTGAAATGAAACAAGAGCTTCTAAAGCGTTCCGTCAATGAGGGGTTCTCAGGCGGAGAAAAAAAGAGAAACGAAATTCTGCAAATGGCCGTTCTCGAACCAACACTGTCAGTACTGGATGAGACAGATTCAGGGCTTGATATTGATGCACTCAAGATAGTTGCCCACGGTGTAAATACGTTACGCTCTCCAGATCGCTCCATGATCGTAATAACCCACTATCAACGTCTTCTTGACTACATTCAGCCAGATTACGTTCATGTGCTTGCCGATGGCCAGATAGTAAAAACCGGAAACAAAAATCTTGCCCTTGAACTTGAAGAGCGTGGTTACGGATGGCTCGAAAAACAAGTTGTGAACGGATAAATGACCGCACTGCATAATTTTCTAATTGCCCAAAAGCAAGCCAACGAAGCCGCACCGGAATGGTTAAGCTCGCTTCAACAGGTCGCTTTCAGTCAACTAAAAAACCGCGGGCTACCGAGCGCCCAAGATGAAGAGTGGCGCCTGACCCGACTCACCGAGCTATATAAGCAGGAATTTAGGCCTGCCATCGCGACAAACACACTTTCATTGCAAAAAACACTGCTCACTCCTTCTGCAGGTAGTCGCATCGTATTTGTTAACGGGGTATTAGACACCGGATTATCAGATAGTAGCTTTGTTGCCGGATTAGCGATTGAGCCACTTGAACAAGCCGTTATATCCGATAAGCTTAATTTAGAAACATTTTTCAATGCCTCTCCTCCGCTGGAACAACATGGCTTTTTATCGGCCAATACTGCTTTTTCAAAAAGCGGTTACGTTATTCGTATTAGTGCGGACTCGATTATTGATAACCCAATTGAAATTATATTTATAGCTAATAATACAGGTCCTGCTGCTTGGCACTGCCGCAACATCATCGTTGCAGATCAATTTAGCAAGGCAACAATAATCGAACGACACGTAGCCAACGATACCGCGGAAACTTATTTAAGCAATTGTGTAACAGAGCTGCACCTTGCTGACGGCAGCCATCTTGATTTTTATAAATATCAAGATGAGTCGCTTGATGCCTACCATATTGGTGGGGTTTACAGTAAGCAGTCGCGTGATAGCTATTTAGCCACTAACAATATTGCTATTGGAAGCAAAATCGCCCGCACCGATATATACGCGACATTGTCAGCAGAAGGCGCGCATTGTGAGATGAACGGCCTATCCGTTTTAGCTGGCGATCAACACGTCGAGAATTGTACCGAGGTAATTCATGCGAAACCCAATTGCACCAGCGACGAATACTATAAGTCCGTGCTTGACGATCAGGCCCGATCTGTTTTTCGTGGTCGCATTATCGTAGCTAAAGATGCTCAGAAGACAGATGCAAATCAACAAAATAAGAATCTGCTGCTGTCTAGCCGGGCAGAAGCCGATACCAAGCCACAGTTAGAGATTTATGCTGATGACGTAAAGTGCGCACATGGTGCTACCGTAGGCCAATTGGAAGAAAAGTCCGTGTTCTATTTGCGTAGTCGAGGTGTTTCGGAAACAATGGCTCGTGCACTACTTACCTTCGCGTTCGCTAATGACGTAATACGTCGTTTTCACTTGGCTGACTTACAGAAGCAGCTATCGGCGCAGTTAGCTGACAGAATATTAGGCGAAGCCGCAAGCGCTATTGAAACAGATAGCTTATTTGGAGAGCCGCTTTGAACCATGCCGCCACTCCCTTGGGTATGTTAGATACAGCCGCAATTCGTGCAGATTTCCCCATATTAAATCAGCAAATCAATGGACACCCATTGGTATATCTTGATAATGGGGCCACTACGCAAAAACCTGCTCAAGTGATCGAGGCCTTAGAGCATTTTTATAAAGTAGACTATTCCAATGTTCATCGTGGCATCCACACACTTAGCCAGCGCGCCACCGAACGTTTTGAAAATGCCCGACAAACTGTAAGACATTTTATTGGTGCCGATTCAGAGAAAGAAATTATTTTTACTCGTGGCACGACAGAGTCCATAAACTTAGTGGCCCATTCATGGGGCGATAAAAACTTGCACGCCCATGACGAAATTCTAGTGTCGGAAATGGAACATCACTCTAATATTGTTCCGTGGCAAATACTTGCACAAAAAAAGCAAGCTCGAGTTGTTCCTATACCGATAGATGATGATGGCGCTCTTAATATGGCAGCATTTCATCAACGCCTTTCAGCAAAAACCCGAATTGTCGCCATTACCGAACTATCGAATGCTTTAGGCACTCTACCGCCACTAGACGAAATAATATTAGCCGCACATAAAGTCGGCGCAGTTGTTCTTGTCGATGGCGCTCAATCTGTCGCTCATAAAGCCGTAAACGTGGCGGAGCTTGATTGTGATTTCTACGCCTTTTCTGGGCATAAGGTTTATGGTCCAAGCGGAATCGGTATTTTGTATGCCAAGCAAACGCTCCTTGAACATATGCCTCCGTATCAAAGTGGCGGAGACATGATCTCGGAAGTATCCTTTACTGGCACGACATATAACGCGCTTCCATATAAGTTTGAAGCCGGCACCCCAAACATAGTTGGCGCCGATGGATTAGCTATAGCGCTAAATTATCTAAGCAACATTGGTCTAAACAATATCGCGCAGCACGAAGCTAACCTTCTGAGCTACGCCACTGACAAAGCTCTCGAGATCCCGGGGCTTCACATAGTCGGCTCAGCAAAATATAAAGCCGGAATTCTGTCATTCGTGATTGATGGCGTTCATGCCACTGATCTCGGCACACTGCTTAACCAACAAGGTGTTGCTATCCGTGTCGGCCACCACTGTGCCATGCCGGTAATGCAGCGTTTTAATCTGGTGTCTACCGCACGGATTTCACTTGGTATTTACAACACCATTGAAGATATTGATATTTGTTTTACATCGATTAACAAAGCACTCGAAATATTGGCATAACAATGACTAACTCTATTATTGAATACGCGGACATGTCGCTCGAAGAGCGCATAAAAGATCTAAAAGAACGTATCGTTGCGTCGCTAAAAGAAGTTTACGACCCAGAAATTCCAGTCAATATTTACGACCTTGGTCTAATTTACACCGTCGACATTAACGACGAATATTTTGTAGACGTGGCAATGACGCTAACTGCTCCGGGGTGCCCGGTTGCAGATTCTTTTCCTGGTATTGTAGAAAACGCCGTGCGAGGAGTGGTTGGAGTATCAGATGCCAAAGTTGAGCTGACTTTTGACCCGCCATGGACAATGGAGTTGATGAGTGAAGAAGCCCGGTTAGAATTAGGCATGATGTAATCAATAAGCTGTGGTCTCTGGCAAAACTTCCTAAAGATTAATTTCCATAAGCATTGAAGGCTATATACTTGTCGAATAATGAGTGCATATAATAAAACTATAATCTTATCTCTTGCGATACTCGCTGTTATCGGGATATTTTACGTCCTCGTTGTAGGAAAAACGCTGCTAGTCCCGCTCGCCGTAGCTGTAATGATTTGGTACATAATTAACGCCCTTAGTAAATCTTACCAGAGATGGCTTATCCCGCAGCTTGGTAAACCAGAGTGGTTAACTAAATTATTTGCTGTACTGACAATTGGCGCGGCAGCATTTTTCGTTTTTAATATTATCGAGGCCAGCATTGGAACAGTGGTTGAGCAGGTTCCCGTCTACCGGGCAAACCTTAATAGTCTAATTGGTGAATGGTTTGCCCAATATGGATTGGAAAAATACCTGGATGTAGCAGAAATTACTCAATCAATCGAAGTCGTACCCTTTATACGTGAACTAGGCGCTGCGCTTACCGGGCTATTTGGAAAATCCTTATTAGTATTAATTTATGTCTTATTTTTACTTTTAGAGCAAACACGATTTGACTCAAAAATCGCTTCTTTGTTTCCAAACACGGCACGTCGCACAGAAATTCGCTCACTAATTGCTCGTACTCAGGATGACATACAAACCTATATATGGATTAAAACCTTGGCAAGTATTACAACAGGTCTAACCAGTTATTGTGTTTTGTTATTCGTCGGTGTAGATTTCCCCGAGTTTTGGGCTTTTTTAATATTTATGCTCAATTACATACCAACGATAGGGTCTATTATTGCCACGCTATTTCCCGCGGTGCTTGCCCTGGTTCAGTTTGAAGCCCCACTGCAACCTTTTCTTATTGTTTTGCTTAGCGTCGGCTCCATTCAATTCCTTATCGGAAGTGTAATCGAGCCTAGATTATTAGGCGACTCGCTGAACTTAAGCCCCTTAGTTGTTCTATTGTCACTTGCTTTGTGGGGAAGCATTTGGGGTATTGCAGGAATGTTTCTTTGTGTTCCGCTTACCGTAATCTGTGTGATTATTCTTGCTCACTTTACACAAACACGCCCAATTGCCGTGTTGCTTTCAGGCAGCGGTAAACTCAGATTTATTGAAGACTAGTTCGCTGTACTTGCGATAGCAGATCTAGCATTTTTAACCCTTAGGCAGTCAGCGCCTCTCGCACCAGCAAGGCCCGTTTACGCGTTGCTCCCCAACGATACTTCCCTATAACGCCGGTTGATCGAATTACCCGATGACACGGTATTAATATTGACACCGGGTTTGCCCCAACTGCCGTACCGACCGCCCGTTGAGCTTTCGGTCGCCCTACGTTTTCGGCCAACTGTTGATATGCCGCAGTGTCACCAAAAGGGATTTCTAGCAATGCTTTCCAAACTTGAACCTGAAAATTAGTGCCACGAACATCCAGTGCTACCCTATTTGTGCTTTTAGTAGAAAAAACTTTACTTAGTATCTGTTTTGCTTCACTTTGATCTTCACTAAGTGCCGCTAAAGTCCATTCTCTTTGAATCCTTTGCAACGCTTGCGTAACAGAATAATCATCATCGACAAACTGAAGCGAGCAAATGCCGCGCTGGGTCCAAGCGACCACTGCTTGCCCAAACGGTGTTTCACTCAAACCCCACCAAATGCTCACATAATGGACATACTCCGCCAATTCTCCTGGCGTCATAGCAACTATATTACCCGTACAATCATTAAGTCGAGACGCTGAGGAAACCCCGCCGTCCATCGCTGCTGCAAAAACCTTTTTACCGACCCGCAAACCATCAGCCGCTTGCAAATAAGAAACAAATTGAATGAATCGTGAGGGACTTATACCAGCCCACGAATTAAACAATCTCCTCAACTTTAACCCCGAAACCCCCAATTGTTGTGCTAATACAGATGGCGACAATGCCTCTAGGTTAGACGCGACTATCTGATTTATCGCGCGCGCTACCAGACGGTATTCCTGGTTACTGCTGGAAACTTCATCTGCATGAGTCATATCCAAAGTGTGCATGCTTGAAACTTTCGGGTCGACCCGGTTTTTTATCTAGCTGTAGGAGCTCTTAGTCTAACTATTAGGTTCGACTGCAGGCCTCTAGTCAACAGGATTTACTCGTGAAAGTGCAACTGCTTTTAAAAGATTTAGCGCTTCATTTAGCTGGTAATCTGTGATTTCACCTTCGCCCGCATCACCAACTGCGCTCTGATCTTCCTCATTATTCAAATGACCACGCAAATCGGCCTCTCTAACCCGCGGGCCAGCCTCTGGCCGAGTAACCTCTAAACGTTCAACCAATATATCTGGCTCGATACCTTCGGCTTGTATAGACCTCCCATGTGGTGTGTAATAGCGTGCTGTAGTTAATTTGATCGCACCATTACCATGCACCGGCAATATTGTTTGTACCGATCCTTTTCCAAAAGTTTTGGTACCTACAACCAAAGCCCGCCGGTGGTCTTGCAACGCTCCAGCCACAATCTCAGATGCAGAGGCAGAACCACCATTTACCAATACAACAATAGGCGCACCATCCACATGGTCAGTTGGTGACGCTTCAAAAGATAGTTTTGCACCATCAGTTCGCCCTTGTGTTGATACTATTTTACCTACCTTAAGAAAAGCGTCAGATACAGATACCGCCGCCTTTAACAAACCCCCAGGGTTATTACGCAAATCGATTATTAAACCTAACAAGGCACCATCATTGTCCGATACTAAATCTTTAATCTGTGCCCTCAATGTTTCTGCGGTGGACACCTGGAACTGTGATATCCGTATGTATCCGTAACCAGGTTCCAACGTTCGGCTACGAACACTGCGAACCTTAATAACTGCGCGTTCTAGCTCGACGTCAAAAGATGCGCTCTCGCCCTCACGCACGATTGTCAAAATAATAGTTGTGCCTGGGTCCCCGCGCATCTTATCGACGGCTTCTTGTAATGGGGCATCGCGCAATGATTGGCCATCAATACTAACAATCAAGTCTCCACTTAAAAGACCGGCACGTTCTGCCGGTGTTTCGTCTATAGGAGAAACGATTTTTATATACCCATTCTCTCCGACAATTTCTATTCCCAGGCCGCCAAACTTTCCACTCGTGCCCGTTTGTAGCTCGTCATACCCGTTCGGATCCAGATATATCGAATGTGGGTCAAGGCCAGCCAACATGCCACTAATGGCACTTTCAATAAGATCTTCGTCGCTCACTTCCTCCACATACGCAGCCTTAATCCTGACAAACGCTTCAGTGAATGTCCGCAACTCCTCAAGTGGTAGCGGTGTTTCAGAATTGATGTCCAAATTATTTTCTTCTTGTGCGACGGAGATACTTATCAAGCTCAACACTAGAATTAACCCGCAAAAACCCTTTCTAAAGTTCATTAACTAACTCCCAATACCGTATATTCGGCGATTATATTTACCCATCAATTTTGCAGCCAACCAGCAGGGTTTATTGGATCACCATTATGCCTTATTTCAAAATATAATCCGGCTTGCGCCAAACCCCCGCTGACGCCCGCTGAGGATATGACCTGACCAACCGCTACTTTATCGCCAACACCAACAAATACATCCTGATTATGGCCATAAAGACTCATATAACCATCACCATGATCTAAAATTATCAATTGCCCATAACCTCTAAGCCAGTCACTAAAAATCGCCTCACCATCAAAAACAGCATGCACCGGCTGCCCACTCGCTGATTGTATAAGAACACCTTGCCTGCTTAAGCCTGTAACGGAGTCTTTGCTCCCAAACTGTTGCGAGACAATTCCACCAAGAGGCTGAGACAATTTATTCCTTTGTTTACTAAATCCACCAGCTCCTGCGTTTGGCGAGATGTATGGCATATAACCGGACTTCACCTTCTTCAGGCCTACCAACAACGCTTGAAGTCGAAGCTTATCTTCTCGTTGTGCGCTAATCACTAGTTTAGTACTATTAATCTCGACATCAACGGCTGTTAGCTTTTGTGCCCTTTGAATCAAGGCTTTGTCCGCTTCGATAACCAAATACGCTAAACGTGCTTTTTCATCTTTCAATTTTTGCTGTTGTATTTGATATTCTTTTATTCCTTGCCTGGTTTTCAGTGTTTCTTTTAAAAGCAAACTAATTCGCTGGCTACGGGCCTGGCTAATATAATTGTAGTAATTTGTCAATCGGCCGAGTAGATAAGGGTTCTGCTGGCTCAGTAACATTTTGAGTTTATTATTACTTCCCATACTAAACCCAGAGTGAACAAGCAAAGCGAGGTTTTCAATTTGGCCTTGCTGTTCCAAAAGCTGGTTTTTTAGTGTCCCAGCCAATTGCTCTAGTTTTAATGATTTATCGAAAATGGACCCTTCCAACAACGAGCTTTGCTTTTCTAATTCAACTAATCGAATCTCTTCCTTTCTCAGCGCGACACGTTGTTGTTTTCCAACACTAACCGAATCGTCCAAGCTTTGTTGTAAAGCTCTTATTTCACTTTCAATAGAAACTAATTTAGATCTGTATTCTGGCTGTGCACTAGAGCCTGCCGGCACTGCCAACAGACAAACCATTAGCAGAAGGAGCACATGCTTGGTGTATAATGCGCCGCATTGAAAGCTTCGCTTGGGCATAAAAGGTCTTAGTAATCTAATTTACCTGCATTCTTAAGTGTTAATTCTCCTTAATCAACTATCCCAACAGAAACGTAACAAATCATCATAATGTTAGAACAATTTTTTATTGAAAACCTGGTTTTATTTATCCCGCTATTTACAGCCTTTGGGTTGTTTTTTGCATTACCCAGTATTGCCTCAATAGGCGGCAGCTCAAGTGTCTCGGCGCTTCAACTGCCTCAGTTACAGCGGTCTGATCATATAATTATCGATGTGTCTACGAACTCCGAATTTGCCAAAGGTCACCTCCCGGGCGCTTTAAACTTACCTCTGGAAGAACTACAAAAAAACCCCTCCAAATTAAACAAGCACAAAAATAAAAATTTGATTTTTACATGCCCAAATGGCAATAAGTCTATAACCGCTGGCAAGTGTCTTAAAAAGCTTGGTTTTGAAAAACTATACCACCTTAGTGGTGGTCTTACAGCGTGGGAACGAGAAAGCTTTCCTATTGAATCTTAAAGCCGAAAAAAGCAGACAACCCCTATTTCTTTCACTGTAGCAACCCTACTAACTATAGGAATTTACTATGGCCGACTTGCCAACCCCTGTTTTTGAAATTCGAAAAATTTACACTAAAGATATTTCTTTCGAATCTCCCAAGGCGCCTGAGGTTTTTTTAGAAAACAGCAAGAACCCAAACATTGATATGCAAGTAACCATTGCTAGAAATACACTAAACCCAGAAGATTATTTTGAGGTTATATTAAAACTTACAGCTACCGCTCAAGTCGATGATAGTCCCTTATTTTTAATAGAAATAGAGCAGGCTGGTGTGTTTCAAATAAAGGGCATAAAGAATGAAAACCTTGAGCTGGCGTTAGAGGTCGCATCTCCCAACATATTATTACCATTCGCTCGAGAAGCCATTTCTGACTTAGTAACGAAAGGGGGCTTTCCTCAGTTTTTAATTGCGCCTATAAATTTTGAGTCTTTATACCAGCAGAAAAAGCAAACCGTGGCCGCGGCTAAAGACGAGAATACTGCCAAACACTAAGGAAGTGTTTTCCTATGATACATAAAATTGCTGTTCTAGGTGCGGGCTCTTGGGGTACCGCCCTAGCTATTGCCCTAGCGCGAAACAACCACGAGGTGCATTTATGGGGTCATCGCACTAGCACCATTGAGGCCCTTATTAATGACGGCGAAAATTCCCGCTACTTACCTGGCCACAAATTCCCGACAAACCTGATACCGGAATCAAATATGGATGTTGCTGTTGATAAAGCACGCGTACTTATTGTTGTGCCAAGTTTTGCATTTAGAAGCACCCTGCTGGCATTGGATACCTGTCGTGATTCAACTAAAGGCGGTATTTGTTGGGCAACCAAAGGCTTTGACCCAAAGAACGCCGATCTTTTAAGTGTTGTCGCCAGAAAAACCCTTAGCGGCAAACCATCTTTAGCTGTTGTTAGCGGCCCTTCTTTCGCGCAAGAGGTTGCCCAAGGGCTGCCGACAGCGATGGCGGTCGCCAGCACTGCAACCGATTCGTTTTGGCTTGACGCCTTCCAGGGTGGGCGTGTGCGCGTATATAAGAACGACGACATCATCGGCATTCAAGTCGGCGGTGCAGCAAAAAATATTGTCGCTGTGGCTACAGGAATATCTGATGGTCTAGGGTTTGGCGCGAACGCCCGCGCAGCAATAATTACTCGTGGACTTACGGAAATATCACGCCTTGGGCGAGCCCTAAATGCTAACCAGAAAACATTTATGGGGCTGGCGGGTCTAGGTGATCTCGTCTTGACATGTACCGATGATCAATCCCGAAACCGCCGTTTCGGATTAGGGTTAGGGGCAGGAAAAAGTATAAATACAATCAAAAAAGAGATTGGTCAAGAAATTGAGAGCATACATGCTGCCGGTCTTGTAGAGCGCCTTGCCTTATCAATGAACATTGACATGCCTATTACCAAAGAAGTAAGCGCTGTAATTAGGGGAGACACCTCTGCTGTATCGGCCGCTGAAGCACTATTGGCCAGAAGTGCTACTCACGAGTAAACTATTAACTTGTATCTCAGCCTGTTTCTTTAATAATGAAAATTACTTTTACGTTGTTTTGTTTTTTGTTTATTACCGGTTGTGCCGGCGTACCAATAAATAAAGATTTAGATGCCCACCGTTTTTCAGGTGATCCTGAGAAGCTGAATCGCGCTGTATATAAATTTAACGACAGAATAGACAAAGCATTTCTGCGGCCTATCGCAAAAGGGTATGTAACAATAGTTCCTGGCTTAGCGAGAAAGGGGATAAGGAATGTTTTTAATAACCTGTTAGAAATCAACAGCTTAATCAACAATATTCTACAAGGGGACATCAATGGAGCCGGTAGCAATCTTGCACGATTTATGGCAAATACTACTGTTGGTATATTGGGATTATTCGATGTTGCCGGAAAAATTAGTGTAGACCCTAATGTGGAAGATTTCGGACAAACGATGGCCGTTTGGGGCATCCCGCCCGGACCCCATATTATCCTGCCATTTTTTGGCTCATCTTCATTACGCGATGCTCTAGGCCTAATTCCCTACTACGCGTATACACAACCTCAAGCACAATTTTCTAACTTCAACACGCGAGCAGCAACTACTGGCTTTTATCTTATCAGTCAGCGATCCGATTTTTTAGGCGCGTCAGCCATATTGGATGGTCAGCTCGACCCCTATAGTTTTGCACGTGCGGCATACGAACAGGCAAGAATAAACGCTGTTTTTGACGACAACCCTCCAGAAGAAGAGTTCGACGGCTTCTAATTAGTTCCCCCCTATTTCCTATAATTAGACTAAAAATAGCCACCACCGAATATGCATTACGTTATTGGCGACGTACAAGGCTGCTACGACGAGTTGAGACACTTATTAGATAAAGTATGTTTTGATTATTCAAAAGATAAAATTACTTTTGCGGGTGATTTATTAAACCGGGGTCTTAAATCTAAGTCTGTTCTCAAATTTATTATAGAAAACCAAAACTGTATGGATACAGTGTTAGGAAATCACGATTTACATTTTCTGAGTATATACGGTGGTGTACGAAATGCTGGCCAAAAAGACACTTTAGCCCAGTTACTTAAATATAAAAACGTCGATATCATCGTAGATTGGCTACTTAAGAAGCCTTTATGCGTAGAGATAAATAAAACCCTGCTAGTTTGTCATGCGGGGTTATACCCTTTATGGACACCCCAAAAAGCTTTGGCTTATTCAAATACTGTTTCCGAAGTGCTGCAATCTAAAAACTGGAAAACCTTTTTAAAGAACGTGTATGGCAACAACCCAAACCGTTGGGAGACTAATGATAAGAAAATTAACCAGCTACGATTTATTGTTAATGCTTTTACTAGAATGCGCTATGTAAATAGCCAATGCCACCTAAATTTTAGTCACAAAGGCCCAATAGAAGTAGATTCTACTAAAACCCTGATTCCCTGGTTTAACTACCAACCCACCAAAAATAAAACACATACTGTTTTATTCGGCCATTGGTCTGCTATTGGCGCGGCCAAAAGACCCATGTCGATTTCTTTAGATGGGGGCTGTATTTGGGGTGGGGAGTTGTGTGCGGTTAACATAAAAAGTCTAAAAATCACTAGCGTAAAATCTAAAAATGCTTACTAAAGAAATTGATATTTATTGTTTCGCGACCTATCAAACCGATAAATCATCACCCGAAAACAATACGTTTATATTTAGTTACACTATAAAAATTAGCAACAATAGTAATCAAAACATCAATTTATTAACTAGGCATTGGCTTATTACCGACGGTAACGCCCAAGTACGAGAAGTTTATGGCCATGGTGTTTTAGGACAACAGCCCCTTATTCTTCCTGGGGAGTGTTTTACTTATACCAGCTACGCCGTATTGGATACCGCTATCGGTTTTATGGAAGGTAAATATAAAATGAGCCGAAGTGATGGATCAGTATTTGATGCTCATATTCAAAAATTTAATTTAATTCAACCAAATGCGATTCACTAAATATTAAACATCCAAATTAGTAACATTAAAGGCATTTGTTTCTATAAATTCCCGCCTAGGCTCTACTTGATCACCCATTAATATTGTAAATGTATCGTCAGCGGTTTTATCATCATCAATTACAACTTTCAGAAGTCTTCTTACGGCCGGATCCATCGTTGTTTCCCATAACTGTTCCGGGTTCATTTCACCCAATCCTTTGTAGCGCTGCATATATATTCCTTTACGTGACTGCATTATTAACCATTCCATCGCATCTCCAAGCGTTTCTACTTGTTCGCTTTTATCTCCTTTCTTAACCGTTATCATGGTTCGTAGCTCGGTATTTACTATTTCTGCAACCGTAGATAATGTTTTATATTCATTTGATTCCCAAAACGACCCATCAAACACATATTCTCTATCCAAACCATTATAGGTGCGATTTATAGTAACGATTAGAGAACCATTTATTTTAGATGAAATATTATAAACAGGCGCTTCTAGCCCCTCACCTGAAAGATGCTCTTGTAAGGCTAGACAACCTTGTTTCGTCGCCAGTTTTCCCGAGTTAGCAATATCGGAATGATATAACAGAGCCCATAAAATACGCTCATCCAAGGTTTTTGATAACCGGCCAATCAAATCTCTGGCCTCAATAAAGCGCCGAAAGAGTACAAGCAGATCTTCTCCAACAATAGTTCTATTATTAGATTCCAAACAGGAGTCTTCTATAGCTAAAGAAAGTAAATGTTCCTGAAGCTCTAAATCATCTTTTAAATACTGATACTTTTTACCTTTTGTAAGTTTATACAATGGTGGTTGTGCTATATAAATATAACCATTTTCAATCAATGACGGCATTTGACGGTAGAAAAATGTTAATAACAAAGTTCTAATATGCGACCCATCGACATCCGCATCGGTCATAATAATAATTCTATGATATCGAAGCTTTGCAATATTAAAGTCATCAACGCCTATACCCGCCCCTAATGCTGTTATAAGTGTTGTAACCTCATCTGAAGTAAGCATTTTATCGAAACGTGCTTTTTCAACATTAAGAATTTTACCTTTTAGTGGCAATATTGCCTGAAATTTTCGATCACGAGCTTGCTTTGCAGACCCACCAGCAGAATCACCCTCCACCAAATATATTTCCGATAACACTGGATCTTTTTCCTGGCAATCAGCTAATTTCCCTGGCAGGCCACCCAAATCAAGAGCGCCCTTTCGTCTAGTCATTTCACGGGCCTTTCGAGCAGCATCTCGTGCTCTGGCAGCATCCACCATTTTTTCCGCTATCCGCTTCCCGTCCGCTGGGTTTTCTAATAAATAATCCGTTAGCTTCTCTCCAAAAATGGACTCAACAGCGCCTTTAACTTCAGATGAAACCAACTTATCTTTAGTTTGCGATGAAAATTTAGGATCAGGAACCTTAACTGATAGGACCGCTGTTAACCCTTCTCTTGCATCATCTCCCGTTGTTGCAACTTTCTCTTTTTTCCCAACACCGCTTGATTCTATATAATTATTAAGTGTTCGCGTTAAAGCGGTTTTAAAACCGGCCAAATGAGTGCCACCATCTCGTTGTGGAATATTATTTGTAAAACAATTAACAACCTCTTTATAAGAATCATTCCATTGCAAAGCAACCTCTACAAAAACACCATCTTTTTCACCTAAAACACAAATAACGTTATCGTGAAGTGGTGTTTTTAATTCATTTAAGTGTTCTACAAATGCGGTTATACCACCCTCATACTGGAAAATATCAGAGCGTCCGTCTCGATCATCCTTTAACACAACCCTCACACCCGAATTTAAAAATGATAATTCTCTTAACCGTTTTGCAAGAATGTCATATGAATAAACAGTTTGCGTAAATGTTTTTGAGCTTGGCTTAAAGCTTACTATTGTTCCTGTTTGAGTAGAATCACCAACCTCTTTTAGTGGGGCTTGTGGCACACCCATCTTATATTCTTGCTTATGTTTCTTACCACCACGATATATTGTTAATCGTAACCAATCAGAAAGCGCATTAACAACAGATATACCTACACCGTGTAACCCACCAGAAACTTTATAGGCGTTTTGATCAAACTTCCCACCCGCGTGAAGCACGGTCATAATAACTTCTGCAGCAGATACTCCTTCTTCTTCAATTATTCCTGTTGGTATTCCTCTACCATCATCCGAAACCGATATCGAATTATCTGTATGTATGGTTATACCTATTTCAGTACAATTCCCGGCCAACGCTTCGTCTATTGCATTATCAACAACCTCAAAAACCAAGTGATGCAAGCCGGTGCCATCGTCTGTGTCCCCAATATACATTCCCGGTCGTTTTCTAACGGCGTCTAAGCCTTTTAGAACCTTGATACTGCTGGAATCGTAACTCAAAGTTATTTCCTATATTAAAACTTAATTAATTACTAATATTTTAACAAAACCATCACAGGCGGTCGCCCAATATCAAAATAAATAATGTGTTTCACGTGGAACGAGCAACCGCTTTTTATATGTTATATTTATGTTCCACGTGAAACATAAATATACTAAAGTCGCATCGGCATTATTAAATATAGTGTGGTCTCTATATTTGGGCTTTTAATAGTACAAGACGTATTTGAATCTTGAAGTCCTAATACCACCATATCTGTTTCGAGATTTCTCAATGCATCTAAAATATAATTTACGTTAAATCCAACCTCTACAGACTCTCCTGTGTAATCTACAACCATCTCATCATTAGCTTGTTCTTGTTCTGGATTATTAGAACTTACTTTTAATAGCCCTGGCTCCAGAAGCAACGAAACCCCTTTGAATTTTTCATTACTTAGAATGGCCGCTCGAACTAGAACATTAATAAATTCAGAACACTTTACTTCTACATGTTTTGATAAGTTTGAAGGAATCACACTATTATAATCTGGGAAACGGCCATCGATTAGTTTGGATTGAAAGATGAGCTGATCTGTCGAAACGCTTATGTGATTAGCGTTAATTTGTACATTAACATCACCCCCGCCTTCAGAAGATAAAAACCGCTGCATCTCCAAAACCGCTTTTCTCGGGACAATTCGTTGTACTTCTGCTGTTTCTATACCAGAAACAGCTATTTCAGAACGCGCCAAACGATGCCCATCAGTAGCAACCGTGCGTAAAATGCCCGGCTCAGCCTCAAATAGTAAACCATTTAGAAAATACCGGACGTCTTGTTGTGCCATTGCAAACTGCGTTGCCCCTAATAAACCAGACAAATCACTTCGAGACACCTTAAATTCTGAATCCCAATCGTTAACTTCTAACCTAGGAAAATCTTTAGCGGGTAATGTTTGCAGTGTAAACCGAGTCCGGCCACTTGAAACTATAACCTTATTCTCTCGTTTGGCATCTAGATTAATTATTGCGCCATCAGGCATTGATCGAACAATATCAAACAGCTTCCGAGCGCCAACAGTAATCTCACCATCTTCTGATTCAACCTTATTTAAAAAGGTGGTTATTTCTGTTTCTAAATCAGTTCCTATAATAGTTAAATGATTAGAAACTGATTTAATAAACACATTACCTAAGATTGGAAGTGTTTGTCTTTTTTCGACAACACCTACTACGTAAGTTAATGGCTTGAGTAATGTTTCTTTTTTAATACTAATTTTCATAGTTATAGTTATTAGAGCTGTTGATATGTATATAACTTATTAAACTGATTTAAATCAATGTTTTATGCCTATTATTCACTAACTATCTTTGTTTATAATTAGCTTATATCTTGTGGATGAAGTGTGTATATCTTTATGGCGTATGTTTATGAAATATGAATTTATTTATTAACAGTTTGTCCACAATTTATACCTTTATTTATCATCTAAATTATTTTTATTACCCGCCTAATATTTTGAGTAAACTATTATAATCGTCTTTTATCAGTGCATCTTCCTTTATGAGCGAATTAATTTTTCGACAAGCATGTAAAACCGTTGTGTGATCTCTACCCCCAAAAGCATCGCCGATATCAGGTAAGCTAAGATTAGTTAGTTCTTTTGATAGGGCCATTCCAATTTGTCTGGGTCGAGCAATTTGACGGTTACGCTTCTTAGAGTTTAAATCTGAAACACGCATATTGTAGTAATCAGCAACCGTTTTTTGAATATTTTCTACAGATATTTTACGTTTCTGAAATAGTGTTAAATCTTGTAATGCCAGCTGGGCGCTTTCCAGGTTTATAGCGTTTCCCGTAAATGCTGAGCCGGCTATTAATCGGTGTAGCGCGCCCTCTAATTCCCTTACATTAGATTTAATGTGTTTGGCGACCATAAATGCTACCTCTTCTGGCAACTCAACAGACTTTTCTTTTGCTTTATTTCTTAGAATAGCAACCCTTGTTTCTAGTTCTGGGGGATCAACTCGAACAGTAAGACCACTTTCAAATCTAGAGATTAACCGTTCTTGGACACCATCAATTTCTTTTGGGAACCGGTCACTTGCAATAATTATTTGACTGCCCGCCTCCATTAAAGTGTTAAATGTATGAAAAAACTCTTCTTGTGATTGGCTTTTACCTGAAAAAAACTGAATATCATCAATTAGTAAAGCATCTACAGAACGGTAATAGGCTTTAAAATTATTCATTTTCCCGCGTTGTAATGCTTTTACCATATCTGAAACAAAGCGTTCTGAATGTATATATATAATTTTTCTTGATTTGTTCTTTTCAATAATGTTTCCAGCAGCGTGCATTAGGTGTGTTTTGCCTAGGCCTACACCACCGTAAATATATAAAGGGTTATATGCAGAACTGGGATTTTCACCAACTTGTTGAGATGCCGCGCGGGCGATTTGATTTGATTTTCCTTCTACATGTGATGCAAATGTATAAATCGGGTTAGGGCCACTATCTCCATAAGGTGTAAGCTTAGGGCTAGTAATAACTTTTTTAGGATTCACCGTTGCTTCAGGTTCATAATTATCACCAACAATTAATTCAACCGGCATATTTGTAGTTGAGAATAGTTGTACTGTTTGGCTAAGGGTTTCAGATAAATGTTCTTCAACCCAGTCCTTAACAAACTTATTAGGCGCATATAACAAGCATTTTTTATCTTGCATATCAGCGTGAAGGGGTTTTATCCACATATTAAACTCTCTCTCGCCTAATTCGAGTTCCAATTTACTTAGGCATTTTTTCCAAATTTCTTTGTTGCTCAATGAAATCCCCCACAAGAACTTTATTTTAAATAGTATAACGATTAATTATGGTTTGAAATAAACTCTGATTCTGATTGACTAAAAGTAGTAAAAAACGTACTTTTACGCGCCATTTTTTCGGCCACCGTTCTACAATGGCCCATTCAACGCACGAAAGAGTGTAAGTGACATGAAACGTACTTTTCAACCAAGTAATTTAAAACGAAAGAGAACACATGGCTTCCGCGCGCGCATGTCTACGCGAGGAGGTCGAGCAGTTATTAATGCTCGGCGGGCCAAAGGTCGTCGACGCCTTAGTGTATAAGTAATAACGATAGTGTAACTACTTATTATCTAATTAATGGTAGTGGTTTTCTTATAAGCAACACGTTACAAAATAGGCGTAGGCTACTGTGTTCTGATCAATATAAACAAGTATTTGATCGTCGGCAGTGGGTCGCAAGCGTGTATTTTAAAGCATGTGTTAAAGAAAGCGGGCTTGATTATTCACGCTTAGGGTTGGCTGTATCTAAAAATATTTCTAAGTTAGCTGTTGTTCGCAACAGTCTAAAAAGACATGTTCGCGAAAGTTTTCGTTGTACTAAACAGGTAAGCATTAGTCTTGATATTATTGTCCTGCCGAAACATAAAAGCGTGAAGGTTGAGTCAGAAGAGTTAAGGCAGGACTTAAATTTATTGTGGAAACGCTGTCAAAATTTACAATAGCGCCATTTGTTGCTTTGATAAAGCTTTATAAGACTCTGGTTAGTCCTTGGTTGGGTAGCCGTTGTCGATTTAGTCCTACGTGTGCTGAATATTCAATTGATTGCTTCAAAGCGCATGGGGTTTTTAAAGGGATAATTTTATCGATAAAGCGAATCGTCCGCTGTAATCCATTTGGTGGTGACGGCTTGGATCCTGTACCAGAAGAAATAGACATTTAATACAAAAGATAAACTTGAAATGGAAATACAAAGAAATATTTTAATTGTTACATTAGTAGCACTATCTTTCGTTTTATATCAGCGTTGGCAAGTGTTTCAACAAGAGTACATGTTGGAAAATATGATGCCAACACAAACGCGAGATTTTCTAACGAATGAAGGTATTCCAGAGGTTTCTGAAATAATAGTTCAAAGAGTTAACGACGTTCCGTCTACGCCAGAGCAGGAAAACCTAGCTTCAGTGGTAGAGATTGAAATCGGAGCGGGCAGTGTTCTAAATATCACAACAGATTTAGTGCGAGCTAAAATTGATACGGTTGGGGGCTCGGTCGTGTTTTTAGAATTAATTGAAGAGCCTGTATCTATAGAGGAGCCTGATATCGGTTACGAACTGTTCAAAACACCAGGCACTGCTCGGGCTCAGGACTCATTTGTTGCTAGAGGTGGTTTAATTGGTCGTGATGCAAGTTTTCCAAATCACCACACGGTTTTTCAATCGGAATACAGCTCTTATGAGTTGCTTGATGAAACCTTGCGCGTCCCCTTAAGCTGGATAGATGAGCGCGGTGTTGAATATATAAAGGAGTTTATTTTTCATCGTGATAGCTATGTTGTGGATGTTAATTATGTAATTAAAAACACATTAACGAATCAAATTAGTGTTTATCCGTATGCGCAGCTGAGCAGGAGTGAACCCGCTGAGAATAGCGGCAGTGGGTTTGGTCGTTTACCCAGTTATCTTGGGGCGGTAATTTACACCGACGAAGAGAAATACCAAAAAGTAGATTTTGGTGATATGGACGAGGAAAACATAAAAGTTCAAACGTCAAATGGTTGGGCCGCGATGATAGAGCACTATTTTGTTGCGGCGTGGTTACCTCGTCGAGGACAAGAAAAAGAGCTTTATTCTGCTGTATCAAATTCTGGGTTACGAACGATATACAGTATTGGATATAAAGCATTAGAGCCGACAATTATTGCTGCTGGACAGTCAGGCACGATTACAGCAGCGCTGTACGCGGGCCCCAAGGAACAATATAGATTACGGGCCGTAGAGGGGGTTTTAGGCCATGAAGGATTAAATTTAACTGTTGATTATGGTTGGCTTACCGTAGTGGCAAGCCCATTATTTTGGTTGCTAGAAAACATTTTTAAGGTTGTTGGCAATTGGGGGTGGGCAATTATTTTTCTTACGTTGCTAATAAAAGCCGTTTTTTATCCACTATCTGCAGCAAGCTATAAATCAATGGCAGCAATGAAGCGGCTACAGCCTAGAATGGCGACGCTAAAAGAACGTTATACAGATGATAAACAAAAGTTTCAGGTTGCTATGATGGAGCTTTATAAGGAAGAGAAAGTGAATCCAGCAGGAGGTTGCTTGCCAATTTTAATCCAAATCCCTGTTTTTATTGCACTATATTGGGTGTTATTAGAAAGTGTGGAACTTAGGCAGGCGGACTTTGCTCTTTGGTGGAATGATCTTTCATCACCTGACCCATATTATGTTCTGCCAGTATTAATGGGGGCTTCTATGTTTTTTCAACAAAAGCTAAACCCAGCACCAATGGATCCGATGCAGCAAAAGGTAATGATGTTTATGCCGCTCGTGTTGACCTTCTTATTCTTAAGCTTTCCACAAGGGTTGGTTTTATACTGGGTAGTTAATAACTGTCTATCTATTGCGCAGCAATGGTTGATTAATAAGCGGGCGGGTGCGCTTTAATCATAAGGAAGAGTTGAGCTTTCGTGACTGCCGATACTATTGCAGCAATAGCGACACCATCAGGCGTTGGTGGGATTGGTGTTCTTCGGTTATCTGGAATTAATGCACACGCTATCGGTAAGGCAATTGCTGGGGAAGTACCCCCTGCAGGCGAGTTCAGTTACCGATGCTTTCAAGATTTAAATGGAAATGAAATTGATCAAGGCATAGTACTTTGTTTTTCTTCGCCATCATCTTTTACTGGCGAAGATGTTATAGAGCTTCAGGGCCATGGCGGGCCTGTTCCAATGGCAATGTTATTGGATGCGTGCATCCAGGCAGGGGCCCGGCGGGCGGAGCCCGGCGAGTTTAGTCAGCGTGCATTTTTAAATGACCGAATTGATTTGGCGCAGGCCGAAGCCATCACAGATTTAATTAACAGCGCAACAGAACAGGCGGCGCGTAGCGCGGTTCGGTCAATTAAAGGAGCGTTTTCTGATCATGTTCAGGGTCTGGAGCAAGAGTTAATAAGGTTTCGAATGTATATAGAGGCAGCTATTGATTTTCCAGAAGAAGAAATTGATTTCTTGGCGGATAAGGGTATTATGAGCCGGCTCAAAAACATAAAAACACAATTAAAACAGATACTTGAGCGCGCTAATGCTGGCGAGCTCCTGCAGCACGGAGTACAAATAGCATTAGTGGGTGAGCCCAATGTAGGCAAATCCAGTTTGTTTAATGCGCTTATCGGTTCTGAGGCAGCGATAGTTACCGAGATTCCCGGCACGACAAGAGATGTTATCGCCCAGTCGATTAACCTAGACGGGCTGTTAATACACCTTATGGATACGGCGGGCATACGCAAGAGTGAGGACGTAGTTGAAAAAATAGGGATTGATAGAGCGCGGCAAGCGTTGGCTTCTGCTGATTTAGTGCTGGAGCTTCGAGATAGCACTATAAAAAAATCAAAAAAGCTTATTACTAGCGGCACTGAAACAAACAAGGTGTTAACGGTTTATACAAAAACAGACTTAATTAATACAGCAAAAACGAGCAATGAAAACGAAATACGGGTTTCTTCAAAAACAGGTCAAGGTATTCCTGGGCTCATTCAGCGAATAAAAGAGGAGGTTGGTTTTTCTATTGCAACGGCCAGCGCGTTTAGTGCAAGAAAGAGGCACATAAGTTTATTGCAAAGTACGTTTTTAGCGGTTGAGCGAGGAGAAAACGAATTGATAGCTGCCGGTGCGGGGGAGTTATTGGCAGAAGAGCTTCGGTTAGCCCACAATACGTTGGGGGAAATAACAGGTAAAATGACTGCTGATGATCTGTTGGGCGAAATATTTTCCAGTTTTTGTATTGGTAAATAGCATAATTAACTATAAGAAATTAGTCACGGGAGATAACAATGAAATATTTTTGGAAAAACATCGTTGTAGCGGGCATTTTGAATATTGCGGCCACAGTAGCCCTGGCTCAAAGCCCGGCCGAAAATAATGCAAATATTAGCGAAATTAATTATCAGGATTGGACAGTACGTTGCGGGCAGGTTGAAGGTACGGGACGAAGCTGTGTTATGGCCCAGTTGGTACAATTAGAGGAAAGTGGAGAATGGCTAATGCAAGTTAATATTGCTTATATCCCCGAACGAGAAGAACCCGTAATGAGCATAGTTCTTCCGTTAGGCGTTGGCTTACAAGGCGGTATTAAATTTCAGTTAGGAGAGGCTGATGAAAATTCTAACGTTATGGGTTATAGCCATTGTATTCAGGACGGTTGTTATGTGAACCAACTTCTTTCTGATGAGGCAATACAAAGAATAACTGATGTTGAATCAGGTAGCGTAACGTTTGTTACTTTACTAGACGAAGCTATTGATGTGCCGTTCTCTCCGCAAGGGTTTGTTGAAGCCCTTGCGGCCTTGCGAGAGTAATTAGGAAACGATACGACTAGCCAGCATAGGACAAGAAATAAACTAATATTCTAATTTGTGGCAATCGTTACACCAAGCATGCCCAGCATGGTTGAAATGTCCTCAGCAGATGTTGCTGGATTAATGTTGGAATCTATTGCCGTAATTAATCCGTCCACACCGATATATATGGTGTGACGTGAGGCCACGCCTCGGGTATTTAGTACGTCGTAAGCTGACGCTACAACTTTGTTTGGATCACTGAGCAGCGGGAAGTCGGCTTTATTCTCTTCCGCAAATCCCGTATTTTCCTCTATGGGGTCAACGCTTGCCATAAAGTATGCAGCATCAAACTTTCGGATTAAATGGCCTTTTTCTGCCAAAGACTTACATTCAATTGTGCACCCTTGAGTATAAGCTTTAGGGAACCACGCAATAACAACGGCTTTTTGTCCTTTAAAAGTGCTAAGTGTATAAGTCTTTCCGTCCGACGCCTGCAAAGTAAAATCAGGCGCTATATCACCTACCTCTAATCCAAGTGCGGACGCTGGAAGGATGATAGTGATTACGGCCAGCGCTAGAAATCGATTCAACATAATAATTCCCCAAATAGTTTTACCAGATTATAGTAAATAATCATCTTTTAGTCTGTGAGCTTAACCAATAATATTAACCAATCCTGCATTTAGCTGAGCAAAACTTGATTATTAAGTTTTGTATTAAAACGGCCAGAGAGAGTATCGAGCCCTACTGCAAAACCAAACAATAATAGCCAGCCAAGCAATACCGATCCTAGAGCCATAGACCATGGTCTTAATGCGGGCTGATATAGATCGCCATCATATAGAAGTATCGGGTCATTTTCATTTGGGTTTGTACGTATAATTAATTCGTCGCCAATTAACGTTAGTTCAGCTATACCGCTGAGAGCGGAAAGCTTGGAAACATCAAGTGCTAGTGGACCGGTGATCCAAGGGTATTCAATATTTAGGTTTCGAATGCGATATGTTCCGGGAGCATCGCCAGGATCGAATCGGAGTTTGTTAATTCGACGCTCCGGAACTATAAACGTCCGTGCTTCCCAGTGACCACCATTAATTCGATAGAACATAGAGCTTTCTTCATTAAAGCTACTTGAATCAGTGGTAAAAAATTGGGTTACAACAGGGTGTTCGGAATAAACCTCGGCCTGAATAGATATTTGGTATTCGAACGGGTGCATAGTGCGGATGACTAAAAATGAGCTGAGAAAAATAAAGACAGCTGCGCTGGTGCTAAATAGGCGGGATTTTTCACTACTAGAGATCTGCTTTGCTAAATATTTTCCTAGTCGAATACCCGGTCTTTCAACTAGCAAATAGCCTAAAATGGCGAGGCCGAATGAAGCTATAAAGCAGATTATATTGTATTGCCATATGGGCAAGTCGAAACCACCCACATAATTAATAACTATCGGGTGCCAAAGGTAAAAACCATAGCCAACTACACCAAGTAGTCGTAACCAGGCATTACCCCAAAAGCGAGATTTAAAACTCGCAACACCAAGCACTACGAGCATACAGGCCGGGTAAACAAAATGGCCCATTGCCCACATCGCCATCCAATCGGTAAAGCCGATAAGTTGGCGATACTGTTCAGCTATGTGAACATCTAATCCAAAACCAAGAATACCGATCAAGCCTAGAGCTACTAATATTCTTCCTATTTTGGGGCCAATCATGGGCTGAATATGTACTGCTGCCATACCTAAAATAAAGGGCGTGAAATATGGCATACCGCCATTTAATACCATTACCATTTGGCGTTCAAAATACCACCAAACAGGAAATACCAACCCTAATAGGGCAGCCAATCGAACTTTTGGGGTAACCAGAGGAGCTAAACCCAGAATTATAAAAGGCAATAAAAGGTAAAATATTAACTCTACCTTTATTGTCCATAGATGATGATCACCCATGAGCCCGAGAAGGTGAAGGTTTATCCATAAAGGATTGATTTCCCCCCAAGGCTGGGTCCAATACATGCTCATGACTATTAGTACAGCGACAAACAGGGGCACTATTCGAAAAAATCGTCGAACAAGATAAGCGATAAGGGTGTTGCCCGTTGGGAGCGGCTGTTCAATTCGAAGAAAAACTAAATAGAGAAGGTATCCGCTTAGTGTGAAAAACAGCCATACCCCGGCAGGTCCAAACACTACATATGGGACAGTTTGTAAATGCTGAAGAAAAACCATTATCGCAGCTACCGCCCTAACCCCATCAAAATTTTCTACTAGTGGGCCGCTTGATGGTTTGTGAGCAATTAACTGATCACGCCAGTAAATTATTGATTGCCATTGGTTTAGCATAGTAAAGCTTGAATTTTTTAGAATGTCTGCCGGAAATGAGCAGCTAACCTTACGAGGTTTCGTAAAAAGTGTAAATAGCCCAGAGCGAAGCAACATTCCCTTTTACTATAAAAAACAATAGAATACGTCACCCGAATAGAAACGCCTGGGAAATTGAGTAAGTAGATGACATCTTCAAATCAAAAGTTTGGCGTTATTGTTGTTGGTGGCGGCCATGCCGGTACAGAGGCGGCCTTGGCGGCTGCTCGCATGGGCGTTCGAACTTTATTGATCACTCACAATATTGAGACAATTGGTCAAATGTCTTGTAATCCCGCGATTGGCGGTATAGGCAAGGGCCATATTGTTAAAGAAGTTGATGCGATGGGTGGTGCAATGGCAGAAGCAATCGATCATGCGGGCATTCAGTTTCGTACACTAAACGCGAGCAAAGGCCCGGCGGTGAGAGCGACCCGCGCGCAAGCGGACAGAGTTTTATATAAAGCTGCTATTCGTAAAATTGTTGAAAACCAACAAAATTTAGAATTATTTCAACAGTCAGTGGATGATTTGGCTATAGAAAACGATCGCGTTATTGGTGTAGATACCCAAATGGGGCTTCGCTTCCTTGCCGATAACGTGGTGTTAACCACGGGAACGTTTCTTGGTGGTGTAATTCATATTGGTGAGCAGAACCTTCAGGGAGGGCGTGCCGGTGATGCCCCTGCAAATGCGTTATCAAAACGTATTCGGGAACTACCTTTTCGGGTGTCCAGATTAAAAACGGGCACACCAGCCAGGCTAGATGGGCGGACGCTCAATTATGACGTAATGGAATGCCAACCAGGCGATGACCCAGTCCCGGTGTATTCGTTTTTAGGTTCGACTGAGCAACATCCGCGACAAATCAATTGTCACATCACGTATACCAATGAAAAGACGCACGAAATTATTCGGAGTGGACTTGATCGTTCACCAATGTATTCCGGCGCTATTGATGGTGTGGGGCCGCGCTATTGCCCGTCGATTGAAGATAAAGTGGTTCGCTTTGCAGGTCGAACCTCACATCAGATTTTTGTTGAACCAGAGGGACTAAATACTGTTGAGGTTTATCCGAATGGTATTTCTACGTCACTACCATATGATATACAAGAAGCGTTTATTCATAGCATAGTTGGATTTGAATCAGCGCAGATCATCCGCCCAGGATATGCGATCGAGTATGATTTTATGGATCCGCGAGATTTAAAGCCCACACTAGAAACCAAATTTATTGAAGGTTTGTTTTTTGCAGGTCAAATAAATGGTACTACTGGTTATGAAGAAGCCGCTGGGCAAGGGCTATTAGCTGGGCTTAATGCGGGGTTGGGGTCACAAGGTAAGCCAGGCTGGTATCCACAGCGGGATCAAGCCTATATTGGAGTGTTAGTAGACGATTTGACTACTGCTGGCACTCTAGAACCTTATCGGATGTTTACATCGCGTGCAGAGTACCGCTTAATTTTGCGGGAAGACAACGCCGATTTAAGGCTAACCGAGAAAGCGCGAGAACTTGGTTTGATCGATGAGCGGAGATGGCAGGCATTTAGTATTAAGCGAGAAGCCATCGAGATAGAGAGAGCCCGGCTATCAAGTTTATTTTTGCATCCGAACACACTTGCGGCAGCGCAATACACGGATGCAACTACAAAAAATATTAGTCGAGAGGTGAATGCTTTAGAGCTGTTAAGGCGTCCTGAAGTTGAATATGACCTTTTAGTTGGTCTGGATGGCTTCGGCCCGGCAGTTGACGATCCGCTAGTTGCTGAGCAGCTGGATATTCAGGCACGCTACCATGGTTATATTGACCGTCAAAAAGTTGAAATTAAAAAAAGACGAAACCATGAACAGACAGTTTTGCCTGAGGACATAAATTATACGATGGTTAAAGGACTGTCGAATGAGGTTAAGCAAAAACTGACGGATTACCGACCAGTTACAATTGGACAGGCCTCCCGGATATCTGGAGTAACACCGGTATCGATCTCAATACTTTTGGTGCATATGAAAAAGCTGTCTTTGTCTAAAGTGGCTTAAGGGCTTTAGCAGACAGTTTTTGTCTAGATAGGAATGAAAACTGCGGTCGCGAGTTTTAACAAATTGGATGGAATCCGCTGATTGGAATTACCACCCAAAATATCGACCACTAAGTCCTGGTAGTCAATGATTCGGTTAATTAGGCGGTCATAGCTAATATTAATTTCGCCAGGGCCGTAAGAATTTGAAAGCAGCATAAGTCCGCTGTTTGTTAAGCGCTTATTATTTAGTCGCCAATTTGCAATTTCTATATTTCGGGCGGAAGCATAAATTTTTTGCGGACTAATATGGTCGACAACAAAAAACTCTTTTTTGTTGTCGTACGACTCCATGATCATGCTTCCCAAACCCACGGTAAAAGCTAAAACACGATCCCCTGTAAAGTTTTCGTTGAATGCAAGTTCTAGCGCAGAAATTGATGCTGTGCCTCCAAGCTCATTGTGTATCCAATGTGGGCCATTATCACTAAATATCTGATTCATTCGTGAAGTAAGGGTTACCGAGGGAGACGCTTTCTGTAATTCTCTTGGGTTCTTTCGATAAAGTTTAAGCATTAACGCTTTTACTGATTCCATCTGACTGGCTACGACTAGTTCATATGTTTTTCCGGCCTCAGATTTGGCCAGATTTTTGATCTCAAAATCCTTTAAGTCGATAGATGCGCATGAGTTCAATAGCAATGGCGTTAATAAAATTAACAGTTTATTACTAAAGGAGGAGTAGTTTTTCATCAACAGGAATTAGCCTTACCAAATTTTTACGCGCTCGTTTTCAGGTAGGTATAGCTGATCTTTATCGGTAACGTTAAAAGCAGAATAGAATTCAGGAATGTTGCGTACGACACCATTAACCCTAAACCTGAAAGGAGAGTGTGAATCAGTAGCGATTTGTCGGCGCAAAGCCTGATCACGATATTTGCCTGCGAACCCTTGAGCCCAGCCGATAAAAACTCTTTGTTCGCCCGTAAAGCCATCGATTTCTGACATAGGCTTACCTTCAAGCGATATTTTGTAGGCTTTCATAGCTATACCTAACCCTCCAAGATCACCTATATTTTCGCCTAGCGTATATTCTCCATTAACTGACAAGTCTCCCAATACGGTGTAGCCACTGAATTGTTCGATTAGGCGGCTGGTTCGCTTTTCGAATTCTTGCCGATCATTTTCAGACCACCAATTCCGGAGTACGCCATCTCCGTCAAAGGCGCTGCCCATATCGTCAAAACCGTGGCCGATTTCGTGGCCGATCACGCCGCCGATCGCGCCGTAATTGATAGCGTCATCGGCGGCTAGGTCAAAAAAGGGGGGTTGGAGTATTGCTGCAGGAAAGACGATCTCATTTAAAGATGGATTATAGTATGCATTTACGGTTTGAGGGGTCATAGACCACTCATGTTTAAGTACCGGGCCATTAAGTTTCTCAAGTGCTCGCTCGTGTTCTATGATGGCCGCACGCTGAAGATTGCCAAATAGGTCATCAACAACAATATTCAGTTTTGAATAATCTTTCCATATATCGGGGTATCCAATTTTTGGAGTGAATTTGGATAATTTATCTAAAGCTTCAATACGAGTATCAACCCCCATCCATTCCAGTTGTTCAATACTTTCCTGATAAGCCGAAACTAAATTATTGACGAGCGTCAACATGCGTCCCTTAGCTTGAGACGGGAAGTGCTTGTTCACGTAAACCTTTCCAACTAGTTCTCCTATTACTCCATTCACCAGCACAACGCCACGTCGCCACATTGGCCTTTGTTCTTCGGTGCCATTTAAGGTAGTGCTATAGAAGTTAAAATTTTGTTTATCCAACGCTTGTGTTAACGAACTAGCATATTTATTAAGAACGGCCCATCGTAACCACAGTTTCCAGTCTGATAATGGGGTCTCGTTAAGGATTGAGTCTAATGCGGCCACATAGGTTGGTTGACCGACAATCAGAACCTCAAGGTCAGGTATGCCCGATTCTTCGAGCAAGGCATTCCAAAGAATTGTTTTACTTAAAACGGTAAGCTCCACACGGGTTTGCGGGTTGTACATTTTGGTCATATCCCGCGTTTCCTCCTTTCGCAGATGATTTTCCGCTAAGCGAGTTTCAAGGTCTAGAATTGTTTTAGCATCGGAGTTTTTCAGATGGAAGTTTGCAAGAGCAAACATTTTTTCAATATGTTTAACGTAAGCGATACGAATATCCGCAAATTTTGAGTCTTGCTCTAGATAGTATTCGCGATCCGGCAGACCAAGGCCGTCTTGCCAGGCATATATACTGTAACGAGTTGGGTCTGCCATATCAGGGAACATACTAAGCACCAGAGGTGAGCTAATGCCAAGCGTGCCAGCCCAGGCAAAGGTACGAATTAGCGAGTCTAGATCGCTAATTTCATTTATCCGTTCAAGAGCAATCTCTAGAGGGGTTACACCAAGTCGTTCGCGGGTTTCCAAATCTAGATATGAGAGGTATAGGTCGCCAACTTTCTGTTCGTCGGCCCCGTTAGCGGATTTCGTGTTCGCGGCCTCATCGATGATGATGCGCACATCTTCCTGTGATTTGTCTCTTAATAGATCAAAAGTGCCGTAACGCGACTTGTCTGCCGGAATTACCGCTCTGTCTAACCAGGTGCCATTTACATAAGCGAAAAAATCGTCTCCCGGAGTGACCGCAGAATTCATATTTTCAATATGTATACCAGAGACCAAAGCTTGATCTTTATCGACGATTGACTGTGCGGTAGGTTCCGTAGAAGATGTTTGATTCTCGCCGCACGCTGTAAGCATGATAGAAGCACAAACAATCAGAATTTGTGAGCGATATGTTTTGTTTTTGGCTTGCATAGCATGGGGCCGGTATAGTGGTTGATGACGGTGCAGTTTATACAAAGGTTTCTTCAGCGAACAGCCATGATGACCCTCATGTATTGCATATTAGTTTCGAAAATTTGAGGATAGTGAAAGGTGGGTAGAAGAGTATTCGACACGTTTGGAGCCAAGGATGAAGAATTAGATGGGCTTCGAAGGGCCCTAAACGAGGCAAGTATAGAGTTTTATGAGACGTATGCTGGCTTCTGGGGAGTTGGAACCCCCGCGATTTGGATACATGATTCGGAGCAGTTCGAATATGCCAGACATGTTATTTCTGAATTTGAAGAAAACTGGAGTAAAACGTTCGCTGTAGATAATAGATCATATCTGGCACAAGTTAATTGGAAAATGCTGCCTTTATTGATTTTATTATTAGCAGCAGTAGTTTGGATGTGTTTGGCTTTTTTTCGCTTTACTTAAACTTTCTGGGCTATTCGAATGTTAATCGATGAGCCAATTTAGTCCGTTTGCCGGTTGTCTGTGTTTTAATTGCTGCATTAGAAAATCTGACTAATTTCCTCTTTTAAAATAATGTCCAAATTTTGGAATGATCGAGTTAATGTACTGACACCGTATGTTCCTGGAGAACAAACGCAGGACGCCACATTACTTAAATTGAATACGAACGAAAGTCCCTATAGCTCGTCACCGGAGGCGCTTAAGGAAATTAGTTTGGCTATTGGCGGCACGTTATCGAAATACCCCGACCCGAACGCGCATCATTTATGCGAAAGTATCGGTAAGTTTTACTCTCTAAAAACAGAGCAAATATTTGTTGGTAACGGTTCAGATGAAGTTTTGGCGCATATTTTTGGTGGTTTGTTTAAAAATACGGGCGCAGTTTTGTCGCCCGAAATCACGTACGAGTTTTACCCAATTTATTGTCGGTACTTTGGTTTGGAGTATCGAGCGGTGCCACTTTTAGGTGATTTTTCCGTTGATGTACGTTTATTTGGCAGCCCACCGGATAGCATAGGTGGAATCATATTAGCTAATCCTAATGCATCTACCGGGGTGGCACTGGGTATTGATGGTATACGTAATTTATTGTTGGCGAATCCCGAAACTACGGTGGTTATTGATGAAGCGTATGTTGATTTTGGGACAGAATCTGCTGTTACTTTGTTGCCGGAGCATTCAAATTTAGTGATTGTTCAGACCTGTTCCAAGTCGCGAGGACTGGCCGGGTTGAGGGTTGGTTTCGCGTTGAGCTCGGTTGATATGATTGAAGGCTTAACTCGTATGAAGAATAGTTTTAATTCCTACCCCCTAGATCAGCTAGCGCAAGTTGGTGCGGCAGCAGCATTTGCCGATATCCCATATTTTGAAGAAACTAGAAATAAAGTTATAGCTACGCGTGAAAAATTTACCATTGACATAAAAATGGCAGGTTATGAAGTTATTCCATCGAGGGCAAATTTTATATTAGCTCGTCACCCCAATCATGATGGTGCAGTGTTTAGTCGTCAATTGAGGGCGCGTGGTATTTTAGTCCGATATTTATCAGGCGAAAAGTTGGCCCCGTTTGTTCGAGTAACCATTGGTACAGATCAGCAGATGGAGCATGTTAAAAAAGTATTTCGCGACTTGAATGGTTTGTCGAATGACGAGTAAGGACGAGGCGCGCTCTCTTCTGAATCATTATGCAAACGAAGTTGGTTTTGACGGTGGGCAAGAAGGTCGGCTATTTGAATTTGTGTCCCTGCTGCGGCAGTGGAATGGTACTCATAATTTGACGTCTATTGTAGACTGGTCTGAAATGGTGGTGCTACATGTGTTCGATGCGCTAACGTTGCTGCCATTTATACATGGGAAGTCTTTTCTAGATGTCGGAAGCGGCGCGGGTATTCCCGGCATACCATTGGCAATAGCGCGCGCTGACTTACAGGTACATTCAATAGACAGTCGGCGAAAGAAAATACAGTTTCAGATTTTAGCTAGACATGCTTTGGGGATAAAAAACTTCTATCCAATCCATAGCCGAGTTGAGCAATATCCGTCAGTGGAAAAATTTGATACGCTCGCGTGCCGCGCATTTTCTTCGCTAGAAAAGTTTGTGGCAAGCAGCACTAATTTGTGTAAACCGAGCGGTAGATTGCTTGCGATGAAAGGTGCTTATCCTACCGAAGAGCTGGGACAGTTGAATCCAGATATCGTAGATGTGGTGGCTGTTCATGAGCTGCGTATTCCGGGGCACGTTTCGACACAGAGGCACCTTATTGAGATGCGGCTAGTAAATTCAAAATTAAACAAGGCAATTTTAAAGAATAAGGCATGAGTGAACAAGCCAGAGTTATCGCAATCACTAACCAGAAGGGGGGTGTTGGAAAAACCACTACGGCGATTAATTTGGCAGCGACCCTAGCAAACGCAAAAAAACGTGTGCTAATGGTAGATATAGACCCCCAAGGTAACGGCAGTGTTGGGCTCGGTGCTCATCCAGACCCCGCAGAAAATACGATTTATCCAGTGCTATTGGAGCAAAGAGATTTGGTTGATGTGATAATTAACACGGATTCTGGTGTAGATGTGGCTGCAGCGAACGGTGACCTTACTGGCGCGCAGGTCGAGCTGCTGCACGAAATTGGTCGAGAAATGAGACTTAAATCCGTGCTTGCCCCGGTATTGGATAAATATGATTATATTTTTATTGATTGTCCACCTGCCCTGAACGTGTTGACGGTGAACGCGTTGGTGGCTGCGGAGTGTGTAATAATACCTATGCAGTGCGAGTACTTTGCGCTCGAAGGATTAAGCTCGTTGGTCGCTACGGTGCGTAAAATTAGAGTGGCGCTAAATCCTGGATTAAAGATTGATGGGTTGGTGCGAACGATGTTTGATACCCGCAATAGTTTGGCAAATGAAGTATCTAATCAATTACTTCACCACTTCGGTTCCACAGTTTACGATACGATTATTCCACGAAATGTTCGTTTGGCAGAAGCACCTAGTTATGGAAAACCAGTTATTATGTACGATCCATCTTCAAAGGGTGCGAAGGCATACGTTCGTCTCGCAAAAGAGTTCAATGCTAGAGAGGCAAAGAAGGCATGAGTTCAACTACTAAGCGCTTAGGTCGAGGGCTGGATGTCCTGTTAGGAGATTTGCCCGGCGTGGCGATCGATAGCGAACTGAAAACATTAGCAATAGAAAAGTTGCAGCGTGGCCAGTATCAGCCGCGCTCACAAATGAATAAAGAGTCTTTGCAAGAGCTTGCGGATTCGATTCGGTCGCAAGGGATTCTGCAACCGATTATTGTTCGGCCAATAGGGCAGGATATATTTGAAATAATAGCTGGGGAGCGCCGCTGGCGGGCAGCCCAGCTTGCCGAATTGGCGAACGTGCCAGTGTTAGTGAAAGAAATTCCTGACAAAGCAGCTCTAGCCGTAGCGTTGATCGAAAATATCCAAAGAGAGAACCTTAGCCCGATTGAAGAGGCGGTTGGTTTGCAGCGGTTGGTCGAAGAGTTTGGTTTGACTCATGAAAAGGCGGCCATGCTTGTCGGCCGATCACGGGCGGCGGTAAGTAATTTGATGCGATTGTTGTCGCTAGGGGATGTTGCTCGAGAGTTGTTGGAACAAGGTAAAATTGAAATGGGACACGGGCGCGCTTTGCTAGCGCTTCCAATACGGGACCAGGACTCTGCCGCTCGGGAGGTCTATGCCAAGCAACTATCAGTTCGTCAGGCTGAACAACTTGTCAGAGCATACGATAAAAAATCAGCGGACAAAGGCGCTAGCTCTAAAGTAGATGTTAATTTGAGCAGGTTACAACAAGCATTGTCGGAAATTCTTGGTGCAAAGGTGAGCCTTCAGGGGCAAGGAGAAAAAGGTAAATTAGTGATTTCTTACAGTAGCCTGGAGCAGTTGGATGGGGTTTTGGAGAAGTTGGGATACACCGACAACTAACTAATTTAACAATGGATTTTTTACTTGAGTTCAACACGTATTTTGGCTGTTGACCATCAGATAACTGCACACTATACTCGCGGCCCCGAAATAGCCGATTTATCGGTTATATCTGGCTTGGCGAGATAAATGTCTGGGAAACAATGCGGATCTATCCGTTGATTAAAAAGGGCATGGTTCAGGGAGCACGACGGTGCTTGTTGGCACAGTTGATTACAATTTCTATAGCTGCAGGTGGGCTATGGTTGGTGTGTGGGGTTCCGTCTTTTCAGGCCTCGGTTTATGGTGGGCTGCTGGGGATGTTAAACACGTTCATTCTCGCGCGGCGAGTAAATCGTGGGAATGCTGCGGAAGACTTGCTGTTTCATGCTCGGTTAGGGCAGTTTGAACGATTGGTAGTAACGATCGTTTTTTTGGTGCTAGCGTTTCTGAGTTTGGATTTGCTGCCGTTACCACTGGTTTTAACTATGTCGTTAACGTACCTTGGCTATTTTTTTACTGATAAGTAAACGAAAAGATACTGAAATGAATAGGCCGACACTTACTAGTTTGTTTTGGCCTATTCACCGCACTAAGTAAATAGAACATTTAAATTGAAAGCGCTTAAAGGAAACAGCCGAAGTGGCAACTGAAACACAAACAGCCAGTGAGTATATAAAGCATCACCTAACGAACCTAACCTATGGGCAACATAGTGACGGTAGTTGGGGGTTGGCCCATAGTGCTGAAGAAGCTGCTGAAATGGGCTTTTATGCGGTCCATGTTGACACTATGTTTTTTTCTATCATTTTGGGACTCGGCTTTCTTTGGTTATTTGGCTGGGTTGCTAAGAATATGGTTACGGGCGTGCCAGGTAAAATGCAGAACGCGATCGAGTCGGTAGTTGAATTTATCGATGACAACGTCAGTGAGTCGTTCAGTGGTAATAATCCGCTTATTGCACCGCTTGCTTTGACAGTATTTGTTTGGATTTTATTAATGAATACCATGGACCTTGTTCCAATTGACCTTTTGCCTTGGCTGGCGAGCTGTATGGGTGTGCACTATCTAAAAGTAGTTCCAACGACGGATCCGAATGCCACGTTCGGTTTAGCGTTAGGCGTATTTTTCTTGATGCTGTATTACAGTATCAAGAATAAAGGTATTATGGGCTTTATTGGTGAGCTTACCCTGCACCCGTTTGAAGGAAAGAGCTTTGTTTCGAAAGTCATATTAGTAATTCCAAACCTTTGCCTTGAAACGCTTAGTTTAATTTCCAAGCCGCTTTCGCATTCTCTGCGTTTGTTCGGAAACATGTACGCAGGCGAAGTTATCTTTATTCTCATCGCCCTGTTGTACGCCAATACAATGTCAGACTTGGCATCACTCAGTGGGGTCGCATGGTCTTTGGTCGGTGCGGTTGTGCAGATGGTGTGGGCTATATTCCACATTCTTATTATTACTCTGCAGGCATTCATATTTATGGTGTTAACGGTTGTTTATATGGACATGGCACATTCGTCAGACCATTAGAGGCCGGTGTGAGGGCATCGTTTTTACATTTTTAATTTTAACGTTCAACAATAAACAATTTTGGAGAAAACAATGGAAACAGCTCTTCTATATATCGCTGCCAGTATCATGCTGGGCCTAGGCGCAATTGGCGCAGCACTTGGTGTTGGGAATCTCGGTGGACGATTTTTGGAAGGCGCGGCACGCCAACCTGAAATGATCCCTTTACTACGAACCCAGTTTTTCATTGTGATGGGTTTGGTTGACGCGTTACCGATTATTGCGGTCGCAATTGGTCTGTATACGATTTTTGCCGTCGCTTAAAAGGCGCTTATTTGTAAGGATGTGTTTGTGCTCAGTTGAAGACCTTCAGCAGCGAAGCGCTTCTGTCCGCGGCTTTTTTAGATAGTAAAGAGGAACTAAGATGAATATCAATATGACGCTGGTACTCCAGATGGTGGTATTTGGCTTATTTTGGTGGTTTTCCAAAAAGTATGTTTGGGTACCCATCATGCAGGCCCTAGATGAGCGTAAAAAAGGAATTGCAGACTCACTGTCGGCCGCAGAGCGCGCTAAAACCGATCAGGAAGACGCCCAAAAAAATGCTGATAAATTCATTACTGAAGCCAAAGATCAGGCCGCAGATATTGTCGCAAAAGCCGAAAAACGGGGCAGCACGGTGGTTGAAGAAGCTAAATATTCGGCGAAAGCCGAAGGCAGTCGCATTGTGACTGCGGCGCAGGCGGAAGTTGATCAACAAGTCAATCGTGCTCGAGAAGCTCTTCGCGGTGAAGTTGCTGCGTTAGCCGCAGCTGGTGCGTCGAAAATTCTTGGTAAAGAGATTGACGCTAAATCACATGCGAAGTTAATAGATGAATTGGTCAGCGAGATTAAGGTGGGGTAGTAATGAGCGTTTCTGTTTCAATTGCCCGACCATATGCGCAGGCTATTTTTGAGCTGGCTAAAGAGAGTAATGCATTTGATGAGTGGCTTGAGGGCCTGACAACGGCTGCGGCCGTTGCTGAAGACCGGGAGATTGCAGTGTTGGTTGCAGACCCAGCGTTTAGCGGTGATCGTTTGCAAGCTTTGCTTTTTGATATTTGTGGTGGCAGTTTGCCGGCAGGCGGAGATAATTTTTTGAAATTGCTAGTGCAAAATGATCGAGTGGAATCATTGCCTGGCATCGCGACACAGTTTGCAGAGTTAGTCGACATAGAACGTAAAACAGTGACCGCAGAGGTGGTGTCCGCTCAACAATTGACGGATAAGCAACGGAAAAGCCTCCTTGGCGCGTTGGAGGGACGGCTGGGTCGTACAGTAAGCCTTAGTGAGTCGGTAGATGAAACTTTGGTAGGCGGGGCAGTCGTGAGAGCTGGTGATCTGGTCATTGATGGTTCTGCGTTAGGTGGGGCCGGTAAGCTCGCAATAGTATTAGCACGGTAAAGTATTTAGATTCAGTTTGTATACATAAGTTCGATATAACAGCTTAGGACAACACGTCATGACAACACAACTTAACCCATCTGAAATCAGCGAACTGATTAAAGACCGGATAAAGAATTTTGATGCTTCAGCAGAGGCGCGAACAGAAGGCACGGTCGTTGGTTTGAGCGATGGTATTGCTTTGATTCATGGCCTCGCAGATGCGATGGCCGGTGAAATGCTTGAATTTCCTGGAGGGGTGTTCGGTTTAGCATTGAACCTTAAGCAAGACTCGGTCGGTGCAGTAATTCTAGGTGATTACAAGCATATAACCGAGGGTGATACGGTCACTTGTACCGGCCGAATACTTGAAGTACCCGTTGGTGAAAACTTGCTGGGTCGAGTTGTCAATTCGCTTGGCGAACCGATAGATGGAAATGGACCTATAGATGCGACTAGTTTTGAGCCAATTGAAAAAGTTGCCCCTGGAGTGATTGCGCGGCAGTCGGTAGATCAGCCGATGCAAACCGGGTTGAAGTCAATCGATGCGATGGTGCCGATTGGTCGAGGCCAACGTGAACTGATTATTGGTGACCGGCAAACAGGGAAAACCGCGGTAGCGATTGACGCCATCATTAATCAAAAAGGTACCGGCGTTAAATGCATATATGTCGCGATTGGCCAGAAGGCATCTTCGGTGGCAAGTGTTGTGCGGAAACTTGAAGATCATGGTGCGATGGCACATACAATTGTTGTTGCCGCGAATGCTTCAGATTCAGCGGCAATGCAGTACATTGCTCCGTACTCAGGTTGTGCTATGGGTGAATACTTTCGCGACAAGGGTGAAGATGCGCTGATCGTTTATGATGATTTAACTAAGCAAGCCTGGGCCTACCGTCAGGTTTCCTTGTTATTACGCCGTCCGCCAGGACGTGAAGCCTATCCCGGTGATGTGTTTTATTTGCACTCTAGATTACTTGAAAGAGCTGCCCGGATTAACGAGAATTACGTTGAAAAACTGACCGGTGGCAAAGTAAAAGGCAAAACTGGTTCATTGACAGCGTTGCCTATTATTGAAACTCAAGGCGGTGACGTATCTGCTTTCGTGCCAACGAACGTAATTTCTATTACAGATGGCCAAATATTTTTGGAGTCTGATTTATTTAATGCGGGCATTAGACCGGCGATCAACGCCGGTCTATCAGTTTCTCGAGTAGGTGGGGCTGCGCAAACAAATATTATTAAAAAGTTGGGTGGAGGAGTTCGTTTGGCGCTAGCTCAATACCGTGAGCTAGCGGCATTTTCACAATTTGCATCGGATCTAGATGAAGCTACCCGCAAGCAGCTTGAGCGTGGTGAGCGAGTGATGGAACTGATGAAGCAAAATCAATATTCGCCTATGTCAGTGTCGGGGATGGCGCTATCGTTATATGCTGTAGAGAATGGTTATTTCGACGACGTTGAAGTTAATAAAATCGTTGCATGCGAAACTGCGATGCAGGCGTATGTGATTGATAATGCAGGCGACTTATTGGGCGGGATTGAACAATCGCCGAAGTTAAGCGACGAAGTGAAAAAGCAGCTGGACGCAGCGCTCAAAGATTTTAAGGTTAATGGCGCGTGGTAAACGAGGATTAATCGATGTCAGGCGCTAAAGAAATTCGTGGCAAGATCAAGAGCGTACAGAATACGCAAAAGATTACTAAAGCCATGGAAATGGTTGCAGCCAGTAAAATGCGCAAGGCCAAGGATCGTATGCTAGCGGCTCGACCGTATGCAGAAAAAATTCGTTCTGTTGTTGCGCATATGGCCCGAGCGAATTTGGAATATCGTCATCCGTTCACCGTTGAGCGCGATGTAAAACGCGTTGGTTATATAGTTGTTACTTCAGACAGAGGCCTTTGTGGGGGATTGAACACTAATCTGCTACGAGCTTTGGTACGTGATGCAGCCGACTGGGACAGCAAAGGCACAGAGATTGATATCGCTACGATTGGCTCAAAAGCGGTTGGCTTTCTTCGTCGGTATGGTGCGAATGTGGTTTCCGACGTTTCGCATTTGGGTGATCATCCCAATATGGTGGATCTTCTAGGCGCTATCAAAGTCATGCTTGACGCTTACATGGTTGGCAAGATTGATCGATTGTATTTAGCTTCAAACGAATTTGTAAACACCATGACTCAAGCACCTGTATTTAAACAAGTGTTGCCGATAGAGCGTGTCGAAGCAGATGCAGATATACTGCCGACGCATTGGGATTATTTGTATGAGCCAGAGTCCAAAGTGGTTCTTGATACGGTATTAAAACGCTATGTTGAATCCCAAATTTATCAAGGTGTGGTTGAAAATTTTGCGTGTGAGCAATCTGCGCGAATGGTAGCAATGAAAGCTGCTACAGATAATGCGGGTGGTCTAATAGACGACTTGGAAATGGTTTATAACAAGGCCCGACAGTCAGCAATTACCCAGGAAATTTCTGAGATTGTTGGTGGCGCGGCTGCTGTCTAAAAATTTATTCGAAAAGGTAAAGAGGAAGCTATATGAGTTCCGGTAACATTATTGAAGTAATTGGTGCGGTAGTAGATGTGCAGTTTCCGCGTGACAATGTGCCCAAGATTTATGATGCGCTAAACGTTGTAGAAGCGGATTTAACTTTGGAAGTTCAGCAGCAGCTGGGCGACGGTATTGTTCGTACGATTGCGATGGGCTCTAGTGACGGTATTCGGCGTGGACTCGAAGCTACTAATACTGGTGGCCCAATCGCGGTCCCAGTTGGACCAGGTACGCTTGGTCGTATCATGGATGTATTGGGCAAGCCAATAGATGATATGGGCGAAGTAGATGCGGTTCGATTAGACCCGATCCATCGTGCGGCGCCTAGTTATGAGGAGCAAGCTGCATCGCTGGAAATTCTTGAAACCGGAATTAAAGTTATTGACTTAATCATGCCGATTGCCAAAGGGGGGAAAATTGGTCTATTTGGTGGTGCTGGTGTAGGCAAGACCGTAACGTTGATGGAGTTGATCAATAACATTGCGGTGCAACAAGAAGGGCTTTCGGTATTTGCAGGAGTTGGAGAGCGTACGCGTGAGGGTAATGACTTTTATTATGAAATGAAAGAGGCCGGTGTACTGGATAAGGTAGCAATGGTTTATGGACAAATGAACGAGCCGCCAGGAAATCGGCTGCGTGTTGCCCTTTCGGGGTTGGCCATGGCGGAGTATTTTCGCGATGAAGGCCGTGATATTTTGATGTTTGTTGACAATATTTATAGATATACACTGGCTGGGACAGAAGTGTCGGCCCTGTTAGGCCGTATGCCATCGGCGGTAGGTTATCAGCCTACATTGGCGGAAGAGATGGGCGCGCTTCAAGAGCGAATCACCTCGACAAAAACAGGCTCGATTACATCGTTCCAGGCGGTGTATGTACCGGCAGATGATTTGACCGACCCATCACCAGCGACAACCTTTGCGCATTTGGATGCTACGTTAGTACTAAGTCGGTCTATTGCCGAGTTAGGAATATACCCAGCGGTTGATCCGTTAGATTCTACATCCCGCCAGTTAGACCCATTGGTAATTGGTAACGATCATTACGGCGTGGCGCGTGCCGTGCAGAACATATTACAGCGCTATAAAGAGCTGCAGGACATTATTGCCATATTGGGTATGGATGAATTGTCAGAAGAAGATAAGTTATCTGTGACCAGAGCACGAAAAATACAGCGGTTTTTGTCGCAACCATTTTTTGTAGCGGAAGTATTTACCGGTTCTCCAGGTAAGTATGTAAGTGTAAAAGACACTATTGCGGGATTTCGGGCGATCATTAGTGGTGAGATGGACCAGTACCCAGAGCAGGCTTTTTACATGGTTGGCTCTATTGAAGAAGTGATCGAAAAAGCCAAGGGTATGGACGATTAAGTCATGGCTACTAGCATGCAAGTTGAAGTGGTTAGTGCCGAGCGCGAGATATTCTCTGGTGAGGCGACGATGCTGGTGGCTACTGGAATTGCTGGCGATCTTGGTATTATGCCTAACCACACGCCATTACTTACGCAGTTAAAGCCAGGCGATGTTCGTGTGTTTACGGAAAGCGGCGAAGAGCAAGTAATATACGTTTCAGGTGGCATACTGGAGGTTACTCCAAAAGTTGTTACTGTCTTATCTGACACTGCATTACGAGCCGAAGATTTAGATGAAGCCGCAGCGTTAGAGACACAGAAGCGAGCCCAACAAGCGTTAGCAGATAAAAAAGCTGATATTGAATGGGCCAAGGCGAGGGTTGAGCTTGCACAGGCTGCAGCACAATTAGCTGCTATTAGAAAGCTCAAAAGTCGTGGATAAATATATAGGTAGCTCAGAATCAAGCATTTAGGCAAACAGGTTAGCTGAGATGATGCTTTTTATTGTCGTTACGGCCTTACTTGTAGCGCTTGCTATTTTTATTGCTGGGCCTCAACGATTACAATTAAAACGCGTTCTACCGCTTTGTATTGCAATATCGGCAGTGATCTTCAAATTATGGTTAGTATCATGGCAAGATTTAATCGGTCATGGTACGGCCGGGCATGATGATTTTCTTTTTATTAAATTAGCTGCATTTATAGCCGATGGGGAATGGCTTGGTGCATATGATCACCTGACCCTGATAAAAGGCCCCTTTTATTCTCTTTGGATGGTGTTTTTGTATGAGCTGGGGATTCCTCTATTATTAGGGAATCAGCTGCTTTATACATTTGCTAGTATAATTGCGGTTATCTCACTTAGACCGGTGATCAAGTCTGATTGGGGTTTGCTAATTATGTTTTTGGTGGTGTTATTTAATCCAATGACATTTAGTCTTGGACACGTTGCCAGAGTCGATCGGTTTGGGATATATCCCGCTCAAACATTACTAGTGCATGCTTGTGCTGTAGGACTACTGCTGCGCTACTCGCAGACTTTGCGTGAGAATATTGGATGGTTCATTGGTTTGGGTGTTAGCCTCGGGTTGTTTTTAATTACAAGAGAGGCTGCATTTTGGGTGTATCCGGGAATATTACTGATGGCTATCGTAATGATGTTTTTCCCCAGTCTTAAATTTGAAGCCTTCAGTAGGGATAGATTGATTCCCTGGGCATTGGTCCTTTTGTTAGCAGTAATTCCATCGCAAATCATAAGCTTTGCCAATTGGAAGGCATATGAGTTTTGGGGTGTGACGGAATATGGAAACACTAGCTTCGCGAAGGCGTATGGAGCTTTAAATCGAGTGCTACCAAAATCTTTTAATATGCGAGTTCCGGTGAGTCAAGATAGTCGAGCGCTGGTTTATAAACAAAGTCCGGCCTTTGCTGAGCTTGAACCCCTACTAGAAGGATGGATTGGTGACTCTTGGTCACTAACTTCTGAAAGAGAGCTAGAGCAAGAAATGGAAGGTGAAATCGCAGGTGGTTGGTTTATGTGGGCACTACGTGATGCGGCTTTTTATAGTCTGAAGCATCAGTGGTTTGGCAAGTCAGAAGATTTTTATCGGAGAGTCGCAGAAGAGACTAATACTGCGTGTGACGAGGGTCGACTGAACTGTTTGCCTGCGCGTAATTGGTTCGGGCCAGTGTTGAGTGGTAAACAATTTATTCCTACCTTAAAAACATTTGGTGGGGCGTTACTTCAATCTGTTAAGTTTTCACAGTATTTACCACATTCTGCCGATAGTACCGGCCAAGACTGGATGTTGAATATGTTTAAGGATTATACCGGAGAGCGATTGTCGACTAACTGGCAAGATATTGCGCCAACTAAGATTTATGTTGATAAGCAGATACGCGCAGAACGAGCATTATTGAAAATCCATAAGCAATATCGGCAGTGGGCTCCTTTTTGTGCGGTAGGACTAAGCATTCTTTTAATTTTTCAGCTTGTACGTTGGAAGCATTTAGTGCTTCTAGATAAATTATTAGCGCTAAGTGCAGTGGCTGTTGTAGGTAATATGATGGTTTATACCCTTATGTTGTCATACATGGAGGTAACCTCTGTCCTTACGATCAAGCATCAGTATATTTATCCAAACCATGCGCTTCTATGTTGGGTAATAGCTTTTGGTATGGTTAGTTTTCTTTCCGGCAGTCGTGGTTACCTAGAAAAGAAAACTAATTAGTTCGTTATCGTTCGTTGTAACAAAGTCTAAAAGATATAGGAAGTTAGATTGAGGCCACTTCGTACCGAAATGCCGGATGAAAACATTGATTTGCGTTTAGTGAAGCGCTTGCTTCCGTATCTGTGGAAGCATCGATATCGCGTAACAATTGCCCTTACTTTTCTTATTTTGGCGAAACTAGCCAACGTTCTTGTCCCCATAGCACTAAAAAACATTGTCGATTCTTTAGACTCCCCACCTGACCTTGTAGTCTTGCCTATTGGGCTGTTACTTGCTTACGGAGCTTTACGTTTTTCGACAACGCTTTTTCAGGAATTAAGGAATGCGGTGTTTGCCCGCGCTGCGCAGCGAACAACTCGAGAGCTAACTTTGGATGTATTTCGACATTTGCATGAGTTATCTATGCGTTTTCATTTGGATCGACAGACCGGTGGAGTATCACGGGATTTGGAGAGGGGCAGTCAAAGTGTTTCTCGATTATTAAATTATTTAACCTTTAGTGTGGTTCCCACTTTATTCGAGTTATTGCTTGTGTGCGGGATTTTATTTACGAGCTTTGAAATATCGTTTGCTTTGGTAACCATTGGAACGATCTTGATTTATGGGGTTTACACCATAAAAGTTACCCAATGGCGCTTAAAGTATCGAATAAAAATGAACAAGGCGGATTCGGCCGCCAATACAGCAGCTATAGATTCTTTGCTTAATTATGAAACGGTAAAGTATTTTGGCAATGAAGGGTACGAGTTTGAGCGTTACAACTCCCATCTACTGGAGTGGGAGTCTGACTCCGTTAAAAGCCAGCTTTCTTTGGCACTGCTAAATGTGGGCCAAGGCGCGATTATTGCTGGCGGCCTTATCGCCTTAATGATCATGGCAGCAGCTAGTGTTGCGACGGGTGAAATCACCATAGGCGAGTTTGTTATGTTAAACGCCTTCATGATTCAACTAGTTATTCCACTAAATTTTTTGGGAACAATTTTTCGCGAAATAAAACATTGCCTTGTCGATATGGCACGGATGTTTGGGATTCTTGATGAACCGTTGGAGATAAAGGATATCGACAACGTTAAAAAACTAAGTGCCACTGAGTATCCAATTATTTTTGACAAAGTTAGCTTTTCGTATCGCCCCGATCGTCAGATATTAAGTGACGTTAGCTTTGAGGTCCCCGCAGGAAAACGAGTTGCAGTAGTCGGCCCCAGTGGTTCTGGCAAATCAACAATTGCACGGCTTTTGTTTCGATTTTATCAATCCGACAGTGGTGTGGTATCGCTTAGCGGCGTACCGATTGACCAATTGCGGATACGTGATTTACGCGATGCTATTGGAGTGGTGCCTCAAGACAGCATACTGTTCAACGACACATTGGCTTACAATATTGCTTATGGACGCCCAGGAGCTAGTGAAAGCGAAGTTCTAAAGGCGATTGAAAAGGCCAATTTATCTGGTTTGCTAGCGCGTTTACCCGATGGTCTGGAAACCGATGTGGGCGAGCGAGGATTAAAGTTGTCAGGTGGAGAGAAGCAGCGGGTGGCAATTGCGCGTGCAATTATAAAGGATCCTCCGGTATTAATTTTGGACGAAGCAACATCTTCTTTGGACTCAATTTCTGAGCAGGCGATCCAGTCGGCGCTGGATAATGTATCCCGCCAACGAACAACTTTGGTGATAGCGCATCGCTTATCAACCGTAATAGATGCGGATAGAATCTACGTGTTAGATGCAGGTAAAATTGTTGAGTCGGGCGCTCATGACCAGTTATTGGCCTCGCGGGGCCAATATCATCAACTTTGGAAAATACAGCAAGAACAAGCCGAAACCGTAATCGGCTAAAATAAACTGAATTATGGTGCAATACCGGCCTTCGCCCCGGGCTTTAAGGCATCGCTAGCGCAAGGCAAACTCAGAATCTTATCCTCCATACGAAAGCTAAGCACATTACCGTGACTAAACACCTTGAAATAAACTTAACCTGTGTTTAAAGGTGCACCAAGTCGACTAGTTCTTTCAGCGAGCTATCTCTTGTTTACGGTTTTTGTTATAGAAGTTTTGGCAAGGTCATTGGTGCCTGTTGATTTACTTATCCACAATTTCTTTGGTCGAAGTGAGACTGTGTAGAGACTCGCTTGGGTGCAGGATATTGAGAATCAGACCGAAAGCGTTAATTTTGTGCTGGATCAACACGACAACGCTCTTGGTTGGCGTTTAAAGCCCAATCTGGATTTACAGTATTAGGACAACAAAAATTTCAAACCAATAGTTCTGGAATACGGGGGGATAGAGAGTACTTGATTACCGCTAACTAAGCGATAACTAGAGTTGCAATGATAGGCGGCTTTTTACTCTGGGTGAGGAGGTCCGAGAAATAGAAACATTTTCTTATCAACTACAGAAGTCATGAATTTTGGCGTCAGTGGCTACAGTATTAATCACATTTTATTATATATGGAGGACACCGTATTGCTGTATAGGCCCGAGGTGGTCGTAATGGGGTTTGTTCAGGACAATATGCGTCGCATCATGTGGCGTTTTCGGCACCACAGTAAGCCATTGTTAGTGCAAAGGGACAATCAGTTAGTGGCAACAAACGTACCCGTAGCAGATAATGAAACTATACTAGCGCAAGAAAAATATAGATTACGGAGTTGGGACACACTAAAGGTAATTTGGGATGAAATACGTTGGCGTCTGGGACACTTTTAGGCAGATATGCTCAAATTGAGGGATTTGATAATGGCTCGGTTGCTTTTTGAAATAGACACAATCGGCGCTCAAGCTGATTTAGTTTATTTACCTCATAGCGAGGACCCCTATTTGACATATGATCAATTCTATTCCATTGAGGAGCAGTACTTTGATCGTTTGTGTGAGGAGAAACAGTTAAGGTGTTTGAATCTTCGAGGTGAATTTCAACGCGAAACTTCGTTAGGCTATCAAATGAGAATTGGTGGACATTGGTTTTATAATGGGCATGCTTCAGTAACGAAAGATATAAAATCATTTCTCGAAGCCTAAGGCCTTATAGATCTAAAACCGTTAGCGGAGTTTTAAGTTTAAATTAACCGAAACGTACTATCGCGCAATTTGATATGACCATAAGAACTTTAAAAAAATGGAATGTAGCACAGCATACTAGCGATGGTGATGGAGTACAGATATTGCGTGTCGCTGGGAGAGATTTAAACGTTCATTTGGATCCTTTTTTAATGTTGGACGAGCTGCGATCTGATAATTCCGATGACTACATTGGTGGATTTCCGGCACATCCGCATCGTGGTTTTGAAACAATCACGTATATGCGACATGGTTCATTTATGCATAAAGACCATATGGGGAATGAAGGTTCGATCACTTCTGGAGGTGTTCAGTGGATGACCGCCGGTCGCGGAGTGATTCATTCAGAAATGCCTGGGCAACAAGACGGCGCCCTACATGGGTTTCAGATATGGTTAAATTTGCCCGCGAATGAAAAAATGAAACCGGCGGCCTGGCAAGATATTCAAAGCGATTGCATACCAAAAAGTAGAAAGGATGACGGAAGCTCTATTGCAGTAATTGCTGGAAAAATAAAATTTGCTAGTGCATTACTCGAGGGACCAATAGCTGGATTGACCACTGAACCAGTATTGATTGACGTGTCAGTTGCGGCTGGTAAAACGCTTGAATTAGAATTGCCGCATGATCATCAGGTGATGGTTTATTTATTCGATGGCGAAATTGAGGGAAAAAGTGCCCCCGGTGCTTTGTTCTATAATGCGGGAGACGTGCTTTCTTTAACTGCGACCGAAGCAGGTATTGGTGCGTTGGTGTTAGGTGGCAAAGCACTTAAAGAGCCAATCGCCCAGCATGGCCCATTCGTTATGAATACTTTTGAGCAAATAGAGCAAGCGATTAGGGATTATAATGCGGGAACGCTAGCGATATAGCGTTGTAGTTCGACTTAAATCCCTATTTGGCTTGGAACTCTATGCGGCTTAGGATACTTTATAGTTGTTCAGGCACTAAATCACTTTAGCGATTAATGACAAGTTAGTTTGATAAGCTGTGTTTAAGTAATTTATTAGGAGCTTAGAAATGAGTACAGGTTTAACGTTTTTGGCTGTAATGGCTGCAATAGTCGTATTTGGCATTGCCATATATAATCGCCTAATAACAGCACGCAATGGGTACAAAAATGCTTTCGCTCAGATAGATGTGCAACTAACGCGTCGTCACGATTTAATTCCTAATTTGGTTGATACAGCCAAAGGCTATTTGTTACATGAGCGTGAAACTTTAGAAGCGGTTATCCATGCGCGAAACTCAGCTGTTAGCGGATTGGAAAATGCTAAGATTGATCCGACTAACCCACAGGCGATGGAACAATTAGCTCAGGCAGAACAGGGTTTAAGCGGTGCGTTGGGTCGCTTGTTTGCTCTTTCAGAAGCTTATCCGGACTTAAAAGCTAATGAAAATATGATGCAGTTATCGGAAGAGCTCACTACCACCGAGAACAAAGTCGCTTTTGCTCGTCAGGCATTTAATGATGGAGTGATGTTGTACAACAATATGCGGGAGCAATTCCCGAATAATTTTATTGCAGGTTGGTTCGGTTTTACTGCAGCGACCATGTTAGAAATAGAAGACGAAACCAAGCGTGAAGTGCCGAAGGTTTCATTCGGTAATAGCTAGACTAATTAAGCCAAAGGTTTTTGGGCGATGAATTTTTTTGAGCACCAAAATCGTGCCAGACACCAGTCGCGTTGGCTAATCAGCGCTTTTTTGGTGGCGACTGCTGCCGTTATCCTGGCGGTAGATTTTATCGTGTTACTATTTTTGGGTGTATCGCCAGCTTCTAGTGGATTGGAAGAAGCGACCCTGCACTGGCTCGATCCGAATTTCATCGGCTCGAATTTAGACAGTTTGGCTTTGAGTAGTGCGGCCACTGGTGGCGTGATTGGTTTGTCGAGTCTATATAAAATAGCGTCTTTGCGATCTGGTGGTGGCAAAGTCGTGACAAGCCTTGGCGGCACACACGTCGATGCCGATACTCGCGACCCGTTATGTCGACGATTTAGAAATGTAGTTGAGGAGATAGCTATTGCGTCCGGGGTGCCCGCTCCAGATATTTATGTGCTTGAACAAGAATCAGGCATTAATGCATTTGCTGCGGGCTACTCTCCCAGCGATGCAGCGATTGCGGTGACTAGGGGTACTTTAGAAAAACTTAGCCGAGCCGAGCTTCAAGGCGTTGTAGCGCATGAATTTAGCCATATTTTTAATGGTGATATGCGTATTAATATCAGGTTAATGGGCCTCCTGTTTGGCATTTTACTGGTGTCGATAGTCGGTCGACATATTATGCATAGCGCTCGATTTATGGGTGGTTCTCGACGGAAAGAAGGAGGGGTTATTATCTTCGTAGGGATGTCACTAATGGTTGTTGGATATGCCGGGCTGTTTTTTGCTCGCTGGATTAAGGCTGCTTTATCTCGACAGCGCGAGTACCTTGCTGATGCCTCTGCGGTACAGTTTACTCGTGACCCTGACGGTATAGGCGGCGCACTAAAAAAAATTGGAGCTTATAGCATCGGTTCTTACTTAGAGGCAGAGAGTGAGGAAGTAAGTCATATGCTTTTTGGTTCGGGCACCCAGGCAATAATATTTTCTACCCATCCCCCATTAGCAAAAAGAATTGCACGAATTGACCGGCAATTTAAAACATCGGATATTGCAGAATTAGCGTCTCAATTAGCAGACAATGTACGCAAAGAAAGAGAGCTAGCGATAAAGGAAATGGAGGCTCAGGAGTTAGCGAATCAGAAGTCAGCTGGCGGTGGATTTGCACTAGGGGTATTTAATCCAGCGGAACTGGCTGATGCGATCGGTAATCCACAATTGGATGCTCTACTAGCCGCAGCTACCGTGGCTGCGAGTATTCCATCTGAATTCGAGCAGGCAGCTCATAGCATTGCTGGGGCACCTGACGTACTTATGTTGAGCTTGCTCGACAATGAGCCAAAAATTCGTGATAAGCAATTACTTATTATTGCTGAGCAACTAGGTAATGATATTGAGCGAAGGGTAAATTATTTAATGACAACGAACCCCCCTTTACAGCGAGCTCAGCGCATGCCGCTATATGAAATAACTTTTCCAGCGCTTAAGCGTCGGCCTAGAGATGAGCTTGAACGTATTTCCAAAACCGTGCGGCAAATAATTTTGATGGATGGCGAAGTGGAAGTATTTGAATATTTTTTGGCTAAGATGTTTCAATTGCATCTGGCGGATGCGATGACGCCATCGCAGGTAAGGTCATCAGGTCGCCGTCGTTTACAATCCGTCGCGAGCGACGTACATATTGTTATGTCGGTGCTTGCAGGTCAGGCTGGGGAAAAGGACAGAACAGAGGTAGTGTTTTCTGAAGCGCTGAAGGCGCTTGGATTAGAGCGAAAGCCGGCCGTTGCGCTTGGTCCTAATTGGGTAAACATCCTAGATCAGGCACTTAATCGACTTGATCAGCTGAGCCCCAAGGCCAAGCAACAATTGGTTGCTGAGTTGGGTAATGTTGCGATGGCGGACGATTCCGCAAATATTGATGAACGGGAGCTGCTGCGCGTTATTTGTGCAACAATTCATGCACCACTGCCAACCTTTATGCGTCGCCAATAATAATACTTATATCAGTCAAAGTGCATCTCAATAACATCGCCAGGTACGATTAGTGCGCCTTCGGTTTTCTGCTCTATTTCACTGATACTAACGCCCGGCGCTGTCTCGCGCAGGACAAATGCGCTGTCCCTTATTTCGAGGTATGCCAAGTCGGTCAATACTTTAGATATGCAGCCAGCGCCAGTTAGCGGTAAGGTGCAATCTGATAATAATTTTGAGTTTCCATGTTTGTCGGCGTGCATCATGGTGACAATAATATCGTCTGCTCCAGCAACCAAGTCCATCGCACCGCCCATACCTTTAACCAGCTTTCCTGGGATCATCCATGAGGCAATATTGCCGTGGATATCGACTTCAAAGGCGCCTAGCACAGTGAAGTCTACATGGCCGCCACGAATCATTGCAAAAGACTCTGTGGAGGAGAAAATGGAAGCGCCTGTAGCGGCGGTAACTGTTTGTTTGCCGGCATTTATCATGTCGGGGTCGACATTGTCTTCGGTGGGGAAAGGCCCCATGCCGAGTAAGCCATTTTCAGACTGAAGTATTACCTGTATATCATCTGGAATGTAGTTCGCAACTAAGGTTGGTATCCCAATTCCGAGATTAACGTAGTATCCATCTTTTAATTCGTGAGCGACGCGTTCGGCCATTTGTTCTCGAGTTAATGACATTGTTTATGCCTCTGTTACGGTACGAAATTCAATGCGTTTCTCGGCGGTGGCTTGCACTACTCGTTGTACGTAAATGCCTGGAGTATGGATTTGGGCAGGATCTAAGGAGCCCGGCTTAACAATTTCTTCAGCTTCGACTACTGTAATCTTTCCTGAAGTGGCAGCAGCAGGGTTAAAGTTTTGCGCTGTGGCGTTATATATACAGTTACCGTACCGATCAGCCACTTTTGCATGGACTAGCGCAAAATCGCCAGTAATGCTTTCTTCCAGAATATATTTTTTTCCATTAAATTCGCGCACATCCTTTCCATCCGCAACTATTGTTCCGTAACCTGTAGCCGTGTAAAAAGCAGGAATTCCCGCGCCGCCAGCGCGCATTTTTTCTGCTAGCGTCCCTTGAGGCGTTAGCATTAGCTCCAATTCACCTTCCAGATACTGGCGTTCAAATTCCTTATTTTCACCGACATAAGAACTTATCGCCCTGGATATTTGCTTGTTTTTTAGCAACACACCTAAGCCCCACCTATCGACACCACAATTATTCGATACCGCGGTTAAATTTTTTGTGCCGCGCCGTGCGACCTCCTCTATTAAATTCTGGGGGATTCCACAGAGCCCAAACCCGCCAACAATAATTGTCATATTGTCGGCTATGCCTTCCAATGCGGTTTCGTAGGAATCTACGACTTTGTCAAAACCAGGCATATATAAACCTTCATTGAAGAAATCAGTGGAATACCCTGTGGGGATATTATCCGCTCAATACACAGGTCGCTAGTATACAAAACACTTTAGCGAAATATAAAAAGACGGCTCACATATGTAGGCCGTCTTTGCTTCTTAGATTATCTGCAAATTTATCCAAGCAATGGCGCAATTACTAGACTAACAATAGCCATTACATTAATTAGAATATTCATCGACGGGCCAGATGTGTCTTTAAATGGGTCTCCGACCGTGTCGCCAACTACAGCGGCTTTATGCGCATCAGAGCCTTTACCACCGAGGTTGCCGCGTTCAATATATTTCTTGGCGTTATCCCACGCCCCCCCTGCGTTAGCCATTGTGATGGCAAGAAACACACAACCAAGTAGCGCGCCGCCAAGCATGCCACCTAGAGCTTGCGGGCCTATTCCCAGGCCGACGACAACTGGTGCCGAAACTGCGAGAACGCCGGGCAGCACCATTTTCTTTAGTGCTGCACGGGTTGCAATGTCCACACAACGTTCAGTATCTGGTTCGGCATTACCCTCCAATAGGCCCGGTATTTCCTTAAACTGTCTACGAACCTCTTTGATCATATCGAATGCGGCATCCCCGACTGCCGTCATAGTGATACTGGCAACCAAAAATGGGAAGATGCCGCCGATAAACATACCGATCAAAACCATCGGGTCGTTAATTTGTAGTGAAAAATCCTCGACTCGAGATGATACAACTTCAATATAGGCACTAATAATGGCGAGCGCTGCTAGTGCCGCTGCGCCTATTGCAAAACCTTTGCCAATTGCAGCGGTAGTATTTCCAAGCTCATCCAAAGAATCGGTAATTTTTCGTGTGTCTTCGCCAAGACCGGCCATTTCTGCAATGCCGCCTGCGTTATCTGCAATTGGGCCGTATGCATCGATCGCCATAGTAATGCCGACGGTGCCTAACATACCGACTGCAGCCATACCAACTCCGTATAAGCCGGACAATTCTGTTGATAGGAAAATTACCGCACAAAGCGTAAATACCGGAACTACTACAGACTGCATACCAATAGCAAGACCAGCAATCATGACAGTGGCCGCGCCCGTTTCTCCGGCTTTAGCAATATCACGAATTGGTTTGCCAGCCGTATAGTATTCGGTAATTAGTCCGATAATAGTGCCGCCTACAGCGCCTACAACAACTGCGCCCCAGACATTACTGCTTACGCCTAATTTACCAATTACAAAATATGCAGCAGCGATAAATATAACCGTAGCACCAATGGTTCCTGAGCGAAGGGCTTTTTCGGGAGATGAGCTAGACATTAGTTTGACTAGAAGTATTCCTCCAATCGAACACAGTAATCCAAGCGATGCCAGCCCCAATGGCAGAAACATAAGCATGTTCTGAGGGCCAAGTTGATTAAGCCATTCGGTATTTAGCGTTGCGGCTATGGCGATTGATGCAATCATTGCCCCACAATAAGATTCAAATATGTCCGATCCCATACCAGCAACATCGCCAACATTGTCACCGACGTTATCTGCAATCACCGCTGGATTACGCGGGTCATCTTCAGGAATACCCGCTTCGAGTTTGCCCACTAAATCAGCACCCACGTCTGCGCTTTTCGTAAATATTCCACCGCCGACACGTGAGAATAGTGCCACACTGGAGGCGCCCATGCCAAAGCCGTGAATTACCTCAGAACCGTGCGGGTCCGCACCAAAGAAAATATATAAAATACCTAAACCGAGTAAACCCATAGAGGCTACGCACAAACCCATTACCGAGCCTCCGAAGAATGCAACGGTAAGAGCTTCTGGAGCACCTTGCTCGTGTGCAGCTGTGGTGGTGCGCACGTTTGCTTTAGTGGCAGTAAACATGCCCATATAGCCAGCAATAGAAGAACAGGCTGCTCCAAGTAAGAACGCGTACATGGTGTTCAAGCCTAAGTCTGATACTGCAATTAAAACCGCAACAATGGCCACAAAAATACCAAGAATTTTGTATTCAGCGCGTATGAACACCATTGCGCCAAGGTGAATGGCATCGCCAATACTGGCAACCTTTCCGCCCGCACTCGGGTACTTAACTACAATGGAATAGACCACTAGTGCGGCAACTAACCCGATGACTCCTAAAATGGTCGGGATATACATCAAAGACATTTATATTTCTCCTTAGTGATTAGATTTCCCTAAAAAGTACAACGTAAATAACACCTACTATTATCAGGTGCTATAGCGGAATATATTAGGGGATAATAAGCGCTTATATTGCGCTGTAATTCGTATAATACCGCACTTTTTCCTGAGTACCACACTCATGCAGCTCGATAAAGTCAATCCTGGCATTAACTCGTCAAATGATATTAACGTTATTGTTGAAATTCTGCGGTATGGCCTGGCTATTAAATACGAAGTAGACAAAGAAACCGGCGCTATGTTTGTCGACCGCTTCATATCTCCACCCATGCATTACCCGTGCAATTATGGGTACGTTCCGTATCCGCTATCTGAAGATGGTGATCCAGTAGATATTTTGGTTATTACCCCTATTCTACTGGACGTAGGCATGTAGGCCCGGTTGTACGATATCGGCCTTTAGGGATACTGTAAATGGAAGATGATGCAGAAATACTGGCGGTACCAGCCAATAAACTTACTAAACTATATGCCCGACGAAAGGGTTATACGGATATAGATCCTGAATTATTCATTTTTTTTGAACACTATAATAATCTTGAAGATGGTAAATGTTAGAAAGTTGGGCTGGTTTAGAAGCTGCGCAAAAGGAAATAATTAACTCAATTGAGCGTTATAGCGCATAGGCGATTTATGTCTGCTTGAATTGGGTTGAAACTCTATTTTTTCTCGTCGATTAAGGAAGTATGCTTTGCTCTTGGGTGTGCCTGGTCATAAATTTTGGCCAGGTGTTGGTAGTCTAGATGTGTATAAACCTGGGTCGTGCTGATATTGGCATGACCTAAGAGTTCTTGCACGGCTCTTAATTCTCCGCTTGATTCGAGCAGATGGCTGGCAAAACTATGGCGGAACATATGAGGGGTGACTTTGATATTCATGCCTTGACGATCAGCCCACATTTGTAATCGGCGTTGTACCGTTCGAGGATTTATTTCTTTTCCCTGCTTACTAATAAAAACGGCGTTAGTGTTGTCTTTTACAAAACGAACACGATATTTCAACCAATCTTTTAAAGCGATTAAGGCGTGCCGACCAATAAGCACCTCACGAGTTTTTTGTCCTTTTCCAGTTACTCTGGCCAATCCTTCTGAGAGGCTTAATTCGCTATTTTCTAGGCTACACAATTCAGCCAGTCGCAAGCCTGAGGAGTAAAACAATTCCATGATTGCTTTGTCTCTGTAGCTTAGGGGGTCCTTTTCATTTAGTGGAATTTCGATTAATTTGGTTAATTGTTCTACATCCAACGTTTTGGGTAATCGTGACGGGTTTTTTGGCGCACGAATATCTATAAATGGATTCATAGATGCCTTATTGTGTTGGCATAACCAGAAAAACAAGCTACGCAAACCTGATAAGGTCCGTTGCACGCTTTTTGGTGCCATACCCTTGCCATTTAAACTAGCTGTGAATCTACGCGCGTGGTGGGGGTTTAGCTCAGCCCACAGTTTGATATTATGTTGGGCTGCGTATGCCAGCAGTTTACTTATATCAGCTTGATACGCGGTAAGAGTGTGGATTGATAGGCGCTTTTGAATGCGAAGGTGTTCGATAAAATCGCTGACCTCTCCTATTACAGCGGTTGTCGATCGTTGAGATGCTCTCGTCACGGTTAACTGTTGTTGGTTATTATCCGGGACATTCCAGCAATCGCGATATCACCAATTCTTTCCAGGTGGTGGGTTCCCAGATTGGCACTAAACCGATCTTGTGAAATGGCCCCCAGCGCGAGCAAACCGGTTACATCTTTATCGCCTAGTGAAAGTTTGAGTGGGAGCAACGCTGCCGAGCTAACATTTTTGGCGCCCTCCTCAAAAAGAAAGGCAAGTAATGACTGTGGATAACGTTGATCACAGCGAGCGGACATTTTACCAATTCGCTCCAGCGCCAATAAGAAGCATTCATCCTTTTGGTAGCTCGAATTGAATTCGGCCAGTCCATTATTAGTCAAGTTCAATGGGACCTTTATGGAGACAAAGTCTACAGAAAAACGATCTTGTAAGCAGTTGTAAAGGTTGCTTAAGAGGTTATCCAGTGAAGTTTCACTCATAACTTCTATGGCAAGATCAAATACCCGGCCCTGAATCGACTCATTTTCTCTGGCCGAGGTAATTAGGCCATCCATTTGGCGATGAATTTTTGCCAATTTTTCACGCAAAACAGCGGCTTGCTTTTCGATTAACGACGCGACTCCAGGGTTTTGCTTATCTGATAGTTGGATATGTTCCAGCAACTGAGGATACTGAGAGACAGCATCGGGATTACTTTTAAGATAAGCCAATACATCCTCAATATTGATGGATTGCGATGTTTCCTTAAGTTTTTGTTTGCTCATGCCGGATTGTTCACCGATTTTCTAATTGTGTTGGGTTCAGTTTTTAACTGTTATCTTGTCCAAATACCATCATAAACGAATTCTGCTGGGCCTGTCTTAAAAACTGAGTGGCCTTGCCCCTGCCAGGATAAAGTTAATTCACCGCCAGGCAAATAACCAGTCGCTTGCGTATCTATTATGTCCAACATTATGCCAGCAACTAAGGCCGCACAGGCGCCGCTGCCACAGGCGGGCGTCTCCCCAGCCCCTCGCTCGAATACCCGCAACTTAAAGTTGTTACGATCTAATACTTGCATAAAACCAACATTTACCTGCTTAGGGAAACGGTCATGGGATTGTAAGCTGCTACCGATACGGGTGACTTCTGCTAATTCAACGTCATCAACCTGAAAAATGGCATGGGGGTTTCCTAACGACAATATATTTGCGGTTAGTGTTTTAGAACCGATCTCGATTGAATAGCTATTGGCTACCTTGCCTGCTATGAATGGAATCGCAGAAAGTGTGAAAATTGGAGCCCCCATATTAACCGTTATTAACCCTGTCTTCTCTAAAGTCAGCTCAAGTTGACCGGCTAGGGTTGATACGGAAATACGAGTATTTTGTGTCAACCCTTTGTTACTGACGTACTTTGCGAAACAGCGAGCGCCATTCCCGCATTGTGAGACCTCAGAGCCATCTCGATTGAATATTCTGTAGCTAAACTCGGCGCCCTGTGTGTTGGGGCTTTCAACTAAGAGAATTTGATCACAACCGACACCAAATCGTCGATCAGCCATTGCTTGGGCCAGTGAGGCTGTCATATTGACCTTTTGGTTAATAGCATCGATGAGAACAAAATCGTTTCCCAAGCCGTGCATTTTGCTAAATTTTAACGACATATGTTGTTTCCCATATTGGCCTCTAGGTTAGTGTAAGCACTAAACAGACTGTTAAATCTTGGTTATTCAATCCGTTTTAGATGTGAGGGTCAACTAGTATGGCTCAGATATTGGTCGCTTAGCTTACCTAGCGAAGATATCTCTTCATTTTTATGGAATTTAAACGAATAATTGACCGAATATATGCGTATTTTAAATCGCATCCAAGTTTGCTTGTGCGGGCTGTAGTCGGTATTTCGCTTGTGATCGCTGGGGTACTCGGCCTTTTTCTACCTATATTGGGTATTTGGATGATACCAATGGGCCTAGTTTTGTTGTCTGTTGATTTTGCAGTAGCGCGTCGGCTAAGCGCTTATCTATTGCGTGGCTGGAATTCGGTTAAAAATTTATGGCAAGAAAAGGATAAACGATAGAAGGTATTCGTGGTTATCTGCGGATTAAGCGCATTATTACTATCCGCTATTTGTTCTGCTGGTGTTGAGAACATCATTTTCTAGTAAATTTGACTAGTCATATGTTCCTGCGCAGCAAGCGAAGAAGTTCGGGTTGATTAGCGATTACGTATTGTATTCAAGTTTTTGCATGGGATGTTGTAGTAAGGCGCCACTAGCTTCGCGCAATATAATATCAGCGTCGGCTGTACTCCCTTCGTCGGTTGGCCCAAAGCTTGGGTAGAGGATCAGACCGTAATTTTCGCCTATCTGACTGAAAAATAGGGCGTCGTAGATGCGTAGTATCGAGTGCTCTCAGTCTACAAAGACTCTGAGCGTGGGAAAATATCAGGCGGGCCAAACTAACCGTTAGGTACTACCAGTGTAAACACGGGTCATGAATTCAGTGTTCGTTGGGGTGACCATCTCCAGCAGAGATGCTGGTCAGGAATCATCTTAAAAAATCTCTGGTTCCGTCCAGCGGGCCAATTCGCGAACAGATCGATCACTTTGCTCTATCCGTATACGGTATGTTTTGAGACTCTTCAGAGAGTACTGGCACGCCAGGTAACAGTTTGTCTAGTCCAGTGATAAGAATATCATGTGATGATATATCGGCTTCAGTAACGGGCGAGCCGTCTTTCTTGGTTTCTGTCTTAAAATCCTGACTGTAAATGGTTAGAGTGTCTTCACAGGTATGCCGGGCTAAGGCGGATAGCGGTGTTATAAAAAAGGATAGCTCGGTTATAGTGCTGATATGACAGGAAAGGGACAGCTGCTTATAATAGGGTTTTATTTTACGTGATATGAATACCAATATGCGAATAGACTGGCAGTGTATAGACCACGTTTTTTTGGATATGGATGGGACACTGTTGGATTTGCATTTTGATAACTATTTTTGGCAGCAGGTGCTACCGCAAGAGTATGCTCGCATGAATGGTTTAACACTGGAGTCCGCAGTGGCGTCATTGAATCCTAAGTTTGAGGCCAAACAAGGGCAGCTTGATTGGTATTGTGTTGATTACTGGTCACGTGAGCTAAACATAGATGTGATGAATCTTAAATACGGTAACGCACAAAAAATTGCTTTGCGACCAGGCGTATTTGAACTACTTGACGATATAAAGAATAGAGCTGCGGAGCCTGCATTGTTGACCAATGCACACCGCAGTGTGGTTAATTTAAAATTTGATAAAACCGGACTTGGCCGTGCTATTGATAAAATTCATTGCTCTCATGATTATGGTTTTCCGAAAGAAGCCCCAGCGTTCTGGGGTCGATTTGCAGGCATAGTGAGATTTGACCCTGAAAGGACATTATTTATTGATGATAATGAGGCCGTGTTAGAAGCCGCGGATCAATATGGGATTAAATGGCTGCGAAGCATTAGTGAGCCAGACAGCCAGCAACCTAGGAGTTCACGCAGTCGCTTTCTGGAGATTGATCAATTTCCCGAGATTTTCAGTTAATTTTAAATTCAGAAATTATTATTGGTTTGATTGTGCTGTTAGGTAGGTTTTTGCCAGTTCTGTGTATCGAGAGGAATTGAGCACGATATATTCTGCTTCTTTGGTTCGAATATCGCGTATAAATCTGGCAGGGCTACCGCCCCATAATTGTCCTGTAGGCACGCGCTTACCTGGTGTTACCAGTGCTCCGGCAGCGACCATCGCGCCGCTTTCTACTACGGCATCATCCATAACGCAGGCTTGCAGGCCAATAAATGCTGAAGCTTCTATGGTACAGGCGTGTAGCATCGCCATATGACCAACGGTTACATTGTCACCGATGTAACACCCTTGCCCGTCAGTCGAGACATGGATTACCGCGTTGTCTTGAATATTAGTATTCTTGCCTATCTTGACATCGTTAACATCGCCTCTAATTACAGTTCCAAACCAAATACTACTATTCGAACCAATTTCAACATCACCAATAATGGTTGCGGTGCTGGCAATAAAAGCGGTTTTGTCTATGCGTGGCAATATGTTTTTGTAGGGTAGAATCGTGGACATAGGAGCGTGGATTGGAATTATTGATGGTGACGCCAGAGATAGTAGCGTTAATGTCACACTTGTCCACAATTTATTGTCCCAATAAACCAACTGTATAAACCTAAAAATGCCCCAGCAAATAACGCCACTAGCCGCGTATCAGTGTGATCTAAATAAACCTGAATTTTTTGCGGACTCATCTCAGCAACAGGCGGTAGAAAAACTACAACGCTTGTTTGAGCAATTGCTTTCTGATCGTAGTAAGGAGACGTTATTTCAGCGGATAAGCCTGTTTAGTAGAAAGCCGCAAAAACCTTTGGTTGGTATATATTTTTGGGGGGGTGTTGGGAGAGGGAAATCCTGGCTGGTAGATACTTTCTACGACTGTTTGCCTATTGAAAATAAACAAAGAATTCACTTTCATCAATTTATGTACGATGTTCATGCTGAGCTTAAGCAGTTGCGTGATGAATCGGATCCTCTGGATATTATTGCGCAACGTTGGGCGCGTCGCATTCAAGTGCTGTGTTTGGACGAATTTGTAGTGAATGATGTGGCTGACGCGGTAATTTTGGCTCGACTGCTACGCGGTTTATTTGCCCGCGGGGTTACACTTGTGGCCACTTCCAATGTTGAGCCCAAAAGCTTGTATAAGGGCGGTTTGCAGCGAGAGCTTTTCTTGCCCACGATAGATTTGATATACCAGTACACCGAAGTATTTAATTTAGAAGGGGGTAGAGATTATCGACTTGAGTTTTTAGATCGCGCACAGACCTATCTTTATCCGTGCGAGGAAGAGGCGTTAGCAGGATTAGAATATGACTTTGAGCGCTTGGCGCTAGACGAAGGTGAGGCTAATACCACGATATTAGTAAACGATCGGCGCGTTCAGGTAGTGCGTGTTGCAGATGGTTTAGTTTGGATGGATTTTAAAGAATTGTGTGGCGGCCCTCGATCACAGTTTGACTATATAGAGTTGGCAATGTGTTATCACACTGTTTTATTGTCCGCGGTGCCACAGATGACGCGTCATACAGATGATGAAGCGCGCCGGTTTATCAATTTAATTGATGTGCTATACGATCATAATGTGAATATTTTGATAGCTGCTGATTGTGCTGTCGAAGCGCTATACACTGGGGTGCGATTGGAATTTGAATTTCGACGGACAGTTAGTCGCTTAACAGAAATGCAGTCTCACGATTATCTGGCGAAGCAGCATATTGTTTGATTGTGACTAGAATACATTTAAGTTTAGTCGTGCTTCACAAGGGTTAAGTGAAAAATGAATACTGTGTTTGAAAATATGACTGACTTTTTTTACGCACCCTGTGGTTTCGCACCCAGCCGCGCTCGCTGAGGTCGGGTAAACGGTTGATCGATGATCAGGTTATCGATCATTCTCATAAACCAGTGTTTTATACCGTGTTTGCAGTTGGAGCGATTTGCCGATTTCGGAGATTTGGGCCGTCAAGTGTGGATTATGAAATGATGGGTTGGGTCGAAGACCCTGAGTTTCGTGAGCAGGCCGTGCATTTTTTGAACCGAGAAGTTTATTTAGCGTTCGAAAAATCAGGAATAGAAATACCCTACTCCAAACAACATCTATATATTAAATCTTTGCCTGATCAGGAGCGAATCGCGTAGGGGTGATGGTTTATCTACCTATCGCAAAATTTATTCTGCAGGTAATTCACAATTCCAGAAGCCTCCTTGGAGAATCCATCTTCCACCTTGGTTCAAAATTGTTGCTTCCGGGCCATTACTAGACCATCGCGCGATTATTTCACTGCCCTCCGGGCAGCTACGTTCAGAATACAGTATGCAATATTTGTAGCCGACCTGATTGAAGCGAAAAGATCTAGGTTTATTAACAAGGCATCGCAGCCGGCATCGTTTTGACCGCGCACTGAAATTCGCTCCTGTTGGCTACGTTTATTTATTTGGTAATAGCGTATCGATGGATCCATAGCTGCATTAAGCAATGGTTGGTATTAGTGTACCTAGAAGTGAAAATTGTCGTACCACGGGTATATAATTAAATTTTTCGGTTCAAAAAGAGCCGATTTTCCATTTTGGTATATTTGCGTTGCTTGTATCTAGACCTTCTTCAAACCTTTGGATTTTCCCATCCTTATTTTCATCTACAATATATTGGTCAGCACCTACACGAGGTGAAACCTTAACTTCATAGCGATGTCCTTCGCGTCGGTAACTTGTTTCTATAGGGTCTACCTCTTCGGTTACCACAGTTTCGTTTGTAGTTGATTTTTCGGGGACCTCTACAGTATCTATTATTTTTGTCGGTTCACCACGAGTGTTTTCGCCAAGGGAAGGTGGTGCTGGAATTTCTTGGGCTATGAGGGAGCTGCCAACACCGGGGATTACATAGACGAGCACAATAGTGAATATAATCAGGGCAACTGAACGGGTAACATATTTCATAGCTAAGCTCTTGGTTAGGTTAATCTCTATCAACATTGTTAATTAATTTTTTGGCTAAGTACAGTTACCGCTGCGCAAGCACTCTATTTATATTGGTTGGTGCTTGTTTGATCCGCAGCCAGTAGAATGCCCATATGCCACAAAAACAACTTATTCTAATCGACGGCTCGTCGTATCTTTTCCGCGCATTCTTTCAACCTGCGCTTAAGCGTTTTTTTACTGAACAGGGACAGCCTACAGGGGCTGTATTTGGCGTTGTGAATATGCTGAAAAGTTTGTTGGCTGAATATCAGCCTGACTATGTCGGTGTTGTTTTCGATGCTAAAGGTAAAAATTTTCGGCATGAACTGTATGAGCAATATAAAGCTAATCGTCCACCAATGCCGGATGAGTTGCGCAGTCAAATTGACTATGTGCATAAGGTTATTAAGGCTTTGGGTTTACCATTAATTTCAGTACCGGGCGTTGAGGCAGATGATGTATTAGGAACCCTCGCCCGACAGGGCGCGGAGGAAGGGTTGAGTGTTATCGTATCTACAGGGGACAAAGATTTAGCCCAGATTGTCAACGATAGCGTGGTGCTAATCGATACGATGAAAAATGCTCGCTACGACATTGATGGCGTAGTAGAAAAATACGGTGTTCGACCAGACCAAATTATTGACTATTTGGCGCTCATTGGTGATAGTTCTGATAATGTGCCTGGGGTCCCTAAGGTGGGCCCTAAAACTGCTGTTAAGTGGCTTGAACAGTATGACTCGCTCGATAGTATAGTTGAACATGCCAATGATATCACTGGCAAAGTGGGCGAGAATTTACGTGAGTTTTTACCAGAGTTACCACTGTCAAAAGATTTGGTAACGATTCGGTGTGAGCTAGGTCTTGATTTTGGCTTGGATGATTTAGTCCCCGAGGAACAGGATATACAAGGGTTAGCAGATTTATATAATGAATTGGATTTCAAAAAATGGAGATCAGAACTAAATCTTGGCAGCGTATCTGAGTCAATATCCGATAAGATAGTAGAGTCCGAACTCCCAACCGAATATGACATAGTTCTTGATAAGGAATCATTCGGCATATGGTTGAAGCGGCTTAAGGAGGCGGAGCTATTCGCATTTGATACCGAGACGACCTCTTTAAACTTTATGTCTGCCGAGTTGGTGGGAGTATCGTTTTCGGTGGAGACCGGCAGTGCCGCTTATGTGCCGGTTGCGCACAGTTATATGGGTGCACCAGCGCAACTTAGCCGAGATTATGTTTTAGAACAATTAAAGCCGCTGTTAGAGGATAAGTCGGCGTTAAAAGTTGGTCAAAATCTGAAGTACGATAGCTCGATACTAGCTAACTACGATATCGAACTTGCGGGAATAGCGTATGACACCATGCTGGAGTCGTATTTGTTGAATAGTGTGGCGAACCGACATGATATGGATACCTTGGCAATGCGTCATTTGGGTATAAAAACCACAAAATTCGAAGAAGTTGCTGGTAAAGGTAAATCTCAGATTACCTTCGATCAAGTATCACTGGATCAGGCAGGGCCTTACGCAGCGGAAGATGCAGATATAACATTGCGACTTCATCACTCGATAATGCCGAAGCTGGCAGAGCATAAAAATCAAGCAAAGTTGTTTCATACGCTGGAAATACCTTTACTGTCGGTGCTATCCAAAATGGAGAGAAATGGCGTTTATATCGATAGTGGGATGCTGCTATTGCAAAGCCAACAACTAGCGGCACGCATGCAGGAACTAGAATTACTTGCCCATCAAGCAGCGGGTGGCGATTTCAATCTATCTTCGCCAAAGCAAATACAAGAAATACTGTTTAAGCAGTTGAAGCTCCCGGTAATTCGCAAAACGCCAAAAGGGCAGCCGTCAACTGCGGAGGATGTGCTACAGGAGCTAGCGGAAGAGCACGATCTACCCAGAATAATTGTTGAGCATCGTGGTTTAGGGAAACTTAAATCTACTTATACCGACAAGTTGCCAATGTTGGTTAACCTGAAGACAAATCGGGTTCATACATCCTATCAGCAGGCGGTGACAGCAACCGGACGTTTATCATCGACCGACCCAAATCTTCAAAATATACCAATCCGTACAGTAGAGGGGCGTCGAATTCGCGAAGCTTTTATCCCTGAACCAGGGAATATATTGGTAGCAGCGGATTACTCGCAGGTAGAATTGAGGATTATGGCTCATTTGTCTGGTGATACCACACTGGTCAAAGCATTTAGAAATAGGGCCGATATACATAGCGCCACCGCGGCAGAAGTTTTTGACTGCCCATTGTTAGAAGTAACCTCTGATCAGCGTCGCAGTGCGAAAGCCATTAACTTTGGGTTGATATATGGAATGTCTGCGTTCGGCTTGGCAAAGCAGCTTGGTGTTCATCGTGGCGAAGCACAAGACTATATTAACGTCTATTTTGAACGATACCCTGGAGTCAAAGAGTATATGGATAGTACTCGAGTGAAAGCGCGTGAAAGCGGTTATGTTGAAACGGTCTACGGTCGAAGGTTGTATTTGCCAGATATAAAGGCGAGTAACGGCGCGCGGCGACAATATGCTGAACGCACAGCTATTAATGCTCCAATGCAAGGCACCGCAGCCGATTTGATTAAAATGGCGATGCTTGCTGTTGATAAATGGACCACATCAGAGGCTCCTGAGGTAAAAATGATTATGCAGGTTCATGACGAGCTAGTATTCGAGCTGCCTGAGAATCAGCAAGCAGAGGTTATTGAGAAAGTATGTGGAATTATGGCGGGCGTAGGGACATTGTCTGTGCCACTGATAGTCGAAGCTGGCGCTGGTGCAAATTGGGCTTTGGCTCATTAGCGCATGTTAATTATAATAAATCGAAACCGGCACAAACGTTTGGATAACGCGGGCTATTTAAATGCTCTACAATATCTTGATCAAGTTTTTTATAATTAGCGATATGGTCGGATTGAGTTTGTAAATCCTATTAATTTAATCGTATGTGATATTTTTGTGATTCGATATATTTTTGTTTTTATAATTTTTAATCTTTCAATTTCGTTGGTTTGGGCTACCGATGTTATTGAGGTTCGGCGACTCATTTCTGCGGGAGAATATACGCAAGCGCTGCAGGCGCTGGGTACTCTCGATAAAAGTATCAGCGGGCAAACTAGTCGAGCGAAATTGGAGTTTATCCGCGCTCAAGCCCTGTCCTTAAGTGGTGCGACGGACGAAGCGATTGATATTTATCAAAATTTGGCTCAGAAGTTCCCCGCTAATCCGGAATCCTATTTAAATTTGTCTGCCTTGTACGCGAACCGAGGTGATCTTGAGCTTGCCCGAGAGTGGGCGATTAGAGGTTTACGTTCGCAAGACAATTACAAGAAACTGTATGACAATCTGACAACTATTCATGGCGTTTTAGCGGCTAACGCTTATCGAGTGGCGCTTAGTGATTTATCGAGTGTAAATGTTCCGGCGTTAGCTATTAGCAATGAAATTGAGTTTCAGGAGCCGTCGTCAGTTGAAGTTGGCCCTGAAGTACCAGTTGAAACAGACTCTTTAACTGAAACAGCCGCTAATACCGAAGCAGGAGCTCAAGTTCAGGTAGTGAGTCAAGCTAAGGAGAACACTCTTTCAGAACGCACAGAATATGTAGAGATCAGGGCATTTGTTTTATCCTGGGCAGAGGGTTGGGCCAAACAAGACGTGGAGAGATATATTTCCAATTACACGGAGACATACGCTCCGGCGGGATTAACGCATACTGAGTGGGTGGAGCAGCGTCGGGTAAGACTGACCAATAAAAGTTTTATCAAAGTTGCAGTGGAACAAGTGAATATCACTAATGTAGGTGATGTTTGGCAGGTGGAATTTTGGCAAATGTATGAATCTGATTCTATTGAAGACACGATCAGCAAGCGACTCAGTTTAGAAAAAGTGCTTGATAGCTGGTTAATCTCGGCTGAAGAGGTGCTTTGAGATATGCGCGCTGGTTGGCAACTTTGTGCGGCTTTCCCCGTATTTGCTTTTGTTTCAATAGTATCGGCGCTTGATCGCAGCCCGGATCCTTACGAAGCTAGACTGCTAAGCGTATTGTCAGCAATTCAATCTGCTGAGCTTGAGCTTGCGCACGAACTTGCGATAGATTTAGTCGAAGATTATCCGACCAGTCGAATTGGCGCAGCGTTGTTGGGCGATATCTACGCGGGGTTAAGCGCACCATTGGGCGACTTTGGGGCGCAGTTAAAAATTGACGGGCCCGAGCAGGCACAGGGGTTATATCAAGAGTTGCGGGCGCGTAAAAATTGGACAAATGTTTATTGGGATGAAGATTTAGTGCCAGCCGCTTTGTTAGATATGGGCGATGCACCTTATGTCATGTTGGGCGATATGGAACATAGTCGTTTGTATGTTTTTCGAAATGAGGATGGCTATCCTAAACTGGCTGCTCACTACTATATGACAATAGGCCTGAAAGGAATGGGCAAACAAGTTGAAGGAGATCGGCGCACGCCAGTAGGCGTTTATCATGTAACTCACTTTATTGATGATAAAGAGCTTCCAGATCTTTATGGGTCAGGGGCCTATCCGATAGATTATCCAAATGTGTTTGATAAAGGGCTTAAACGTACTGGTTACGGAATCTGGTTGCACGGTACACCATCTGATCAGTATAACCGTGTGCCATATGCCAGCGACGGATGTTTTGTTGTTAGTAACCGGGACTTTGAAGACCTCGTGCAATACATTGAACCTAATGCCGGCACGCCTGTGGTGCTTAGTGGCGAGGTCGAGGGGGTCTCTAAAAAACAGCTAGCGGAAACAAGAGATAGTTTTATGAATGCTTTTCGAGACTGGGAACTGGCTTGGGAGTCACTCGATGTTGAACGTTATCAAGAAATTTACGATGCTGGAAAATTTGGGTTTTCGTCTGATGCTTTTTCAAAATGGTTGGTTGGTAAGCAGCGCGTTATGCGTGCCGCTAAATTTATTCGTTTAGATACGACCGTTACTGGTTTGTTTGTCTACCCTGGAGAGAAAGATACCGTTTTGGTTAAGTATGTCCAGAAATTCGAAAGCGATACCTTTAAGGATGTCAGCCACAAACAGATGTACTGGCAACGTGATAATGCGGGTAAATGGCGAATTATTTACGAAGGTGATGCTTAACGACACTGTCCCGGCAGGCTATCAGGGGGTGTCAGTTAAGATCTCTCCTGCGACATTCATCCCGGCGGGGATCTCATCTTGACCACAGACCCTGGAAATTGGCTAGTCTGGTGAATCGTAAACATATAAAGGCCTGGCCGAGAATATTTTGCCGACCAGCGAAGGATGAACCTTATTGCCCAGTGTTAGGTGTTTCGCCCCTTCTGATATTTTCGCTTGTTTGAGGTATTTTCCAATAATTCGCTCTGGCTCGGGAAGGCCCGCGGCTTCATTGTCAGCGGGAAATTGTTCGTCTATTGCATAAAGTGTAGCAAATTCATCTTGGTAGGTGCTCAGTAGGGCAAGGAATTTCAAGACCTAAATTTGGGGAACCTCGCCAGTATAGCGACTACTCCAACCACCGCCATCAGTTCTAATAATGTAAAGCCGCGATAAGTGCGTAGCTCTTTAGGAGTCTGTGATGTAGTTCTAATCAATTATTTACAAAAGCCTCACTGTTAGAGAAACTATCTAGCCAATTTTGTAAGTCAGTCCACATATGTTGGGTGTCGGGGGTATCCGGGATTTCATAGGAATGTTTTAGTTCGATGGTAATAACCGGTACGTTGCGCGTCATACCAGCATAGTTTCCTAAAGACCCAGGAAAAGTTCCCAATAGGTATAGATTAAGAGGCCCGAGCGTTCTAGGTGCCATAGATAAGTCCTTTGAGTCAAAGTCAAAAATGCCCAATGGTGCGTGAACGGAAATTATTGCATCAGGTTTAAACTCTTCAATTTGTTGCATAAGCCATTGTGTCTCAGGCTCACTTGCTGGCTCGACTCCCGGGAAGTAGCGTTGATTGCTGCCTTTCCCTACCCAATATTTATAAGCTTGGGTAAACCAATTCGGGGTGGGTAGATTACGATTTAAATCAATTCCATTAGCATTGGTTCGGGTCGCCCGGGCGCTTAGTGTTCCGTCTGGATTTGCTGCCGGTAACACTCGCCAAAGTGTTTTTGGTGATGGTGAATTGTTTAGTTGGGTGAGCCAATTGAATACCAATTTAACGGAAGACAGTTCGTCACCATGTTGCCCGCCTACCAACATGATCCGTCGGTTATCGGGTGTTTCGAATATTGGTTTTACTTCAGTAGATAATAGCGGACGGCCTTCAGTGGAGGTGAGTTTCGATGGCAATAGCCCATTACTAGTGCAGGCCTCTACCTTTAAGCCATTAAGTTTTTCCGCGAGGTCTTGGCAGAAACGATTAATTTGTATGCGTTCAGTAGGCATTAACTGCTGATAGGTGTTTTCAGACTTTTCAATTGTTAGGGGGTTAGCGAATTCCATGTCGCCTAATAATTGGTCTATGGGCTCTTCTAGCGCACTAATGCCGGCACTTGTGCAGGCAATTAGTGTAAAAATCCAAGTTTGATAGTATTTTGTGATTTTACTACTGTTAATCACGCTTGCTTGATTGTTTCAAAGAGATAGTGAACGCAATCCTATCAAGCATTGTTGGGCTATTCAAAAAAATTTGAAGAAATAGCGGGTGGTGAATCGTCCATAAGGTTTAAATTTAACTGTGCGTAACAAACACAAATGGTATTTACAGGAGCATTTTGCGGTTTCTCATCCAAGCCATTCAGTTATAACTGAGCGAATTGTGTCGAGGCCGCTACCATCTAGTGAAGAGAAAAGTTGTGCCGAAAAGTTTTCCGAATTATTCACGATGGTATTGTTAACCGTGAACAAACTTTGTGTAGCTTTATTGCGGCTAAGCTTGTCACTTTTGGTAATTAATAAATGAGTACGAATGGCATTGTCTTTGCACCGGGCGATCATCTGCTGATCCAGCTCAGTAAGCGGGTGCCGGGAGTCCATAAGTAAAATCAAACCGGCCAAGCTTTCTCGAGTGCTTAGGTATTCGAGAATCGATTGCTCCCATTGTTGTCTTACTTTTATAGGTACTTTCGCAAACCCATAGCCTGGCAGATCTACGATTCTCGCTGATTCTGATAATTCAAAAAAATTTATTTGTTGAGTTCTGCCGGGAGTTTTACTGGTTCTAGCAAGCTTTCGCCTGTTCATAATACGATTGATTGCGCTTGATTTCCCTACATTTGAACGACCTGCAAACGCTACTTCCGCTCCAACGTCTTCTGGCATGTGTGATTGTTTGGAGGCACCAAGTAAAAAAGTTGGGTTGCATAAAAGTGCGGGGATGGATGCGTTTGAGTCATTCATATTGGGTTTGTGGCTGTTTACGCCGAAAAATTGCTATGGATTTGCCGTAGCTATTGTCGCCTATTTCACGACATGATATAAACCGTGCCTCGTTTTAATATCATGTTTTTTTGGTAAAATATTGGTTCAAACCACTTTTCGTTACTGGGTTTTGTAGGTTTAGAGTTGGTGCGGAATTTATGGAGCATTTATTAATGTTGTTCAAATCAAAAATTTCAATTCTCGTGAGTTTGCTTATTCTATGCTCTCCGATTGTTAGTCATGCCGCCGGGAGTATCGAGGCAGGTAAGCAGAAAAATACTTTGTGCTCAGCATGTCATGGTGCGGATGGCGTTAGCCTTGTTCCACTCTACCCTAATCTAGCGGGGCAGGTGCCTGGTTATAATGCAGCTCAGTTAGCCAACTTTAAATCAGGCGAACGAGTATCGTTAATTATGGCGCCGTTTATTTTGGCGCTAACTGATGAAGATATGGCAGACCTAGATGCCTATTATGCTTCATTGGACCCAGCGGCAAGGGCAATTCCTGTGGGGTTGGAGGAAGTTGCCCTTGAAGGTCAAAAAATTTATCGTGGCGGTTTCGCAGAGCGCGAAATAGCCTCGTGTATGAGTTGTCATGGCCCTAGTGGGCATGGAATTCCGACTCTTTATCCACGTGTTTCGGCGCAATCCCCCATTTACTTGGAAACTCAGTTGCTGGCATTTAAGAAGGGTGAAAGAAAGGGCCATAACGACATAATGTCTAACATTGCTTTTGGTTTGTCTGAGCAGCAGATTAACGCTTTAGCTGTTTATATGTCTGGTTTGAACTAGGACAACCGTTAGAAATTGTAGATAGGCGGCTTGCAACAGCAAGGCCGCCTTTTTTATTGTCTGATTAACTCGTAAACTGAGATACTTTTTTTGCGCTGGGGTATTGTTTTAATGGATGACTGGTTGGAGCAGATAGACGGAGACACGCTCGTTTTGGTGGCCACCAGCCGTTTGTTGAAAAGTGTGCAGCATGAGTATGCGGTTTTTCAGCAAAATCGTGGGAATCTGGTCTGGGAGAGCCCCAGGGTATACACCTGGTACGATTTTTTGGCTGAGCAGTATCGCTTGTGGTCACGACGACAAGAACACGTACCACTGTTATTAAGCGCGATTCAGGAACGATTACTTTGGCAGGAGGCGCTTGGCACAGTAATACGAAGTCAGACTGGCCCAAGTATTGGGCTGATGGATCAGACCAAAGCATCAAAAACGGCTCAGGGTAGCTATATGATGATGCAGGAGTGGCATATAGCTCATCAACAGTTGCAAGGTCTTGACGATCAAGATGGCCAGCTGTTCGCTGTTTGGATAACGGAATTTAAGCGGATGTGTGAAGCCAGCGGTTGGACTAATGCCGCTTCGATGAATGCTTGGGCGCTAAAGCAACTTAGTACTATCGAAAGTACTTCCCAATGCTTGTGGTTGGGGTTTGATTTGTTTACGCCCGCACAGCAATGCTGGCGAGAACTATTAGTTGACAGTGGTATGCGACATGCTGAAGCATCGGTAACCGAGGCCGCCGAACCAGAGCAAATTACCAAGTATTCAAATTCTTTAGCTGAGTTAACTGCGGTATTTAGCAAATGTAGAACTGCACTGGAGCAAAATCAGAGTTTGCGGTTGGCCGTGGTAGTGCCGCGATTGGAACACCTATTACCTCAAGCTAGACGTGCTGCGCGACAAGTTTTTTACCCGGCAGTTGCACCACTAGCATTGCAGTCCAATCACCCGATATATGAATTTTCTTTGGGTGAGAGTCTGGGTGATCAACCGCTGGTTGCTGCGGCACTCAATTTAATTGCGGCGCTTGGTCAAAGGCTACGTTTTGATCAAGTGATAAAAATCTTTGACTGTCCTTGGTCTGCGATAGGAACAAGCTCGATAAATAGTAAACTGATTAGAGGTTTACGTAGGTATGCGAGTAGTACATTTACTTTGTCGTATTTACAGCGACAGTTGGCAAGCTTAGATGAATTTGGAGGCGCACCAGAGGAATTTAATTGTTTGGTTAAAATTCAGGCAGATTTGCCGCGCAAGCAGTCGCCTGACCTCTGGCGACAAGTTTTTTCTAGTGTATTAGACGGTGTCGCTTGGGGGCAAACCTGTGAGCTGGATTCCACGGAGTTTCAGCAAAAGGAGGCTTGGGAAGGTGTTTTGGGTGAGCTTTCTTGTTTGGGCAACATTAAACCGATGCTTGAATTTTCTGAAGCATTACAACTATTGCGTGAATTATCTAATGCCCCATTTCAAATTCAATCAAGCAATGCCGCACTGCAAATTATGGGTACTCTTGAAATGGCAGGCCAAACATTTGATCGAGTATGGCTAACCGGACTGAACGAGCAGGATTGGCCTGGTCAAATGCAACCGTACCCATTTGTACCTGCCTATTTGCAACAATTAGCTGGCGTACCGGAAGCAAACCTTGAGAGTTTTTATACCAAAGCGCAAAAAATATCCGCTCGAATAATTGCTGCTAGCAAGAATGTGTCGCTTAGTTTTTCAGGTGGGAAGGATGAGCTTTCAGTTAGCCGACTGCTAAGTGTAACGGAATCGCGGATTGCCGAGCTGCCGGGCAAAATCACTCAAGCCCCATTAACGGTGGTTACAGATTCCTCGGGCCCAACATACGGATCAGTAGGTGGCGGCTCTCAGATTTTTACAAATCAATCAAAATGCCCATTTAAGGCTTATGTTACGCATCGCCTGGGAGCGGTTAGGGTTCAGGACCAGCCCCTCGGGTTTGATACGGCTGAGCGTGGTACCTTAGTTCATCGCGTTTTGGAACGATTTTGGCAGGTAGGCGATGTCCAACAAGACCTGATTGACGAGGCAACGGTTGAAGTTAAGCTCGAGCGCGCAGTAGATGACGTATTAGAGGAACAAAATTATTCAGCTGGTGATTTGCGCGGCGCGCAGTTAGAGCTAGAGCGTGAGCGGTTGAAGGAATTGATTCATGCCTGGCTGAAAGTTGAAAGGTCTCGCAAAGAGCCATTTACTATTAACGATACAGAGAAAAAGTTCAGCGGATCGATTTTTGGAATAGATGTCAATTTGAGTCTCGACCGAGTGGACCATTTAGACGACGGTAATCGTTTAGTAATCGATTACAAAACGGGTAAACCGGTACTAAGTAATTTGTTTAGTGAGCGACCGGAGGAGCCGCAGCTCTTGCTCTATCAAGTCGCGCTAGATCAACAGGATCACAATAAAAATAATACCGGCATAGGCTATGGAGTTATTAATGTCGGCAAGCCTACTTTGGCCGCTGTGCTACCTCAAGGCCAGGATGTGTCGGTTATTGGTGGGCGTAAATCATCAGACTGCGGTGACTGGACATTGCTGTCGCAGAGATGGATAAGCATTATAGAGCTGTTTGCTGAAGAGTTTAATGCAGGCCATGCGGCCATCACACCGTCTAAAAATGCTTGCCGCTATTGTGACTTGAAAGCCGTTTGTCGTATTCAGCAGTCGCTACCGGAGGTCCAAGCTTGATGCCAATACCAGCTGACTTGTTGGTTCGGGAGCAGGTGCTGAACCCGGCAATATCATTCATTGTCCAAGCTCCAGCGGGGTCAGGAAAAACATCGTTGCTTACGCAGCGTTATTTGGCGCTGCTGGCGCGAGTGAATAAGCCGGAAGAGATTTTAGCGATTACATTCACTCGTAAAGCCGCAGCAGAAATGCGTGAGCGAATTCTTGAGGCATTGCAATGTGCAGCAGATGGCAAGCCGGCGATCGAGCCGTATGAAAAACAAACGTTAATATTGGCGCGGGCTGCGCTAGCGAGAGATCGACTTCAGGATTGGGATGTTCTGACCCGGCCCGAACGCTTAAAAATAAATACGATAGATGGCTTTTGTGCTCAGATGGTTCGTCAAATGCCGTGGTTAAGTGGTGTTGGGGCGCCATTGAATACAACTGAGCAGCCCGATAGCTTGTACCTGGCATCGGCTCAGGCCAGCGTCGCTAGCCTGACTTATTCAAATGGTCGTTTTAATGATAGTTTGAAAGTAGTTTTACGGGCGCAGGATAATAATGTTGATCGGGTCGTAAAACTAATATCGGCAATGTTAGCGCGACGCGACCAGTGGCTGCGGCATGTGTTCGACGGAGAGTTAGGTGACGGCCGGCAGCAGCTGGCAGGTGCATGGCGTGAGGTAATTGACGAACAAATTCAGCAGGTTTCCGGTGCACTGGGGCCGACGTTTGTAGAAAGAGCCATCAGCTTGGGTGCGGCAGCTGCCGAACGATTGCCTGAAAATAAAAGAGATTCTGAGATTATTAACTTACTGGGCGTCGAGCATCTACCTGAGAAAGGTAACGCGGCAATCCGCGTCTGGCGCGGACTGGCTGCAATGCTGCTTACTAGCGGAAAGCCGCGTAAAGCAGCTAATATGAATTTGGGGTTTCCAACTGGGGATGAATTTGCCGGTGCAAAAAAAGACGTTAAACAATTATTTGATGAGCTTGCTGGTGATGATTTAGCCGTAGAGGCTTTAAATAAGCTGAGTGTGCTTCCTGATAAGGAGTTTGATGAACAACAGTGGTTGCAGTTACAGGCGTTGGCAGATGTTCTGAAATTAGCCGCTGCGGAATTAAAACTGCAGTTTATTGCAAATGGAGTAGTGGATTTTACAGAGGTGTCGCAGCGGGCATCAGATGCATTGGGCCGCATAGATGAGCCATCTGAACTGGCATTAAAACTTGATTATGTCTTGACACATATACTAGTGGATGAGTTTCAGGATACTTCACATAGCCAGTTTGAATTGTTGGAACGCTTAATTTCAGGCTGGCAGGTTGATTCTGGTAAGACACTGTTTTTTGTCGGCGACCCAATGCAATCTATTTATCGATTTCGTGAAGCTGATGTCGGTTTATTCCTTCGAGTAATTGAAAAAGGCATTGGTGATATTAAGCCTGTTTACTGTCAACTTTCTGCAAACTTTCGTTCTGATCCGGCCCTTATTAACTGGTTCAATCGGGTTTTTAAACAAAGCATGCCCGCAGAGAGCAATATTGCTTTGGGCGCGGTTAGCTATAGTGATTCCACCGCTGGACGTGACCCGTTCGAAACTAGTGGAGTATCTATTAGCGTTTGTGAAAACCAAGTGGCCGAAGCGGAGCAGTTGGTAAAGGCGATTAAAGAATGCATACAACGCGGCGATGCAAAAATTGCAGTGCTAGTGCGTAGTAAGGCACATTTAGCAGAGATATTGCCAATGTTGCGACGTCACCGCATTCCTTATCGTGGAGTGGACATAGACCCTTTGCAGCACCAATCCGCACTTATTGATCTGCGCTTGATTACGGTTGCGATTGTAGAGCCGGCAGACCGAATCGCTTGCTTGGGGCTGTTGCGTTCGCCACTGGTGGGCTTGTCCTTGTCTGATATAAAGGCGCTAGTACAAACCGACTATGACGGAAATATGTGGGAATGTTTACATAATAAAAGCCGCTCTGCGGCACTTGATCAAAGCGCCCGTACCCGCTTATCTCGTTTAACTTCGCTGATGGCTGAAGCGATGGTAATGCGTAAAAAAATGTCCGTACAGCCGATAGTCGAATATGTTTGGCATGGTCTTGGAGGCCAATATTTGATGGGCGAGATCGGAGTATCGGATATAGAGGTCTATTGGCAGCTACTGGATCAGCTAGGCAGCAATGGTGAGCTATCAATCGCCGAGCTAGATTTACGTATAGAAAAACTAGCCGCCTCAACTGAAACCCTGCAAACCGATGAAGTTCGGGTTGAGTTAATGACAATTCACAAGTCGAAAGGGCTGCAGTTTGATTCCGTTCTTTTGCCAGGTCTTGCGCGCAAAACACGCAGTGACGACCATGCATTTTTAATGTGGTCGGAACAGCTTATCCGTAGTTCCGGCAAAAACCGACTGTTGCTTGCGCCACTCGCCGGAATTGAAACCGATGCGCATTACGCTTATTTGAGCGGTCAGCAAAAACTGCGATCAAAGTATGAATTGCAACGTCTTATGTATGTAGCTTGTACCAGAGCAGAGCAGCATTTGTATCTAACCGCCGAACTATCACCAGATAAAAATGGAGAGGCATATCAACCGCCTTCAAGCGACAAACCTTTGCATCAATTATGGCCTGCATTGGAAAAAGAGCTTCAATCTAGCGAGCTGTGTAAGGCTGTTTTACCAAGCGCTGAAGACAATGAAGTAAAACTAAGATATTTAGCTGATAGTTTTGAGATTCCAGAAATAGTACCGATGTTATGGCAGCAGAATAGTACTGGCGTAGTTGATGCTGGGTCGGTGGAATATGATTGGGCTAGTGATTCTGCGCGCCTAGTTGGCCAATGGCTGCACAATTGGCTGCAAGTCGCATCTGGTCCGAGGGCGCTTCAACAGATCCCTTCGCGAAACAAGTTGTCCAGTGAGTTGTCTATATTGGGCGTTACAAGTTCCGAGCTAGATCAGGCTGTTGACCGCATACTGAAGGCATTTTCAGCGATGCAAGGCGACAGCAAACTACACTGGATTCTTGATCAAAACAATATGGCTCACAACGAATACGATCTAAGTTTTGTTGGTAATAATGGTATTGAACGAGTTCGAATCGATCGTACCTTTGTAGAAGACGGTGTTCGTTGGATAATTGATTATAAAAGTGGGCAGCATTTGGGTCAGGATTTGAATGATTGGCTAGATCAAGAGCAACAACGACATGCAGCACAACTCTATCGTTATGCTGAAGTACTTAGTAAAAAGCAAGCAATGCAAACGCGCTTGGGTATTTACTTCCCAATGCACGCGGGTTGGCGTGAGTGGGAGTATACTTAAGAACCATGCAGCTGATAGCGGACACTAAGCAGATAGTTGTTTTGCTTGTCTATCGCTGCTTTTGCTGAGCCAAGTTCTTTGTAGGTTGTTGTGAACTGGTTTGTTTTTAGAGTATTTCGCACACATCTACAATAACTAAAATATAATTTTAATAATTCAGTTGTAAGCCTGGAAATGTCTGAAGAAATTAATCAACGTCTTGTTATCGCGATATCCTCACGGGCGCTGTTTGACCTGGAATCAAGCCATAAAGTGTATGTCGAGCAGGGCGTTGAAGCCTATTGGCAATATCAAATTGATCACGAGAACGAGATTCTAGATCCAGGTGGCGCTTACCGTCTTGTGACCAAGTTGTTAGGGTTGAATAGTATGGGTGAACCTCGCGATCGCGTGGAGGTGATTCTACTATCTAGAAATTCTGCAGATACAGGCCTTAGAA
>JAQWNC010000010.1 GCA_029246505.1 Arenicellaceae bacterium
AGGCGCAACGATCGAGTTTGTTCTTGAAGACCCTGAGTACATCGTCGGGTCACTATCTCATTCGCGTGAGATGATCTTTGCACCACAAATGACGCTATCTCTCTTCGATTGTGACGTGGAGTCGACCGGTCGGTTCGTGCCGTAATAACAATTAATTGACATATCAACCTCTCGAACGGCACATTATCTCTAACATTACGAATGACCGCTTTGAGTATATAGCGGTCATTCGTTGCGTGCCAAGAGGGCTTCGGTTTTAAGTCTTGCTAAGTGATGAATAACTGCTTTGCGTATGTAGCTGACATGTGAGTGAACCAACTAGTCGCTTTTCAGGCGCCCGGCGCAGAGAACTCGAGGTACATTGCTATGTAGTTACTACTAATCACTGTATATCTCTGAGATTTTTAAATGAAATCGCTTTTGTTGTCCAGTTGATGGAAAGGGCACTATTACACCGTCATTAATAACATCAAATCCTTCTTCGAGTAGCGGCTTTGTTCTGCCGCCTTGGTGAACCACATTGCTGCAATGCTTCGCTATATTTTTGCATTCCAGACCGTCGGTATCGTTAGGTAAATATCTTGTTCGTTACCCAATACAAATTTTCTTATATACACTGTAATAGACAATGTTATTAATCAGATTAAATCCCTGCCCCGCCCCATTGGGTCAATGTACCTATTTTGTACTCGCAGAGGAAAGCCATTTATACAAGCTGACAAGTCCTGTAGTGCGTTTAAATCCATGTGGCAACGCTGGCAGACGAAAGCCCTAGCTGAGGGATTGGTTGAGTGGAAGTTTGCGGAGCGATATTTAAGAAATGCTACAGCCTCGGCAATGGACACAACGGAAGAAGCGCAGAAATTATTAGCTCATTCGAGCCCTAAAACAACTCAAAAACACTACAGAATTCACCCTGAAAAGATTCAACCATTCATCAATAAAAGATGAATCTATGGGGGGATTGTCATTCTATGGGGGGAGCTATAAATCACATGAAGTTACGTCCGTTGTGACCCTATGTAATATAAGGAAAAATGGCGCGCCCGGAGAGATTCGAACTCCCGACCCCCTAGTTCGTAGCCAGGTACTCTATCCAGCTGAGCTACGGGCGCGTGGGTGGCGAACTTTAAGGAAACACTCCAGGTTTTGCAAGCCATTTACAACAACATATTCTGATGTTGCTTACACTTTTCCTTAGAGCTCTATATCTGACCATATCTACTAGACACGACCTGGAATTTGTGGGATCGCACCCAATAGATCTCGTGTATATGGCATCTGTGCAGAAGTAAAAATTGTTTCTGTATCACCCTCCTCTACCAACTCCCCTAATTGCATTACTAGTGTCCGATCACACAAATATCGCACCACAGACAGATCGTGCGATATAAAGAGCATGGTTAGATTTCTATCTTTAACGAGTTCTATTAATAAATCGAGAATTTGCGACTGTATCGTCACATCTAGTGCCGAGACAGGTTCATCGGCAACAATAAATTCTGGCTTACAGGCAATCGATCTGCCAATAGCAATTCGTTGTCGTTGGCCTCCAGAAAATTCATGAGGATATTTTCGAATGTACCGGCGCGCCAAGCCCACATCATCCATTAGCTGTAGAACTTTTAGGCCAATATCTTTACGGTTTGCTACCTCGTGATACAACATCGGTTCGGCTAAAGCATCATAAACGGTCATACGCGGGTTCAACGAAGCGTAGGGATCCTGAAAAATCATTTGTAAATGACGGCGGAGCGGTTTCATCTGTACTCGAAGCAATTCCACCAAATTTTGACCTTGGTAGATAACTTCGCCCGAGGTAACCGGAACCAACTTAAGAAGGGAACGACCAATGGTAGATTTACCCGAACCTGATTCTCCGACCAAGCCAAGAATTTCGCCATGCTGAATATCGAACGAAACTCCGTTTACCGCCTTAACGTACTCGCCCTCAACACTATTTCGATCTTTAAACCAGGTATGTAAATCATGAACCTTAATAATTTCGCTGCTATGGCTCCCCTCGGTTTGGATCATGATATTGGGCTTGCTACCGCTCGGAATACTGTCAATTAATCGTCGCGTATATTCTTCTTTAGGTGTCGTGAACAACCGCTCGGTTGTTCCGGTTTCGACTACCTGCCCTTCTTTCATCACAAGTACCCTATCGGCAATACTGGCAACCACACCCAAATCGTGGCTAATAAAAATCACACCAATATCGCGTTTCTTCTGCAGTTCAGCAATTAATCCCAGAATCTGCGCCTGAATAGTTACGTCCAGAGCCGTAGTTGGTTCATCGGCAATGAGTAACTTCGGCTCGTTGATTAACGCCATAGCTATCATCACCCGCTGGCGCATACCACCCGAAAATTCGTGCGGATAACTATCAAATCGATCAGCTGCTTTACGAATCCCAACTTCATCGAGTAGTTCTTTGACGCGAGTTCGCGCTTCTGAGCGACTGTACTGGCGGTGATATATTAATGGCTCAATAAGTTGTTCGCCTACGGTCAGGAACGGATTCAAACTAGTCATTGGATCTTGGAAAATCATCGCAATATCGTCGCCGCGGATATCTCGGAGCGCTAACTCACCACAAGCCAGTAAATCATTGCCTTCAAACATGGCACTACCACACTCTATTTTACCCGGTGGCTGCGGAACCAGGCCCAACAAACTATAGCAACATACAGATTTACCCGACCCTGACTCACCCACGATACCTAGAATTTCACCCCTGTCGACGCTAAAACTGACGTCATCAACAGCGGTTATCACTCCATCACGAGTGTAAAACCGGGTAGTCAGATTATTTACTTCTAATAAAGCCATCTATTATTTTACGGCCTAGTCTTTTGACGCTTTGGGGTCGAGAGCATCGCGCAAACCATCGCCCAAAAAGTTAAGCGAGAACAACGTTATCGACAATGCCAAACCGGGAAATATGAGCATCCACGGATAATCCTCCATGGTTTCCGCCCCATAAGAGATGAGTAGGCCCCATGATGACTGCGGTGGCTGAATCCCCAAGCCCAAGAAGCTTAAAAAAGCTTCAAGCAACATCACCTGCGGAATAGTTAGCGTAGCGTAGACAATAACCGGACCCAACGTGTTTGGGATAACGTGGCGTCGTAAAATAGTTGGTGTGGATAACCCCATCGACAAGGCAGCCTCAATATATTCCTGCCTGCGTATACCCAATACTTGCCCACGTACTATTCTAGCCATGGTTAACCACTCGACCGCTCCTATGGCCATAAACAACAACAGCATGCTCCGCCCAAAGACTACCATTAGTAAAATGATAAAGATGATAAATGGTAAGGCATAAAGAATATCAACGATCCGCATCATTACTATATCGATTCGCCCACCTAGATACCCCGAAATAGTGCCCCAGAGCACACCGATGAACAGTGCCACTGAAGTGGCTATAAAACCAACCGTTAATGAAACCCTTCCCCCATACAAAACACGAGTTAGCAGATCACGTCCAAAAACATCGGTGCCAAACCAGTGCGCTATGGATGGCGGTATTGCGCCTAAATTAAGGTTCTGTTCTTCGTAGCCATAAGGTGAAATCCAAGGTGTGAGCACACAAAGTGTAATTAACGCCAGCAATACATACAGACTGGCTATCGCCATCTTGTTCTTTTTTAATCGAATCCAAGCATCTGCCCAAAGAGAGGTACCTTTCTCAAACTGTTTGACTTGAGAGCTTTCGTTAGTGGCCCTACTCACTAACGTTTCCCTGAGACTTGTTGTCGCAAGCGCGGATTCATCCACATGGCCAGCATATCAGACAGCAGATTAAACATTACGATCAATACTGACAGAAAGATCGTCGTACCTAAAATCATTGTATAGTCGCGATTGAACGCTGCTTGAACATAAAACCGCCCCAGACCCGGAATTTGGAAGATGGTCTCAACTACGAACGAACCCGCCAACAACCCGGCAAAGGCAGGGCCCAAAAATGTGACAACTGGAATCAAACCACCCCGCATAGCGTGTTTGATAACTACTACACGTTCAGGCAGGCCTTTTGCGCGAGCGGTTCTAATATAGTCTTGCGACATTATTTCCAACATTCCTCCGCGAGATAATCGCGCCACATAAGCAGCGTAGGCGGCTCCCAAAGTAATCGACGGCAAGATTTTATCGCCGGGAAGGTCGCCCCAGCCTGATATCGGTAACCATTCTAGATGAATCCCGAATAACAACACCAACAACGGACCCAGCATAAATGTAGGCATACAAATACCAATCATCGCCAGCGACATAGGAATATAGTCTTGCGCCGTATTTGGTTTAAGCGCGGCAATAACTCCAGCGATCACTCCGACCGCTAAAGCGACTAATAGCGCGTAAAAACCTAACTCTGCGGTAATAGGCAAACCACTTGCGATAAGATCTTCTACCTGCCAACCGGGATATTTAAATGAAGGCCCCATATCCCCTCGAAATAAACCAGCAATATAAGATACGTACTGTTCCCACATCGATTGATCAAGATTATATTTGGCCTCCAAAGCTCGCTTTACCGAAGGTATGACTGGCTTCTCAGCATCAAATGGCCCACCTGGAGCTTTTCGAATCAAGAAAAATGTCGCTGTAATTACAACAAAAATAACCGGTATTGCTTGAAGCAACCGAATCCATATAAATCGCCACATTTACTCGCCGCCCTCAGCCTGCATCTCATCCTTTTGTGCAATCTCCGCTGGTTTAGCTTGAAGCGACATATACTTATAATTGTAGTGATCCATCACGTTAGAGGGCATACCACGTACACTCTCGTGGATCAGGTGTTTACTGGAATAAGTATAAATCGGCAAAATCGGCATATTCTTCATGAGCAGTGACTCTGCAGCATTGAATTTCGCAAACCGAGCATCTCGGCCAGCTGCTTTCGGTGCTTCAATTAGCATCAAACGGTCAAACTCTGGATCGCCCCAGCCTGTCCTGTTTACGCCACCATCGGTAATCCACATATCCAGGAAAGTATTGGGATCAACATAATCACCAATCCATCCGGCACGTGAAAGATCAAAATTTGCAGTACTTTCATTATCCAGATAAACCTTCCAGTCACGATTCTGCAAAACAATATCTATATTTAGCTCTTTCTTCCACATCTGCTGAATAGCAACGCCGATCTTTCGGTGTTGATCACTAGTATTAAACTGCAATTCAATCTTCGGAAACCCGTTACCATTTGGGAAACCTGCGTCAACAAGTAAAGCGCGCGCGCCCTCCGGGTCATATTTAAACAGCGTCGGCGGCTGATAACCTAGAATTCCAGGTGGAGTAATCGAGTATGAAGGGGTGACGATTCCGTCGAGCACACTAGCAATTAGTAAATCTCGATTTATAGTCATTGCAAGTGCGCGCCTGACACGCACATCCCCAAAAGGCTCTCTTCTAGTATTTACGCGATAAAAATAAGTACCGTTATAAGCTGCAATATGCAGTAATTCTGGCATGTTGTCTCGATACCAGGCAATTCGCTCTATCGGAATATTTTCAGTTCGGTGCAGCTGTCCGGCCCGAAACATTCGCTCTTCAGTTGTGAGGCTATCGATAGGGTAGAACTTAATTCCGTTTAACTTAACCTTATCAATATCCCAGTAATTCTCATTCCTGGATACCGTGATATGACGATTAAGCGACCACTCATCAAGAACGAACATCCCGTTACCAATAAAGTTTTCTGGTCGAGTCCACTGGGTATAGGAATCGCTGGCCTTGCCGTGCGCCTCAATGGTGGCCCGATGTACTGCAAACATCGAATAGTGATCGATTAACTGTAAAAAATAAGGTGTTGGATTAGCCAGCTCTATTCGTAAAATATTATCGCTTAGCGCTTTAATGCCAACTTGCGAAAAATCTTTTATTTCCTCTCTGAAGAAAGCCTCCGCGTTCTTGATCGGAAAATACATAAACACATATTGACTGCCGAGTGCTGGCTGCAACGCTCGCCACCAGGACCACTCAAAATCCTTGGCTGTTACAGGTTCACCGTTTGACCACTTCGCTGTCTCACGAAACACAAACTCATATACCCGACCGTCCTCAGATACTGTCCAACTTTCGGCAACGCCTGGCTCAACCTCCAGTGTATATGGATTCTTGTTGACCAGGCCTTCAAATAAGGCGTACATGAGGTGATTCTCAGGCACCCCGGTGACCACATGCGGATCAAGCCCTTGCACTTCGGTCCCATTTCCAAAATGTAGTATTCCATCTCTGTTCCCGGAATCAACATTACTTTCTTGAGTGCCACACGCAGCGATGGTGCTCGCCAGTAACAGCACAATAATCCCAGCTAGTTTAATTGGCATATTGATTTCAATATTTATAAAACCGTTAGAATAGTAGATCGGGTTATGATCAACGAACGCAGAAATTGAACGTACTATTGTCATCACCTGCGTAGTATCCAGCAAGATTGTGCTTACGTCTATGACCGAGGTTTAATATGAATTTTTTACCGCTCGCGGGACACCCAGATGGCCTGAGCAATCTGTTTTTTACTGAAATATGGGAACGTATGAGTTACTACGGCATGCGTGCCATGCTCGTTTTATTTATGGTGAGTACTGTACAGGACGGTGGCCTTGGATTCACCGATCGAACGGCGACCGCAACTTACGGTATCTATACCGGTGCAGTTTACCTAATGGCGCTACCCGGAGGCTGGATAGCAGATCGTTTGTTGGGGGCACAGCGAACGGTAATGCTAGGCGCAATAATAATTACCGCTGGCCATTTTATTCTGGCGATCCCCGGTATATCTACATTTTTTCTGGGCTTACTACTGGTAGTAATCGGTACCGGATTACTAAAACCCAATATTAGCGCTATAGTAGGAGAGCTTTACCAAGGCGATGATCCGCGAAGAGATGGTGGGTTCACCTTATTTTATATGGGCATCAACCTTGGCGCTGCGCTTGGCCCATTAGTATGTAGCACGCTTGGCGAAAGTGAGCATTTTGGTTGGCATTGGGGTTTTGGAGCTGCCGGGGTTGGTATGCTCATCGGTGTTATTCAGTTTCATTTAGGCAAACACAAACTTGGAAATGCTGGTCTTGCACCGCACAGCCCGAGCCCAACAAAAACTAGACATTGGGCGCTAATCGCTTCAGGCGCGGCCTTATTGTTTGTATCTTTAATCTTATCTCTCTCTGGGCTAATAGTAATTGATGCCAGCGCAATGGCCGTTAATATGGCTTTTCTTGTTTCTTCAGTATTTTTTATATATTTCGCCTACGTATTATTATTCGGAGGACTAACGTCTGACGAGAAGCGACGCTCCATTCTGATTATTATTTTGAGCCTTGCATCGGCAGTATTCTGGGCTGGTTTTGAACTAGCAGGGTCTTCTCTAAATCTATTTGCAGAACGTTACACCCGGCGAGAGTTTGGTGGCTTTGAAATACCTGCCGGCTGGTTTCAATCACTCAACGCGGTGTTCATAATTACCCTGGCGCCATTTTTTAGCTGGCTGTGGGTCTGGCTAGCCAAGCGTAATCTTAACCCTTCTCATCCTGTAAAATTTGCACTAGGCTTATTTCAGTTAGGATTAGGTTTTGCCATCATGATTTTGGCAGCAAATATTGTGGTCGCGGGCAATCCTGCAATGCCGTATTTTTTAATACTTACTTATCTACTGCACACTATGGGTGAATTATGTCTTAGCCCGGTGGGCTTAAGCGCAGTCAGTCGGTTAGCACCTGGAAAGTATGTTGGTCAAATGATGGGCTGTTGGATGCTCTCATATTCATTTGGGAATATATTTGCCGGAATTATCGCTGGTGAATTCGACTCTAAAAACATAGAGGATATGCCAAGCTTATACACTCAAATTACCATTACCAGTATTTTAGCCGCGATTCTATTTTTTGCTATTGCGAAGCCATTAATGACGTGGAGTTTTGCGAAACCTACGGAAGATACTTTATAGTGTGATAGTTATATGAGTGTCAAATATTGTAAACACTAGGGCGTATGATATTCAGTACATATGTGTAAAATACGCAAAAATTTAAACCATAGATCAAATCATTAAGCGGAGTTTTTATGGGCTTTTTAGCAGGCAAAAAAATACTAATCGTTGGCGTAGCAAGTGATCGTTCTATCGCCTGGGGTGCAGCAAAGGCGATGCATCGAGAGGGTGCTGATCTAGCGTTTACCTATCAAAACGAAAAGCTCAAACCCCGAGTAGAGAAATTTGCCGCGCTATGTGATTCTGATATTGCCTTACCTTGCGATGTCTCCAGTGACGAAGAAATAGAGAACGTATTCAGCGAACTTAGCAAGCGCTGGAATGGTTTGGATGGCATTGTGCACGCGGTAGGTTTTGCCCGACGTGAAGAACTTGAGGGCAACTATCTCGATACCGTTACCCGAGAAGGTTTTAAGCTCGCGCATGATATTAGCTCCTACAGCTTTGCAGCACTGGCTAAAGGCGGTCGCGCGATGATGCAAGGGCGCAATGCAGCAATGGTAACGTTAACTTATATTGGCTCGGTTCGCTCTATGCCCAATTACAACGTAATGGGCCTCGCAAAAGCGTCGCTGGAAGCTAATGTGCGATATATGGCACAAAGTCTTGGCGCAGAGGGTATTCGAGTTAATGCTGTTTCGGCGGGGCCAATACGCACTCTGGCCGCATCCGGTATCAAGAATTTCAGGAAGATGCTTAGCCACTTTGAAAAAACCGTACCGTTAGGCCGTTGCGTAAATATTGACGAAGTTGGAAATGCCTGCGCATTCCTAAACTCCGACCTAGCCTCGGGTATCACCGGAGAAATTACTTATGTAGATGCCGGATTCAATATGGTCGGCATGAGTGCAAACTTTCTTGATCCAGAGACAGAATAAGCCTATCTGACAACGGTCTGCCATGATTTGTTAGCTAGCAATCAACTCAGTGACGTTCTGCAACATTCATGCCGCGCTTCTATGACCAGGGTAACTCTGTAAAAGTTTTACGCTTAATTGCTTGGTTGAGCTTCGTGTTGTGTTCAGTTGCCTGACCACTGGCAGGCAAATCTGAAGCAAACTGATTTTTGAGCCGGACGAATTATCCACTTTAACTGAACGCAACTACTATTACTTATGTAGACACCCCTTCCAGCTGGCAAGATATAAATCAAATTAGCAAATATGAGGCTATTCGGAATCCCTTAAACCTCTTTAAGCCGCCGGCAGTTTTGCCTGGTCTGTTCAGCATTATCTCATCTAATCCGCGTCATGCACTAACAAAGTACGAGCCTCGCATTACCTCTTTAAATAAATACTATCAAGATCCTGGCCTTAGAGTTTTTCTCGCCCACGAAACTCATCCATACATTTTTGAATGTAGCGAATGAGGAACATTCCGAGTCTCCCCAATCACTTTTTAAAGCACATCTCAGCCTTAGCGATAATTCGAGCGGCATTGGCATTGAAGCTCAATATTGTACTGGCCTAGCAAAGTATGCCGCTGCTTACGCGGAAAATTTTCCAAACAAAATCCGATGTGTGTAATTCAATAAAAGATTAAAAATTCGACTACGCCTTGGGCAAGCTCACTCCCACCTGCAACTCATGCGCATTATTGATCTTTTGAACCACAACCCAAAAGATACTTGGATCCGTTCACTCAAAAATCAATCTGAATCAACCAGTAATTACGAGTGAATATACGCTAAAATCCCCTATCAAAATATTATTCTGATGCATCAAATTTACGTGTCGGTAAGTAACAGTTATGACTAAAAACACAAATAGTTTAAGCACCAAAAACCGCGGCGACCCAACTAGCCATTCGCAAGACTCCCTGCCCGACCCATCAAGTTCTTCTGAACCTTATCTGGTTTGCGCATTTTATAAGTTCGTAGAATTATCCGACTATAAAGCGCTGCAGCCCAAATTAAAGGAGCTGATGCACCAACATCAGGTGCGCGGAACTATCCTACTTGCTGAAGAAGGAATCAATGGCACGATTTCCGGTCGTGCAAAGGACGTCGGACAGGTAATGGACTGGCTGCGCACCGATACCCGCTTAATCAATATAGACGCTAAAACTTCATTGCATCACGAACCACCCTTTTTGCGCACAAAAATAAAACTCAAAAACGAAATTGTCTCGCTGGGGGTTCCAGAAGCAAACCCGACAAAGTACGTTGGTACTTATATTGAGCCAAAAAACTGGAATGATCTAATATCCGACCCCGATGTTTTGTTAATAGATACGCGCAACGAATACGAAGTTCAAATCGGCAGCTTTAAGGGGGCGATAAACCCGGCTACCGAAACATTTCGGAATTTTCCACAATATGTTGAAACGCAGTTAGCCCTGCACAAAGACAAAAAAATTGCCATGTTCTGCACTGGTGGTATCCGCTGTGAAAAGTCCACTTCCTTGTTAAAAACTCGTGGCTTCGGTCAGGTCTACCACCTTAAAGGTGGAATACTTAATTATCTCGATAAAGTCCCCAGTGAAAACAGCCTATGGCAAGGTGAGTGCTTTGTGTTTGACGATCGGGTCGCAGTAGATAAAAACTTAAAAAAAGGACAATACGATCAATGTCATGCTTGCCGTCGACCAATAACCGAAGAGGATAAGTTACACGCAAGCTATATTGCCGGGGTTAGTTGTGTACATTGTGTTGAACACACCACTGATGAGCAAAAAAAACGCTATACCGAACGACAAAAACAAATGCAATTCGCACTCAAACGGGGGCAACAACATATTGGTGGTGAAGTGCAAAAACAAATTATTGAAAATCGAGCGCTTAAATTAGCTCGCAAAACGGAGAGCCCTCAAAAACCTTAGCGGATACCCATGAAAGAACTCCTGCTGCTCATGCTGTTATCAGTTTCCATTATTCTTAGTAGAATATGGCTACTGGAGCATTGCTTACTGCTTTAGATCAAAAGTTTCTGGAACGAATTACCGCCCCTGACACTGGCTGGTGTTTATCGTTACAAACTGCAAACGGGCTGACCGAAAGCATAGCTTACGAAATTCGATTACTCTGCGTAGGTCGAACTCAAGTACATAATTTTGAGGTCGCTGGCTTGGATTCTAACGAATGCTCTCGATTTGATAGGTTATTGGGTATGGATTTTTTAAACATGTTCAGTTACACCATTGATAACAGTAATAACACCTTGATGTTGACGCCAAATTAGTACTAGATTACCGATAAAGTAATTTCTCTAGAATGGAAATCTCTCTTTTCCCGCTAAATACAGTTTTACTGCCGGGGGGTAGTCTATCTCTGCAATTGTTTGAACCAAGATATTTAGAAATGGCTGCGCAATGTCTTAAAACGGACTCTGCCTTTGGCGTAGTGCTAATCAAGCAAGGCCATGAAACGGGAATCCCAGCTGCTACTTTTAGCACTGGTACAACCGCGCATATTCAAGATTGGGGGCAGCTGGGGAATGGCATACTAGAAGTTAAGTGCTCCGGCGAAAATATTTTCGCTATTCAACACACGCAAACCCAAAAGCTTAATCTACTGCGTGCAACGATAAAAATGGTTGAAGACGCGTCATCGGACCCCTTGCCTACCAGCTATCGAGCCTTTTTAGAGCTGTGGAGAAGGCTTCAATACACCGCAAACCTGTTTGTTCCAGCAGCCCCTTTAACTGCATGGGATGAACTCTATCGTTTTTGCGATGTGGTAAGTATCCCCGTCGAAATCAAACAACATGTTCTTGAAAGTTCTGACTTGGAGTCGACTGCAGACTTACTACTCGGAATTGCACAGAAGGTAGATATAAGTATCAACGATCAATACCAGCAGTAGTATCGAAGATTGGCGATACTCCATCGAAATGACATAAACCAAATACAACTTTCATTAAACATTCTGTATTATTTTCGTCGGATGTAGTCATGCTAACATTGCTTAGAGGATAAGCTAAAATCTACATAAAGGGCCTAAGTCTATATTCTAGGCGTAGATCCTTAACGCAGAGGTCAATTGAGCGATAATAAATGCCCTTAATGAATTTTTTCACAATACCACTGGTCAAGGATCTCAGTAGCTTTCTAGCTAGATGTTGGCGTGATTATTCATTCGTTAGCTTTAATAGCCATTCAGATTCAGAAAGTAAATAGACCAATGAGCTCTGACGAAGACCCGATTCGAAGTGTGACACGAGCCGATATAGAGTCTCGCGTTGGTGCAAGTACCCAGCAGGGTAAATCTAAGAATTCAGACGGACGTGCCTCGCGCAGCAACAATTTGGCACATACTGTAATTGGAACAGCACGAGAAACTCGGATGCTCGGTGGTCAGCTGGGTTCAGTATCCAATAAACGTAACGCAATACAAAGTAGCAAACTTACCTGGTGGATTCTTGGCGCATTTATTGTGCTTATCGCAATTGCCCTGATACTTCCTAATCCGGGTGCGGACCTAACTATTTTAACTACTATTAAAGGCAAACTTCCTGGTGTCCCTGAGCCTGACGCTATATATCGTGAATCCAGCGTAGATGAAACCGTCGAGACAACCTATCAACCAGAAACGAGCTTTGTACGCCCAGACGATCTTGGCCGTGCACAAGCCTATGCAGAACAAGACCGTATTACGACTGCTATTCAGAACTTGTTGACGCAAGCTCAGGAATTTGAAAATGCAGGGAACTTAGATATTCCGGCTGATAATAATGCTGCGGCTATGTACCAAAAGATTCTTGTACTTGAGCCTTCAAACAGTGAAGCGACTCAAGGGATCAATCTGGTACTTGCCACTCTGCTTAACAGTGCCAGTGCCGCATTATCTGAGGATGATAGAGCGACAGCACAAGGAATCCTGCAACGAATGCAAAGAATTGATGGCAAAAACCGTCGCACGCTATCCCTAGAAAATGCCCTGAATCAATATCAGAACCAACAAGATGAGCAGGCTACAAATATCACGACACTGTTGCAGTCTGCTGATACTTCACTTGGTGAAGGTAAAGTAATTAGGCCAACTCGTGATAATGCTCTCTTTTACTATAAAAAAGTGTTGAATATAGACCCCGCCAATGCGCTGGCTAGCGGCGGCATAGAGCGAATCATTATTCAACAATTAGAATTGGTTAGTCAGTCAATATTGGCAAGCGACCTTGATGCTGCGGCCAACCGATTGAATACGGTCGAAACGCTATCGCCGGATAACCCTTCGTTAGCACTACTACGCGCTCAAATTAGCGCCTTGACGGCAATACTGCTGGAAGCTCAAGCAAATTCTCGCGCAGAAACAACTCTGCCCGAAGTCGATACTGTCCAGAACGTCACCACTACTGAGAATATTACTGAAATCAAGTTTAATCGCACCCAAGAACAAATAGTCAACGTCGAGATTCAGCCCGAAAATAACTCAGAGATTGCGCTCGTGGAGGCAAGAGTTGTAGATGAACAAACCAGTACCGCTCTGACTTTAAATCAAACTATTATGGCGACCGGCTTACAACACTATTATCACGGTCGTTACAATGAAGCCTACCAAACCCTAAAACCGCTAGCTGATCGTGGCGTGGCGCGAGCGCAATTTCGCCTTGCGGTTATGCAGCAGTTAGGTCGCGGAACGGCAAAAAATGAAGCCGTAGCTGAGGACTTATACCGCCGCACGCTGCCTGCAATTCGCACTAGCGCCGAGGCAGGAGCTGGTTGGGCGCAAGCAGACCTGGCCTCACTATACGAAGATGGTATGGTCGTAGGGCAAGATATAGAAAGAGCATTCTCGTGGTATTTACGCTCTGCAGAACAAGGTTACTCTGGCGCCCAAACTAACTTAGGTACACTTTATTACTACGGTCGTGGAGTAGAAAAGAACCGCGAAAAAGCAATCGAATGGTACCGTTCAGCAGCCGATCAAGGCGATGCGGTGGCAAGAGATAACTTAAGTAGACTTGGTGTTAAATAGTAGACATTTCCGTCTCTGAATTGTTTGAATATAGCCCATTAGGTTAACGCCACTACAATCTAACTGATTGAATCAACAGTGTACTTGATGCTATCAAAGTCGGGGGCAGGATATTTAGGTTCCATTGACTCTAAAGTATCCAAAACAGCGCAATTAATCGCATAATCCCGGGCAATTCGATTCTCAGCCGGAATGACAAACCAAGGAGCCGTCTCGGTACTGCAGTTATCTAACGCCTTGTCATAAGCCTCCATATACTGTTTCCATAATTTACGCTCACTAAGATCGCCGGGTTTGAACTTCCAATTTTTTTTAGGGTTTCCCAGGCGAGACTTGAATCGGTTAAGTTGATAGTCAGGCGATATATTAAGCATAAACTTAATTACTTTAGTGCCGCTACTTGCGATAAGTGACTCGAAGTGATTAATCTGCGTATATCGTTCTTCAATCGTCGATGGGCTTACCCAATCATGAACTTTCACAATCAAAACATCTTCATAATGAGATCTATTAAAAATCACTATCTTACCCGTGGCTGGCAACTGTTTATGTACACGCCATAGATAGTCATGGCTTAGTTCCTCAACACTCGGCTTGCTAAATTTTGCTACCCGAACCCCTTGCGCATTACAGCGTTTATTAAGTTCCCGAATTGAGCTATCTTTACCGGCGGCGTCCATTGCCTGAAAAACTACTAACAAAGACTGTTTGTTTTCTGCATATAAACGCTCCTGAAACCGACCTATTTCTTTTTGCTGCTTTTTTACGGTATTACCAATTTTTTTGTTAGATAATCCGAAATCACTATTGGTAGTCTTTCGCAATTGCTCGCTGGGCTGGCTCACAGTTACCTTTAACTGGTCAACTAGTGATTTGTTGTACATACTTTGCCTATTGATCGTTATTCGTTCAAAATTCACGCACTATATCACCACCTTAATGAGTTCTCGCAACAACCCTATCCACATATTTCATAAGCTATGCATATCAGCATTGCTTATGAGTCTCGTCGCCTGCGCCATGGGTCCAAAAGCTCCACCAGGTATTGGACCAGCAATAAGTTGGCATAAAGTACCGGGCTGGTCGCTAGACAAACACGCCGAATCTATACCGGCGCTGTTAGTAAGCTGTCAAAAATTGAAATCACGCTCTAGCGATTGGGAGAAGATCTGTTCAGCAGCATCTGAGATAAAGGCCGATGACGATTATGGTGCCAGGGAATTTTATGAATATTGGTTCTTTCCCCACGCGATACTCAACGAACAAAGAAACACCAAGGGACTATTAACCGGGTATTATGAACCCTTGCTGCACGGTAGCCGTCAGCAATCGGCAAGGTATTTTGTGCCTGTATACGCTAAACCTGCCAATCTTATCCGCGTGGAATTAGGCGATATTCATCCTGAACTCAGTGGATTGCGGATACGTGGCCAAATAGTAGGTGACCGTCTAATCCCATTTCCTGACCGGCAAAGTATCAACGATTCGAAATTATCAAATGCTAAAGTATTGGCTTGGTTAGACGACCCCTTTGATCTTTTCTTTTTACAAATTCAAGGCTCAGGGCGATTGGTTATGGATGATGGCACGACTATCAGACTTGGCTACGCTGACCAGAATGGCCATCCCTACCACGCAATTGGTCGAGAACTGGTTGAACGTGGAGAACTGGAACTTGAAGAAGTGAGTATGTTTAGCATTCGGGACTGGTTAGATTCTAATCTGGATCAGGCAGAAACTATATTGAACACAAACCCAAGCTACGTTTTTTTTGTAGAACGGGAAGCTTCGGTAAGTAATCAAGGTAGTGAGCTAGGTCCAATCGGATCATTTAACGTGAATTTAAGCCCAGAAAGAAGTTTGGCTATTGACCCAGACGTGATTGAGTTAGGGTTACCCGTATGGGTGGATACAACTCTACCTACTGCCGCGCAAGAACCGTATCAACGACTAATGCACGCACAAGATACTGGTGGCGCAATAAAAGGATATGTGCGCGCTGATGTGTTTTTTGGGACTGGGGAGCGTGCAGAACAGCTTGCTGGATCAATGAAGCAACTCGGCCGTCTCTATGTGCTTAAGCCAAAGCCAATCGAAGCCTTATAAACTGACTTTCAATTATCTACTAGTTAAACAAACTCTTATAACCCGCATATTCACTTGGATCGACCACGACAACCCGAGAATTCACTCCTTTACGATTTCCGTTAAGTAAATCGACAGTCATGGAATCGGCAGTAAACCTCAGGTCTGACTTATTATCCAGACAGGTAGTGACAATAACGTTGTGAAGCACAACGTTATTTTGGCCTATAAATTCTAGTGATTCGGCACGACCATAAGCATTGATCGCGCGATCTTCTCCCACATGAACTGGGGAGTTGGCGTCTCGATTTGCAAATAGAAATTCAGCAGGGCCAGATTTTACCGCTTCCCCCTCAAGGCCGTACTGCATACCTTCGGCATTAATAAAATCGCCATTAGTAGTAATCAGCCTGACATCACCATCTGCTCGCGCGGTCTGTGAAGCGATGTCATAAAACAACTTGCTTGTTTGTATAACATTTCCTCCGGTGGAACTCAGCTGGACCATCCCACGAGCTTCTACTATTTCACTCACTTTGTCGTATACAAGTTCATCTGCGGTCACTCGATTACCATTTTGTGAAAGGCGCGTAAAACCTGTTAGGTAAACAATATTTCGATCCGGAAAATCAATTGCGTCAGCGTCAACTTGAACAATCGAGGAACTACCAAACTCATCATCCAGTTCTACACTATTTATTTCGGCTTCGCTTAATTGTTCAATTTTTATATTAAGCTTGGATGCATTTAACATCCCGCATTGTAATTCGGGAAATATCCAATTTTCTTCAATGTTAACTTGATTAACATTTACCGCCGCTATCGTGCTTTTCTGGGCGGTTACCCCACCAGAAAAAATGACCAACAGTAATGTTGTGGAGGCAACACGTAAATTTATAAACTTTTCAAACCGATTCATCAAAACAGTAACTCCCGTGAGTCGTTAGATACTAAATTAAACTACATCACTGTTACAAAACCCGAAATTGTGAGTTCCTCTCTACTGAGACCCAACATTATGTCAAAATCTCTCTACGTACCCAAGGGTCCTAGTTGAGATTTATTCATATTTAATAACATTTCAGGTGAACAGAGCATGAATGAGATTGATTCTCTTCGCGTGCTTGCCCATAATACGCGCCCAATTCGTATTCAGCCAGTTTTAAACAGGAATGCGTCGTCAATAACTGCCCCCATATTTGTTACATTAGTTTGTTCAGCCCATAACTAAATAACTGAGTACAATGAATAACCCAATTACCTCTGCAAGCTCATTTCTCTGGAAAGCATTGTCTTCCAGTTACAATCCCTTGCTAGCACAAATGGTCGTGACTCGTCGTTGTAATCTTGCGTGTGGCTACTGCAATGAGTATGACGACTTTTCTCCACCGGTTTCGACTGAGCTTTTGCTGGCTCAAGTTGACCATTTGGCGGCCCTTAAAACTGCTGCGATCACATGTACTGGGGGCGAACCTCTGCTGCACCCTGATCTGGAGCAGGTCATCGCTCGGATACGTTCGCATGGCAGCATCGCGACTATGATTAGCAATGGCTATCGACTTAATGTGAAGCGCATAAAGCAGCTAAACGACTGTGGTCTACAAGAAATGCAAATCAGCATCGACAATCTTAAGCAGGATGATGTTTCGATGAAAAGCCTTGATCATGTCGAAAATAAACTGGAATTATTGGCCGAACATGCTGAATTCAAGATTAATATAAATTCAGTTCTTGGCGTTACAGATGACCGAACCGAAGACGTTATGGTAGTCGCCAGAAAAGCCAAAGACTTTGGTTTTTTTCATACAGTTGGTGTGTTGCACGACGAAAGTGGGACATTAAAACCACTTAGTGACAAGCAACTCGAAGCCTATAAGCAGTGTGCCGATCTATCTGGCTCGCTCACCCACAAGCTCAACTATAAGCTGTATCAGAAAAATCTAATTTTTGGAAAACCCAATGACTGGAAGTGCCGTGCCGGAGCACGGTACTTATATATTTGTGAAGATGGCCTGGTCCATTGGTGCTCTCAACAACGCGGTTACCCAGGTATCCCTTTGTTGGAATATACGAAAACCGACATCAAACGGGAATTTCATACCGAAAAAGGCTGCGCACCACTGTGCACTTTATCGTGTGTACATCAAATGAGCATGTTTGATGAACTCAAACGAAAGCAAGATATTAGCGACCCGACCCCGGCCCTCAATAACGGTATTTCCGGAATCCCAGTTTCAGTCGAATAGATCCCGTCTAACCGAACAGCCCTGAGCTACCTTATTAGATAGTCCAGAACAGACAGCCCTGAACAAGAGGTCCTGAAAAGTTACTCAGGTGACTTTATCGCACCTCGCAGCACCCCACCCAACTTTTGTCTGATCCAGTTGCGTTCGTCGCTAGTAGCCGAAAATTGATAAGCTGTAGCGACATAACAGAAGGTGATTAACAGTACGCTGAGCATCTTGGGAGCACCCAACGATAAGCTAAAATAACCCACTGACATACCAACCACTAGCGAAATGAGTGGTTTAAAAGTCGTAAACTCAAACGGCCATACGGAAAATAAGTGTCGGATCAACAAGGAAGAAAAAATTGCACCGCACACATGGGTAAGTAACAATGCCATTGCTACCCCTATTGGCCCAAATTTGGGAGCCAAAACGTACGCAGACTGAGCGCAGATACCCAGTAATATCAGGACAATCGATAAATTCCGCGATGGGTGACTGTAAACAACTGGCAGATCATTACACATAAAGGCACTTTGCACGGCGACAGCACACACAAGAATCCACATAATATGTTCGCCAGCCACAAATTCTTCGCCAATTGCACTGAGCATGTCGCGCCCGAAAAGAACAAACAGCACGACTAATAAAAATTCAATAGACATCACCCATCGAACAATTTTTGCTAACTGATGCTGTAAATGTTCGCCACTACCCCGGTTAGTCAGTTGCGCAACTACGGGGGCTAATATGGGTTCAAACCCGGCCCCTATCTTGTTGAGCAAGGTAGTGAATTGCACCGCAGCACCATAAACACCGGTAACCGATTCAGAAAAAAAGAAAGTCACTATTATAATATGTAATCGGTCCAGCACCATTTTCAGGAACTCATATATACCGGTAGGTGCAGCACGACGAAGCAGCGCTATTGCTGTTGAGAAAGCAGCAAAGCTAGCAAATTCTAGGTGTGTATAGCTTTTGTGAAGACCGTAGGCCGCAGCAGCACAAGTTGCAGTCAGGGCTGTTATATATGCGTAAAGAAGACCACTCTCGGTAAAACCAAGCAAGTATAAAATGATCGCGGCAAGGGTGAGCACTACCGGCTCTGTCATGCTGCGGGCAATTACTTCATAACGAACTTTTCTACGAAAACGACAGCCACTCAAAAACAGGTCGATGGTGACAATTAGTGGTAACGCCCAACACAGGTAACGCAAGGCGTGAGCTACCTCCGGCGAATTCAACCATACCGCGATTGATTTCGCGAATATAAAAACTACACCAGCGCACCCCATTGCCGCTATCAAGGTTAATTTCCAGCAAGCCGTCAACAGTCTTGCCGCCTCACGAGGATCGTCATAGACCTCTGATTCTTCAAGAAACCCAAAAATTGAACGCTTAAACCCTAAGCAACACAGGACGCCAATGGCTTCGATAAAGGATGTAGCGAAAATATACTCCCCATAATGCTCGGCACCGAATAGCATTCCCGCTAAAAATAAAAACGGCAGGCGCACGCTAAGACGAAATAAGAATCCACCATAATTAGCAGCAGCGCCCACTGCAATATCTCGTTGATTTCTCTTATGATCTATAGACATTCATATCAGCCCACCTATTACCTTTAGGCCCAGAGTGCAAAGGTGATTCACTTCACTCAGTTTAGCTGATTTAGCTGACGAAAACGGGTTTTAAGCCTCTGGTAATGGTAAAATTTCTCACCGATACATTGGATACCGTAAAGCACTTGGCCACCCACTAAGCCCACCACACTATTTCTACCCTTATTATTCAATACCTTTTTACCGACTTTTCTACGTTGCTCTTTTACCTACTCCTGCTAATTTATCCAGCGATATAGTCCAAACTTAGCCGAAACCCTATGCAAGACCCGATATCAGAATCAATACCGGAACTGCAAGTTATCAATGCAGTTGTCACGCGTGGAAATGCTGTATTGTTCAAACCTGTTAGCTTTAGCTGTTTGAGCGGGCAAGCAATTCATCTCGTGGGAGAAAATGGTGTAGGTAAAACTACCTTAATGCGATCGATTTGTGGTTTTCGGTCACTCAATTCGGGACAAGTTTTGTGGAATGGGGCAAGTATCAACAATAACGAAAACTTCTACCTGAATAGTGCCTATTTGGGACATCGAGATGCACACTCACCTTTGCAATCTGCCTGGGAAAGCCTCCACTTCTACCAAAAGCTTTATACGCCAGATGCGAATCACGAAGATATTGACCCGCTACTCAATCAGTTGGGCTTATTACCGCAGGCTGGCGTTGCAGTTGAGCGCCTGTCATTTGGCCAAAAACGCAAACTTGCCATCGCAAGATTATTACTCTCCAAACGGCAGCTTTGGCTGCTTGACGAACCCTTTTCCGGTGTTGACCGAGCGGGTCAGGAGCTAATCGAAAATATATGTCTACAGCATATTGCATCGAACGGTATGATGATTTTTACCAACCATGGCCAGCTAAAAAATGTTGCATTACTGGAGAATATATCAGAGGCTGAGCTTCGGTGAGTAGATCTAACAAAAATTCCCACGCCGATGGTTCCCTATTGGCCACACTGGGACGCTTGTTCTTGCGAGATTGTAAGCATCACCTACGCAAACAAAGTGATATTCTTAACCCGATTTGCTTTTTTGTGATTATTTGCAGCTTGTTTCCATTGGGGCTTTCTGCAGATCGCGAACTGCTCAACACTATAGGCGGCGGCATAATATGGGTGTCCGTCCTACTTTCATTGATGATGGGATTAAATCAGCTATTTCGGGACGACTATGAAGCAGGCGTACTGGAACAGTTTTTATTTACACACACATCACTAACTCAGGTGGTCCTTGCTAAAATTGCGGCTTATTGGTGCCTGAGTGCACTACCGATGATAATACTGTCACCCATTGTTGGCACTGCTTACCATCTAACGGGTGATCAAATTTGGGTGTTGGTAATAGGCTTGGCACTTGGTAGTCCCACGCTTGCACTGCTAGGTTCCATCGGCTCAGCGCTAACATTGAACTTAAAGAACGGCGGCGTATTATTAGCGATACTAATTTTACCGCTATTTGCGCCAGTATTAATTTTCGGTGCCGGGATGGTAAATGCTATTCACATAGGATTACCGGTTAACGCGCAGTTATCAGTACTGGGCGCACTAATGTTTGGTTCTTTAAGTCTGGCACCTTTTGCGACAAGTTTTGCACTGAAGAATAGTCTGGATTATTAAGCCATAGACTAATGAAATCCAATGGTAAATCGAACCCGCGAGCGACTGACACCATCCGCAACAATTGAGCCAATGAGTTAAACGACAAGCTTAAAATTAATTATGTTTTAACGTTGAATAGCATCGATAGAAAAATATGAATGTGCTTTTAAAATTTTATCACCGGCTGGGCTCGCCAAGAGAGTTTTATGAAATTAGTGGCTCTCTTATCCCATGGTTTGGAACAATAAGTCTAATTTTAATATTGACCGGAAGCTATCTTGGCTTAGTGGTTGCACCGGCAGATTATCAGCAAGGTGAAAGCTACCGAATAATATACGTGCACGTACCTTCAGCATGGCTGTCTATGCTTATCTACACTGTGCTTGCAGTGTCTGCCATGATTGGTTTGATCTGGCGAATGAAAATGGCCTATGTAGTTATGATATGTTCTGCCGCACCCGGTGCATGGTTCACGTTAGTGGCGTTAATCACTGGCTCGTTATGGGGTAAACCTATGTGGGGAACGTGGTGGCAGTGGGACGCGCGGCTTACTTCAGAACTACTCCTGCTATTTCTTTATATCGGTATTATTGCTTTGTATAACTCGTTTTACGAAAGGCATTTGGCAGAAAAATCGGCAGCCATTCTAGCGGTTGTAGGGGTTATCAACTTACCGATCATTCACTACTCTGTAGAGTGGTGGAACACATTACATCAAGGTTCCACGGTGATACGCAGTGACGGCCCATCTATGGATGTTAGAATGTTGTGGCCACTACTTATAATGGCTGTCGGCTTTAATTTTTATTACGGTTTGATTCTGATGCTACGAGCACGTAATCAAGTGCTTATTCAAGAGGCCCGGAATAGCTGGGTTGCAGAACTAGTAGTTAACAAAGGCCAGGCATCATGAGTTTTAACGAATTTCTTGCAATGGGTGGCTATGCCCAATACGTTTGGTCATCATGGTTATTAACATTATTGGTACTACTCTGGAATGTGATTGCACCAAGATACAAACACAAAAAGTTACTTCAACAAGTAGAAATACAGACAAAACGCGAACAACTTAAAAATAGCACTAATAAAATATGACACCCAAACAAAAAAGCCGTATGCGCTTAGTCTTATTGGTACTCGCGGGCCTCGGCATAACTTCCCTACTGGCCCTAAACGCATTCCGTAGCAATTTAATGTACTTCCTTACCCCTGCCGAAATGGTTGCGGGTGATTACCCCGAGCAAGGTATGTATCGACTCGGAGGAATGGTTGTCGAAGGTAGTATTAATCGGCTAGAGAACGGCATCACAGTTGAATTTGATCTTACAGATTATGAACAAACCATTACCGTCCGTTATACCGGTATTCTTCCTGACCTGTTTCGAGAGGGACAGGGAATCGTTGCACACGGCCGAATCGAAAATCAATTATTCACCGCTGAAGAAGTGTTAGCAAAACATGATGAGAGCTATATGGCGCCGGAAGTTGCTGAAGCGATGAAAAATGTCGACATGAGTAAAGCCATTCCGGCAAGCGCAACCAAAATACCTGCAGGTACTACGCTATGATTCCTGAACTCGGTCATTTAGCGCTAATCATGGGCTTCATTGTTGCGATAATTTTGAGTATCGTACCGTTGGTGGGTGCGCATAAAAGATACGTAAACTGGATGAACATCGCACGGCCAGCAGCGCTTATACAGTTATTGTTTGTCTGTTTTGCCTACGCCAGCTTAACCTCATCATTTATAAATTATGACTTCTCGGTAGCTTATGTAGTGCAAAATTCAAATTCCTCTTTGCCACTAATGTACCGAATATCTGGGGTCTGGGGAGGGCATGAGGGCTCATTATTACTCTGGGCCTTAGTGCTTGCCCTGTGGACGGCAGCGGTTGCTGTGTTTAGTCGCGATATGCCACTCACCATGATTTCCCGAGTACTAGGTGTGATGGGTTTGATCAATATCGGGTTTTTAGCCTTTATGCTATTTACCTCTAACCCATTTGAAAGAGTTATTCCTGCACTTTTAGAAGGTCGTGATCTTAATCCAGTACTACAGGATCCCGGGCTAATTATCCACCCACCCATGCTGTATATGGGCTACGTTGGGTTTAGCGTAGCGTTCGCATTCGCCATTGCGGCCATGCTCGAAGGCCGTTTAGACTCTGCTTGGGCTAAATGGTCACGCCCATGGACGACTATTGCCTGGGTATTTCTAACTGCCGGAATAACCTTGGGCAGTTGGTGGGCATATTACGAACTCGGATGGGGCGGTTGGTGGTTCTGGGATCCGGTCGAAAATGCTTCCTTTATGCCATGGTTAGTTGGTACCGCATTGATTCATTCTTTAGCAGTCGCAGAAAATCGATCTGCGTTTAAAGCCTGGACCGTGTTACTAGCAATCACCGCGTTCTCACTGAGTTTACTAGGCACATTCCTGGTTCGTTCCGGGGTACTAACATCGGTTCATGCCTTCGCAACCGACCCGGCGCGTGGCTTATTTATTCTGGTTTTCCTGCTGATCGTTGTAGGTGGATCACTATTTTTATACGCCCTCCGGGCTTCACAGGTAAAAGCGCAAATAGGCTTCGAATGGTTCTCTCGTGAGTCGCTGCTGCTAGTCAACAATATTTTACTAGTGGTCGCCGCCGCGATGGTATTACTAGGTACTTTGTTTCCATTACTAATGGATGCAATTGGTGCCGGAAAGTATTCTGTCGGCCCACCCTACTTCAACGCAATGTTCGTGCCATTAACATTGCCTTTAGCGTTGCTCGTTGGTATTGGCGCAGTTTCCAAATGGAAAAAAGACGACCCAGCTCGCTTTAAGCCATTAGCTATCCGCTTTGCCATAACTTCACTCTTGCTTAGCGCTGTTTGTACGTCGATATTAGCCAACGGGTTTAATATTATCGCGGCGGCTGTATTGGCAATCGCCTGGTGGGTAGTATGTTGGTCCACATGGGCGGTATGGGATCGCTTACGATACAAACAGAACAAACTCCATTCGATACGTAGCATTCCAGCATCTTTCTGGGGAATGCTTTTAGCACACATTGGTATCGCCGTATTTATTGTTGGGGTAAATCACATTAGTGCTTACAGCGTTGAAAAAGATGTACGCATGGCACCTGGGGATTCTGTAGAACTCGCGTCTTACGATATTACATTTTTCGGTTCACAAGTGATGAACGGCCCGAATTACAGTGGCAACCGTGGGGAATTCTCGGTCTCTCGCAACGGCGAGGAACTGTTTAGACTTGAACCAGAGAAACGATTCTATCCAGCAAGCCAGAGCCCGATGACAGAAGCAGCGATTAATGGTTCGCTGCCACGAGATATCTATATATCGCTTGGTGACCAGTTAGATGATCGTGCATGGACTGCACGGCTATATTACAAATCATTTGCCGAATGTATCTGGCTTGGTGGATTAATGATGGCGCTTGGCGGCCTCATCACTATGTTCGATAAGCGATATAGACGACGACGCAGTAGTAGTAAAACATTCATCGAAGAATTTACTGCTCGCGCCTGAAAACCTATTACTGTAATGCTACTACTTTGAACGCTGCTTAAAATGACTCAAGCCTCAAATTTACGAAAACCCATATTTTGGATTCCGCTGACATTTTTTATTGGTCTATGCGTTTTACTAGCGGTTGGATTAACGCTAAACCCGACAGAGCTACCATCTCCATTAATTGGAAAACCGGCGCCGGTATTTGCGTTACCGATACTAGGTAACTCTGAGCAAATATTTTCCACTACCGATAATTTAGGCAAACCATGGGTACTGAATGTATGGGCCTCATGGTGTGTTGCGTGCAGGCACGAACACCCGATCCTAAATGAATATGCGCGTAATAACAAAACGTTCGTGGTGGGCCTTAACTACAAAGACCCACCTGCCAACGGGCAAGCCTGGCTGGAACAATTTGGTGATCCGTACACGCTCTCGGTAATAGATTTTGATGGTAGAGTTGGAATTGATTGGGGCGTGTATGGTGTACCTGAAACGTTCGTTGTGGATGGCAATGGCATTGTCCGCTACAAACATATAGGTCCGATAACGGTAAGTTCTTTACAAAACGAAATCGTACCGCTTCTGCACGAATTAAGCCTTGAAATGTAAAACTTATTGGTGAATTGTAATGACCCACCGATCCACCATCCATCTGGCTGATACGTAGCTGAATTTAACCGTTTTCAACCAAAGCTTCACATGGAATTATCCACATCAAACATTACTCAAACTAATACAACGCAAATGAATTTGAATTCAAGCATAACACTGGCAAAAGTAACTTTGATACATGCGCTGCTAGCGGGCTTGCTGATCACTTTTCATGGTTTCGTTTTTGCAGAAGTAGAACTTCGAGACTACCCTAACGAAGAAATTAGGGGACACTATTTGCGACTAATCGATGAACTCCGCTGTCTAGTGTGCCAAAACCAAAATTTGGCCGCCTCTGACGCAGACTTAGCAAACGATTTACGCGACGAAACCTACGAGATGCTGCTAAACGGGAAAACTGTAGCTGACGTCAAAGAGTTTATGGTTGCTCGCTACGGTGAGTTTGTACTGTACAAACCTCCATTCTCTCCGGCTACCTGGCTAATTTGGATAGGCCCTTTTGTGCTACTGGCCGTAGGCCTGACTATCGCTATTTCTATTGCTCGAAAATCCTCAAATACTGGGGCACGAAAGTTTAGCCAAACCGACGCAAAGCGTATAAATCAGCTGCTCGGTAAATGAGCCGCATCAGTATATTCACCTAAACTCCAATTATATGGTCATATTTATTTTTTTAGGCTGCATTATGGTTCTCGCGTGCCTACTAGCGCTGGTACTCCCCCTTGGCCGCAACAATGCGACTACCCCAGTAAATAGTGATGCGCACAATATCGAAATCGCTCGTGAAAAATTGGCTGATTTTGAACTACAGAAAAGCGCCAGGGTGATATCTGAAGCGCAATTTATAAAATTATCCCAGGATGCGAAACGGGTACTCTTGCATGAATCAGAATTACACAATGCCCCTGCACTCGGACACGGTAACTCTCTATTAATTAGCGTTGTAATCGCCGCACTGGTTCCTATTCTTGCGCTAAGTCTTTATCTAACATTAGGATCACTCGAAGGCCTGCAACTTGACACTACAGCTCCTGAACAAGTTACCCAATCAGATCAAGGCATAGACAGCCTTTTACAAGACCTTGAAGATAAATTGGCTAATAATCCAGACGATGCTGAAGGTTGGGCACTACTGGGCAGGTCCTATATGTCAATGCAACAGTTTGCTCAGGCACATAAAGCCTATAGTAACCTTCGACGCATCCTGGGAGACCAACCAACGGTTCTCCTCCAATTAGCTGACGCAGAAGTAATGCTCAATGGTGGTGCCTTTACCGAGAACACCAAACAGTATATAAGTGTCGCCTACGCAGCAGAGCCTGATAACATACAAGCGTTGTGGATGGCGGCAATGCTAGATACCCAAGAGGGTGATTTAGCCAGTGCCATTAGTAAATGGGAAAAACTCGACACCCATTTGACTGGACAACCAGAGCAACAGGGGCGGATTAGAAATTTACTCACCCAAGCTCGTACCAAACTGTCGGAATCGGCATCGCCGTCACTGGTGCCAATCTCAGCACAGACAATCACGGCGCAAGTAATCTCTTCAATTGAGGCAGACCTAGTTTCTGTAACCATCGAAGTTAGTCTCTCGAACCAGTTACCTGCACCAATACAAAACGATATGCTGGTCTATGTTTATGCTCGTGCAGCTAGCGGGCCGCCTATGCCGTTAGCCGTCAAACAGCTTCGAGTGGCTGACCTGCCTCGCACCGTCACGCTGACCGAAAATGATGCAATGATTGACGGCATGACATTAGCCCGTTTCCCCCAGATCATTCTAGGGGCGAGAGTATCAATAACAGGAGAACCAACCGCACAACCCGGTGACATTCAGAGTGTAACTTCAGAACTAAGTTTACCTCTAGATAGCCCGGTAAAACTGGAAATTAAAGATCTAGTTGAATAGTATTTATTAGAATATGGAGAACACTACCAGGTGGTATTTTCGGCTAATTCGGCAACATTTTTCGGCTGTCCATAAGTTGGATAAGCGCCGGGAAAAAAGTTAACGAGGCAACAAGGCAGCAAAACAACCCGATACATGCTACCAATCCCAGAGATACTAGCCCCTTATTACCAGCAGAAAGCATTCCCGCAAAACCAAACATTGTTGTCATGGTGCTCAGCATTGCTGCTATACCTGTGGTTCGAATAGCTTTCGAAATTCCGTTACGCCCTTCTTCATCGTAGCGATGGTAAATATGAATCGCATTGTCTACGCCAATACCTAGAACGGTAGGCAATACCACCATATTAAATATATTAAGCTTAATATCCATAAACCCCATTGCCCCAAACATTACGATCATACCGACAATTATCGGGGATAAGGCAAGTACAGCTTTAGACAATTGTCGGTAAACTAGCACCAGCATAATAAATAAAGTTACAAGCACTGCACCTATAGACGTAACTGCTTCAGACTTCATCAAATTCAACATATCAACAAAGATCATTGCCTCGGTTGCCGGATAAAAGGTTTTTCCATTCGCGCTGATTTCACGAATATCGTCAACAAATTCTTGTGCATCAGCGAGCTTGGCAACACTCTTAGTATTGTAAATGTACACAAGATAGCCACCAGAGTCAGATACGCCGGTATAGACTAGTTTAAGTGCTTCGGGAAGTTCTTCCGGGGTCAACTCACCAATAGCAGTATAGGTCAAAAATTCCTGCAAGCTCTCAATTTTCTTTTGATCTTCTTCGTTAAAGTCTTCAAGTAAGCGAACCGATTCTTCGATTTGCTCCTCTATCAATACGATTTCAGCTAACCGAGCTTCTTGCTCTGCTTTATCCGGCACCAAATCATAGATTGATTTAACGGCTTCGATACTTGAAACATCCACGCTCTGCTGCCGAATACTTTCCACTGCTTCGAGCACTGCAGCCACATCTTCCAGTGATTCTATAAACACTACTGCACGATCTGTTCGCAGCGGAAATACTTTATTGATATCGTCCTTTACTGGCTGTAGCTGAGGCAGATTTGCCCGTAGTTTACTAAAATCATCTTCAAAACGTACTTGCGAGATTCCTACACTAGAAATCAAGCACATAATTATTGTCCCAATCACCCACACAAAAGGTTTAGACATTGGTTTGTTGGCAACCCTGTTTGTTACAAGACCTTCTGCCGCATTCTGATTTAGATCGCCTTTAGGGTTTTTAGGCTTGTATAACTTAACCTTCTCCGCCAACAACATTAGTGACGGAAAAACCAAATACATAGAAATTAACGATAATAAAACACCGGTACCAGCGATAAAGCCAAATTCATAAAACGCTTTAAAGTTCGACACCATCAAGGCATAGAATGCGATAACAGTGGTGATCGCGGCCATTACCGAAGCACGACCGGTTTTATCACAAACCATTAACAGTGCCTGACTTGGACTACCACCACTACGGCGGATTTCTTCATATCTGAACAAGTTGTGAATACCAAAATCGATCCCCAGCCCAAATAAAATAATCACCAGAAAAATGGTGATCAAATTTAGACTACCCAGTACTACTTGAACGATTCCGAAGGTGCATAAAAATGCGACCACCAACGGTACGCCGATATACACCAGTGCAAATACGCGCCTATAAAACAACAGCATTGCTATAAAGATCGCACCTATTGACCAAAATGCGCTACTTTTCAAATCATTGATGACGGCATCAAATTCCTCAACACGGTTTCGTATTCGACCGCCGATCTTAACCGTCATTTCTGAATGATAAGAGGGCAAATCAAACGACGCTACTTTATCCTCTACTTCATCAAGCAATCGTCGACTATGTCCCATTCCTGTAGTGGAACCACTGGGCAAAATATTTAGTATTGCAAGTTCACCAGTCTCATCGGTAAATATTTTTCGGGCGGCATTCGGGTCATCAGGGTCCGACGTATCGGCCCCATACTTTTCCTGGATATCGGTAAAGTCTATTGAAGGTGGTATACCTCTGCCCGCACCACGAATTCTTATTCGGACATTGGTATCATCAATTTTAAAATCAAGGTTTTTCTTCTCATATTCAATACGATTACCAAACCGGGATCGTACTTCTCGTAGGTCTTCAACATCAACATAAAGCAATTGGTGCTGCTGAAATATTTCTATGTCTTCAGCATACTCGGCGCTACTGACCCAATCCCATTGCAGAACGGACTCACGAAGATCTTCTAGAAACTGAATATTATTATCCGGATCAGGTGAATTAACCACCACCATAATCGAACTATAGCCACCGGTTTTCTCGACCACCTTTTCAAGGTTTTCAACACTCGCAATGCCATCCGGCATTAACGAAGTTATATCTGTGTCCAGCCGCATGTTCCTAGCTCGATCAAAGCCTACGTATGCCAGAGCAAAGGCTAGTAATAGAATGATCAGATAACCGCGCTGGATACAATTCACTAGTGCACGAACAAACACAGGAGCCTGTGCCAATTCGCTATTCATATGACCGCTTTCATTCATATCACTTTATTTAAGCGTCATAAGGTCGGCTAAACCTTGACCTATTAAATGCACACTAGTTCCATTCGCGGTATACGTTAAATCGTACGATAATCGAAATCGCGCACTAATAGGTGTTTTAAACATGCGCACGAAAAATCGCTCAAATGGCTTCAATTCATCGACAACATCAAATTTTTGAACCTGTTTATCTAAGCTAATTGTGCCATCTAGGTTGCCGGTGCCAGCAGCATTAAGTGCTATTACCGAACAACAATCGGCTCGACTATCTTCCAATAGTGAACTCTCGGTTTCAAAAGATAGATCATCTATTACCGAACCTTTAGCGTCTAAAAGACGAACATTTGCCTTGGTCCTGCCATTCTTTAACTGCCGCATATCTATAATTGGACTGAGTTCATTGTTCGAGGAACTGCCCGATGCAAAAGCGCGCAGCCAAGCTCTGGATGCCTCACCCATAGCAGAGCTGGTAATATGCCTTAAGCCATGACCAACCCCGTGGCCCAGTGTTTGGTACGCCTGCACAATCCCGCTATCTTCATCCTTTATCCGGTATTGACCCGACACCATCATTCTCGGTGCAAAGATATTGACGTATTGATAACCTGCCTTTGCTCCAGACCAAACGACACCTAAATTCAATGGCTCGGTAATCGATTCAGCCACTAAATTAATATCACCGGACGGGTGCGAAAATCGAAAATAAAATGTATCACCGTCTTTCCAAAAATGGTGCTGTGCAATTTGATAATCAAACTCATCTTCATGTTTAAACCAGTCAGAACGTCCGCGTCCATTCTTTAGCGTTACCTCCCGACCACTTGGTTCAGTAAGTTTAACCAGCACCAACATTCGATGATTACCTGAACCAAAGTTGCTGACGACTATTTGCGCGCTGATAATTGTTCCATCATCAAAATCGAACACAAAATCCCAGCCTTCCGAATATGTGCCGCCGTTTAAATACGCAGGCGAAAACAAAGGTGCTACGTTATCGCTCCGCTCCCACGTGACGTCTTTATCTATAGTTTCGGGGTGGCTTACATCTGCATAAACCGCCTCTGCAGATCGAAATTGATCCAAATCCAAAATAGATTCTTCTTGCGAAATTGCCGACGCGACAGAGATTTCCGCTTCCGTCGCCGCGAAAACCGCCGCAGTAAAGAATACTGCTAAAGCTGTAGTTAAAGCTATAGTGGGAGCAGTCAGCAAGCTAAATGGCAGGCTGAAATATTTTACGTGGTTCATAAACATACCGTGTTCAATGCACACAAATGCTGGTTGAGATGTTCTTTCAGCAGTGCTTGCAAGACGTACGTGAACTCACGCATGCTCAACTATTGTTTATAAGACCGAGTTCCTTTCCAGCACTTGCAAATATATCAAGCGCTCTGTCAAGGTGCTCCGGCCTATGACTTGCCATCACACTGGTTCTAATTAACGCTGAATCCTTCGCGACACCCGGGTGAATAACCGGAGTTACGAACAAACCACCATCAAACAGCTTACGCCAGAACTGTAAAGCCTGCATGTCGTCCCCTACAAATACAGGTACTACGGTAGACTCTGTATTGAGTGTATCAAAACCCAAATCTGTTAATCCGTTTCTAAGATGATCAGCATTAGCCCAAAGCCTTTCACGACGTTCAGGTTCGTTTTCAATAATATCAAGCGCGGCCAAGGCAGAAGCCGTGTTTGCGGCTGGCAAACTAGCTGAGAAAATCAGAGGCCGGGCATTATGTTTCAAGTAGTCCATGGTGTCGGCATCACCGGCTAAACAACCTCCGATTGTAGCCATAGATTTACTGTAGGTGCCCATTATTATGTCCACCTTATCTTCTACCCCAAAGTGCTGTGCCGTACCGGCTCCTTGCTTACCTAAAACTCCAATACCATGCGCATCATCAACCATTACTGCGGAACCAAACTCATCTGCTAACTGGGTGATTTCTGGTAATCGTGCTATATCTCCTTCCATGCTAAAAACACCGTCTACAACGATCAGCATAGACCGGCCCTGGTGTTCTGTTAACACCCGACGCAGGTCTTCCATATCGTTATGATCATACTTGCGTGTCTGTCCATACGACAAACGACAACCATCGTAGATACAAGCATGGTTGGAGCGATCAATAATTACTACATCACCTTTACCAACCAAGCCAGCAATACCGCCTAAATTAGCTTGAAACCCTGTTGGGAATACAATTGCAGCCTGCTTGGAAAAGAATTTCGCCAGTCTGGCTTCGAGTTCTTCATGTAACGCCAAGGTACCATTTAAAAAACGAGAACCCGCACATCCGGTTCCAAATTCGCGTGTCGCCTTAATCGCCGCTTCAACAACTTTGGGATGACTAGTCAAGCCAAGATAATTATTGGAGCTAAGCATAACCATATCGCGGCCATCGCAGCGGACTTCAGGTTCTTGCGCAGACTCCAGAGCTTTAAAATACGGATATATATCTGCCGCACGCATATCTTCTACGCGCTGATAATCACGTACTTTTTTAAAAATTGGGGGGCGTACCCGCGCAGGAATAGCTTCGGAGGCGCTTACAGTCGGTTCAACCAAGGGTTTGGTTAAACCGCTCGCCAAATTATTATTTTTCATAACCAATTATTTCGCCGGTACCAAGATACCAGCTCATTGATGGCGGTCGGCAGCGGATGCAATGTTACATGCCGCAACTCATTCGTCGCCTTACTCACATCAAGCGACCAATCTGGTTGTAAGAATTCGTCAAACCGCGTGCTATTTAAAAACACTGGCCAATTACTAAATCGGCTGATCAACTGGCCCATCCTACCTGCCAACTTTAATATTTTCTGACCGAATCGTATGCGTCTAGGTTCAACCTGCATTGCCAGCGCCGCTAGGCGTTCGAATTCACTCCAGCAATACGGCTCTTGATCAGCAACGAAGAAAGTACTGCCATTATGTACTTCTACAGTCGCCGAGCGGGCCATCAATCTCACCAAATCATTTACATGACAAAGACTTATAATTCGATCTACGGACCCTAATTGTATCAGGTATTTATGCTTCAACAGTTTAAATATAGGTAAAAACTCCTTATCACCAGGGCCGTAAACCGCGCTAGGCCGCAACACGATATAAGGCAAGTGGGCCGATTTACTGGAGAGAAACTCCTCAGCTTCGAGCTTCGAGCGGCCATACGCAGTTATCGGGTTAGACACATCGGTTTCACGCCGTGGTTGACCAGTACTAGGGCCTGCTGCAGCCTGGCTAGATACAAACACAAAACGCTGTAATGGCGGTTTTACAGCTGATACTGCATCAACCAAGTTGCGTGTACCCATAACATTATGAAGATAGTAATCTGCCTCACTCGATGCACTCGTGACTCCAGCAACATGAAATACGTAATTCGCGCCTGCAACTCCGACCCGCAAAACATCAAGATCGTGCAAATCTCCAACGACCTCGGTCACACCCACAAGTTCACTGAACTCTGAGGGCAGTACGCGTCTTACCAAGCATCGAACTTCGAAGCCCTGGGCAACTAGCTCAGGCACAAGGTGTTTACCTACAAAACCACTTGCACCGGTGACAAATGCTAGTTTTCCGACACTCTCCCCCGATGCTGAACCTGAATCTGTGTTTAACTGAGATTCAGCGTTTACTTTAGACATCAATTGGTAGCCCCAGTTGTTAACAAATCGCTTGCAGCGGATTGATAGGCTTTACGTCTCAACAGCATCTCAAAACGACCACCGCCTAACTGCTCCCAAAGCACCACGCAGCGAATCCCTGCCAGTAACATTGTCCTAATCTTATTACTAACCTCTTCCTGCTCCAGAAACCGCTGCTCTCCCTGCACGTAGACCCGCGGTTTTAAGGGGCTAACAGCCTCTAAATATAGCTCCGCGCAACTGGTAAACAACTCTTTCTCATCGAGTGTTTTAATCCAATCCAGCCGATCAATAACTTTCTGCTGGGCGACTGAATTCGCAAACAAAGATTTCTTTAACGATATCAAGGTATTCATGTATCGATAAACATCCATCGCCGTAGCATCAGTCGCTTGCCCAATACCACCAGCCATCAGGCCTAAACCTTTGGATAATCCTAATCGATCACCAAACACAGAAACAACATCTGGAGCATCAATCATCTTGATCGAACGCACCAGACACTGCAACGAAGCATCGTCAATTTGCCCACTCGACGCCAAAGACTGAACGGCGGAACAAGCCTCAAGTGTCCCCGCTAAAGAGAGCACACGCTGATAAAGGCTGTCTGAGTTAACTTGGTCATTACTAATCATTTCTTCACCGCTAATATTATTACGCGCTTTAAATAGGCAGCGCTGTACTGAAATCTCTAGCACATATTGAGGGGACTGACTTACGTTACCAAAGCAGCACTATAAAAATCTAATTCTCGCTGCAACGCATCACTACTATTTTTCGGGTTTCTAAATCCGTGCCCTTCACCTGGATACTCGATGTATTCATGAAAAATACCTTTTTGCTTTAATACCGCTACAAGATTATGTGCTAAGGACGGAGGAACAACGCGGTCTTCACTACCTTGAAAGACAATCACAGGGCAACACATATTATCCAGGAAATTAACTGGTGAGCGATCATAATACGGATCACCTGCTTTAGAGGCATTTTTAGCGTCATACACTCGACCTAGTAGTTGCTCTGAATAACAAAACTCAAATTTATGAGTATCTTCGGCAAGAACCGCCAAATTCCCTATACCGTAGTAACTAGCACCGGCAGCAAAATATTCACCGTATTCCGTCAACAGTCGTAGCACGGCATAGCCACCAGCACTTTTCCCGCGAACAAATATTTCATCACTATTAGCCCAATTTTTTGAGATAACGTAGTCGATCGCATCGATAACGTCCTCTATATCTCTCTCACCCCAACGGCCTAATAAAGACTGGCGAAACTCACGCCCATAGCCAGAGCTACCACGATGGTTAACATCCAGTACAGCGTAACCATGCGTAGTCCAAAACTGCTTGAGTGGATCGTATAGACCATTCGTTTTTGAAGTAGGCCCACCATGTATCATCACCACCAATGGGGGAATACGGTGGGGTTTATCTTCACAATTAGAGGGGGGATAATAATACGCATAAGCCCGCATTCCATCTCTGGTCGGGTATGCAAAATGCTTTGGTCGTGAAACGCAATCGCTAGGCAATACCGATTCTGGTCCCGTGATCCGTTGCCACAGATTTTCACCGTGGGCGGAATCATCACTATACGACCAAATTCCTAACGGTTGGTCCGCTGAACCCGCCAGTGCGCAAAAATATCCCCCGTTATCGCTTAATAATTGCTGCACAACATCGAACTGACTGCTGCCATTGATAGATGTGCCCACGAGCGGCAAAGCCGCCTGCTCAATACCCACGATGCTATCGTAACCATTACTGGAGCGAATTGCGCCAAGCCCCCCTGTAAAATTAGCCAATCGATACTCACCGAAAACCCAAAAAGGTGCTCCGTATTCAGCATCATCAAAAGATAATCGTTCAAATCGATTATCTTTCCAAAGCATTAATTGCCAACTCTCCAACGAGGTGTTCGTAGTGCTACTTAAATTATCATCGCCCAGTTGCGGCGCCTGCCCATCAATTGCGAACACCAAAGCCCCATCCGGCGTAAAATGTGTTTGGCATACAGACGTATCGGGCAAATCAATCAGCACCTGCGTGTCGCGCAAGCCCATTGTAAGCTGCTCTGAATATTGTGCTATTACCAGACGCGATGAATCCCATGGCATGTGTGGGTGGTCCCACTCAAACCAAGCTATTTTCTGCCTCGGGACATCAATTACCAGGCCTGCATAAAAATCTGCACCACTTACCAACACGGTGAACGGAGCGACGACATTGTCCACATGCAAATTAACGCCAACAATCATGTTTTCATTGTTGGCACCGTCGACGATGCGCTCGGCTACACATACTAAATACCCCCCATCAGTAGCCAATAAAAACTCAGTATACTTAAATTGGACATCATTACTTAGTCGCAGTAATTCACCAGTTTCAATGGTGAGACGATAAATCTGTTGGTCCGACGCATTAGCAAAAAACACATACTCTCCAGAAACCAAATACGAACGGCCTCCATATTCATGTACCTTGGAATTTGGTTCCATGCCTGGTGGAGAAACCAGTTCGGGCTTTGCGCCCCTTACAGATAAATCAACAGTGTATAGCCCCGCCGCGCCACTGCGCTCCAGAACCGCCTGAAGCCAATAAAGTTTTTCGCCGCACAACTGTGGGAAAGATGGCTGGAGATTGCCATAAAAAACATCTTTCGATGATATTTTGCAATTTTTATTCAATTACTTACGACAACATATAAACGCAACATGACGCTGCTATTTTTAATCTGACAATCTAATATGACTAACTAAAAGCCCAATGCTCTTATGGCATTAAAAGTACTCTATCTCCAATCTGTATTCCATTCTCCTGATAATACCCTGGAGCTGTTTCAAGTGCCGCCCAGGCAGGCGATGGCGGTGAATAAAGGTTTTGCTTTAAGGAAACCAAACTATTTGGCTTCATTCTTTGAATTGAAATTATCCGTTTGGCATCATCTATAAATGCAATATCTAAATCCGTATATACATTTCGCATATGAAACGAACTAATAAACGAACGCTCAAATTGAAAATATATCGGGTAGTCAATCGCCGCTTGAGCGCAAACATGTTGAAACCCGGCCGCTCGCTCGTAAGGATCATCTGCAACTCGGATACTTACTTCAATATTTCTAGCCTCAATCGCATCACTTGTTTGTTTCTCAATTACTATTTTCTGAATTTGCATCCTGTCAATTTCCAGTGTACTTGGCGTGCACGCTGCGTGTACAGAAGTAAGTAACATAAATCCTACCAAGGGAATCCAAAGTAATAGTTTCATATCTGTAGGCCCGACAATTGCTTTTGAATCATTTCCACAACTTCGAGGGCGCGTAAGCCTTGCGTGACCGTCACTTTTGGCAAGACCTCCCCCCTTACTACTGATGCAAAGTGGGTAAGTTCTGCTTGGAGCGGACGCTCTCCCGTAACATGCTCATTCTCTATCTTTAGATCATCTATTGATTTACCCCCTTCAGGCATGCACACAGAGTCCAGAACCTGATCGGTAAAATTCACTGCGAAATACCCTTCTGATCCAAATACTCGCATACGACGGAATTGTTTTTGTGACACTCGGCTAGCGGTAACGTTCGCGACCGCCCCGCATGGAAATTGTAATCGAACATTGGCAATGTCGGTGCGTTCAGTAATCACCGGTGAACCTACCGCATCCACCCTAATCGGCATTTCATCAACAATCGAAAGAATTATATCAATATCGTGGATCATCAAATCGGTAATCACATCTACATCGGTCGCTCGACCAGTAAATTTACTGAGCCGGTGCACCTCAATGAACCGAGGGTTACTAATTTTTTCATCCAACGCTAATAGTGCAGGTGCATAACGCTCCACATGGCCAATTAAAACCTTTGACGCATGCGCATCTACCAAATCAACCAGATTGCGCGCCTGCTGAACCGTCGAAGTAATCGGTTTTTCAATTAGCAGTGCCTTGCCAGCTTTAATAAATGGTTCGGCAACTTCATAATGTAGCGAAGTAGGTACCGCAATGCTCACCGCATCGATTTTCGGTATCAATTCTTCCATACTGAATGCCCCGATAGAGCCCACCTCCCCGGCCACACTAGCAGCAAGTGAGGCATCTATATCATAAATACCTACCAACTCGACGTTAGACATCTCGCTATAGATGCGCGCGTGGATAGAACCCAAATACCCGGCACCAACCACACCAACTCGGATATTATTGGTCATTAAATCCTCTAAAAATCATATCACTCATCAAAAAAGATAAAACTCAAATACCACTAAATAGAGTGTTAATTAAAGTGGACGCTCTACATAAGGTTAAATTATAAACCAGCCGCTGCTTATTTGCGCACTACTTATTCTGCTCATATAAACCATTAAATCGGTATACGTGCATGAGTCCTATTAGAGCAATTTACGTAAGGTATATCAGATGCACGTTCGAAAGAGCGAATGTAAAACTATATAGTTTTTGCCAGCGTCGACACTCGAAGTGCGATCATATGGAAGTAAACCCAACAAGCAACACTCGTTTTTCAGGGTATATTAAGGGACAGACAGTTTCCATAATCGATTGTCTCATTCGTAGTGCCAGAGCAATTATCTCCATAGCTTTACTTTATAAGGTGCAATCTGATGAAACTCGCATTGGTACTCGTGGCAATTAATGGTTTAACTAGCTTCACTTTACCCACTTCTGCGGAATGGGTATTTAACACCGGTGAATCAGTGACGTATCTGCGTAGCGAAACTGTTGGCGCTCGCCAGGGAATCAAACGACCAGAACAACCTCCAGCCTATACGTTGACGATATGATTTAGGAAACTATGCTGGCTCAAACTTTAAACGAAGCACGAATAAGCCAGCAATGGTAAAATCCCGGCCAGAATAGTTCACCCCAAGACTATGCGAATAAGCAGTCGGCGCAATACGTTAAGAATAACACCGACCAGAACAATATTGGTCAAACCTACTATCGACGGCAAAGCAACCAAACCACTTCACGAACAAGTATGAACTTTGACCCGATACGCCTAAAGTTCGACTTCCACTTTTTACCTGGGCAGGTGATGGCGAACTTGAATGGACACACAGCTCCCGCGCCTCAGAACCGGCGTTTGGTGACCCAACGCCTCGACTTAATTATTCTGGTGCCAGCAGTTCGATTATAGATTTGAGTGTAGCGGTCGATATCACAAATCGTTTTTATGCCGAAATACGTTACGGTACTAGTGAAGTTAAGTTTTTGACGAGTCGGGTATTAGCGGATTTGGAACGAAACTAAATAATATTCATATTAAACGCGATGGTATTACCGCTAGTTTTGGTTATAATTTCGAGGGTAGGCCTCTATAATTACCATTGAAACACAAGCCGGGCATAATAAAATTGGACCCATCTATGCTGGAAAACAAACTCAATAGTTTCTACCCCAATGAAAAATAACTAATGAACCGTGGTAACCATAACAAGAATTAGGGTAAGAACTATGAAAAATATTACTCGTTTTATACTTTTTAGCATCATCAATACGAGCTGCGTAACTGCCCTATATGCTCAGGAAGTTGATAAAGATAGCGAAGATACTCAGGCAATATTTACCCTGATTGACAAGTACGCAGAGGCTCGTGAAAAAAAGGATTTACTTCTTCTGGAAGCTGTGTTTGCCATAGATGTAGACCAATTAACGTCTTCTGGTGAATGGAGAGCTGGCAAACAAAACTCGATTGATGGTGTAATGAGAAGCTCTGCCGCACGCCCTGGAGCCCGCACAATCAATGTTGAGAAAATCCGCTTTCTTAATTCCGGCAGCGCAATTGCCGATGCCCGCTACGAAATAAAAAACGGGGACGGAACGTCCAGAAATATGTGGAGCACTTTCATAGTGGTTAACGATAGCAGTAGTTGGAGAATTAGCGGTATCCGCAATATGCTTCCCGCTGAATAGATACTGCCAGTTGAATAGTTATTGATAGACCAACCTGCCAATAAACTACTAGTGATTAGCAATTTACATTTGCGTGCTGGACTTCAAAACCGCAATACGCTCATCCAAGGGAGGATGACTCATCAACAATCGCTTCCAGCCAGCTTGTTTAGCTCCAGAAATACCGAAGGCCGCTAATTGATCCGGTAATTGAGCTGCATGACCGGACTTAAGCCGTTCCAAGGCATCAATCATTTTTTGCTTTCCAGCCAGGTGCGCCCCACCTGAGTCTGCACGGAACTCGCGTATACGACTAAAATAAGCCACTACCATGGAGGCTAGCGCGCCAAATACCATTTGAGAAACGATCATCCCCACCCAAAAGCCTATGCCGTGACCATTTGCATTTTTAAATATTACTCGATCGATAAAATACCCAACCACGCGGGAGAAGAACACTACAAAGGTATTCACAATCCCTTGAACTAACGTTAGCGTTATCATATCGCCATTTGCAACATGACTAACTTCATGCCCCAACACAGCTTCTGCTTCATCTCGACTCATGCTGCGCAGCAAGCCACTACTAACCGCGACAAGCGCATTATTTCGACTGGCACCGGTTGCAAAGGCATTTACATCTGGTGAATCATATATCGCCACCTCAGGCACACCAATGCCTGCACCCTCGGCTTGACACTTTACAGTTTCAAGCAACCACTGTTCGGTTTCATTGGAGGGTTGTTCTATCACCTTGGCACGCGTAGATCGCTTGGCCATCCATTTGGATAGAAACAAAGAAATAATCGAGCCTGCCATACCTACTATAAAGGAAAACACCAACAAACCCTGATAGTTAATACCACTGCCCTCAAGGTATGAACCAATGCCAAATATCTGCATCACAATATTCAACACGAATATCACGGCCAGATTGGTTAGCAAAAAATAAAAAATACGACCCATGGTAATTAATCCGTGTTATCTGAATATTGTGAAGGCCAAACAAGCAATTTAATGCCTGCTTGATCAAAATTCATAGTACTAATATGCGGCTAGATCATATAAATTTCAACAATGCAATTATAACAAAACAGTAAAACAATGCTATCTAGCTGGTGATCGGTACAGAATTTTCTCACTCCGCAAGAACCTAAACGTTAAACGGCTATCCAAAAAATGATTAGCACTCTCAAAAATCTTATTTACGGTGATATCTCCAAAAACTCTGACAAACAAGACCTCCAGCTTGACACTGTTGCAGCCGCACTTATTTTCGAGGTTATACGAGCCGACGGAAAGATTGACGATTCTGAAATGCAATCGTTGACAGATATTCTAAAACATGACTTTGAGATCAACAAAGACGAACTTGATTCAATGCTTAACGAAGCAAAAGAAACAAGTAATCAAACGACTAGCGTGCAACACCTCACGAGTAAAATAAACCAGCATTGGTCCAACGAAGAACGACAAAACTTGCTAGTACATTTATGGAGAATAGCAATGGCCGACGATCACATAGATACGCACGAACGGCATATTATTCGTCGAATAGCGAACCTCCTGTATCTAACCGAATCGCAAATTTACTCCGCGAAAGAGCTCGCAAAGCAAATCTAGACACCTGCGCTAAGTTAGTGGCAAGCGTTAAAGCTGTGCAACAAACCCTTTCGATACATAGAGCGGTTCTTCAAACGGCAAATCGGTGCATTTGCGCCGAAAACGACCAAATTCAATTCAGTGGAAAACATAAACACTAGCACATGCATATCCGGGGTTACCATTCTCAAAATAACGCTTAAGGTTTAGAACGGGATATCATCATCAAAGTCACCGCCAGCTGGGCTCGCCGCAGGAGCCGGTGCCGCACCTGAATCACTAGCCGGTGCTGCAGGCTGTTGTGGAGCCGACTGGTCATAACTGTCATTTCGACTCGCCCCGCCTCCATCGCTTCGACTACCAAGCATTTGCATATCATTGGCCACAATTTCGGTGGTGTATTTGTCCTGACCGTCCTTATCTTGCCACTTACGCGTTTGCAGTTTACCTTCAATATAAACTTGTGAACCTTTCTTCAAATACTCGCCGATTATTTCGGCTAGTTTTCGATAAGCGACAACGCGGTGCCATTCGGTCTTTTCCACCTTTTCACCGGAGTTTTTATCATTCCAGCTTTCCGATGTTGCGATACTAAAATTCGCAATCGCGCTACCATTTGATGCGTATCTTATTTCAGGATCGCGCCCCAGATTACCTAATACGATTGCTTTATTAATACCCCTGCTTGCCATGTGCTTATCCTCTATCTTAAAATTATCTATACATGATACCGGCCTTCATCCAATGCAAACACAAAATATTGCAATATTTTGGCGCAGTCTCACAATCCATGCGCATAGACCAACAATCTGTCTACAGTAGAGTATAACGCCACCTCTGCTAATGGGGAAGCTTGCCGCTGTACCTGATTAATTATTTTGGCAATAGAATTAGTAGCCACATGCATAATAAAGCGATACAGGCGATAAATACTGATGCCGCGCCCAACCCACCATACATCCAACCCGAAGCTGCGCCACCAACGAACACGCCAAAAAATTGACAGGTATTATAAATACCCACGGCTCCACCCCGTTGTTCTTCGGGGGCGGCGCGAGTAACTTCAGCGGGTAAGGTTGCTTCAAGAACTATGAAACCAAAAAAGAAAATTGCCATTACTATAAGCATTTGCGAGTAAGCACCGATATACCAAACGCCTATAGTTTCGCTCACTGCCACCAGCGCTACGCACATAGCGACAGTAAGTACAAAAACGGCCATACACATCGTACCGCGAGTATTCTCCAAGCGATGTGAACGTTTGAGAACCAACACCATACCGATGATGGCTGCCATCATCGCTGGTAAATACAAAACCCAATGCATATCGGCTGACAAAATTCCGCCTACTAAAATCTGCGGTATGCATACAAATATAGCCGCCAGAATAGCGTGCAACACGAATATTCCGAAATTCAACTGAAGCAACTCAGGCATTTTTAATAGTACTGCCAGGTTACGTGGTCGGCTGGCAATCGACCTGTTACTCGATGCGGTTGGCTCAGGTACCATCACCAACATTACCAACATCGCGATTATCGCCAAAGCCGCCGCAAGCCAAAATAATCCATCCAGGCCAACACGAGCTGCAACCAGCGGTGCAACAACAATTGATATACAGAAGAATAATCCAATGGAAGATCCAATAATCCCCATAACTTTGGCACGTTGTGCAGGGCGACTCAAATCGGAAGCAAGTGCGATAGTTGCTGCAGAGATAGCTCCAGCTCCTTGCAAGGCTCGACCCGTCAGCACTGCATATATGTGGTCACCATAGGTTGCCACCGCACACCCAACAACAAACACTATTAAGCCAAAAAAAATAACGGGCTTACGTCCAATTCGGTCTGACGTCGTGCCGAACGGGATTTGAAAAACGGCTTGTGTCAGTCCATAGATACCAACCGTTAAGCCTAAATTTGTCGCGCTAGCGCCATCAAGGTCTGTCGCATATATGGTTAAAACTGGTAGTAACAGAAATAAACCGAACATGCGCAAACCTATGACGCATGCAAGAACAACACTTGCACGTAGCTCGAGTCGAGTTAGCTTGCTATTAGAGTCTGGCAAACGGATAAACTCAGTCATCTATACAATGTTTATATGTGAGAAATTCGCTGGGCAAGGTATAATATCAGGTTGAACATTCGGCTGGAATCACCATGGATTTTATAACTATTCGAGGCGCCCGAACGCACAACCTCAAGGACATCGACCTCGAATTACCGCGTAACAAGTTAATTGTAATTACAGGACTTTCCGGTTCAGGAAAATCATCTCTGGCGTTCGACACAATCTACGCCGAAGGGCAACGACGCTACGTTGAATCACTTTCAGCGTATGCGCGTCAGTTCCTCTCGATAATGGAAAAACCAGATGTCGACATGATTGAAGGGTTGTCCCCCGCCATATCGATTGAACAAAAAGCCACCTCACATAATCCACGTTCCACCGTTGGAACGATTACCGAAATTTACGATTACTTGCGGTTACTTTACGCAAGAATCGGCGAGCCCTGCTGCCCAGAGCATGGCACAACACTGGAAGCACAGACGGTTAGTCAAATGGTTGACCTGATAATGGAGCTCCCGGAGGGCACTAAAACACTACTACTCTCCCCTATTATTCAGGGTCGCAAAGGCGAGCATCGACAACTGCTGGATGAACTTTATACACAAGGTTTTGTCAGAGCACGAATTGATGGAACTATGTACGAACTGTCTGCTATACCTGAACTCGAGAAGAACAATAAACATGACATTGAACTAGTCGTTGATCGCCTGGTAATTCGAGAAGGACACCAACAGCGACTTGCTGAATCACTTGAAACTGCTCTTGCCCAATCTGATGGCGTAGCGAGCATTGTTACGCTGAATGAAGATGGTGGTGATGCCGATAGTAAAGTTTTTTCAGCAAAATATGCTTGCCCGCAATGCGGTTACAGTATTGCAGAGCTTGAGCCTCGAATTTTCTCGTTCAACAATCCGTCCGGTGCCTGCCAGACTTGTGATGGGCTAGGCATACACCAATACTTTGATCCTGAACGTCTAATATTTGATAAATCGCTCGCCCTCTCTCAAGGTGCGATCCGGGGCTGGGATCGTCGCAGTTTGTACTATTTCAGCATGCTCGAAGGTGTGGCCGAACACTATAAATTTGATATCGATCAACCTTGGGAAAATTTAAGCAAGCAGCATCAGAAAATAGTCCTATACGGCAGTGGTAAAGATAAAGTTGAATTTCTTTACGTTCGCCGAGGCCGCAGAAATATGCGCCGTAAACATGTGTTCGAAGGCGTTATCAAAAATATGGAACGACGCTATCACGAAACTGATTCTGGCCATATGCGTGACGAATTAGCCAAATATATTAGTAAACGACCTTGCCCAGATTGTGACGGCAGTCGTTTACGTCTTGAATCTCGCAACGTATTTATCAATGACACACCGTTACACCACATTACCAATCTATCTATTAGTGACTCGCTCGATTTTATTCAAAATATGAATCTCACGGGTAAAAGAGCCCAAATCGCGGAAAAAATCGTTCGTGAAGTGAGTAACCGACTTGGGTTTTTAGTTAATGTCGGATTAAATTATCTCAGCTTGGGCCGCGCTGCAGACAGCCTCTCCGGGGGCGAGGCCCAACGTATTAGATTGGCATCACAAATTGGTGCAGGTCTGGTTGGAGTGATGTACGTACTTGATGAGCCCTCCATTGGTTTACATCAGCGCGATAACGCCCGCTTGCTAAATACCTTGTTTCATCTACGCGACCTGGGAAACACCGTTATTGTTGTCGAACATGATGAAGATGCCATTCGTAGTGCTGACTATCTTGTCGACATCGGCCCCGGCGCTGGAGTACATGGCGGCCAAATTATCGCCGCAGGCACAATAGATAATGTGCTTGCTGCAAAGGGATCTGCAACTGCCGATTTTTTAACCGGTGCGAGAAGAATTGAGATTCCCGCAAAACGGGTTACACCCAATGCGAAATACCAGTTGAACATTCTGGGAGCCACCGGCAATAACCTTAAAAATTTGAACGTAAGCATTCCTGTGGGTTTGTTTACCTGTATTACCGGGGTTTCTGGTTCGGGCAAATCAACACTGATAAATAATACCTTGTACCCCGCGCTCGCCGTTCATTTAAACCGAAGTCGTCTGGAACCAGCAGCATACAAAGCCATCACCGGACTAGAACACTTCGATAAAGTTGTCGACATCGACCAAAGCCCGATCGGCCGAACCCCCCGCTCGAACCCAGCAACCTACACTGGATTATTTACTCCAATACGAGAGTTACTTGCACGGACACAAGAAGCTCGTGCCCGAGGGTACAAAGCCGGCCGGTTTTCGTTTAATGTAAAAGGTGGTCGCTGCGAAGCCTGTCAAGGTGATGGATTAATTAAAGTAGAAATGCACTTTTTACCCGATGTATACGTGCCTTGTGACGTTTGTAAAAGCGATCGCTACAACCGCGAAACACTGGAAATCAGCTATCGAGGTAAAAATATCCGCGACATACTCAGCATGACGGTAGAGGATGCTGCGGAGTTCTTTGATGCCATTCCTGCGATAAAGAAAAAACTAAACACACTATTGGACGTCGGTCTTGGGTATATCAAGTTAGGTCAAAGTGCAACAACTCTATCTGGTGGTGAGGCCCAGCGGATTAAGTTAGCTAAAGAGTTATCCAAACGAGATACTGGCAAAACTATATATATTTTGGATGAACCGACAACTGGTTTGCACTTCCATGACATTGAGCAATTGCTTGTCGTGCTGCATCGCTTACGAGATCACGGCAATACTATAATTGTAATTGAGCATAATCTGGATGTGATAAAAACGGCAGATTGGCTAATTGACCTTGGCCCTGAAGGTGGCGACGGCGGTGGACAAATCACCGCATTTGGCACCCCGGAAGAAGTAGCACAAAATAAAGAATCTCATACTGGACAATATCTGGCTCCTATCCTTGAGCAGCCGTTAGAGCGAAACACTGCCACCTAAACCAATTTCTCATCTGAAACTATTTTATTCTCTCTTTTAAGTAGTCAAACACCCTGAAAATAGCGACAGCCATGTATTTCAAACGTATAATTTCGTACGCGCAAGTGATACTTAAAGTGCTTCTGTTTTCACCGATATAATTACCTCAACCTTGAACTAAAAACCTTTCCCAACATGGATCAATTACAAACACCAACGCCTAATTGTAAACGGCCGAACAAAGTCACACCTGGAGAAAAACTTCGAGGTGCAGATAAGGTCGCCCGCATTCCAATAAAGGTCGAGCCCACGGTTACACCGTTGAAAAAACCTGCATGGATCCGGGTACGACTACCATCTGGCGGGCAAGTAGAAAAACTCAAGGAAACTTTACGTGAAAATCGCTTACACACCGTTTGCGAAGAAGCCTCCTGCCCCAACCTACCGGAATGTTTTGGACGCGGGACAGCTACCTTTATGATCATGGGTGACATCTGTACCCGCCGCTGCCCATTCTGTGATGTTGCTCATGGCCGCCCGTTGGGTCTGGATAAGGACGAACCAAAGCATCTGGCAAGCACTATTCGGAAAATGAAGCTAAAATATGTCGTCGTCACCTCGGTAGATCGGGATGATTTGCGCGATGGCGGAGCTGGTCATTTTGTTGAGTGCATTCAGGCGATTCGTGCCGAATCACCACAAACAACCATCGAAATATTAGTACCTGATTTTCGTGGTCGCATGGATATTGCCCTGGAAATCATGCACAAATCCCCACCTGACGTTTTCAACCATAATCTGGAAACCGTACCCGAGCTTTACCGAAAGGTTCGACCGGGATCAGACTACCAGTGGTCTTTAAACTTAATAAAGAAATTTAAAGCTCTGCACCCTGACATTCAAACCAAATCCGGTTTAATGTTGGGCGTGGGAGAAACGATTGATCAAATTAAGCAGGTTTTGCGCGATCTAAAGGCACACGATTGCGACATGATTACTCTTGGACAGTATCTACAACCTAGCCTCAATCATCTAGCCATTGACCGTTATGTGCATCCTGATGAGTTTGATGAACTTCGGCTCTACGGTGAACAACTTGGTTTTAATAATGTAGCTTCAGGGCCAATGGTTCGTTCTTCTTACCATGCTGACAAACAAGCGGCAGGCGTCAACATCGATTAGTAGAATATTTTAATTTTTCGTATAACAGTATATAAATAAGTTTCAATAACATCCTCCGTCATTGCGATGGATAACCTTGAAAGTAAACCCAAGGACGCAACTAGTAATAATGAATAATAATCCAGAATTATCATTATGGCACTTCCACGAATACCCGAGCGCAGATAAAATTCGTATACAAGCTACAAAACCAATGACCAATCAAAGGGGTTTGGCGCTAACTTACTCAACTAGCATCGCAACTCGTTGTAAAAACGAATTGGTAGATATTAACTGGACAATTTAAAAGGTACGTGCAATTAGCAAACGAGATTTTTTATTATGAGTACTGATAATCAACAATTAGTTGAAAGCAGCGACATAGATGAACAGGAAACTAAGGAGTGGTTAGAAGCTTTGGATGCGGTTATTCGAGAGGAAGGGCCTGACCGCGGACACTTTATTATTGAGCAATTAATAACCAAAGCCAGGGAGTCAGGTGTTCACCTACCGTATAAGTTAACCACCGCCTATATAAATACTATTCCTACGCACAGGCAACAAGCTATTCCAGGCAACCAAGATATGGAATGGCGTATTCGCTCAATTGTTCGATGGAATGCAGCTGCTATGGTACTGCGCGCAAATAAAATTAGCAGTGAATATGGGGGGCATATTGCAAGCTATGCATCTGCAGCAACCTTATACGATGTTGGTTATAACCACTTTTGGCGGGCTCCAACCAAAAATCATGGTGGCGACTTAATTTATGTACAAGGACATTCTGCACCTGGCATTTATTCGCGGGCATTTTTATTGGACCGGCTAAGCGAAAATCAACTCGACAAATTCCGCCAGGAGGTCGATGGGGGGGGATTGTCATCCTACCCTCACCCTTGGTTAATGCCAGATTTTTGGCAGTTTCCTACGGTATCTATGGGGTTGGGGCCAATAATGTCTATTTATCAGGCACGCTTTCTCAAGTATATGATGTACCGCGATCTGCTCCCTACCCAAGATAGAAAAGTTTGGGCGTTTATGGGTGATGGGGAGATGGATGAACCAGAGTCTTTAGGGGCTATCGGATTAGCCGGTCGCGAGAAACTGGACAATCTGGTATTTGTGATTAATTGCAACCTACAGCGACTTGATGGGCCAGTGCGTGGTAACGGTAAAATCATTCAAGAGCTGGAATCTAACTTTCGAGGTGCGGGCTGGAATGTTATCAAGGTTGTGTGGGGATCATATTGGGACCCTCTACTTGCCAAAGACACAAAAGGCATCTTACAAAAAGTCATGGAAGAAACAGTGGATGGTGAATATCAAAACTATAAATCCAAAGATGGCGCCTTTGTTCGCGAAAAATTCTTTGGCAAGCATCCGGAATCAAAAGAAATGGTCGCCAATATGAGCGATGAAGATATCTGGCGCTTGAATCGTGGTGGGCATGACCCCCACAAAGTGTTTGCAGCGTACCATGAGGCAGTAAATCACAAAGGTCAACCGACGGTTATCCTCGCAAAGACTATTAAAGGATATGGTATGGGCGATGCCGGCCAGGGTCAGAACACCACCCATCAAGCTAAAAAAATGGACATAGAGTCACTCAAAGGATTCAGGGATAAATTTTGCATTCCGATTAGCGACGATGATATTGAGGAAGTTCCTTACTATAAACCTGAAGCTGATAGCCCTGAAATTAAGTACATGAAGGAGCAGCGCGATAAGCTAGGCGGGTTTTTGCCGGCACGTCGCCGAGAAGCAGCCGCATTGGAAATACCGCCTTTAGAAGCCTTTAATACTCAGCTCGAAGGAACTGGAGATCGTGAGATCTCCACTACTATGGCATTTGTTAGAATCCTAACAAGCTTGGTCCGAGACAAAAAAATTGGTGATCGTATAGTACCAATAGTACCTGATGAGGCTCGCACATTCGGAATGGAAGGCTTGTTTAGACAAATTGGTATTTGGTCATCTTCCGGCCAACTTTATGAGCCGGAAGATTCCGACCAACTAATGTACTACCGCGAAGATCAGAAAGGTCAAGTGCTTGAAGAGGGCATCAACGAAGCAGGTGCATTCTCTTCCTGGATCGCCGCCGCCACGTCATACACTAATAATGACGAACAGATGATTCCGTTTTATATCTATTATTCGATGTTTGGATTCCAACGGATTGGTGACTTAGCCTGGTGCGCCGGTGATATGCAAGCCCGGGGATTTTTGCTCGGTGGCACAGCTGGACGAACTACTTTAGCTGGCGAAGGCTTGCAACACCAAGACGGTCATTCACACTTGTTGGCATCAACTATACCCAATTGTGTATCTTATGATCCGACATATGCTTATGAGCTTGCCGTTATCATCCATGATGGAATGCAGCGCATGTTTGTCGAACAGGAGAATGTTTACTATTACATCTCGGTGATGAATGAGAATTATAGTCACCCTGCAATGCCAAAAGGCGTCGAAGACGGCATTATAAAAGGTTTATACAAAATCTCAGATAGTGAACGTGCCGATGGAAAAACTCCCGAAGTTCAACTAATGGGCTGCGGCACTATTCTTAGAGAATGTATAGCAGCTGCAGAAATTCTGGAAAAAGAATATGGTGTTGCAGCCAATATATGGAGTACAACAAGCTTTAACGAATTGCGTCGAGATGGTTTATCAATTCAACGCTGGAATATGCTTCACCCGGAGAGTGACCCAAGAATTCCATACGTTACTCAATGCCTTGATGGAACTAAAGGTCCAGTAATCGCAGCAACTGACTATATGAAGATATACGCCGACCAAATTCGCGAATATGTGCCGAATAGGTTAATAGTATTGGGTACTGATGGTTTTGGCCGCAGTGATTCAAGGGCGCAGTTACGCAAACACTTCGAGGTTGATGCATCAAGTATTGTCATCTATGCACTTAAGGCATTATGTGACGAAGGTGATATCGATGCGGCTATAATTACCAAGGCAATTAAGATACTTGGCATCGACCCGGAACGTCCTGACCCGGCTACCCTATAAGATCAATCTTGTAATCAGCTAGAACTCTATATTAAGTTTTAATAAAGGCTAAATGAACAGTGCTTAGATTTATCGAAATTGAAACACCTGATGACGAACGCTTCAGGAATTCTGAAATCATTAGTATCGAAGTGCTTGAAGGTGAACGAGTCAATACTGGCGATGTATTATTTATTGTGCGAAAAGATACTGAAACTCATGAGTTACCGGCCCCGTACGATGGCAGAGTTGCTGAATTTATTGCCAGCCTTGGTGACCGTATTACTGCACGAACACCATTACTGTGGCTAGAAACGCTCATCCTGGCCGACGACCCAGCACTGGTTAACCAAATAACGAAAGCCCATCCGAATTCTGATCTTCTGATAAATAGTCCATCAAAATCAGGGGCAGAACCGGAATCGGTTTCTACATCGAAGGACTCTAAAACTGCTGATGGCGAAATAGAGAAGCTCTCAAAAACGAAACAGCTTGAACTAGCGGATACATTCACTATGGCAAACATAGACCTAAAAGTCCCAGACATAGGCGAAGCAGAAGATATCGAAGTGATCGAAATTCTGGTAGCCGTCGGCGATAAGGTATCGATAGAAGACCCACTAGTTACTTTGGAAACGGACAAAGCTAGTATGGATGTACCCGCAAGCGAAGCAGGTGAAGTTACAGAAATACTTGTTAATGTAGGCGATAAAATTTCTGAAGGGAGCACTATCGTTCGTTTAATTGGTGCCGTAGCTACCACGGACGTCGCGTCAGCCGCCAAAATACTAGAAGCCGAAAAAGCTAAGCAAGCTGATACCTTCCCAGAACCCGCCCCAACCCCAATTCCTACCCCAAAAAATCGCGACTCATTAGTAACAGTGATGGTCCCCGATATTGGTGGTGATTCCAGCGTGGATATAATTGAAGTATTAGTTGACGTCGGAGATATTATCGCTGTCGAAGACGGCTTGATCACTCTGGAAACAGATAAGGCGTCGATGGACGTCCCAAGTTCTGTGGCAGGTGTTGTTAAAAGCATTCTGGTTAAAGTTGGTGACACGGTCTCTCAGGGGACGGAAATCGTGGTTTTATCCGAGACTAATAGCCCAGAAAAAAAACCTGTAGAGAAGTCGGTAGAAGCCGCTAAAGCAGAAGGCATTGATGAGAGCCCCGTGGATAGCGCCGTGACCACATCAGCAAGCAAGGAGCCTGCTCAAGCCGACTCACCTATTATATTACAAGCAACTATAGCTACGCCCGCAAACAACACCATTAGCGCGCATGCAAACCCTTCGGTACGTAAATTTGCACGCGAGCTTGGGGTTGATCTAAAGGCGGTACCAGGGTCAGGCCGGAAAGGTCGGATCACCAAAGAGGATGTACAGAAATTCGTTAAAGGAGTCGTCCAGGTTGCCAGCTCTAGCGGCACTTCCTTGAATCTTACTCAAGGATCCGGGATCCCACCAATTCCTGCTGTAGATTTTAGTAAGTTTGGTGATACCGAAGTTTCACCATTGTCAAAGATAAAACGCCTCACTGCAGAAAACTTACATCGGTCATGGGTAAATATTCCCCACGTTACGTATAGCGATTACATCGATATCACTGAATTGGAAAAATTTCGCGGTGAAATGAAAGCTGAATTGGCTAAACAAGGCATTAAAATTACGCCGCTCGCATTTCAAATGAAAGCATTGGCTTCAGCTTTAAAAGCATTCCCTACGTTTAACTCATCGTTAGAACCTGGAGGCCATAACCTCATTCTTAAAAAATACTTTAATATTGGTATTGCAGTGGATACACCGGCAGGACTTATGGTACCGGTTGTAAAAGATGTAGATCAAAAGGGTATAGTAGAATTAGGGAAGGAGGTTGGGGAATTGGCACAGCGAGCACGCGATCGCAAGCTCAAGCCTATAGAAATGCAAGGCGCCTGCATCACGATATCCAGCCTCGGTGGCATCGGCGGTACGTCTTTCACCCCAATTGTGAATCCACCAGAAGTTGCTATATTAGGGGTTACCCGCTCGGAAATGAAACCCGTTTGGAATGGTAGCGAATTTATCCCTAGATTGATGCTACCAGTTTCACTGGCATTCGATCATCGAGTAATCGATGGTGCCGAAGCCGCCCGATTCGTAAACCATGTTGCTGCGAAATTATCTGATATTCGCCGCCTAATGCTATAAGCCCGTCATAGGAATAAAAATGAGTGAAGAACGAAATGCATCCGGTAAAAGTAGTTTAACAGACAACGGTGATTTACACGCCGATGTCGTCGTTCTCGGCGCAGGCCCAGGCGGCTATAGTGCCGCTTTTCGGGCCGCTGATCTTGGCCTAAACGTTATACTAATTGAACGAGAAGCGAGGCTGGGCGGAGTATGTTTAAACGTTGGTTGCATCCCATCTAAAGCCCTGTTGCACGCAGCAGCCGTGATCGCCGAAGCTCGCCACATGGAGAAAAACGGGATCAGTTTTGGCAAACCTAAAATCGATATCGATAAACTACGGGGTTTTAAAGATTCAGTTATTGGCAAGCTAGCAAGCGGCTTGACAGGGCTAGCGAAGCAAAGAAAAGTTACTGTCGTGCATGGGGAAGGTAGCTTTACTTCACCAACCTCACTAGCAGTAGTCGGCGAAGATAGGCAAAAAATGGTTAGCTTCGACAAATGCATCATTGCCGCAGGCTCCCGGGTCACCATATTCCCCACTTTTGTAAGTGATGATGAACGCGTCATTGATTCTACTGGTGCGCTTAAATTACGAGACATCCCTAATACTATGTTGATCGTCGGTGGTGGAATAATTGGGCTGGAAATGGCCACCGTATATGCCGAATTAGGGACCAAGGTCACCATTTGTGAACTAACCGATCAATTAATTCCTGGCGCAGATAAGGACTTAATCAGGCCACTGGAAAAGCACCTGCGCGGTATCTGTAAAGATATCCATCTCGGTACCTCGGTCAGGGAAATCAAAAGCCTTAAAAGCGGAATCAAAGCCAGTTTTGGCGGAGATAAAGCACCAGAACCCAGCACTTACGATTATGTGTTGGTTGCCACGGGTCGTCGTCCAAATGGTGATCTCATCAATGCAGAAAAAGCTGGCATAAATGTAGATGAACGCGGCTTTATTTCCGTCAATGACCAAATGCAGACCAACGTGGCCAATATTTTTGCTATAGGCGATTTGGTTGGACAACCTATGCTGGCCCATAAAGCTGTGCATGAAGGGCATGTAGCTGCAGAAGTCTGCGCAGGTGAGAAGAGCGCTTTTTTGGCAAAAGTAATTCCTTCAGTAGCCTATACTGACCCGGAAGTAGCATGGATAGGAGAAACTGAAGTCAGTGCCAAAGCTAATGGCGTGAAATACGAAAAATCGAATTTCCCTTGGGCTGCAAGTGGGCGCGCACTTACAATTGATCGACCTGAAGGAATGACGAAACTCCTGTTTGATCCGGAAACTGATCGAATAATCGGTGCTGGTATTGTCGGCCCAGGTGCCGGTGATCTAATCTCGGAAGTCGCACTTGCAATAGAAATGGGAGCAGATGCCGAAGATATTGCTCTGACAATTCATCCTCACCCAACAGTATCCGAAAGTGTTGGTATGGCCGCTGAAATATTTGAAGGAACAATAACGGACTTATACGCACCAAGAAAAAAGAAAGCTTAGACCAGTTCGCGCACTTCACTGTGGGTATATAGCAGCGTTTAAAAAACTTATGAACGTCGCTTCGCCTAACTATGCTTGCATAGTGCCCAGATCAAGAAGTGCCCTCAGCTAGTGTCCTCTTTACTCTAAAAAGCCCAATGCCAAGCCAAGCAAAAAAGATACCTATCAGCGGGTTTATCCAGTTCATTAATGCCCACTGAGCGTAATCAAGCGTAGGTACACCTAACGTCGCTGCGTAAAAAACACCGGTAGTGGTCCAAGGTACAAGCGCCGTCATAAGCGTACTACCTTCTTCAACGGAGCGAGATAAAACACATCGATCAATGTCCGTCTCGTCAAATTTATTCTTAAATAACTGACCATTAATGATGATCGAAATATAAGATTCCGCCAGCGCAATATTGCTCATAAACGATGAAATAATCGCGCTACTCACCAAACTCGCCCGCCGCTTAATATTTGCCAACAACGCATGCACTATTACGCTCAAAAACCCAGCTTGCTCCAAAAGACTACCTAAAGGGATGGCAATCATAGTTAGCGTGAACGTCCAGGCCATATCAGAAATACCTCCTCGACTAAGCAAAACATCCAGCGTCTCGTTTTCAGTTTGCACATTTACGCCATCATATATGCTATTTATAACTTCGTTAACACTTGCCCCCTGAAATAGTATCGCAAATATCAGAGCTATTAACGACGCGATCAACATAGCGGCTTCGGCTGGAACCCGGCGAGCAGCCAATATCAATAACATCACCATCGGAATCAACATCAAAATGCTAATTCGATATTCCGCCGCCATGGCTTGCATTAGTTCCTGAATTTCTGTCGCCGGTAGTGCTTGATCCCGATAACCCCAACCAATCCAGCTAAACAGCAGCAAAGTGATTATGTAGGTCGGTACGGTAGTCACGAACATACTCTTAATATGATCGTAAAGATCAGTGCCGGCGGCTACCGCTGCCAGATTCGTGGTGTCCGATATTGGTGACATTTTGTCACCAAAGGATGCGCCAGACACGACCATTCCCGCAACCAATGGTAGCGGCATCCCCATGGCACCCCCAACACTAATCAATACAATGCCGGCGGTTCCAACGGTGCCCCAGGATGTGCCCGTAGCCAGCGACATCAAACTACATAAAATCAACCCCACAGGGAGAAAATTTATTGGATCAAGAAATTTTAGCCCATAGTAAACCAGCGTCGCGACTGTACCACTAAGAATAAATGAAGCGATTACCACGCCGATTAAAAGAAAAATAAAAAGTGCAGGCATAGCCCTTGCCATTCCTTTCATTATTGCAGCTCGAATATTAGCATAACGATTTCCCAACCACAGGCTATTACAAATCACCCAGACCAAAGCAATCATCAGGACTCCGTGAAGCCCATCCTGTAAGTGCAAAATAAACAATGTATATGCTATCCATGCCAACATAAAAATAAATGTCACTAGGGCATGCTTTACGCTCGGTTTACTCGCTGATTCAAACATACTCGGTCCTGGTGGCATCATGATTTTGAATGCAATGGCCTAGATCGCATTTGTAATACTTACTAGCGCCCAAATCGCCCTCTTTGCTGTGTCACGCTAATTAGCCCTCGTGGTATCGCAGATGGACGCAAATGTCAGCGCGTTGAACCTTAATTAATACGATCTCGCCCACATTTCCTTTTATGATTAAATCATTTACAAATTTGCAAACTAAAAATCCGTGAACTATCGTATCATCAGATAACAAACCTGCACTCTCACTGGGTGAAGAGCTCATTATCGAACCTACCGTAACCACGATAAGTAAACCTCGAGCTTCCAAATAACGATCATAGCATTCATCGCCTATCCCAACGCGCACCTGTTGACTTGAAGAAAGCTCCGACGCTACCCATTATCATTATCAGCCAAACTTTGCTACGATTCCAACCGCCTTTGATTATGATTATCTTATAAACTGCTCAACTAAATTTCTGATTTACGCTGAACAATCCAGGCAGCTTCATCCTCGGCTAATCGAGACTTAAACAACTGTTGTTGTTTGTAGTCCGGCTGCAGTCTCTCAGCTCGTTGTCCTTCTCATTGGGCTCGAACCGACTGAGACCCTGACCTTTCTGATGCTTCAGAACCAACAATTACAGCGCTAATGCTATCGACCTGTCGCTGGTTTAGCTGCACCGTTGACCCACCATTGACAGAAGAAGAAACATCGTAGGCACCACTAAACTCCTGCCTCACAGAACTAAATACAATCCCGGACTCCAGAAGTTCTTGTAAATCTAACCTGGTTTCAACTTCGTCTTCCAACAACTATTCGAGTTCTTCGATGCGGTTTAACATCGCCAATTGCCTCTGATCTCTAGTCTGTACCACCTGCCCTATAAAGCGTTGCGTCAGAATCGTTGATAAAATGGCCACTGCCAAAGCAACGAGTGCAACAAACATTAAATTTTTTACCTCCACCTAGCTATCCTATTCCATACTCGGAAATATAGCCTTAGCAGGCTATAACCTATGGCTAGCATAGCGCATCTCTTGAGAATACTTATTACACAGGCTTAATCTGGTATTCATGTCTCATTAGAAAAGCAAAATAACCTCTACTATATGGACAGCTTTTGCATTCATAGTTGTGTTTTTTTAAATCCGCTGCCCATAATGATATTGCTGAAGATAATCAGCTCAAGTTTGAAATTATCGACTTTGGACTATACCGTCCGGTGGAATTAATGGCATCGATAATACTGGAAACCTGATTGGTACTGATAATTCGAACCGGACATTCTACACGTTAGCGCAGCACACCGATGTTATTCCGAAAATCCCTCACACGTTATTTGGCTTCGAATGGTGCGCTGAAAAATACTCTCAAGTTATCCACAGACTGTATTTGGTTCTAGAGCATCCATCGAAGAACAATGCTATTAAATCCAGATACGCAACTAAACGCATATACCGCCGCTCAAAAGCTAGCGTCAATGAAACTATAATATGTAGTACCGCAACCTGAGAAATGAACGACGCCAATTTACTCACTGGTAAAATCTAGACCTTAGGCATATGGAATGAAGACCAGTCCTTAATAACCCGAGACTTCCGCTTTATTACGCAAGCCGACTACTTTAAAGGCTTGGAATAGCAAAGCGGAAGATGATAGTGCCTACTGCTTTATCGAAAAATTATAGTTATTGATCAGCGCTAAATTTTATGCAAAACCAACGGAATAGACCTAAAACTAATTCGGTAATGCACTAAAACCTAGATATTTAGCTTCCATGCCTAATTCTTCTTCAATACGCAGAAGCTGATTATATTTCGCAACGCGATCAGACCGACATAAGGAACCGGTTTTTATTTGGCCAGCAGCGGTAGCCACTGCAAGGTCAGCAATCGTTGTGTCTTCCGTCTCACCCGAACGGTGCGAAATAGTTACTCGATACCCTGCGTCCTGTGCCATTTTTATAGCATCCATTGTCTCACTAAGAGAGCCAATTTGATTAAACTTGACAAGAATAGAATTTGCTACTCCAAGATCAATACCTTTTTTCAGAATTTTAGTATTGGTAACAAAAAGGTCGTCCCCAGTTAACTGAATGCGATCCCCAACTCGATTAGTTAAATCAGCCCACCCCCCCCAATCATCTTCAGCCATACCATCTTCAACCGTTAAAATTGGATACTTATTGACCCAATTTTCAATATACCCGGCGAAGTCGCCAGAATTCAAACTTAAACCCTCGGCATCCAAGCGATAGTAACCATCTTCATAGAACTCAGTACTAGCGACATCCAACCCAAGAACAATCTCCTTACCAGCTTGATAGCCTGCCTCATCAATGGCTTCTACCAAAATTGAGCAGGCAGCTTCATTAGAAGGCAAATTTGGTGCAAAACTACCTTCATCACCAACAGATGTATTCAGACCCTGTCCTTGAAGTACCTTTTTTAAGGAATGAAAAATTTCCGTACCAGCGCGCAAGGCTTCAGAGAACGAGTCAAATCCAGCGGGTAAGATCATGAATTCCTGAAAATCTATAGAATTATCGGCGTGCTCACCACCGTTAATAATATTCATTTGCGGCACCGGCAACAAAAGCGAATCATTACCAAACAAATTTGCGTAGTGCCGATACAGCGGAATTCCTACAGATACTGCAGCTGCCTTAGACGAAGCCAAAGACACCGCGAGAATCGCATTTGCACCCAGTTTACTCTTACTCTCAGTACCATCGAGATCGAGCATAATATTATCAATATTTCGCTGGTCCAAAGCATTCACATTTTGCAATGCGCTGGCCAGAGGTCCACAGGCGTTTGCTACAGCCTTTCTAACTCCTTTTCCCTTATAACGAGCATCTTCATCCCGCAACTCCAAAGCCTCTAGAGACCCTGTTGAAGCACCCGACGGCACACCCGCACGACCAAACGAGCCATCGCTCAATAAAACATCAGCTTCAATTGTTGGATTACCACGCGAATCTAAAACTTCGCGCGCTATTACAGATTTAATCTTAGACATATCTTGGGCCTTTACAATCATCGTCAGAGATCTTCTGACTTAGTACGTATATTTAACAATCTAGCCTATCTAGTTGAACCGCCTGACTGAACTATCTAATTAAACTATCTAGAACCTTATTTAACCTTAACGATAAACTGAAAAATTAATTTGGTTTACGATCTATATTTGGCCGCGCAGGCTTCAATAGAATAACTTCAAAACGTCACGTTCAAAAATACTCAATTCGATTTGGCGCAAAAATCTATATTTTTTAAAGTAGAGAGTAAACCACCTAATTGATCTAACGGCCAAGCATTGGGCCCATCGCTTTTCGCTTGTTTAGGATTTGGATGCGTTTCCATAAATATTCCTGCAATCCCGACAGCAACAGCTGCTCGGGCAAGCACTGGTACAAACTCTCGTTGACCACCTGAACTACTACCTTTTCCGCCTGGAAGCTGTACCGAATGAGTCGCGTCAAAAACTACCGGACAATTTGTGTCGCGCATAATAGCAAGCGAACGCATATCGACTACCAAATTATTGTATCCAAAGCTGGCCCCGCGCTCACATACAGAAACCCGGCCCTCACCACCTGCCTCAATTGCTTTTTCAACAACTTGACTCATTTCGGGTGGAGAAAGGAATTGACCCTTCTTAATATTTACTGGTTTACCGCAAGCGCCAACTGCCTGGATCAAATCAGTTTGTCGGCATAAAAATGCAGGCGTTTGCAACATATCAACTACCGCAGCAACTCGCTCGACCTGCTCCGGCGTATGTACATCTGTCAGTACGGGCATACCCGCTCGGTCACGCACCTCAGCTAGAATATCCAAACCTTCCACAAGGCCTGGTCCTCGAAAAGATCTATTTGAAGTACGATTCGCTTTATCAAACGAAGACTTATAAATAACCGGAATATCCAGTTCACCGCAGATATCTGCAATTCGAGCAGATGTTTCAAGCGCAAATTTACGAGACTCTATTACACACGGCCCTGCAATAAGAAACATGGGGCGGTCATTTCCAACTTCGAAATCAGCAATTTTCATGGTATTTCAGTTGCTCGCAGATATTTTGAATATAGTTTTAATCGACTTCTGTTTACTGCTCAGACTGGACACGTGCGGCTTCTACATAGCTGGTGAAAAGTGCATGACCATCCCGCGGGGAGGACGTGAACTCTGGATGAAACTGACAGGCAAGAAACCAAGGATGATCTTTTAACTCCACTATTTCGACCAAATCATCTTGCGAAACACCGCTAATCAACAAACCTGCATCAACGAGTTGCTGCCGCAAAGTATTGTTAAATTCGTAGCGATGACGATGGCGTTCGATTATCTCGTCAGCCCCGTAAACTTTACGGGCAAGCGAACCTTTAGCTAAAACACAAGTTTGGCCACCTAAGCGCATGGTGCCGCCCAAATCTGAATCCAAATCGCGCTGTTCAAGTTGGCCATCATTATCAGTCCACTCGGTAATCAAACCAATCACCGGAAAAGGTGTTTTTAACTGAAACTCAGTACTATGAGCATCTTTCATACCCGCCATATGCCTGGCAAATTCGATCACCGCAACTTGCATACCTAAACAAATTCCCAGATAAGGAATACAACGGGTTCTCGCATATTCAACCGCTAATATCTTACCCTCAATACCTCGTTCTCCAAAGCCACCAGGCACTAATATGGCATCAGCGCTGTCAAGTGCTGTAGTACCTTCTTCTTCCAATGATGCAGAATCGATAAAAGTTATATTAACTTTGGTTAGGGTCTTCGCCCCTGCATGAAACAGAGCTTCCGTTAAAGACTTATAGGATTCGGTCAAATCAACATACTTACCGACTAACGCTATAGACACTTCACCGGTTGGATTTGCCCGGTTATGTACCACCTGCTTCCATTCAGTTAAATCAGCGGGTGGAACGTCAAGACCCAACTTACGAACTACCAAATCATCCAAGCCTTGTGCATGGTACAAAGCAGGGATTTCGTATATATCCCCGACGTCAACACCAGAAATTACTGCTTCTTCTTCCACATTTGTGAACAACGCTATTTTACTTCGCTCTTTGTCACCTAGTGGCTCTGCAACCCGGCATAGCAACACATCTGGCTGAATACCAATACCTCGGAGTTCTTTTACCGAATGCTGAGTGGGTTTGGTTTTAATTTCGTTAGAAACCGCTATATAAGGCACTAAAGTTAAATGCATGTACAAAACATTTACGGCGCCCATTTGAATCCGCATCTGACGGATAGCCTCTAGAAAAGGAAGTGACTCAATATCTCCGACCGTGCCACCGATCTCCACCATAGCGATATCAGCATCGCCAGCACCATCAATCGTACATTTTTTAATTTCGTCAGTGATATGCGGAATAACTTGTACCGTTCCCCCCAGGTAATCGCCCCGACGTTCTTTCCTAATTACCCGTTCGTAAATTTGGCCTGTAGTAAAGTTATGTCGCTTAGATAATCGGGTTCGCACGAACCGTTCGTAATGACCAAGATCAAGGTCTGTCTCAGCGCCGTCTTCAGTGACAAATACTTCTCCAAGTTGAACCGGCCCCATCGTACCCGGGTCTACATTGATGTAAGGGTCCAATTTCATCAAAGTGACATTTAGGCCCCGCGACTCCAATAAAGCGGCTAACGAAGCCGATGCAATTCCTTTACCCAAAGAAGAAACAACACCACCAGTTACAAATACAAATTTGGTCATATGATCATTCCGATATACGGACTAATTAGCCTAAGCAAAGCCACAATTACCCCTGCATTAACGTACGCAGGATGGGGTGAAACTCGTGAGACCAGTCAAAATATTCCGTCCTCCAGACGGTAGTCGACACTAACAGAGCTGACACAAAGCAACAACAAAAGTTGTTACGATTATCAATGAATTTTCACTTAACACTTGCGGTCACTGCTATTTCTAGCTTCATTTGTTGATCCAACAAACCGGTAACTATTATTATTTCTGCTGGACGAACGTTACCAAAATATTTTCCAGTATTGGCCAACAAGGTTTGAAATCAGCTCTGTTAGGGAAGATATCGCAAACACGTAACACTTGGTCGACAGCTTTACCAGCTTGCTCTAGAGCCAACTCAATGTTTTGAAAACGGCTCTGCTTGTTCTAGAATATAGTTTGAAATCGACATTGCTTGATAATCAGAACCTGTATAACCAGAAGCAAACACATAGCTATTATCAACGGCAGCCCTTGAATACCCCATTCTGGACTCAAACTCTGAACCGCTGCTAATTAACTTGCTAATAGCGTCATCTAATTTGTATATTTTGTTGGCAAAAACCTACTGAAACATTAAACATACTGAAACTGCATTACCAAAATAACAGGAAATCTATTGATTGTGCTAATTACATTTAATCGGTTTTAGCTTGATCAAACCTCTTTGAAATTAGCTATTATTCAAATTCGATGCCATTAACGCTTTTATGTTACTAAAAAGAAAAAACTATGACCTCGCATTCGAAAGTCATTATTGCTGATTATACCAACCCGCTGCATACAAACGATCTAATACTATTGCTTAACTACTATGCTCTTGACCCAATGGGTGACAATCAACCGTTAGCAGAAATGGTAAAGCAGAACCTCGTAGGTGAGCTGGCAAAAATTCCGAAGGCTTTCAGCCTACTGTGTTATGTAAATAACAAAGCAGCCGGGCTAATAAATTGTTTCTAGGGTTTCTCCACCTTTTAAGTGTAAGCCGCTTATTAATATTCATGATTTGATTGCCCATAGTAAATATCGTGGTCGGGGGTTTTCTAATCAAATGTTAGACCACGTTGAACAAATAGCTACCCATCGTAGTTACTGTAAACTCACCCTCGAAGTATTGACTAAAAATTCTCCTGTTCAGCTGGTTAAACAAAATTTGGTTTTAGTCCTTATGTGTTAAACGACAAAAACAATCACGCTATATTTTTCGAAAAACCTCTCTAAAAGAGCGCTAACACTGTTAACTGCTAAGGAATATTAATTATTCGGTAAATAGCTTCCGGAGTTTGCCCACGCTCGCTATATTCACTGTGTGTTGTTAGGGACAACTAAGGAATGTTAAATAAAGTTAAAAACATTGCGCTGGTATGATTGAGCGTTTCCAGTTTCGGTCAATGCTCTATGTGATATTGGGCCTAGCATTGATTGGTGTACTCCTATCCCAATATAAACCACCTGCTAGAAGCTTGGTTGACATTCAAAAATCTGGCGAGTTGCGTGTTCTCGCTACCGAAGCCCCAGGTGTATATACCTATGCAACAGGCGTTTCAATTGGATTTGACTATGACGTACTCGAGCTATTCGCCTCCGAACTACAGGTAGAGCTAAAAGTAATAAATAAACCTCCTTTCCAGCTAATTGCTAGTTTGCAAGCTGGGTATGGCGACCTAATTGTAGGGTCGTATCTCCGCTCCATCGAAGCGGTCGAAGGTGTTTCGCAAAGCCCAACGATCTTGCAGGTACCAACTGTTATTGCTTACCAGCGCGGTACCAAACGACCAACACGCAGGGATCAACTGCAATCCGCTTCTGTCGCCTACGAAAAACGGATACCCAACACGTATAGAAACGAGCTGATTGTCGGCGGCACAGCTTATTCAGATGGATACCAGATGCTGCAAGATCTTGTCGAGAGCAAAGTCTCCACTGCAATGACCACCGAAGACCGGCTAAACGTCGTGCGACGCTATTTACCAAAACTAAGTGTGGCTTTTTATCCCGGCAGCACGGTGGAAAAAGTTTGGTATCTGCCCCAGCGACCTGCATTCGATCTTTACACCAAACTCGAGAAATTCACTCAACATATTCGAGAAAGTGGCGACCTTAAACGTGTTGCAGAGCAACACTTTAAAACTGTAGAAAGCATGCACTATCTCGACCTTAGGGCCATTGAAGAAGCAGTGAGCGAGGTGCTTCCCACATACCTAGATCAGTTTAAAAAAGCAGCTGAACAAAACGGCCTTGATTGGGAACTTCTCGCCGCTGTTTCTTATCAGGAATCCCTATGGAACCCCGACGCCATCTCACCGACAGGGGTTCGTGGCATGATGCAAATAACTGAAGCAACAGCCGCCTCCTTAAACTTAGATGATCGAACAGATGTAGAGCAGAGTATTAATGGCTCGGCAGAATATCTAGCAAACATCCTGGCTAACATACCGGACGATATCACCGAGCCTGAACGAACCAAGTTGTTACTTGCAGCCTATAATTTTGGTCCAGAAGGAATAAATCAAGCTATCTCGAAAACCCGCGCCTCCTGGAATAAAAGCATCTACTGGCGTGAAGTCGCTAAACTTGGAATCCGCGAATACGCTCTTGAACGTCCATTTCCAACCAGCCAAAAAATATTGAATAGAGGTAAACAGGCGGAGGAATACGTAAAACGAGTATCGATATTTAGAGACATTCTGCGATATCATGATTTGTAAACAACGAGCACAATCGATTGCTGAGCTAACGATCATATTTTCTCTTCTAGCCTTAAGCAATCAACCCGGCTTAAATCAAAACTTCAAAGTCTCTCTCTCCCCTCACTAAATTTATCGCGTCATGAAAGATCCTATTATTCTGGAAACTGGAAACACCCCGTCTCATGCAATTATTTGGCTTCATGGCCTGGGGGCTAGTGGTCATGATTTCGAAGCTATAGTTCCTCAACTGCATTTACCTGAGGACGCATCTATTCGTTTTATATTCCCAACCGCTCCGGATCGACCGGTAACCGTAAACGGTGGAATGCTTATGCCTGCCTGGTACGATATAAAGGGGCTCGATATAGCCAGCAAACAAGATCGTGAAGGAATGCAGGAATCATTCACCTTGATAGAGCGACTAATAAGCGAGCAAATCGGCCTCGGAATAAATGCCGATAAGATTGTTCTTGCAGGTTTTTCACAAGGTGGCGCTGTCGTTCTTTATACTATGCTGAGAAGTAAGCATTCTTTACTGGGCGTAATGGCCCTTTCTTGCTACCTACCATTGGCCGAAGCCAGCGAAGCCGAGCGTACTAATAGCAATCAACAGACGTCTATTTTCATAGGGCATGGAACATTGGATCCTTTAGTGCCTCACGAGCTCGGGCTAAACAGCCGGGATGCTCTAAAAAGTTTCGGTTATCAAACCACTTGGCATGAGTACCCAATACAACACAGTGTCTCTCTTGAAGAGATCATGGATATTTCATCCTGGCTAAGCGCTTTAATCGAAAAGACCAAGTAGGTTTAAGTTAATAAAATAAAATCTTAAGCACTAACAAACCATCAGGTATAAAAAATGCAAATATCGCGCCATTTGCCAACTCGTGGGCCCCGTATGTGATGGGGAAATAGAACCCTCGAGTTTTCGTCGGCTACACTACATGCCTTGAGCCGACTGGGGGACAAATCATAAACCTAAAAATCACTCATATTCTTTCATTACCAGTGCCGAAGTCTGCAGCTCCTACCCATCTTTATAATTCTCAATTTGATAGCTACCAAAATCAGACTGCACCGAACTTTCTATAGCTAGTCAAGCTAGCTGTCTCAAATCAGCTAGTTAGAATCGCGACCATCTCGTTGCCTTTAACTAATAATATACTCAGTTTAGGAGGTTTAGCCTTAACCTTTCCTGAACGCGTATTACCGCAGCATGAACAATTACTAGATAACAAGTATTGCCTCTCGACCTAATTAAACTAGAAATAGATTTTAGAAAGTTTACTAACATTTCAATTTATACATACAGTCACTGCTGCACAATCCATAGTTTGATCAAGAAATAGGTAAATTTTATCCACATTATGAATTTAGGAGTAAAAACCCTCCCACAACAACTTGGTGGTTTAGCTAACAACGATATCGTTAGAAAGGTGCTTGGCAACCTACTTTCAAACTCTTGAGGAGACATGGATTTACGTTCTCTATTAAGTGGAATGAATGGCGGCGAACTATCCGATTTAGCCCAGAGCTAGTTGGGCGGTGGCAATAATAGGCCAGTCTCAACAAATCAGCTGGAAAGCACTTTCGGCTCGGAAAAAATTAAGGAAATGGCGAGTCAGTTAAATGCCGATCAAGGTTCATTGTTGAATGGTTTGAAAGAAGCCCTTTCATAAATGCTCGATAAGTCAAGCCAGGGAGGTGAGCTGCTTGATCAACTAGGTGGTATTTGAGGCATTATAGGTATGGCAAGCAAACTACTCAAATAAGGCCCAAATACCATGGTTTAAAAGGCGGCTATTTGTCGCCTTTTTTCTGCGCTAAGTGGATAACATTGGTAAAGCTTCCTGTCTAAAAGCTAGGGCCCTATTAGTACTAGCCTAAACCGATTATGGCTGGGCTTGACAGTGACTAACCACTCATTAGTAATGCTCAATTATTGTGCAAATACTTGTCCACACAAGCTGTGGATAAGTCTGTGTAAAACTTTGCTAATTACCCCTGTGAACTAGATATTTACTAAACCAGTTTATCTTGCCTAATTTTTAGGCAATCTATTTTAAATTTATATATCAATATCTTACATCATGTTTATAGAAATTTAATTTAACAGTCTTTGTTTGGGTCATGATTTATTACAAAACGGTTACGGGTGTGCACAAGTTAAATTTAGCGTCAATGTTTTTATTAATTTTTTTATATAACTACCCCGCGAGTTTGCTAATATCTCGCACCGATTGCACGAAAGCCACTACCTAATTAACATTCGTAATGCTGAGCCCAGGATTAATAAAAAGAATAATTATCATGGTTTACGACGGGCTGCTTTTGGCAGCGCTTGTTATGCTATTTTTTGTGCCATTTTTGGCGGTGCCGGACACGTGGGAAAGTACGCTTCCGGGCAAGCTATTTAAACAGCTGTATTTGGTTTCAATCAGTTACGGGTTTTTCGTCAGCTTTTGGTGCAAAGGCGGCCAAACACTTGGAATGAAATCTTGGCATTTACGTCTGGTAGATACCGATGGCAACCCAGTAAGTTTCAAAGCTGCAAACATACGATATGTTTCAGCAATATTATCGTGGGCACTACTTGGGATCGGCTACCTTTGGATATTGGTAGATAAAGATAATCTCACCTTACACGACAAATTATCCGGGACTCGAATCGTGGTATTAAAAAAGAACTCCAAAGCCGGCAAAACCAAGACAAAAAAGTGTGTGGCTTGAGCACCTTACCTTACGTGCTAGAAGCTCTAGCAGCAGACAGCCTAGCTAATTTATTCTACGTAGTAAAAAAATACTAATTATCAGCACCAATAAGGTTGGAAAAATAGCGCCAAACATTGGAGGAATGTCATATAAAAACACAAAGTAGGTAAAGCTTTTATTCACCACGAAAAATGCAAGGCCAACCATAATACCAAAAAATAGACTGCGCCCCAGCCCTCCTCCTCTGGTTTGCACAAACACAAATGGGATTGCCAGCATGAGCATCACCGCAGTCGTAAACGGAACCATTAATTTTTGCCAAAATACCAATTCATGATTAGTGGTATCTTGCTTATTGGCGCCTAAATGTTCAATGTATTGAAATAATTGCCAGGCAGACAATTGCTCCGGTTGAATCAAAAAAACTTGCAAAATAGCCGGATCAACTTCGGTGTTCCAATAAGCTGCCTCAATCACCGATGAATCAGAAGACTCTGCAAAAATCTGTGTCCGACTCAAACCTCTAAGCGTCCAACGGTCGTTAATAAACTGTCCTTGCTCCGCACTCGATAGTGCGCGTAGTCGCCCTACTTCATCAAATTCAAAAATCTTAATATTCAGAAATGAGAGATCAGGAAGAATTTCTGTGATTTTCACATAAGTATCCTCGTCACGCATCCAGACCCCATAATCAGCCTGCTGACGAAGATTGCCATGCATAGATTCGTTTTTAACATTGAGCGCCTTACCTTCGGTAAAAGGCGTTAGCAGCTCTCCGATTGCTAGTGCCCCCACTGCAAAAACGGCGCCAACCTTAAAAACAGAAATTACCAAGCGGTTTATCGATATTCCGGCCGCCCGTATTACCACCAGCTCAGAATCCCGAGCCATTGCCGAAAGTGCCAAAATACACCCAAGCAGTACTGCCATCGGGAATACTTCGTAAACCAGTTTCGGAATTGATAAAACAACAACCTGGACAACCTGAATTATCCCGTAGTCACCAATTCCCATAACACTTAATTCGTCGATAAAACTAACGAAAGTAAACAATCCGAGTAGCACCGCAAACACAATCATGGTTTGCTGCATAACATTACGGCCAATGTAGATATCCAAAATTCTCATCGGTTACCCACCTGTTTATTATTCGCCGAGTTATTTTTTAAACCAAAGCCGCTATCTACCGATTGGTCACTCAACAGACTATACGACAACATACTCACTCGGCTTTCAACTGTTTAAGCCGGTCCGCCACATGAAAATCGGACCATAATGGCAGGTTAAAATTTCGCCGATAAAGAATCACAAGTCCAATTAACGAAAATATTAAATGCACCAACCAGATTGGAGCGCTGCTAGTAAAGTCTCCCTTTTTTATAGCAGCAATCATATATCCCAAAATATTGGTATATAATAAATAGACCAAAAATGCGGTTACCATACCACTAGCACGGCCGGTTCGCCCATCAACAAAGCTCAGGCCCAACGCAAATAGCGTCAGCACCGGAAATACTATTACCTTAGCCATTCGCCAATACCACTCCCCACGAAGAATAGGCTGCTCAGCATACGCAATCTCGGCATTCGGTAAGGCCCTTACTGGCAAATAAATTTCGGGGCGGTCTAACGGCTCCATACGCAGAGCATAGGTTTCAAAGTCAATCACCCGATAAGATGGAGTGCCAGGCGTACCTTCATATCGTGTTCCATCCTTTAGAACCAAAAACTGATACCCAGTATCAGTATCGAATGTACGGTAAGCGATCGCCGAAACAACTACGCCGTCTCGGTTAAAAGAATTCTTATATACAAAAATATTTTCGTAGTAGTTTTTATCCCGGTTAAAACTCTCGACGTAATATACACCGCCGCCCTCTCGAGTTTCTATGAATCGACCAGGAGTAATTCCTGAAACTTCACTACTATTTCGATATTCGGCTTCGATCGTATAACCTTTCGCCAAAGCCTGTGGGGTTAGATAAAATGCAAATAGAGCTACAATAGCAGTAACTCCCCCCGCTATGATGCTCGCAGGTTTAATAAACGAAGCAATACCCATGCCAGCACTCGCTAATACGGCCATCTCGTTATCCCGGTACCACCGGGCAAACACTATCAGCAACGCTATATAAAACATTAGCGGGATCATTACGTCTAAATAGGCAGTCATTTTTAAAGCTACCAGAGTAAGCACCGCCTCTACTGGTATCAAACCTTCAGCTGCCTGGTTAAGAAAACCCATCATTCTCACAACCAAAAAAATCGTAATAATGACAATAGTTACTGCAATAGCAGTCGTCACTACCTCACGAATAAAAGCTCGATTTATAATCATTTATGACAACGGGCTATTCGCGTGTATTAGAGTAAGTTTTTCGAAATCGACATTTTCGATATGGGTAAATAATATTCTAGCCATTTACTAATTAGCCGCTATCAGAGCTCGTTAGTTTGAGTATACTTCATGTCAAATCGCCGTAGATTTTAACTTGGCATTAAGCCTGAACTTAAACGTCAGTTTAACTATAGACAGTTAGCATAGGTTTATACCCAAGTCATTATCCCGGAAGCACTCACTATTTTCGAATCAATACCCAGCATAATTTTGGGCGGAGCCGTATGAAAACCACTGTAAGCCTTTTAGAAGTAGCCCTGAAGCCAGCAGCATGCCACATAATCTTTCTTAATTCCGACAAAACACTCGGCTCGGAAGCCAAGGGCTTTGACCAAAAACTAAATGGTAGTCTCTCAACCTTATTTAAAAGTGGCGCTTTGACCAATAAAATCGGGCGCTTAACGATAATTCCCGCTCTAGGTAATCAAAATACTCGACTGATATTGGTATACGTAGGTAAAAGCTCCAATAACAGTGTTGCTGCGTTTAAAAAACTCGCAACATCAATTGCAGGTAAACTAAAAAGTTCTTCAATAGGTTCAGTTGATATTTCTTTGGTCGGTATTTCGGCTTGTGGGATCAGTTTCGAATCACTGAGTCGCCATATAATTGAAGCAATAGGCGACGAACGCTATCGAGTTGCGCAGCAACCTGCTCCAGCAGATGCACCGTCTAAGCAAAAATTACTTAGTATTCGCTTTTTAGTCAATACCAAGGCACAGGTAAAACAGACCAAGTTAGGCTGCCAATCTGGCCAAGCAATAAGTAACGGTAAAGATCTTGCGAGAAACTTGGGCGACCTTCCCGGAAATATCTGTACTCCAAGTTACCTTGCCAAGCAAGCTCGCGCACTCGGGCGAAGCCACAAACTAAAAGTTGATGTGTTATCAGAATCTGACATGAAAAAACTGGGAATGAACTCACTACTCTCGGTCAGTCGTGGCAGCAGACAACCAGCCAAACTGATAGTTATGCATTATAGCGGAGCCAAATCGAAAACGGAGCAGCCCTACATTTTAGTTGGTAAAGGCCTAACATTTGATGCGGGGGGCATTTCAATAAAGCCCTCGGCCGGAATGGATGAAATGAAATATGATATGTGTGGCGCTGCCAGTGTCTTTGGTGCCCTGCAGGCTGTTTCTGAAATGGGATTAGAAATAAATGTAATTGGCATAGTGCCAAGTTCAGAAAACCTTCCAGACGGGGATGCGAATAAGCCCGGAGATATTGTTAAAAGCATGTCTGGCCAGACAATAGAAATATTGAATACTGATGCCGAGGGTCGTCTTATTTTGTGTGATGCATTAACGTATAGCAAACGATTCAAGCCTAAAACAGTTATCGATATCGCCACGTTGACTGGTGCGGTTATTGTTGCACTCGGTTCTCATGCAAGCGGGGTGATGGGTAACGATCAAGATCTAGTTAACGACATTATTAACGCCGGCGAAACCAGTCAGGACCGGGCCTGGCAACTTCCCTTATGGGATGACTACCAAAAGCAATTAGACAGCAATTTTGCCGATATCGCCAACATCGGTGGGCGCGCCGCAGGCACCATTACTGCAGGCTGCTTTTTGTCACGCTTCACCGAGGACTTAACATGGGCTCACCTAGACATTGCGGGCACAGCTTGGCGCAGTGGCGGAAAGCAGAAGGGGGCTACCGGCCGAGCCGTACCAATATTGACCCAGTACTTGATCGACCGGACCAACTAAATTAGCCGTGACCGAACAAGTTGACTTTTATTTACTGGAAGCGCCTGTTTCAAATGGCAAACTAAAACTTGCCTGCAGGCTTACTAACAAACTTACAAATACGGGTAAGCGGATCCTACTGGTATGTGAAGACACGCAACAAATAGACAAACTCGATAGCTTACTCTGGCAGTTTAGCGATACTTCGTTTATCCCTCATCAGAAAGTAGATAAGGAAAACCTAATAGATATTCAGCAATACATGGTGCACTTATTGGAGTCTGAAAATTTGATGCACGCTGGCGGTGAATTGTTTGATGTTATTGTTAATCTTAGTAGCGAATTACTGCCGGATAACCCACCAGTATCTAGACGGGCAGAATTGGTTGATTATGATGAATTAGACAAACAGGCCGCAAGAATTCGATATAAACACTATCGTGATGCCGGCATCACTACTAAAATGCACGCAATAACCCTATAACCTATACTTTAGTAATAATAAGCCCTCGAGAAGAATCTTCAGTTAAAAGTAAATACTTATGATGGCCAAAGAAAACCCATCAAACAAACTGCAAGATCATTTGCTAACACTTCAGAGATTACTAGAATAGTCTGAGCTTTGAACCGGCTTAGACCACGAAAATAAAGAAGAAATGCTCGCGTAAATAGAAGCTCTATCTGAATCTGTTGAACAACCCTCGATCTACACAATCGATGATTCCAGTGCTTCCCTTGTAGAGGATAATGCTAACACTGACCCGAGATCTGTTGATCGTGCGCACCGATTCTAATGGATAAAATTGAAAGCGGAGATGCGGACACAAACGATAAAAGCCGAAGCACTCAAACTAGCAAGCGTTCTCGCTCACAACCCAGATATCAAACATCTACTGACTTAGCCATCAACACTCTTGATACATTAGCTGAGATTAGCCCCCACATCACATTACCGGCCAAGGGCAGCAATGCTTAGGTGAAACCCTCTGCTGCACTGGCAAAACGATTAGGAAAAAGGGTTTTAAAAAACCCTAACTAAAACCTTCAAAAAACGCCAGCAAAAACTTTTTTTAGCCCCAACTCAAATCGTGCTTACTGAATGGTAGGTCCCTAAAGCGCTTACCTGTAATTTGAAATATTGCATCACTAATTCCGGACTGAACCGAGGTAGCTCTGTCATGCCCCATACCTCGCATCCAATGCCCCGTTTTAAAGAATTGTATGTTGATCTCGGGTGGATCTTCCTTAATCTGCGATATGGAGAACCGGTCAAAATTATTTTCGACAATGCGCCCCTCAAGGACAGTGTTTGCCTGGTGCATCGCATCATTATAGAACCAAATAATTTGCCCTTCAATCTGCTTCTTGACAGATAAGGGGTTGATTAAACTAAAACCCTGATCCAGCGCAACATCAACCCGCTCGAGCCTTACCAGACCTTCCTGACTAACCGAAACCGTATGCACCATAGCGCTAATAGTCGCCGTTCCACTCGCCTCGGCACCCTTTTCTTCGAGTGCTATGGCACGGGCTGTACCTGCTGGCAAAGGAGTACCCCAGCCCGACATCTCAGCGACCAAATCCAACGCCCTAATCATATCGTCTCGATGCGGTAGGTTCGTTCTAGTTATCAATTCGCGCCGATACAGATACGGGTCTTTTCCAGCTGCTCGCGCTAACTCATCTATAAAGGTTTCACGATAAAACTCGTGCGCAGCCTGGCCCACCCCTCGGCGCGTACCGCACGGAATATGAAAATTTGTAGTGTGATTAGAAAATCGATAATTAGGTGCATAGTAGCGAGAAGCTGTAGCAAAGGAGGATGTCGGGCCGAACCCGTCATCTTGCATGCCCGTGCGCACTTCGAGCGAAACTGGCCAGCCGTCAGCATCCAGCCCCGCCCGTAATCTAGCAACTCCCATTGCACGGTAAGTGGTACCAACAAAGTCTTCTTCACGAGTCCACAAAAGATGTATTGGTGTACCGCGATTGGCATTGGCTATCATAATTGCCTGTTCCGCCTGAGGACCGTTACCGTTCCGGCCAAAACCACCGCCCAAATGGCAAAGGTGGATATAGACCCCCTCCTCCGGTATTCCAGTTATTACAGAGGCACTGCGACGAGTTTCCTGAGGACTCTGATCGCCGATCCAAACATCAACTCTTTCATCGGTAACCAGTACAGTAGCATTGCCTGGTTCCATACGCGCACGCGGTAAATAAGGTGTCGAATACTCCGCTTCCACCGTCTGACTAGCACCTAGAATCGCCGTCTCCACATCACCCTCATCCACCTGAATACTGCCGGACTCATTCAGCAAAGACACTAGTTTTCGATGCATGTCCGCGGTATTGGCCGTTGCGTTTTCAGATGGGATATCCCACTCTACCGGCATTTCATCAAGTGCTGTCTTGGCCTGGTACCAGTGATCTGCGATAACGGCAACCGCTCCGCTAAATTGCCGACCCCGAAGCAATGACGGATCAGGAATCGGTAACTGAACGGCAGAATTCACACCAGGCAGGTCACGAATCGTATCAAAATCGTAACTCTTAACATCACCTCCATAGACCGGGCAAGCCCTGAGCGCTGCCCACTTCATGCCAGGCAAACGAACATCAATTCCATAAACCACTTGACCCGTTACTTTTGCGGGTACGTCAATATTTTTCTGCTCGGTCCCCATCAAGGTCCATTCATTCGGAGGTTTGATACCGATAGTCTCAGGATTTGGATGCGGAGTTTCAGCCGCTAAATGAGTAATTTTTCCGAAGGTGGTACTGCGACCGCTCTCCTCATGCTTGATAACGCTATCTTTTGCCGTCAACTCAGCTGTCGGCACGCTCCACAAAGCTGCCGCCGCAAGCAATAATCGTTCGCGAATTTCTGCACCCGCAAGTTGTAGGTAGTAACGACCGTCGCGTACCGACGAAGCTTCATTGGTTCGCATCCGTCGGTAAAGACTGTCTGGAATGCCACGCACCGGTTCACGACCTCGAAACAGTGGTTCACCACCACCGATAGGATCGAAAGCACCATCGCCCATGACATTAAGTGTCCATTCTGGTGCGGACTCCCGTACATCCCGGTTAACAGAAGCGTATTGCGGCCGAACTTTACTCCAGTCGCACTGCAGCTCCTCGCATACCATCATAGCGTTTGACGTCCAAACTCCTTGGCCAAGCTCGGTCTGGGCGATGCGCACAATTACCGTGTCATCCGGCTCGATCACAACCCAGGCATTTAGCTCCGGCACTTCCGGTTCCTCATACCAAGTTGCTCCAGAATTCTCAGCAGCATTAGCGCGTTTCTGAGGCACCCAAAAACCTAGCACCAAAGCACCGGTAGCGGCCCCGGCAATAGCCAAAAACTCACGCCGATCAATAGCAACGTTATCTTTCTGATTCTTGTCTAATTTCAACTTGCTCATCAATTCATACCCCTCAAGCCTTCATCAGTTCTGCGGCCCGGTGGATAGCCTCGCGAACGCGGTGATATGTACTGCATCGACATATATTGGTTATCTCGGCATCGATCTCGGCATCCGTTGGGTCAGGGGTTTTCTTGAGAAGCGCCAGCGAGCTCATTATCATTCCCGATTGACAATAACCGCATTGCGGCACATCAAACTCTTTCCATGCAATTTGAATAGGATGATCACCCGCTAACGAGAGCCCTTCTATAGTAGTAACCGACTTGCCGACTGCTACTGACGCTGGTACGCGGCAGGAGCGAAACGGGAGCCCATCAAGATGAACGGTGCACGCACCACATTGGGCAATACCGCAGCTAAATTTAGTACCAGTCAACCCGAGTTGATCACGGATCACCCATAACAATGGTGTCTGGGGGTCAGCCTCAACCGAATACGCGTTTCCGTTCACTTCAAGATCAAACGCCATGCAACTACTCCAACTCTGCAAATCAATTTAGAGAATCTACTACAACACTCATCGAACAGCTACCTCATACAGCACGGCCAACTCGTGGGGCGTAATTGTTGCGGTTCTGCAGAAAATTACTAGCTCGTTAACTGGTAATTTGCTAAAGCTCGTAGGAATTTATCAATCTGTCACTTTGGTTACTGAAGTCTGTAGATAAAGCTCACCCACTACACTTAATCGTCACGTATAATCGCGCACTGGATCGATTCACGAGTATTTACACAGGCATGAGCCAGTCCCTCGACAAACAATACCAACCTAGCGAGATAGAACAAAGTATCTACCAGCGCTGGGAAAGCGAAGGTTATTTTGCTACAGGCAAAAAAAGCCCAAAAGATACCGATATCCACGATGGATACTGCATCGTTATTCCACCTCCCAATGTGACCGGCAGCCTGCACATGGGTCATGCATTCCAGGACACGATCATGGATTTGCTCACTCGCTATCACCGCATGAGCGGCGAACCTACCTTGTGGCAAGCTGGTAGTGACCATGCTGGTATCGCCACCCAAATGGTGGTCGAACGAAAGTTAGCTGCCGAAAAGATTTCTCGACATGATTTAGGTAGAGAAAAGTTCATAGAAAAAGTTTGGCAATGGAAAGAAGAGTCTGGCGGTAATATCACTTGCCAGCTCCGACGCATGGGTTCTTCACTGGATTGGTCGCGCGAGCGCTTCACCATGGATGAGGGATTATCGGATGCCGTCACCCAAGTTTTTGTATCGCTGTATCAAGAGGGACTCATTTATCGCGGCAAGCGTTTGGTAAATTGGGACCCGGTACTAAACACCGCAGTATCAGATTTGGAGGTTGTATCAGAAGAAGAGGACGGTCACTTATGGAATCTCAAATACCCTCTGGCGGATGACCCAACTCAATTTATGGTAGTGGCCACTACCCGTCCGGAAACCATGCTGGGGGATTCTGCAGTAGCCGTTCACCCCGACGATGAGCGCTATCAGCATCTAATTGGCAAGCAGATCAGGTTACCGCTCATCGATCGTAAAATCTCGGTTATTGCTGACGAATATGTGGACCCGGAATTTGGTTCAGGTTGCGTGAAAATAACTCCCGCCCACGACTTTAACGATAATGAACTTGGTAGTCGCCACAACCTTCCACTAATCAATATTATGTCACTTGATGCCAGTATTGATTTGCAAGGCTCAAAATATCACGCGATGGATCGATACATAGCACGCAAACAAATTGTCGCTGACCTTGATGCAGCAGGGCTTCTTGATTCAATTACACCCCACAAGTTAATGGTTCCGCGCGGCGACCGCACCAATGCTGTGATCGAACCCTTATTGACCGACCAATGGTTTGTAAAAATACAACCTCTTGCGGATCCCGCTATTGAAGCAGTAAAAAATGGTGATATCAAATTTATACCGGAAAGCTGGAGTAATACTTACTTCGACTGGATGAATAATATCCAGGATTGGTGTGTATCCCGACAGATTTGGTGGGGCCACCGTATACCTGCATGGTACGACGACGCAGGAAATATCTTCGTTGCCAAAACTGAAGCTGAAGCGCGAGAACAAGCAGGGCCAGACACAAAACTGACTCAAGACAACGATGTACTGGATACGTGGTTCTCCTCTGCGTTATGGCCATTTTCAACTCTTGGATGGCCGGAAAAAACCGAAGAGCTGGATCTTTATTACCCGACATCGGTGCTGGTTACAGGATTCGATATCATTTTCTTTTGGGTCGCCCGCATGATCATGATGGGCCTAAAATTTACCGGTAAAGTGCCGTTTAAAGAAGTTTATATCCACGGCTTGGTTCGCGATCAAGAAGGTCAAAAAATGTCCAAATCCAAGGGCAATGTATTAGACCCGTTAGATCTCATAGATGGCATTGATCTCGAGGCCCTTGTAAGTAAACGCACCACCGGGCTAATGCAGCCAGAAATGACAGAAAAAATTGAGAAATCTACCCGAAAGCAATTCCCCGATGGGCTGCCGGCATTTGGTACAGATGCACTTCGTTTTACCTTTGCCTCGCAAGCAACTTTAGGACGCGATATTCGCTTTGACCTCGGCCGCGTAGAAGGCTACCGAAACTTTTGTAATAAATTGTGGAACGCAGCTCGCTTCGTCCTAATGAATACAGAAGGGCAAGATTGCGGGCAACATGATGAACCTTATGAGTTACGGGCGGCTGATGAGTGGTTAATCGATCGATTGCAACAAGTCGAAATAGAAGCGGCCCAGCATATTGAGTCGTACCGTTTCGACCAACTCGCCAAGGTACTATACAGCTTTGTATGGGACGAATACTGCAGTTGGTACCTGGAAATGGCAAAGGTAATGCTAGCCAGCAAAACCGCAAGCGAACAGCAACTGCGTGGTACCCGACGCACTCTGGTTAGAGTGCTTGAAACCTTGCTTAGACTATTACACCCGGTTACGCCGTATATTACCGAACGTATTTGGCAGGACGTAAAACTGCTTGCCGCTGCACAAGGCGACACCATAATGCTACAACCTTATCCGGTCTCTAACGATAGCTGTCGTTATGCAGATTCAAACGTGGAAATTGAATGGGTTAAGTCGGTGATTTCGGCAGTACGTAACATTCGAGGCGAAATGAATATCGAGCCATCTAAAAAGTTTCCGGTGCTTTTATCTGGGCTGACACCAGAACTGAGTAGCTACGTAGAAGCAAATCGCTCTTTATTACTGCGGCTTGCAAATATGGAATCGATCGACTCTATATCCAAAGGGTCAGATGTACCAGACTCAGCCACTGCTCTAGTAGGCGATGTCCAGGTCCTAATACCGCTAGGCTCTTTAATCGACAAGCAAGCTGAGTTGGTCCGGCTTAACAAGGAGAGCGAACGGCTTATGGGTGATATTAAACGCGTCGAAGGCAAATTATCCAATGCAGGCTTTGTAGATAAAGCACCCCAAGCGGTGGTCGATAAAGAACATGAAAAACTTAAGGATGCTAAGTCTCAGCTGGAAGTACTGATGCAGCAAACAAATAAAATTCAAGCGATCGACTGAAATACTAAACTAAGGTTTTAATTTATCTTTATTGGCAGGTTGGCCAATAAAGCTGCTGTGTAATTATGTTTGGCGAGCTATCACACAGCTAGTAATAACGAAGCCATGGCCACTGCAGCGGTTTCGATCCTTAATATATGCGATGCGATCGTCACTCTTCTGCCTCCAAATTTTACCATTGCATGGATTTCACTTTCGCTAAAGCCGCCTTCTGGCCCTACCAAACAAACCACAGTGTGAGCAAGCTCTGTAGATTTGCAATAATCTTGCCACGACTCACCTCCCGGGTCTGCAAGTAAAAAATATGTTCCGTGATCACCCGCCTGTTTACCAAAAACTAATGCCTCTGCAGCTAATCCAATCTCAGGAAACCAGGCACGACCAGATTGCTTACAAGACTCTATTACCAGACGCTGCCACTTCGATACTAATTTGTCATTTGCACGAGTAGCCGAATATTCACAGTTGATCGGCACAATCCGATTAACGCCCAACTGAGTGAGCATATCCAGCAAAGTTTTTTGACGATCCCCCTTCGGTACAGCTACGGCTATCGTCAAGTCAAATGTAGAAGTTTTCTCTGTGCTAACTTCCTGTACCGTCAACACTGCCGCACTGCGGGAAGATTGCGGCATAAGCTTCGCCACGGCAATTTGTCCAACCCCATTAAGCAGTTCTACAGACTCGCCAGGCTTTAAGCGTCTAGACTTTATTGCATGACGAGACTGTTCTGTATCCAGCTCAACACTGTCACCCACCACGAAATCTCGAGGCGCATAGAATCTCGACTTAGACATTAATCTTTAGATCTGGATTGAAAATACACATCGTAACGAATAAGTTTACCGCCAAATTGCTCGTCTGGCTTACGCCATAATGGAGGTGCATAGTTTGGCCTTTTTACCACTGTCCTCGGATAATTTTCAGCACTATGCCTCACCAAGGAATCAGCATCAATATCTTCACCGATCAAACGGTGCAGCAACTCCATACTTTTATTCGCCATAGCAGATGACTTCCGCTTACTTGGAAACATAGGGTCTAAATAAATGCAGTCTGCATCAAACTCACTCCTCCCGAGCAATTGCATAGCCTCACCACATTCTACTATTGGTACCGAAACCGAGTTCTTTTGCACCCATTCAGTTTCGGCCAAAACCCGCATAGCATCGCTTAATACCAAGGCAAAAAGTGGCTGCCGCTCCAAACATATTACTTCGTATCCCTGGGCACAGAAGCGCATGGCGTCGCCACCCCAACCTGCGGTCGCGTCAATTAGTTTACGTGTTTTACGCCCAATTGCCTGTGATAACGGTTTATGCTTAGCTGCTGGCCAGGATTTTTGTTGTTTAACAAATTGAGCCACATCAATGTTATGCCTAAGCTGCTGCGAGACAGCTTGCTGTGCAGCCCTATCGCTTTGCTTAACCGAATTAATAGTGACCTGTTCCAGTAATTCTAACTGACCGTTTCGCTGGATTAACTCAATACTGGTCTGCTCACAACCACTTCGATTTGCACATAGCTGTATCTGCTGCGCAATGATGTCCGCGTATTCATCTGGCCCTTTAATTACAACTTCCATAAATCACTGACGGCTTTCTAACAAAACGTTATATTGCTGTTTGATCAAAATTTACAATGTTAACTATCATGCCACAAAGACTACTTTTCTTACTCGTCCTCTGTTTTACCCCGACAGCTCTTTTAGCGCAGCCAAATCAGGAAGCCAATACCCCTGTGGTGTGGGACCTGTCCGATTTATATGCAGGTGAAGAAGCTTGGCAAACTGCTTATAACCAGATAGACGAGTCTCTCGTGGATCTGACCGAACATAAAGAAACTCTTACAAATTCATCAAGCGATTTACTCGCAGCAATGTCTGCTATAGGAAGCACTTACAAGGCCATTAGCCGCTTGTACGTGTATGCCAGCACTACCAACGACGAAGATCAAAACCTCGCAGAGAGTCAGGAAAGACTGGCAAAAGCACGCTCACTATATTCAAAGCTTGGAGAAGCTACCTCCTGGGTTGAGCCAACTCTGCTTGCTGCAGATGAGAGTGATATAAGGGCATACTTTGCAGCAGAGCCTGATTTAGCCGAATACGACCACTATATCAACGACATCCTGCGTAACAAAGACCATACACTAAGTGCTGAAACCGAAAATATTCTAGCCGCCGCGGGAATTGTATTAGGTAGCCCAAATGAAATATATGAGTTACTGGTGAATGCTGATATCGAATGGCCAACGATAGCGCTTTCAGATGGAACTGAAGTCTACCTGGATCAAGCCGCCTACACTCGCTATCGCGCAGCAGAAAATCGTGATGATCGTAAACTCGTTTTCGATACTTTTTGGACCAAATGGGATCAATTCAAAGACAGTCTGGGCATGCTGCTTGCGACAGAGGTAAACGCAAACACCATGATGGCCAGGGTTCGAAATTACCCAGATACGCTTACCAGTGAACTGTCTTCAGAAAACTTACCCAGCGGCGTGTATACAACGCTAGTCGAAGAAGTTAATGCTGGACTGCCTACCCTACACCGTTACTTCAAACTTCGTGCCCGCATGCTGGAAATAGATCAGCTTGCCTATTACGATATATACCCATCCCTGGTTAGCAGTGACAAAGTATTTGATCTTGAGACGTCCCGCGAACTAACCGTTGCCGCCTTGCAACCCTTCGGTAGCGAATATCTAGACCATCTGGAACAAGGCCTGAGCGAAAACTGGGTGCACGCATACCCCAGCAAAGGTAAACGCTCTGGTGCGTACATGAACGGTTCGGCCTACGATGTTCATCCCTACGTATTGCTAAACCATAATGACAATTTTAGCTCTTTGTCGACCTATGCACATGAGTGGGGGCACGCAGTACATTCCTTACTAGCGAATAAAGCTCAACCATATAGCAAGGCTGCCTACTCTACCTTCATTGCTGAAATGGCTTCTCAAATAAACGAAATATTGCTCGAAGAGTATCTACTGGAACGAGCAGAGTCCGACGAAGAGAGACTATTTTATCTCGGCCAATCGCTTGAATCGATGCGCGGCTCTTTTTACCGGCAAACTATGTTTGCCGAGTTCGAAGCTGAAATACATGCAGCCGTAGAAGCGGACGAACCACTCACTGGAAGCGGCCTCACAGATCGCTACCTGAGATTATTAAAAACCTATCATGGCCACGACGAAGGTGTGCTGATAATCGATGATATTTATGCCAACGAATGGGCCTACATTCCACATTTTTACTACAATTTTTATGTCTACCAATACGCTACTTCAATAGCAGGGGCAGCGTGGTTTGCAGAAAAAATTATTGATGGCGAAGAAGGCATCAGTGAAGCGTTTATAAACGTTTTAAAAGCAGGGGGCTCAAATTACCCACACGACATTCTTATGTCAGCTGGCCTCGACATGAGTTCCCCTGGGCCTTACCGAGCGGCTATCGCCCGAATGAACAGCGTGATGGATCGCATGGAGGCGATTCTGGACAAATAATAGCCTTCATTTTCGGTAATCAACTACCGAGCGGCACTCAAAATTTCACACATTCGGTCAGCCCCATCAAGGATTCGGGGGCTGTGTCGATGCAACAAGTCCGAGTGAACATGATACAAGTTATTATATTTTACTGCGGGAATGCTCGACCATTCTCGCCAATCGCCTAGCCATTCTGGTGGATCATCAGACATACCAGCCGCAATAATAACTTCTGGGGCACGCCGTATTATGCTTTCTATACCCACCTTGGGAACTAAAGGGACTGCATCTGAAAAAATATTATGTCCTCCACATAAACGAATCACATCGCTAATCAAATGTTTATCGTTAATCGTCATCTGCGGCTCATTCCATAATTGGTAATAAACTGAAATAGGTTTTGACTTGGCGTATCGAGCTTTAAGTATATTCAGCCGTTGATGGAACAAAGAGGCCTGTAACTCGCCACGCACAACGTTCCCAGTTAATTTACCCAGAACAAGTAAACTGGTCGCAACATCTTCCAGGCTATGAGACTCAAAGTAATAAACATGTAACCCCAATTGCTCGAGTCTATTTATGCTTTCCGCACCGTTCCCGCTATCCCAACCAATTACCAGAGTCGGCCTAAGCGCTAATATCGCTTCATAATTAAATTTATTGTGACTGCCTATGCGGGGGATTCCGTTTGCTTGAGCCGGGTAATCGCTATAACTAACCGTACCCACTATTTGGTTACCAGCACCCACCGCAAAAAGCAATTCGGTAATATGGGGCGCAAGGCTAATAATGCGCTGAGCTTCATTTGGCTGACGCTTATTTAGCTGCGCCTCGTTTGATGAAATCGCCCTCTCTTGCGCATAAGATGAACTTATCAGTGTTACTGCCAAAGCGAATATTAGAGTCAGAGCGAACACCGAGACATTCGAGCAGATACCCTTTATCAAAACCCGCATCATCGCACTATCATTTCTTTCTCATTGATCGACTCGTGATCATGACGTAAAGCAACAATCTTTTGACCCGTACGAGGATCTGTCACAAACGCACACTCAACGCCAAATACTGATAAAAGATTCTCTTCAGTAATTACTGAGTGCGTATCACCAACCGTATATAACCTTCCAGCCTTTAGCAAAGCGACCCTATCGGCACAGCTCACAGCCATATTGATATCGTGTAAAACTATTAATACAGACAAATCCTTACCAACCAGTCCACGCACTAGCTTTAATAGCAGTATTTGATGCGCCAAATCAAAATATGACGATGGTTCATCTAGTATCAGTAGACGTGGCAACCGCGTTGGCTGCCAAACTTGTGCTAAAACTCTGGCCAACTGAATTCGCTGTTGCTCCCCACCTGAAAGGGTTGGGTACAGTTTTTCGGACAAACCTTGTGCATCGAGTTTTCCCAGTACTTCGTCAACTATTGCAGCATCAATCTGGCGACCAGTATTATGCGGAATACGCGCCAGTTCGATCACTTCTCGGCCGGTAAACGGAAAACTCAGTACTGACTTCTGAGGCAATATAGCCAAATGCCGAGCCAATGATTGTGCCTGCCATGCATCAATAGTATTACCGTGAAATTGCACCGAGCCCGACAGCGTTGTTTGCTCCCCGGTAATGGTGCTGATCAACATACTTTTTCCACTCCCATTTGGCCCAAGCAAAGCGACCACTTCTCCTGACTGCACATCCAGGCTAACGGCATGAAGCAATCGCTTGCCTGCGATTTCTACAGCGATATTTCTAATCTCTAACATTGACGAAACTATGTTGTCTTAATAATAAAATAAAGAATGGGACCCCTAAAAGAGCGGTTATCACGCCAACCGGTAGCTCAGCAGGCGCAATTACTACGCGCGCGAGCGAATCAGCCAGCATCAGAAGTACCCCACCGAGTAAACCGGAAGCCGGTAGCAGTGTCCTATGGTCAGGCCCCGATATTAAGCGCACCAAATGCGGCACAATAAGTCCTACAAATGCAATGGTTCCGACCATCGCTGTGCATACACCAACGCCCAATGCAGTTACCAGAATCAAACGCCGCTTTAATGCTTCAACCGGAACGCCCAGATGATGCGCCTCTGACTCGCCAAGTAGCATTGCATTTAAACTAATGGCCTGACGGTACAATAACAACACAAAAGCGATAAGCATAACCGAACCGAGTTTTACTCGATTCCAATCAGCAAGATCCAAATTACCCATCTGCCATAAGCTCATGCGACGCAACATTTCATTGTCAGCAACAAAGCCCATCAAATTATTTAATGCGGCTGCTAGAGCACTAATCGCAATACCAACCAGCAACATGGTAGAGACTGAAGTCCCTCGAGGTCCAGCAGATAATCGATACACTAACCAAACCGCCAAGCTGCTCCCGATAAACGCACCCATCGCTACCACAGACAAACCCGCTAAGCCACTACCAATAGTCAAAGTAGAGCCAAGCAAGATAGCTAAACTCGCCCCAGTTGAAGCCCCCGCACTGGCACCAATCAAACTTGGGTCTGCCAGAGGGTTCCGAAACAAACCCTGGAGCACTGCCCCTGACATGGCTAGAACTATACCCGCCAACATTGATAACAAGACTCTGGGTAACCGAATTTCTTGGAGAATTATCCAATCTTGTGCGTTAGCTTGTATATAAAATATAACCAACGGCGAGATGTTGGTGGATCCGACAAATAAAGCTGCTAAGGCGACACACGGCCCCACAAGCCCTAGTAACCAAATTAATTGTCTCCCAGTTAATAAACGCATTTTACTAGCATCCAATCTCGTAAGACTAAAAGCTTAGACGAACACCTGCATAAGCATTTCGCCCAGCGGAATTAAATCCTATAACTTCTTGATAGTCCTCATTTTTAATATTTTCGATCCGCCCGAACAGCTGCCAGGCATCACTTATTCGATAATTTACACTGACATCTAACACTTGATAATCATCCAGCGATACTAAGCCAATACCAAATATCTGATCGAAGGTGTTATTAGCTACTCTGTAATTAGCTAATAAATTTAAATTTTTATCGTCACTGTTATATCGTAGACCTAAATTAGCTAGGTGCTCAGGCCGACGAGCTCGGGTGATACCTTCAGGGGTTTGAGTTTCGTTGTAAGTGAAGTTTGCCGTAATACCAAAATTCACTCCAACCGGAATATCTAACTCGAATTCAACACCATTTGATTCACTACTCCCAACAGCCTGCAAATACCCGCTAAAATCAATCAGATCAAAAAATATTTCGTCTTCAATTTGTTGGTCAAAATAGGTCAATTTAACTGCAGTTCCACTCTCAAACAGATACTCAATTCCAATATCAAGGCCTTTACTTGTTTCTTCCTGCAAATTTAATCCAGCCGGATTGCCAAAGGCAAAGGGCCCAAAATTATAAGCAACCTCAGCTAAACTAGGTGCACGAAAGCCATTGCCAAAAGTACTGCGTAGTTTGAATATGTTTCCATTTGCGAGATCTTTCACATACGCCGCTGAAAGACGCCAGCTTGTATGCGTGCCAAAATCAGAGTTATCATCTCGACGGGCTCCAGCGGTAAAGAATAATCGATCGTGAAAGGAGTGCTGATATTCCACAAATATTCCTTTTTGATTCCGATCTGATTCATCACCAGAAGCTGTAATTTTATATTTTTGATAATCTGCGCCGAACACCAATGCTTGGGTATCACCAAACCCGTATGAGCCCAAATACTCCACTTCGCTAGTTTCGCCCATAGTTGCAAATGATTTTACGCCAGATTCTAATATCTCCCGATCTAGCACGGTCTTAGCGTAAGAAACGGAGTGCTCCGCCAACGCTGTCTTGTACTCCATTTTCAATTTGGCATTTTGTTGTTTAGAAAAGGCCTCACAAGCATCAACCGAAGGAAAGCCGCAGTTGTCGAACTCAGTATCCGCGTCAATGTCGCGCAATACTATAGAGGCCCGCACTGCTTCACTAATATTCCAACCTAACTTGGCATGAGTAGTTGTATTTTTATAACCATCATCATCCATCAAACTAGTATCGTCTGCACGCGCGTTGAATCCATCGCTTTCATTGCGTGTGAACGCGAGCGAGTAATAAGCTACCTTACTGCCTCCCGACAAACGTGCACCTGTATTAAAAGTTCCGAACGACCCAGACTCAAGGGAAATACCACCCGCCAAAGACTCTCCCGCAGACCGGGTGATAATGTTCACTACTCCGCCAGCATCGGCACCATACATAAAAGCCTGTGGGCCGCGCAAAATTTCAATACGCTCAACATCGTGGCTGGTCAGTAAATTCTCAATCTGTGGCCCAATCTGAGTGCTAGTAGGATCCGACATATTCACACCGTCGATTAACACCAGGGTACGGAATCCTTCTTCACCCCGAATTCTCAAAGCAGTTGATTTACCCTGGCCTCCACTATTGCTAACACCGATACCGGCATAGGTTCTTAAGGCTTCCGCAACAGTGCTGTACCCCTTAAGTTCAAGCTCTTCGCGGTTAATGACAGTGACTGAAGTTGCCACCTGTCGCAACGGCACTTCAATACGGCTGGAAGTAACTGTTACTTCATCGAAAATTGTTGAATTATTGGATTGCCCTAACGCCAATTCGGCACCGCTCAGCAGCGCCAAAGACAGAGCTATAGGTAAGTATTTCACAAGATAGTTCCTCAGGTTAAAGTTGCACTGAGGGAGAGATTACGAGGGAGAACAAGAAAAACATTGAACACCAGCTACAAAGCCCTCCGCTTCATCATTACAAGTTACCCGGTGGCCGGTGTCGGGCTTAGCGCAATGCGCTTTACCGTTGCGGGGGCAGCGAGGGAAATCCTGCAGTGGACACCCTACTTCCCGTTTACCCTTTGACGTAATGAGTGTCGTAACAAATACGCAAAGGCACCATCAGGAAGAAGAATCTTACGGGACACCAACCGAATAAACAAGCACCGATCCAATGGTGGGGTATTTGCTCTCTGCGCTATCGAGCGAGTAAAAACTTTACTAATGGCGGTTAATTTGAAAACGCACTACTTGACAAATTTTTGTTCCAATGTCGCCAGCCGTGCTTCCAAACGCTCCAATTCAGCCCGGGTTTTTGCGAGTACCCCAGTTTGAATATCGAACTCCTCACGACTGACCACATCCATCTCTTCTAACTTGCTTCTCATTAATGCAAGAGAATTGTCCTTTATCGCATCCGCCATACCAGTAGGCATAGTTTTTCGACCAATTTCGAGGATTGACTCTATGACATCTTGGCGTTTATCCATAAATCTAATTATAGCAAAAGGTAGCTTGTCGAGTTAGTGATTACTCACTATGTAACCTAAAAGATACGATAAGCCCATTCCATTCCAGCATAAAAAAGGGACGCCAAAGGCGCCCCTTAAACAACTAATAAATAGCTGGGGGAGGAAAAACTTATTATTGCCCGCTAGTGAACTCCGGATAGGCTTCTAAACCACATTCAGCTATATCAGCGCCCAGGTATTCTTCCTCTTCGGAAATACGAATACCCATAGTCATTTTAATTGCCAACCAAACTATCGAGCTTGTAACGAATACCCAGATAAAAATAGTTGCCGCACCAATCAATTGACCAGTAACAGACGAACCATCGTTAGTTACTGGCACGAGTAGTAGACCAAGCAACCCCACCACACCGTGCACCGAGATAGCACCAACAGGGTCATCAATTCTGAGCTTATCCAATGCCACGATCGAAAATACTACTAGAGTACCCCCAAGTCCTCCGAATAAGGTCGCCTGAAGCGCCGTCGGGGTAGAAGGCTCCGCTGTAATTGCTACCAAGCCAGCCAAAGCACCATTAAGTGCCATAGTTAGATCGGCTTTACCAAACATCGCTCTCGCAATAATCAGTGCAGCGATTAAACCACCAGCTGCTGCTGCGTTAGTATTCATAAACACAACCGCAACGCTGTTGGCAGATTCCACAGATGATGTCGCAAGAACCGAACCACCATTAAAGCCAAACCAACCTAGCCAAAGGATAAACGTACCCAAAGTAGCCATCGGCAAGTTGGCACCCGGCATCGCTTTGGCTTTGCCATCAGCAGAATACTTACCTTTACGTGCGCCTAGCAAAAGCACGCCTGCAAGCGCAGCTGCCGCACCAGCCATGTGTACAATACCTGAACCCGCAAAATCAGAAAAACCAAGATCACCAAGCGTATATAGACCGAAAACAGTCTCACCACCCCATGTCCAGTTTCCTTCCATCGGATAGATAAAACCCGTCATTACTACTGCAAATACCAGGAATGCCCAAAGTTTCATCCGTTCAGCAACTGCTCCAGAAACGATAGACATTGCGGTTGCTACAAAAACAACCTGAAAAAAGAAGTCGGCAGATGGCGCGTATGTTGCCGCCTCTTCTGCACCGGTAAATCCATCACCGGTAATGTCACTTAATACAGCATTCCCCAATTCCGGGTACATAATCGCATAGCCGCAAAGCATATACATAGTACAAGCCACTGCATATAAGGCAATATTTTTGGTTAGAATTTCGGTGGTATTCTTGGATCGAACCAGACCAGCTTCCAACATTGCAAAACCGGCGGCCATCCACATAACAAGCGCACCACACATCAAGAAGTAGAATGTATCAAGCGCATACTGCGTTTCAATAATTTGATTTTGTAACAAATCCATGGGGTTTCTCCACGTAAGGATTAATTGATTAAACTTTTTTCTAGAATTATTTTTTTAGAGTTTTGTTTAAAGGGCTTCGTCGCCGGATTCACCGGTGCGAATGCGAATGACTTGCTCAAGATCTAATACAAAAATCTTGCCGTCGCCAATCTTTCCGTTATCGGCTGAGCTTGTAATGACTTCAACCGTTTGATCCAGCAAACCGTCCGCCACCGCAACTTCTAGTTTAAGTTTTGGCATAAAATCAACGTTATATTCAGCTCCTCGATATAATTCCGAATGGCCCTTTTGACGGCCAAAACCTTTCACCTCACTTACCGTCATTCCCTGTATGCCCACCCCAGCCAATGCGTCACGCACATCGTCTATTTTGAATGGCTTGATTATCGCTACTACTAATTTCATATTTACCTCCGATAGATAAGCTGGGCACAGTGAAAATATGCCCGCCTATTAATTAATGGTTATAACAATAACTTGAAAACCGATAGAACCGCACGATGCCACTCGCTACAATTTTAGAAATGCTCATTTTTCAATACCTCAAACTTAATTAATGTGATTTACGAATAGCTAATATAAATTCATACCATAAGAACTTACTAACGATGCTTCCCTTCCCCTAAAGCAGGAAGTATGCCAAGTTTTAAGTTGTTGATTTTAATGACGTTAATTTAATATGAAGATTTTATTGCGCTATCTAAGTGCGCGATAAGACGCTGTACCAACTGAACGCCTCTTTTTGGTGCGCAATATTTAGTGGTCTCTAACCCCTAATAAAAATCGGACGCATAAAAAAAGCCCCGTAGTTACACGGGGCTCCTAAATCGATTTGAAAGCTTTATTTAATCAGCTTCATTAACTTTTTCAGGTGCAGGATTTACTTCTTTCATGCTAAGCCGAATTCGGCCCTGCTTATCCACTTCCAATACCTTAACTTGAACGGTATCACCCTCACTCAAGTGATCACTCACGTTATCAACACGTTCCTCAGAAATTTGTGAAATATGTACCAAGCCATCTCGACCAGGTAATATATTAACAAAGGCGCCAAAATCCATCAGCTTAACAACCTTGCCTTTATAGATTTTGTTGACTTCCACATCCGCGGTTATTTCTTCGATTCGAGCTTTTGCAGCTTGCGCAGCAGCGTTATCGCTAGAGGCAATACTGACAGTTCCATCATCATTAATATCGATCACAGCGCCAGTTTCTTCGCAGATTGAACGAATAACTGAACCGCCCTTACCAATAACATCACGGATTTTCTCTGGGTTGATCTTAATTAGCATGATCCGTGGGGCGTAATCAGACATTTCTTCACGAGGAGCACTAATCACCTTGCCCATTTCATCAAGAATGTATAATCGAGCTTCTTTCGCCTGATCCAAGGCAAGCTCCATGATCTGCTCAGTAATGCCATCGATTTTGATATCCATTTGCAATGCAGTTACACCACTCGGAGTACCAGCTACTTTAAAATCCATATCACCCAAATGATCTTCATCACCCAGAATATCGGTTAATACCGCAAATCGATCACCATCCTTTATCAAACCCATTGCAACACCAGCAACTGGAGCTTTGGTTTTAACACCCGCATCCATCAGTGCCAGACTGGTACCGCACACCGATGCCATAGAGCTAGAACCATTAGATTCTGTGATCTCAGACACAACTCGCAACACATATGGAAACTCTTCAGCCGTAGGTAAAACAGCTGTAACACCACGTCGGGCTAATCGACCGTGACCAATTTCACGACGTTTTGGGGAACCTACTCGGCCTACTTCGCCTACACAGTAAGGCGGGAAGTTATAGTGCAACATGAATCGATCACGTACTTCACCTTCCAACGCATCAATAATCTGAGCATCGCGATCGGTGCCCAGAGTTGTCACAACAAGCGCCTGGGTTTCACCTCGAGTAAATAGTGCCGAACCATGTGCGCGCGGCAAAACACCGGTTTGCACAGAGATTGGACGAACAGTGCGAGTATCACGCCCATCAATGCGTGGATTACCACTCAAAATACGACTGCGAACAACTTGCTTTTCGAGAGTTTTAACAGCGCCGTTAATCTCGCCAGCGGTCAGTTCATCGGTGTCTTGTGTTATCAACTGCTCAGTAACTGAATTTTTTACTGCAGCCACCAAATCTTGACGTTTTTGTTTATCAGCAGTTTGATAAGCTCCAGCCATACCAGCTTCTGCAATGCCTGCAACCGTCGCAGCTAGTTCAGTATTAGCTATTGGTGGCTCCCAACTCATAGGTTCGGCGCCCACTTCAGCAGCCAATTCAGCAACTATGTCGATCGCAGCTTGAAGTTGCTCGTGACCGAACATTACTGCACCAAGCATCACATCTTCCGCCAATTCTTTAGCTTCAGATTCAACCATTAGTACCGCACTCCCGGTACCCGCAACAATTAAATCCAACTGAGACTGTTCGGCCAATTGAGTCGCAGACGGGTTAAGTACATAGTCACCGTCTATATAGCCAACCCGAGCAGCACCAATTGGGCCGTTAAACGGAATGCCGGAAATAGCTAACGCCGCTGACGTTCCAACCATTGCCACAATTTCGGTATCAATCTCAGGATCAACCGACAGAATAGTACAAACTACCTGAACGTCATTACAAAATCCTTTTGGAAACAGCGGACGAATTGGACGATCGATAAGGCGACAAGTCAGAATTGCTTTCTCTGAAGGTCTGCCTTCACGACGAAAAAAGCCACCAGGTATTCTTCCGGCAGCATAAGTACGTTCTTCAACGTCAACTGTAAGCGGCATAAAGTCACGTGGCTTCGCGTTACGCGAACACACAACATTTACCATTACTTGGGTTTCACCCAGACTGGCCATTACTGAGCCAGCAGCTTGACGCGCAATTTCACCTGTTTCCAGACGAAATTCATTTTGACCATATTGAAAGATCTTGGTTATTTTCATTTCTGATTCCTCTTAAGCGCTTTATTTACGCAAGCCGAGGCGCTTGATCACGTCACGGTATCGTTCAATATCTTTGCTCTTTAAATAGTCCAGCAATTTACGACGTCGGCTAACCAACCGGAGTAAACCCTGGCGAGAGTGGTGATCGTGAATGTGTTCTTTAAAGTGTGGGGAAAGATCCGTAATCCTCCTAGTCATGAGTGCAATTTGCACTTCTGGTGAACCTGTATCTGTATCTGAACGTTTATAGTCAGCAACGACTTTACCTTTATCTTCGGCTGTTAACGCCATTATTTTCCTCTTGAATTGCTTGAAAGCGACAGCCGAAAAGCCGTACACCCCATGCCCCGGAACTTACCGGGATGACTGCAACAGGCGTATCCTGTTGACTAGTGACGAATCAATCCAATTGACTAATTTCAATTAGGCAGTCGCCGTGGTCATTATCGACCCTGGTATTATTGGTAACCCAAAGGCCGATCAATAATCTAAAACTAAATACCCGAACCTGATAGTTAACGTCAGCCTCGAGCGCGCGTATTCTACCTGCACCCCTAACGCACCACAAGCACCTTAAACCACTATTTTTTAATGATTAATCAAAGGGTTCTGACTTCCCACGGCGATTCGATTAACTAGTTTCCCGGACACGTTTTGGAATCAAGTAATGATGAGAGTCAAGCTCACCAGATTTTAGACCATCACAACAAAACCCGGGAAAGTAATTTAGTTAATTTAGTAGCACTAATCTGCATCAGCTTTATACTAGTAAGCTACTACTACAAATCAGATTCGCTTATGGCTAGCTCTATAATATTCAAACAATTATTCGATCAAGCCTCGGCAACATATTCATATTTGCTGGCTGAGAAGGCCTCCCGCCAGGCAGTGTTTATAGATACTGTTTACGAACAGCACAAGCGTGACCTTTCTTTGCTGCGAGAGCTTGATTTAGAATTATTGGCTTGCCTCGAAACCCACTGTCATGCAGACCATGTTACAGGTGCCTGGCTACTCAAACATACAACCGATTGCAAAATCATGGCATCTGAGCACTCTGGAATAGAACTATTGGATAAAAGCTTAAGCAGTAGAAGTAACGTACCGTTTGGTAACCAGGCATTAACCGTTATTGAAACTCCAGGGCATACCAATGGTTGCATAAGTTTTGTAACCAATGACAAACTAATGGTGTTTACTGGAGATAGCCTCTTAATTCGAGGCTGCGGGCGCACTGATTTTCAGGAAGGCTCGGCCAAGCAATTATATCACTCGATAAAGGATGATCTGTTCGCCTTACCAGATGACTGTATAGTCTATCCTGCACACGATTACTCAGGACGTACGGCCAGCACCATTGGTGAAGAGAAAGCACTAAACCCTCGCATTGGTGGGCAAGCTAACGAAAATGATTTTGTTGGGTATTTGGAGAATATGCAGCTACCGCACCCTAAAAAACTTGATATAGCAGTGCCTGCGAACATCAAAGCTGGTCGACCGAATAATGAGCAACTTCCTAAACAACCAGACTGGGGGCCGGTAACCATATCCTATAGTGGGGTAACCGAAATTTCCCCACAATGGGTGGCAAGCCATATGAACAAAGTACATATTCTGGATGTCCGGACTACTATTGAAACAGGTGAAGAACAAACACGAATTCGAAGTGCACAGTTAATTCCCATTAATGAGCTACGCGACCGCATCAACGAAATACCCAAAGACAAACCTGTCATGACAATCTGCCGATCCGGTAAAAGGTCAGTTTTAGCCGCAAATATATTGCGTGAAATGGGTTGGAAAAAAGTTGCAAATGTTAGCGGTGGCCTACTGCGCTGGTATGATGAAGGGCTTTCGACCATATATTAATTGCCCTTTAAAAGTACGCGCCAAAATTATTCAAGAATATAGCGACAAGATTCCAGAATAAATGAATGGGTGTACAACATGACATCAAAATAAGTTACAGCACCAAACATCTAGGTACAACAATGAAAAATATTATCAGCCTATTTTTAAGCCTCGTCGTACTGCTTGGTAGCACCACCAACATGGCTGCCACTGACAACGCGCCGACTTCAACGCGACAGTATCAATTTCAACCCTCTGATACTGGGCTTGATCTGGTACTCAACGAAATTGACATTCCTAAACTAGAAAGCACCTCGGTACTAGTCAAAATGTATGCAGTTTCACTTAACCATCGTGACCTTGCCATGCTGGATGGCCAATCGCGCTCCATTGAACAGCTAACGGGGATAGTTCCAATTTCTGATGGTGCTGGCGAGGTAATTGCCCTTGGCGCTTCCGTAACCGAGTTTAAGATTGGCGACCGTGTAATGACTACGTTTTTTGAAAACTGGCTAGAAGGTAATCTAACACCTGAGGCTAGAGCAACGGTTCGCGGCGGTCCCGCCGATGGTGTCCTTTCAGAGTTTGTGGTTAGCCCAGAGACGGGCCTGATAAAAATTCCTGATCACCTTAGCTATGCTGAAGCATCCACCCTGCCTTGTGCTGCTCTAACTGCATGGAATGGATTGTTTAAATTTGGTGCACTAAAACAAGGTGAGTATGCCTTACTTGAAGGCACCGGAGGCGTTTCTATTTTTGGATTACAGTTTGCCGCTGCCGCTGGTGCTTGGCCTATCATCACTAGTTCATCAAATAAAAAACTTGATCGATCAAAAGATTTGGGTGCATTTGGTACAGTTAATTACAAAGAGCATATCGACTGGGACCAACAAGTTCGTTCGATAAGCGCTGGAAATGGGGTACATGCGGTACTCGAAGTTATCGGTGAGACGACAATAGCCATGGCTCTCGCAAGTTTGGCTCCAAACGGTCATATCGCTATTATTGGCGGGTTATCCGGGATGCGGTCAACGGAATTTACCCCTGAAGTGATTCAGAGTAACGGATTTCGGGCCACCCAATTTCTGGTTGGCTCGCGCGCTGATTTTGAGAAAATGAATGAATTTATAGTAGACCACCAGTTGCACCCGGTGGTGGACAAAATGTTTAGCTTCAAACAAGCAAATGATGCCTTTGCCTTCATGCGAAGCGGAAAACATTTTGGTAAAATCGTTATCGGTATAAATTAATAGAAAAATCATTGAATAATGTATTGAACCTATTGCCTCAACATTGCAGAATGCCCGCCGCAGCATAATATTACTCGAGACAACTTTCTAATATGGAACAAATAACTTCGTTTACTCCACCGCATAGAATCTTAATGGGACCGGGACCATCCGATGTGCCACAACGCATTTTGAATGCGGGCTCCAGACCAACAATTGGTCACCTGGACCCTAAATTCATTCAGTTGATGGATGAAATCAAACTGTTAATACAGTTTGCTTTCCAAACCCAAAACCGTCTCACTATGCCAATTTCTGCACCTGGCTCAGCGGGTATGGAAGCCTGCTTTGTTAACCTGGTAGAACCTGGCGATAAAGTATTGGTGTGCATAAATGGAGTATTCGGAATGCGTATGGTGGAAAATGTTGAACGGTGTGGTGGTATCGCCATTACGGTAAACGATGATTGGGGCAAACCTGTAGATCCGCAAAAAGTGGAGGATGCATTAAAGGCTGACCCAGAAATTGGAATTCTGGCTTTTGTACACGCAGAAACGTCAACAGGAGTTCGTTCCGATGCGGCATCGATCGCCGCGGTTGGCAAAGCACACGACTGTCTCGTGATCGCTGATACTGTCACCGCCGTCGGTGGGATAGAAGTCCATCTAGATAAATGGCGCATAGATGCTAGTTACTCTGGAACACAAAAATGCCTTTCTTGTTTGCCTGGCATTTCGCCTGTTAGTTTTAGTGCAGAAGCCGAAGCAAAGCTTTCTAGCCGAAAGCAAAAAGTACAAAGCTGGTTTTTAGACATGAACTTGATCATGGCCTATTGGGAAGGTGACGCTGGCCGCAGTTATCACCATACTGCCCCTATTAACGCTCTTTACGCATTACACGAATCATTGATTATGCTCCAAGAAGAAGGTCTACAAGCTGCCTGCGATCGTCACTGGGCAATGCATGAAAGGCTTAAGAATGGTTTGAGGAAATTGGGTATAGGTTTCTTGGTTGATCCCGATTACCGACTTCCTCAACTAAATGTGGTTTTTATTCCTGACGGCGTTGATGATGCTTCGGTGCGTAATCAGCTACTCCAAGACTACGATATTGAAATTGGAGCTGGCTTGGGTGGATTAGCAGGCAAAGTGTGGCGAATTGGACTGATGGGCCATTCAGCCACTGAAGAAAATGTAGATACCTGCATAAATGCACTCACTAATATTATAAGTTGATCTAAACATTTAATATTATTTTGCATTAAAGGACCAATGCGGATCGCTATATAATACTAAAGCCCATATAACTGGAGGTACATGAGTTTTTTGGTTTAGATAAGGTTTACATAAAGTTAAGCGATACGAAAACTAATTAAAATCTAGGTTGGCATGTTCTGCAAACATTTTTCTAGGCTTTAACAATCCTTCCTCTGACCAGTCGATAACGCCGAGAAAGACTCGGCTTTCTGTGTACGCTCGAACCAATCCGGCATCAGCCGGTGGTTCAGTTTTTAGTTTTCGACCATGTAAAAGACCCACTGCTTGTTCGCTAGTCACCACTAATTCCGGCAATGGATTAACCGCTAAGTCACTTGCATGCAGAAGTTGCTCACGCTCCTCTGCCGTCATCAAGCCTAATGCATCCAAGGTGACTGCATCTTCAACTCTTAGCTCACGTACTCCCGTTCGTCGTAAAGCAATTATGTGAGCCCCGCAGCCAAGTGCTTCGCCCAAATCACTGGCAAGCTGACGAACGTAAAAACCACCGCTAGATTTCACTTCTAATTGTAAAACATCTGGTTCTACCAGCTCGGCAAATAGTTCGTATACCTCCATTTGACGTGCGGTGCGCTCAACTTCTTTACCGGCGCGGGCTAATTTATAAAGTGGTTTTCCATCTTGCTTTAGCGCACTGAACATAGGTGGTGTTTGGCTAATCTTGCCGCGAAACGCGGCTAATTCTGCATCCACATCACTTTGTGAAACGCAAACAGCTCTTGTGTCAATTACGGTACCATCACTGTCAAGAGTATCGGTGGTAATGCCTAGCTTTAAATTTGCTTGGTAGTGTTTATCTGTACGAAGAAAGTACTCGGCAAAACGTGTCGCATTTCCCAGGCAGATCGGTAATAGGCCGGTTGCCAATGGGTCAAGAGAACCCGTATGGCCGGCTTTATTCGCATTAAACAGTCGTTTAGTGGCTTGCAACACACGATTTGAGCCGGCACCTGTCGGCTTATCTAATAGCAATATGCCATTAATATCTCTACCAGTTTTACGCTTACCTGTCATATTCCGCCTAAGCCACTAAAGAATTTCCGAAGCTAAATACTAATCTTCTTGCTCTATATCCAATTCCCTTTCTGATTCTACTGGCTGCACTGAATCGATAAGCGCGGTTAAATCCGAAGCGCGCTGAATATTATGATCATATTCAAAGTGTAATTCCGGGCAGCGGCGTAAGTTCATAGCCTTAGCCAAACGACTACGTAAAAACCCACTAGCACCCCCGATTCCATCGAGAACATCTTGGATATCCTGATTGCTCGCCTTGATCATTCTGGTCACAAACACGTTTGCGTGACGGCAGTCTGAGCTCACCCGAACTTCAGTAACGGTCAACCCAGCAACTCTGGGATCGTTTACTTCGGAACTAAGAAGCTGCGCTAATCCGCGTTGCACTGCACCCGCAATGCGTTCATGGCGTCCAAATTCTTTAGGCATCGTATTGTAAGAAGGCTAACAGTAAATAAAGCTAAGGTAAGGGTAAGCCCTTAATGATTGCCTTACTCGAGCGTAGCTTCATGTTCGGTTTCTTCGAACATTTCAAATTTATCACCAACTTCAATATCATTGTAATTAACGATACCAATACCACACTCAGTACCTGCTTTTACCTCAGAGACTTCGTCTTTAAAGCGTCGCATTGAATCGATCTTACCCTCGAAGATGACGACGTCATCACGTAATACCCGCACTTTTGCATTGCGGCGGGCAGACCCTTCGATTACAAAACAACCGGCGATAGAGCCAATTTTCGGGGCACGAAAAACATCTTTCACTTCAACGTAGCCGATAATATTTTCTCTAATAATCGGCGCGAGCATACCCACCATCGCCGTTCTAATATCATCAATCACATCATATATAACGCTGTAATAACGAATTTCTACATTTTCCGCCTCAGACAACTTCCGTGCAGTAGCGTCTGCTCGAACATTAAAACCAATCATCAGAGCACTCGATGCCATTGCCAAATTCACGTCTGATTCATTAATACCTCCAACCAGTCCATGCACCACTTTTACGCGAACTTGATCGGTAGAAAGCTTTAGTAATGATCCCGTCAATGCCTCTAAAGAGCCTTGCACGTCAGATTTAATCAAGACGTTAACCGTTTGAAACTCGCCTTCACCTATCTGCTGGAACATATTTTCAAGCTTGGCTGCTTGTTGCCGCGCCATACGAGTCTCACGATGTTGCTGCTGACGAAATTCAGCCACTTCGCGTGCCTTGCGTTCATCACTAACTACAAGCACGTCGTCACCCGCCAACGGCACACCTCCCAACCCCTGAATTTCTACTGGAGTTGAAGGGCCTGCTACTTTAATCGGCTTACCCGCATAATCACTGATTGCTCGCACACGAGCTGTTTCATACCCAGCCAATAAGGTATCACCAGTTTTTAACTGTCCTTGTTGCACTAATATAGTTGCTACCGCGCCACGACCACGGTCCAAACGTGCCTCAATAACGACACCGGTCGCAGGACCATCTGGACGCGCACTTAACTCCATAATTTCTGCCTGCAGAGTAATCGCGTCAAGCAAAGCATCAACACCTACTCCGGTCTCAGCAGATACCGGCAGCATCATCACATCTCCACCCCAATCTTCCGGGATAATGTCTTGGGCTGATAGTTCTTGCTTTACTCGCTCTGGATCCGATTCCTCTTTGTCCATCTTATTAATTGCGACCAACATCGGTACACCGGCAGATCTGGTATGTTTAATTGCTTCAATAGTCTGCGGTTTAACACCGTCATCCCCGGCAACCACCAAAATGACAATATCGGTCGCCTGCGCACCGCGCAATCGCATTGAACTAAAAGCTTCATGACCAGGAGTATCCAAAAATGTAATTAACCCCTTATCGGTCTCAACCTGATAAGCACCGATATGCTGCGTTATACCACCGGCTTCGCCAGAAGCAACTCGGGACTTACGTATAAAATCTAGCAATGAGGTTTTACCATGGTCAACATGACCCATAATAGTCACAACCGGGGAGCGCGGTTGCAAGTTGCTATTATCTACCTCAGGCTTTTCTGCCTGTAAAAATGCTTCCGGGTCGGTCGCTTCTGCCACCACCGCTTCATGTCCCATCTCTGTAACAATCAGCATAGCTGTATCTTGATCAAGGGTTTGATTAATGGTCACCATTGTTCCCATTTGCATTAAAACTTTAACCACCTCAGTACCTTTAACAGACATCGCTGCTGCCAAATCACCTACACCGATAGCTTCGGGTACTGCAACCGTATGTATAACCGGCTCTGTTGGCTTTTCAAACGTATGTTTATCTGCGTCACTAGTGACAATTTTTCGAGTGCGCGCACGATCCTGACGTTTTTTACGGGCGTGCGATACGTGTAGTTCTGCCCTACCACCGCCGCGCTTACCCTTTTTCTTATCCTTACGAGCAGTGGCCGGTGATGCTGGCTTCACATCTGTTTTTATTTTGGCTGCAACAGGAGTCTCTGCTAGCTTAACTTCAGTGTTAGCGGGGTCACTAGCAATCCCTTCTGTTACTTCAACTTCTTCACCGACTGTATCTTTTTTAGCCGCAGCTTCAGCAGCCTTTTCCTCTTCTTGCTGTGCTTTGATTGCAACTTCTTCAGCTTCTCGCACTACTCGTTCTTTTTCGTCTTGCTCACGCTTGACTGCTTCGTCGGCTTCACGCTTTACAGCTTCTTCGGCAGCACGTTCTGCCTCTACAGCGGCTATGCGATCTTCCTCTTGCTTCTCCATTACTTCCCGAGCAACAAAGGTTCGACGCTTTCGTACTTCCACCTGTACCGTACGCGTAGTGCCGGTGCGAGACTTCTGTCGAATTTCACTGGTAGTTTTACGCTTGAGAGTAATTTTGCCACTGTCTTTTGTTTGAACAATGTCGCCTCGAAGATGCGTTAACAAGGAGCGCTTTTCTTCGTCTGACATATTATCAGCAACGCCTTTACCCTTTACACCGGCTTCCGCCAATTGCGAAATTAGCTTGTCTGGCTCAACGCCGATTTGCTTGGCAAACTCTTTAATACTTATAGTAGACATATATACGCCCCGGGAATTGTTAGGTTACTCGCCTTCCGTCTCGGTAAACCAAGGTGCTCGAGCAGTCATAATAAGGGTTTCTGCTCGTTCACGATCTATACCTTCAAAATCGATAATTTCATCAACTGCACACTCAGCCAGATCTTCCATCGTAGTGATCCCTTCGCTTGCCAACAATTGAGCGGTATGTTCATCCATACCCTCCATTGTAAGTAAGTCCTCAGCCGGCTTAGCTTTCTTCAAAAGTTCTTCGCGTTGAATTGCCTTGGTTACCAAAGCATCCTCAGCACGCTTACGCAGTTCATCAACCAAATCTTCATCAAATTCTTCAATCGCTAATACTTCGCTCTTTGGAACATAAGCCAGCTCTTCAAGAGTAAAAAAGCCTTCCTGAATAAGGATAGCCGCGACATCTTTATCGATATCAAGCTTCTTCATCAAGTCTTCAAGCATTTCTTGAGACTCATTTGCAACCTTTTCGTCAGCCTGATCAGCCGTTAGAATATTTATTTCCCAGCCTGTAACTTCCGAGGCCAAACGCACGTTCTGCCCACCACGGCCTATCGCTTGAGAAAGTTGACTTTCATCGACCACTACGTCCATTACGTGATTGTCTTCATCAACCAATATCGATTCCACTTCTGCCGGTGACAAAGCATTGATCACAAATTGAGCGGGATCTTCTGCCCACTTGGTAATATCAACACGCTCGCCGGCGATTTCATTCGATACACTTTGAACCCTGGAGCCTCTAATACCAACACAAGCACCAACCGGGTCGATCTTGGAATCATTAGAACGCACCGCGATCTTGGCACGTAACCCAGGATCACGAGCAGCACTAAGTATTTCAATTACGCCATTCCCTGCTTCAGGAACCTCCAGCTGAAACAACTGAAGCACAAGACCTGAACTAATCCGATCAAGGACTATTTGCGGCCCACGGGTAACCTCGCGAAGTTCCAGCAAGATACAACGAATTCGATCTCCAATCCGCAACCCTTCTCGCGGAATCATCTTGGCCTTGGGTAGTAACGCCTCTACCCCGCCTAAATCAATAATTGCATCACCGCGTTCCATGCGTTTCACTACTCCAGAAATCATCTCGCCAATGCGTGGCCCATATTCCAGCGATACACGCTCGCGCTCAGCTTCACGCACCTTCTGCATAATAACTTGCTTAGCCGCCTGCGCCGCGATACGGCCAAATTCAACTTTTTCCAATGGCTCTTCAATAAAACCACCAACCTCAATATCAGCTTGTTGCTCTTGGGCTTCTTTCAAATAAATCTGACGATCAGGAAACTCCATTTCTTCCACATCGTCTTCGATTACTTCCCACTGACGAAAACTATCGTACTCACCAGTAGTCTGTTCAATTGCCACACGAACGCCAATGTCTTCGCGGTTACGCTTACGCGTCGCGGTCGAAAGCGCCGCTTCAATTGCTTCGAAGATCACTTGCTTATCGACATTTTTCTCACTACAGAGAACTTCCGCCATTAATAATATTTCGTTTGCCATTACAAAACCTCTTTATAAATCTGTGCCAGGCTATTCGTAGCTCGGTACCACTCTTGCCTTATCCATATCATTATAGTTAAGACTAAACTCTTCGCCTTCAACCTTAACGACTGCCGATTCTTCATCAGCCGCTAACAGCTCGCCAGTAAATCGACGGCGGTTATCCTGAGAAACCTTTAAACGCAAACGAACGTTTTGACCAATCGCCGCCTTAAAATGATCCGGCTTAACCAGTGGCCGGTCAGTACCGGGTGAGGATACTTCCAGGTCATAGGCACCCGAAACTGGTTCATCAACATCCAGAATTACACCAAACTGATAGCTGGCTTTCGCGCAATCAGCTAAACCTACGCCATCGGGGCCATCTATATATATTCGAAGTGTAGGTCTTTCTCGACCCAAAACCTGTACAGCCACCACTTCAAAACCCAACGCCTCAGCGCCCGGCTCCAACAAGTTATGGAGGTGCTCAACGGTCAATGCCATCAGTGCTGTTTCTCCTCCAATACTATTTCATTTCACCAATAAAAAAGTGGGCCTGAAGCCCACTCTTACCAATACTTGCTGTAAGAACAGAAAGCCCCGCCTTTAGTGGGGATCGCTGTTACATTTTAGTAGTGGTTTAGATCGAAATACACACCACAAAAATGCCTTGGTAGCGGGGGCAGGATTTGAACCTGCGACCTTCGGGTTATGAGCCCGACGAGCTGCCAGACTGCTCCACCCCGCATCAGGAGGCGAGATTCTATGCTAATGGCGAAGCATAAGCAACTGAGTAATTAGCCATATTTACAAATATCTAAGCCTTTGTATTTAAATCATTTTTTAAATTTTTATCCAAAATATTTAACCAATTTAAAACTGATTTTTTCGTCTATTACTATCAATACAGTTGAGGCAGCATTCAAATAGAATTGCCTGACAACCACAGACCACAAAACCAAAACTCCAATTGCCACACGTAAGCTCTATAAACTATTTATTACAAGAAGCTTCAACCCTATAGTGAATGTCCAAACATGCTAATAACCGACCTCAGGTTTCCAAATTAAATTGTAAAATTTCTTCGACTATTTTAGCCGGCGCTTTGCTTGATACATCAACCGTATAATCCGCGTATTGCTCGTACAAGATAGTTCGCACCTCTGCTAAATCCTCTAGCTGCTGATCTATTGGTGCTGCAATTCCACGAGTATCAAAATTATGTATTCGACTGCGCAGTGAATCGACTGAGCAAAACAGATAAACAATCTTACCTGAGCCCTTTAACTTGGCCATCGACTTGGCGCTATAAATCACGCTCCCTCCGGTGGCGACAACCTTGGAAGAGTACTCACTCTCTAGCACAACTTGCTCTTCAATTTCTCTTAGCGCTAGATAACTCGACCTCTGGACAATATCTTTTAAGGTCATTTTTTCACGTAGTTGAATCAAGATATCCGTATCTATAAAGCCCAATCCTAACTCTTTGGCCAACAGCGCACCCACGGTACTTTTCCCTGCACCTGGCATCCCAATCAACACAATCGTTTTCATATATCACTTCTCAGTTTCTTTGAGATAGAGTGTAAGTGACACTCGACATATTCCGTAACTAATTCAACATAGTGCTAAAATTCAAATATAAACTAACGTAGTTCAAGGAAAATGATTATGAAAATTAAATCTACAGTAGCCAGGGTGATTACCGCGCTTTTAATCAGTAATACTGCAATGGCTGAGCGTTATGTTCGCTACGAAGAAAGCAGCAACGTATCCTGGGGTGAACTTGTTGACGGTACGATTCATCAGCTTTCAAATGCCCCTTACCTTGGCGGCAGTCGTACAGGGCAAACGGCCAGTGAAAGCAGCGTAAACCTTAAAGCACCCGTTGATCCAAAACTTTCTTTCATGACCGCCTTTAATTATAGCGACCATAAAACAGAAACATTTGGCATTACTAAAGACACCACAAAACAACCGGGGCTATTTACAGTACCTGTGAGTTCTATCATCGGGCCAGATGAAAATATGATCCGCCCTGTTGGCGCAAATAATTTTCACTACGAAGCTGAAATGGTTGTGGTTGTTGGTAAGCGTGCCGAAAATGTATCTCTTGAAGATGCGAGTGATTACATTTTTGGTGTAACTATCGGAAATGATGGTTCCGAAAGGGATTGGCAGGCAGGTGATATTCAATGGACTCGAGCTAAAGGTTCAAGCAGCTTTAATCCTGTTGGCCCACACTTGGTTACGGAGCTCGATTACACCAACCTCGATATCGAAGGCCGTCATAACGGCATCAAATCACAAGGGGCAAACTCATCAGGTATGATTTTTGATTTTAATTATATGGTCCATTACATATCACAGTTTTTCACATTGGAGCCGGGTGACGTAATCTGGTCGGGCACAATGGGCGATACCGGACCAATGGCTCCAGGCGATATATATGAAATAACGGTTGAAGGTATCGGAACCTTAAAAAACACATTAGTTCAGGGAGAATAATTCAAATTAGTTGTTCAGAAAGGTCTCCTAGGAATATCTGAGCTGATGGTAAGTGATTCGGCATTCAAACCTGACGCAATGGCCGCTAATTCCCCAAAGCAGTGATTATTGGCCATGTAGACACAATAAAATCCACCCTCAACAATTTAAGGGGGTTAGTGACAAACGGTAATCATTTCGATTTGTCACCGACCCATTTTACTTTAGTCCCATTCTTTCTCAACGCCATCGGCTGTGGTCAACCAGCCGAGTAAACAACCTTTGGCACCATCTCTAAGCTGGTGGCAGCGCACAGAAACCGTATCACCTTCCTTAATGATTTCGTCAGTAATTCCTATTCGAGCCAAGCCGCCTGCACCCGCACTTTCTAGCGCCCAAAGAACCGGTTGGCTGGTTTCGTCCATAACTTCAATATAAATCCAAGAGTGCGGATTCACGAAGTGAACTTCTTTAACAGTACCCGTTAGATTCGTGTACTCGGTCATTTGATAGTTACCATGGGAGTGATGAGCCCACGCGGAGACCATCACAAAATTCGCGGCAATCACCACAAGACTCAAGAACCTAAATTTCATTCGACTCTCCTAAACTTCTATTTAACATTATTCCTTAGACGACATTAAAAGAACTAAGTAACACTAATTCGCTACTTCTCGTTCCATACACTAGCGCTCAGCGCCTACCCTCGGTAGGGGAGCACGCGAACTTTTACCGCTTTTTCTTCCGCTTCCTTTGCCACTGGCATCCATATCAGAATTCACGACCGTGATCGATTATTTCAGTGGCATAGGAAGCGGGAACATCACGAACTTTTACCGCATCCGAGTAATTCTGATACCGGATCCGATCACCGTTTTCATCGATCCACTGCATTGACTGCTGAAAAAACCCAGGTGGAATGGAACCTCTCGCCACGGTCGCCTCAACGATGTAGAGTTTGCTATCGTGCAAATAGATTGCAGCGTAAGTGCGCGACAGATCGTTATTCGTGATTTGCAGCTGTTGACCTTCGATACGATCGATATAGTGATACGCATCGTACGTCACCTCACCGCCTCTGTTGCGAAGGTTCGTTGCCGCATAAGCGACCGATGCCCGGACATCGATTTCCCAGTAGAGCTCGTAGTCGGCCTCAGATCTATTCAGCCGTTCTGCATGAATTCGCTCAGCATCCGTGTAGTCGACCACCGTGACAGAATAGTGGTTCGGGCCATCTTCGTAGGTGTATACGCGTGAGGGCATTACAGCTCCATACTCTGAGTCGAAGGTCGTCTCGTGCATTTCCAACTCTCCTAACGACTGAATCTGGAATCTATCTAGCTCGCTGGTAAATTGGACCCAGCCCTGAGCAAAGGTCGGGCCAACAAAACAAAAGACAGATGCAGCGATAAGTAGTCGTAGGAAACACATTGTTGGAGCTCCTCTTAGTTGCGATTAGCGGAGTGTTGCAGAAAAACAGCCGGCTGTGGAAATATAGTACCAAATTTAATGTCTCTCAGGTAATAACTTTAATGTCGTCAACGTTTCGCTGCGGAAGTTCTGGTGCCCTGCAAGGCGGTGTCGCCTGACTTTCAGCTATAAGGAGCCGCTAGAATACACGACCTCACCGTTTACGATTGTCAGGGCTGCTTTAGTATCTCTTATCTCGCGCACGTTGACTTCGAACGGGTCCTGCTCCAGCACGATCACATCTGCTAGGTAACCAACTTTCAGCTGACCACGCTCATACTCTTCGCGCATAAACCATGCGGCATCGCGGCTGTATCCCCGGAGACCCTCCATAAGGGTAATCTGCTGAGGCCCACGCCCGAGCGGATCGTCAGTCAGAATATCCTCGCCGTTGAACGTTTCTCCAGTGACCATAAATTGCAAGGTCGTCCAAGGATTGCCGTGTGCCGCGAACATTCCATCAGCTCCAAAGCCTGCATTCAGCCCTGGTGTATCCACGGCGGCTTTATACGGCGGCCCGGAGTATTGCCAACCAGGAAACAGAAACCGAACTGCTTGTATTCCCGCGCCGACGCCCAGCTCGGCCAAATCCGCCAGATTTTGTTTCGTCGCGTCGTTCAAATGTTCTAGCGAACTGTGCCGGGTCGCGAGCGGCTCGATACGGCAGGGATCATCCACATCAAGCGCACTCTGAATCCCTTCAATAATATTAGATATCTGCCCAGCTTCGGCATGTTGATGAAACGACCAGTCGGGCCGGCGTAGAAGAAAAATAACAGCTCCAGCGATTTGCTCCGGTATTGGAGGGGCGATCGACTCCCCAAGCCCCATATTCCTGAAGTAAGGACTACCGGCTCTGCTCAAATGGAAACCTTCCCCGGGAAGCTCTACTGGACCAAGACACTCGCGTGACTCTGCGAGTGGTGCAGCGCTGAGAATACTGCGGAGCGCATTGACCCCAACATGGTTCGGAACATCCGGCAGAAAGGTATCGCCGGTGGGTCGAAACTGGTATCGATTTCGGACCTTGAGCTCGCCACGGCGATCTGCTTCCATGAGCGGCAAAAAATCCTGAGTCTGCCGGAAGCCTATACCACCAGCATCACCAACGGCTACCAGGCCGACCTGATGAGACCAACGAACGAGATCGATAGTACTCCTGACCTGATCCTCAAGTGTATTGTTCGCCCTGGTCCACTCATAAACCTCGTTACTAAGTGTCGCATCCAATGCTCCGCTTAACGGAACCTCCGAGACAAATGGCATTGGGGATTCCATCGCGTTAAAGAAGTCGACGGCGTTCGAACTCAGCTGCCCGGGCCCGGTAAAGTTGGCGCGATTAAAGTCTTCTGAACCGGAACCGACCGGTGTCGGCCTGAACCGTTGCGAAAAGAGAACATTATGCTCGGGAACCCAGGCGTCAAGCTCTTGCCTCGTCGGATATCTACCCGAGTCTGGATCACTCGGATCCGCAAGAAACTGGAGGTGATTATGGCGACCGATCAATGAGATCCATTCGCCGGTAGGAACCTCGGCCGCACGAGCCTTCAGCGCGTCTTCCAGCGCCTGCAACGTAAACGCATTTTCACCACGGTGTAGAGCGTATCCCCATGTAATAGCGCTTCTGTTCCAGTGCAAGTGCTGATCGATTATTCCGGGAAGAACCACGGCTCCACCCGCATCGATAACTGTAAATTGGCCTTCGGCGTAACCACCTCCTACGCCTTCATCGCCTACAGCAACGATACGATTACCGCTGATGAGCATAGTGCTCGCGGACGGATTGGAATCATCCATAGTAATGATATTCGCGTTGATAATCCTGATGTCATATGCACTCGCGGTACCTAGCGTAAAGGCTAGAAGTGCAGCTGCTGCACTTATAAGTTTCGTTTTAGATACTGGCATCATTGATTCTCATCGCTCTAGTGGGTTTAGGAGACAGGTTAATTAACAGCCGCTCGCCTTGGTTCTCGGCGTTCAGAGTCGTTTTCAGACGCGGAAGTATAAGTAATAAAAAGCACATATTCCAATAACCAGAATGTACTTCTCAAGGTCTGCAGCTATTCGAAACAACAAACGGCGAACAACAATTCAATCTATTTAGCGCAACTGCAGGTAATCGCTAAATTGATTACGATCGAATATCTTGAATGCCAAAGAAGGCAGCTACAAAACGCTACCTATCGGCCGCGGCAATCTCGATGACCGTATACCAAAGAAATTGGACCAGACTCAGCAAAGAGTCTTCGAGAATACGCTCGTCGTCGCCATGCGACCCACCGCCACCGGCAATATCCTCCTCGGCAGTTATCGGCCCGAAGCCATAGCACTGGGTGCCTTTCGCCCGAATCTGAGCCATGTCGGTCGCACCTGTCAGCATCGTCGGCACCGTTACGGCCGATGGATATAAACGTGCAGTAACGTTCTCAAGCGCCCGGAATGCTAGGGTGTCCAGCCCAGAGGGCGGGCTTGCTGGCCGGTAAACGCCTTCCGGGACTATATCGATATTCGGGTCATCAATAATGTCTGCAAGATCACGATAGAACTCCTCGGGGTTTTCATCAGGCAAGCCACGAATATCAAAAGTGGCGCTTGCTTCAGATGGAATCACGTTACGCCTGAATCCGCCAGTAAGAATCGTAGGGACAACCGAAGTTCGTAACAAGGAATAATGCTGGGGCTCATGTTCGGCGAAATATTGTTCGATGCCAGGCTGCTGTGCCGGATCGAGTATGCCTCTGTAACGTGCGGCATCATCCGGTTCGCTAATCTCGGCGAGCCGCTCAAAATAGGCGCGTGTGGTCTCATTGAGCCTTAAAGGGGACTGCCAGGCTGCCAGCCGGGAAACTGCACCAGCGAGTGCAGCAATTGCATTGTCGACTCTGGGTATCGATCCGTGCCCGGCGGTACCACGTGCAACCAGCGTGATCCGCATCGGAAACTTCTCTGTGGTCGTAATCCCAACCCGGCGTACTTCACCTCCTTGGGATACTGTGCTGCCTCCTTCCGCCAAACAGTACTCAGCTTCGATCTTGTCCCAGTGGTTCTCTACCATGTAGTCAACACCGAATGCGGTCGTTCCTTCCTCGCCTGCTTCGGCAAGAAAAATAACATCGCGATCTAATTCCACGCCAGAACGTTGCAGAAGCAGCATTAGCATCAGGGATGCGGTGACGTTATCTTTATCATCAAGCGCGCCGCGCCCGTAAATGTAGCCGTCTTTTTGAACGGCGCCGAACGGGTCGACGGTCCAGTTCTCCGGTTGAACGCCGACAACATCGGTATGCGCCATTACGAGCAGCGGTTGCTTACTGCCATTGCCCTTAAGCCGTGCCACCATATTTGCGCGATCAGGGTCCAGCGCAAACAGCTCCGCTTCGATACCCTCTTCCTCTAGGATCTGCTCAAGGTAGCTTGCAACGGCGGTTTCATTACCAGGTGGGTTACTAGTGTTTGTGCGAATCAACGTGAAGAAGTGTTCTAACGATTCCCGCTCCACTGCTGCCCAATCCAACGGATATCTATCCTGGGCATCCGCGCTGGTGGCGCCGAGAGCAAGCATTGCGAACAATCCAAACAATGCCGCGCGATAATATCGAAATATTGGTGTCATCAAGTCCATAATTTTACCCTGCTCAAATTCACTGAAATTCTATTAAAGTACATTTAGTATAAAGCATATAGTTGATTGATCGAATGATAACTAATTACCTAAAGCAGACCATTCACTTAAACACTTATGCGGCAACTATCAACCAAAGGTCGGCATTAAAACCCATAGACAGGTCGTAACAATAATCCCGGGCAGCCTAGAGAGGTTCTATCCCAAAGCGTCTACTCCACTGCCCGAACCGGCATCGTAGACGGGTAATTGGACTCCCTATATCTGTATAGATAGTCATACATTGTTATGACGTTTCTCTCGAGCATCTGATCAAGGTTCTCGTAGTGATCAAAATCCTTCATTGTCACAAGGCTTAGAATTTCGTCGAGCGAACGCTCTGCCACCATATGATCGAGAACACGCTCTCGGAGAGCTTGCAAATAAGCTCGGAAATCTAGAAAATAATCTTGGGTGGTGGTCGGCGAAAAGTGGCCAGGGACGACGATATCGACATTCTCTAGCCGCGACAGTATGCCGAGCACCTCAATTGTATTGTCAACGTCCAGGTCACGAAAGTCTGGCAATGGCAGTTGGTTCGTCGGTCGCGCTAAATCAGGTGCAAATAGCACGCCGTCCTGAGGAATATGCGTAACAATCAAGTTGTCGCTATGAGTCGGCCCAAAATAGTAGAGGACGATTTTCACACCGCCAACATCGATATCCAGAGACTCTTCAAAGGAGATGCTTGGTATCGCACTAACCCTACCCTCTCTTATTAAATGTGGCCGTAGCTTCTTATGACCAATCGTAACGGCTGTATCAGTAAATGCGGCCGTACCGCAAATGTGACTCATGTGGTCGTGACTAAGAACGACGTAACGAACAGGAACATCATAACGCCGTTCAAGCTCTTCCTTAATCCAGTTGCTGCTAGCTCCGTCACAGGGCGAAATAGGCCCATCGATCAGGACAATACCCTCATCAGTAGGAATGAAGAGCGCGTTAATAGGGAAATTCGAACCACCACCCCAGCGATAAACGTGCTTCGATATTCTATCGATCGAAGGTTCAGAATCCCATTCGGTGACATATTGAGCGAGAGACGGCTGGCTGAGGGATAAAGCGGCTACCAGCACGCTAATGGCAATTCGTTGTCCGACAATTGGTATCATGTTTTATCTCCTCTACTTATAGTTTCCGCGAGCTAGTGCAAATAGGGATGACTACCTAACGCAAAATATGGTCTTTGATAAGTATATACTCAAATATCCAATTTGAGTAAAGGCTGTGTGAAAACTCAGACCCCATCAATGCTGGCGAGCATAGGGGTCCGCATCATTCATTGAAGTACAAAGCATGTTTCTCTCAGGGCAGCGATTTTGCAAAGCAAACGATGCCTATGCTTCTGATCGTAAAGTCAGCAAAAGTGTCCTGCGTAGATCAGGTGAAGGTAATGGTGTCGGCCAGCGGCCCGAAACGTGCCTGAGCCAGCGCGACCTGCGCCTTAAGGTCATCCCAATCAACACCAATCATTTTGCCATTACGCTTTTTCGCTTGACCGCTGATCCAAACGCTATCAATATCCTCTCGCGATGCGTAGTTGAGCACACGGTCGGCCAAGGTTCCCTGCATGGCAAAGCCCATGCGGTCAGTTCTGAGTAATACCAGATCGGCTCGTTTGCCCACCGTAATGCTTCCTGTCACATTACCAAGCCTTAAACTTCTAGCTCCCAGAGCTGTGGCAAAATCAAGCACATCCTCAGATTTGTACTGCTTTGCAATCTCAACACCTGCAGGTTCCAGGTAATGAGACCAGAAAGCAGAACGAACATGTTCAAAATAGTCCTGATTCAACACTAAATTGACGTCTACACCGATGCCGGTCGCCACGCCTGCTGCACGCGCTCGGGCGTGCACCGATGGGCCACGCCTAGCTTCTGCAGCCATATAGGGGAATTCACCCATAGCTGTCGAACAGACCATGCCGCCGCTGTCCCGCAACATTTCAAGCTCCTCCGCGGTAAGCCGGTTAGCGTGAGTACAATGATAGTCCGCGCCCAAGAGACCGGCTTTGTGAAGATCAGGGATTCCGGAATCACGGTATCCCATGTAGCCCTCAGGCATTGGTTCTGCCGTTTTATGCAAATGAGATGCGAGCAGATCAATGCCCATACCTCTGATTCGAGACCATTCCCTGTTAATGTCCGCAAGCGGACTTCCATTACCGGAGGCCGGCGCAAGACCCAGTTGCATAACCGCAGAACTGTCAGAGAAAATTTCTTTCTGCAATCGTTCCGCTATCGACCAATGCACCTCGGTAGTCTTGGCAATTCTTTGGGCATGCGCATCAGAAAGTGGCACTGTATCTCCAGGTTTATATGACGAAGAGACGCCCAACTGAAACGCAAACCACCCGCTAATTCCAGAGTCTTTAATGCCCCGTGCGGAAGCCAACGCATTTTCTGCGTTGATTTGCCCATGCGCATAATCTTTGATCGATGTGATACCGGAATCGATCGCCAGCAAACCTCCTACCAGTCCTGCAAGATAATGATCTTTAGGCGCCATTGAAACGATGGTACGCATTTTCCATTCCTGGTAGCCCGCGTAACCCTTTGGATAAGTTTTTACCAGTCGCCCGGCATCGATAATCTGCCATACATGCCGGTGCCCATCAGACATACCAGGCATAAGGATCATACCGCTGCCGTCAATTACTTCGGCCCCTTCTCTGGTAAGGCCCTTACCAATAGCTACAATTTTACCATCTTCGACCAGGACATCGCCACCTTCGATTTCTTTTAGCGCAGGATCCATGGTAAGCAGATCCGCGTCGCGTATCAAGATAGCTCCAGTTGATGCGCGCGCATCAGGCATACTACCCGCAGAAGATTGAGCAAAAACCTGTTTACCAAAGCCCGTTGAGGCGGCAGTTGTCGCAGCTAGGCGCAGAAAGGACTTACGAGTCATTTTCAACTTTATTCTCCTACAGAGTGGTGATAAAACGCCGATTCTAAGATTGTCTGCGTAGCAGCAGCACCACTAGCGATAAACCTCCTACGATTCCAGCGAGTGCTCGTCATTTACTTACTCTCATGATTCCCGTATTGCAATGGGTTACCAGTTGTTGGATTGATGCCATTATGAAAGTTTCCTTGGTCCCGAACGGTACGCGGTTCACCGTTTATATCGTAGTGCACCCAGGCCAAACCATGAGCATCACCATTGCCGGGCATATCAATTTTTGAAATAAGCCCTCTAGTGCTTGCGTCATAGACATATATACGGCCTTCAGCATTACTAGTCGCCCACATTTCTCGGCCATTTGGCGAAAGCAAAACATGGTCAACCTTATAACCACCAAAAAGAGTCTCTCTCGGATATCCCGTCTTTGAATCTAAAATCGTTATCGTACGCCCCATATGACCGGCGGCTTCACCCTTATTTGCTGCCCACAATTCAGTCTCGTCGGCATTGAGTGAACCACCATAGGGTCCTATCCCAGTAGCGTTTGTCCAAAGCACTTCACCAGACTCAATGTTGATCTTAGATGCATTAGACATCGAATTCAACACGTAAAAGTTCTCCTTGACTGAGTCTACTATTAGCCAGTTCGGCCGGTAACCTGGGATCGGGTACTCACGCTCAACCTCCCAAGTTTCCGGATTAATTTTGGCTACCCAGAAAGGACGCATTGCCATCAACTTGCCTTGGTACATATTTATTGCACCATACATTCCCGTAGCACGACCAGGCGCATAGCCCGCTGGTTCTATAAGCGCGTACAGATACTCATAGTCTTTGTCCGTCCATACCGTGTATGCATACCCCCCAAGATCTGCATCCTTAATACCACCAATAACCTCGTCTGTATTCGGATCGAGCAGCATCAGCCCCAAGCCATCCGGATCTCGGCCAAACATATCCAACAACAAGTACTCACGAAATATCTGTCCATGATGGAATCGACCGCCGATAGTAAATTGTTTTATCGGCTGCAATGTGACTGCATCCGCCTTTATCAGCGTCGCAGCGGATGAAGTCGCCATCTCCATCCAGTTTGCACCGCTACCTGATTCGCCACGCTGGCCCGCACCAATAATATAAACATAGCGCCCATCTGGTGAGACCATCGTGGTATGCACTCGGGCTCGAAGACTCACCGGGAGAGAATAACTAGCGATAACCTTATGAGTCTTCGCGTCGCCAACAACAATCATATTTTTTTCTGGCAGTTCGTAACCTTCAAACATGACCCCTGGCGAGCTAGCAGTGCCCACATTCTCGTAAAAGTATGTGCTACCGGGTTGCGGTTCGAATTTCGGTTCGCCCGGATCGAATGTTGCTACCACTTCGGATTGATAATGACTGAGTATGCTTCCTTCCTTAGAGCGACGAGTCCAGGTATTTTGCAGCGACGCAAATGTCTCGACGGCCTCCACTTGCAAATCACGATCAGTCTTTACAAACTGTAAAGCCTCACCCTGATTAGCTTTTACTGACTCTAGCGCGGAAAGCCATATTTTTGGAAGATCTTCCTCTAGAGGCAAGTCTGAAAGGGTTCGGATATATAGCGAGATAGCAACGAGATCAGTATCGCTTGGATCCATCTCATTAACAATTACACCCATTACCGGGTTACTTTCGAGTTGGTCGAATATATCGACAGGCGTCGGTCCGAAATGTAGACTCGGACCGAGGAGGCCTTCACCAGTGGCCGCATGGCAAACATGGCAACCACTATCAGAATTAAATAGTTCTTGGCCTCGGTCAACCAGTGTCGCGAGTTCTTGCGCACCGACTGAGCTGCAGAAATACAGGAAGCCGAAAGATATAAGATTTATTGTACGTCTCATACTGCCCCCTAATTAGGTTTCGCTACCGATAACTACCCACCTCATTCTCAATGCATTCATAAGTTAGCAGCTAAGTTTAGGTACTACAAAACCTATGTTTCACTATAAAACGTAGCCCACGAGGTCTTAAAGGCCTTGAAACAATAAAGGTCAAACATCAATTTATACCGCATAGCGTGGTACACACTAGCTATGTAAGCAAAAAGATAAAAGATCGGCTTCGCTAAACAATGAACGAGCGCCTATCAACTTAAAGTACTCATTCAATTCAGCACTAAAAAGAAAAATGTTGGCTGTAAACTAATCTTTTCGTGTTAATGGAATTAGTCTCCTAAAATTTCTTAGCTGAACCGCGGTTACCGCCACCGATCCATCGCTTGGCGATGTACTGATTCAGCGGGAAGCTCTAGCAGTTCCATTCGAACTCCATACGGATCGACAACATTCGACAAAATGGCGCCACTACTACTCGCAATACTGTCTTGAACCTCCGCACCTCTTTCTCTAAACATTGAAATAACTGCTTCCATATTGTCAACATGTACGCCGAAATGACTAATCCCAGCTGGCCTTAATTCATTAATCGGTTGTATCTCAACAAATGTATTCTGACTCACCTGAGCATAAACCAGCGCAACGTTACCATCGCTGTCGTTGATTCTAAATGCCTCTTCAAAACCTAGCGTTTCGCTATAGTAGGTGAGAGCTTCTTCGACGTCCGGCACAGCAATTCCAACATGATTGACCCGTACAATATTATTATTCTGGCTTTGCGCAATGGCCATCTGGACAACAAGCCCAACTACGATCCCACCGATAAATAATAAAAGTTTCCTCATGACTAGCTCCTTAAATAAGTTGATTGATTACGAACAAAGTGAGCCCTTTGTTCTAAGTGTACTAGGTACTGACCATTTAAAGTCGGCGTATATAACCGAAATGATTGCTTATAGCTCTAAGCAGGATTTCGTTGTCTCAGTTATTAAAGTATAGGGCGTTTATGCATAGAAATGTGAAGCAATACGCATCTCGATTATTTCGAGAAAATGGGCGTATTAGTCTATTCCCGCTTGCTCCTTAACATATAATGCCGCCTCTTCATGGGTTCCAAACCATACATTACCTTTAGCTTTCATGTGCTCGATCAGTCCTTCTAACGCTACGATACGCGAACGATGGCCACTTACATGGGGGTGCATGGTAAGGAGAAACATGGTACCTTCATCCCAGGCTTTATCAAACTCATCAATCCACACCTGCATTATATCTCTAGGATTCATGTAGTTGTTGCCACGGGGATTAAATAGAGGGGCATCATCTAAAATCCACTCTACGGGTAACTCAACCAAACCCGTTGACTCGCCATCTTGAAGCAATTCATAAGGCCTATCATCATGCATTAAGGAACTTTCGTACAAAAACCCCATCTTGCGCACAATACTAAGCGTGTTTGGACTGTGATTCCAAGACGGGGCTCTATAACCCACTGGTCTTTTGCCCGTAATAGCTTCAATTTCATCCGTAGCCTGTCGCAGCAGCCGCTCTTCAGTAGCGCCATCCAATGCCGTGTTCAATTCATGAATCCAGCCATGAACAGCAATTTCATGTTGGCCTGAGTTCTTAATCACATCCGCTTGTTCTGGCGCGAGCTTAAGACTCCACGCAGGAAAAAAGAATGTAGACGGAATATTTTGCTCGTCCATGAGTTTAACAATTCGAGGTAGTGCAACTCGATGGCCGTACTGCCCTTGAGATAAGGGCCCCACGCTTATTTCTCCATTACGCAGCCCCATCACCGTTTCATTATCAACATCATAAGACAGTAGCACTGCCACTTTGGCTCCACCGGGCCAAGTCTCTGGATTTAGATCTCTTCCGGCGCGAACATGATTTACTTCACTGCGGACATATTCTTCTGACCAATCCCAAGGTGTATCGGGATTCTCTGTGTCTAAGCTGAGATTGGATGATTCCTGGCAAGCTGAGAGCGTCGATAGTGCGAGTAAGGCCAGAACCCATTGCAATCCAACTTCTGCTGGTGGGACACTAAAACCGAGTGAGGAGGTTAATTTCATATCGCTTTCCTGGTGGACAATTAAATTAACTAATGGAAGAAAAAAGATCAGATGTATCGTTAACCCACTTTCACAACCACCTTACCAAAGCTCTTTCCAACAAGAAGATCATTGAGCGCCGCCGGTGCATTCTCCAGACCTTCAACGACCTGTTCTTTATACTGAACCTCACCTTTAGCCAGCCATTGTGTCATATCCTGTACAAATTCTTTGTAGGTACTCTTCGGGAAGCTATCGAAGATAATGAAGCCCTGAACCTTAACTTTCATGCGCAAGATGGTGCCCATAATTGCTGGACCAAAGTCCGAGCCTTCAGGCAAGCCGGTGAGATTGTACCAAGAGACCACACCACAAACAGGCACGCGCGCAAAAGCGTTTAAGAGCGGCAGAATGGTATAGAGCACCTTACCACCGACGTTTTCGAAATAGACATCAATGCCATCCGGACACGCAGCCTTGAGCTGCTCGGCGAAGTCGTCGGCTTTGTGGTCAATACAGGCGTCAAAGCCGAGATTGTTGACAACATGAGCACATTTATCAGCACCGCCCGCGATGCCTATCACTTTGCAGTTTTTTATCTTTGCAATCTGTCCAACAGTAGCACCCACAGGTCCGGAAGCCGCAGCAACAACCACCGTTTCACCAGGTTGCGGTTCTCCGATCTTTAGCAAGCCTGCATAGGCGGTGTATCCGGGCATGCCCATAATGCCAAGCGACCAAGAGGGGTTCTGCGGTTCTTTGCCCAGGTTCATAACCTCTTTGCCGTTGGAAAGCGCATAGTCCTGCCAGCCACTACCAGACAGCACATAATCACCCGGCTCAAAAGCATTAAGGTTGGAAGATACAACTTCAGCCACGACTTGTCCGGTCATAACTTCACCAATTTTTACGGGTTCCGCATAAGACTTTGCATCATCCATCCGCCCGCGCATATAAGGATCGAGTGAGAGATAAACCGTGCGTAATAACAGCTCGCCTGGCCCAGGCTGAGGAATATCGCCTTCTTCCACCCGAAGTGTATTTTCATTCGGCAGGCCGTTGGGGCGTTCTGCAAGAACAACGCGGCGGTTGGTGTCGAGCGATTGTGGCATGGCGAACTCCAAATATATTTCTCTAAGTGAGTGTCGTTCTTCGTATGAAGTAAACAGCGTGAATATAGCGACTTGCTGAATTACGGAAACAAAAGTAGATGTAGAGTAAAGCATATATTCCATTAATCAAAACTTGCTTCTCAAGGTCTGCAAGCATTCGAAATAACAAATATCAATTCAATCCATTTGCTTTGGCGAGTCAATAAAATGATGACACTTCCTAATCAGCGAAGGATCGCTTTACCCGAACGTTTAGCGCTAGTGCGTCATTGAATAAATAATGTAGTTAACCGCAAACCGATAAGCCATAGCCGTCATTTGCGCAGGATAATAAGGGTCAGCTGCATGCTCCCACGCATCACCCATATCCATATTAAAATTGATGGCAACTATTAACCGATCCGCGTCATCATATATGCCGCGCCAATGCGGCACGGAGCCACGCGGGATCCCATTTACCCCGGGGATTTGAGTACTCTTGTCGACATCGAATACGACATGCATCACCGGGTCATCCTCGTCGATCTCAACGATGGGTCGATCAGGAAAGACTCGCTGCATGGATTGAACAAAAGTTTGCCACTCAAAATCGCCCCAAAAATCATCAACCAAAAGGAAACCGCCTCGGTCTAGATATTCCCTCAGTTTAGCCGCCTCTTCAGCGCTTAAAGACCATTGCCCAACCTCTGCTGCATAAAGCCAGGGGTAGTCGAAAATTCGATCGCCCGCTAGGGAGATCAGTCGGCCGCCCTGTCCATAATAGTCGACCAGTTCTCCCTCTACATTTGTCATTCTGTTGACGCCATCCATAAGGTGGTATTCGGCATCTGGGTAATCAGTCATCCATGCACCGGCGCGTCTACCGCGGCGACTATATGGTGAATTTGAATACATTAATCGCGCGAAATGAAATTCAGCCGTGGGTGGGCCGTCAAGGCGAGAATCTAGTGCTTGAGCGCTAACCAAACTCGAACACAAACCCACCAACAGGATCTGGCATGCAGCCACCGTAAAAATGGATATTACTCTTTTTCCATGATGGTTAGATAAGAGCAATATTATCCGGTGTAATCGTTTCGCTGAAAGACGCGAATTAAAATAGATTTCGTTTGTCTCCAACCCCATTCTTGTGACCCCATTCTTGATAATGAATTGTGCACGGCAAAAAGAATACACACTGCAGAAGATTAACAAGCACAAAACAACAAGGTAAAAAGTAGATATTGACCATAGGTTTGCAAACTTTTCATCTTGCCCCTCTACGTAAGATCTTACATCTGAACTAAAAAGGTTTTCTATTTATTTTTATACACCTGTCTCTTTTCTGAGGTTTACGAGCTAATAGCAAAGGTGCTGCGAAGGTACGTTGAATATACTTGGTGACTTTGGTTGATTTAGTAATATATCCACTAATGCTATGTGCGGGGATGAACTGAGGAAAAAAGGCCAAGAAAAAAAGTGTTAACTTTAAGTTCAATATATTTGTCAGAAACCCTTTTAAAGCGACCCCGAACACAGTCCCTTTGTTTTCTATTTCTCTTATTACCAGCTCGCCAGTTTCCTTCCACATGGACCAAGCCAAATACAACTAATACGCAACACCAACGAATTTAATAACTTGAAATGCAACAGCACTCGTATGAATTATTGCTGCCAACCCTAAAATGCATGCAATCAAAGACGGTACTATTCCAGTAGTACATCCATAGCAGAAAATATGTTAGCTCGCGCACCATTAAATAACCCCGCTGAAATCGTATAGAGAACTCCTATTCCCGGCAGCAGCACTATAATTAACAATGTAATTAAAAATTCATTACTGACCATCGATTTCTCTAATTGATTCTAGGAATGACAGAGGAATATGCGACGCTGTGCCTCATATGCAACTATGACACTATTTATGTGCATACCCCTTTGCTTGACTGAGGGGCATCTTACTGCGAACAAACACACCGTTGCCTCTCCCAATCTCAATACCTCCAGAGTCATAAACTATTGATTCTGCAATAAACTGCGTTTTGTTCTTGTTTACAACCTTACCTGCAGCTTTAAGCTTGCCTTCTGAAACTGGTTTGGTTAAATACGTGGTAAATGAAGTAGTAAGGACAAAAAATTCTTGTTCGTAGGAGTTTGCTGCAAAAAAAGCAGCGTCGTCTAGCATTTTAAAATATACAGAACCGTGGATAGCACCTGCTGAATGATGAAACTTTTCTGATAACTCTATTTCAATTTCAACAGCTCCTTCTGAAACCGCCATAGAAGGTTTGTATATCTCATTTATCGGTGCCGCCGCATACATGTTTTCTAATGCTTTAAAATGGGTCGGTTCATTCATATATTTAATCCTGATTATGCATAGTAGCCGAGCTTAGCAGCACGTATTCTAAGTAAGTATCCAGCTATAGAGATTTATTATATGTCTTTTCACTGAGTAGTTTTTGCCTTCGTCTTACGATTTTTAGAACTTCCATCATTCCCCAAATTATTATGGTACCGCCCAATAGTTATAAACTATTTATGATGCCCGATTTGTTAAGAAGTGGATGAAAGGCATCCCCCGGGACCGCAAACTTTCCATACAACCCGAGGCAAAGGACCATCATCAATACTGTATGAAAAAGTAAATCCATCAGCATTCACCCCTACTTGATGCAGTTACCGCCGTGAATCCTGGCAAAAGCCTCTGCCATTTGACTGTGATTCGAGTTTTCAACACACACGAGCCACAGGAAGATTGGAGTTGGATCTTTCACTTTGCAGCGTGCGCATACGCCTCAATAAATTA
>JAQWNC010000001.1 GCA_029246505.1 Arenicellaceae bacterium
GAAATGGTTATGCCGGGTGACAATGTAAAAGTTAAGGTTGAGTTGATTGCACCGATTGCGATGGACGAAGGCCTGAGGTTTGCGATTCGTGAGGGTGGCCGTACTGTTGGTGCGGGTGTTGTTGCGAAAATCTTCGAGTAAGCTCGGTCGGATAATTAACCGAGTTTAAGGTAGCATCTATTTATAGTAGTTAAAGGTTTCAGTTGTTAAGGTCTAATCAATAGTAAGGTAGAGCAAATAGGCAAAGAATTGAATAAAAAGAGTTAGCGAAGGCCAGTAGCTCAATTGGCAGAGCGGCGGTCTCCAAAACCGCAGGTTGGGGGTTCGATTCCCTCCTGGCCTGCCATCGACTAACTCTTGAATTAGTTCGGTATCTAAACTTAAATTTTTTTTAGCTTAGTGAGCAGTACTGAAACAAACAGTTGTAGATTATTTTTAAACAGAAGAGATAGAGATATATTGTGAACATCCTCAAATTTGTAATAGCAGTTGCATTCGTTGCTCTAGGTATAGCAGCTTTCTATTATTTACCACAATGGGTCGGCAGTGATGTACCAGGGTATGCACGAGGCGGCGTAATTGTTTTAGCCGTAGCGCTGGGTATCGGTACATTTTTGACTACTAACGAGGGTGGCATGCTGCTGGATTTTGGTAAAGGCTCGCGTGCAGAGTTGCGTAAAATGTTTTGGCCTACGCGCAAAGAAACTATTCAGAGCACGGGAATGGTGCTTGTGATGGTGGTCATTCTTGGACTACTGCTTTGGGTTTTTGATCGAATTGTTTACAACGCGATTTATGATTGGATACTGGGTGTAGCTTAATGGAAGAAAAGAAATGGTTTGTGGTTCAAGCGTTCTCTGGCTACGAAAAGCATGTTCAACGGGCTTTACTTGAACACATCGAGCGCAACGGAATGGAAGAATATTTTGGCGAGATTCTGGTCCCCACCGAAGAAGTCGTTGAAATGAAAAATGGCCAAAAGCGCACTAGTGAACGTAAATTTTTCCCTGGTTACGTGTTGGTGCAAATGGACTTGAATGACGAGAGTTGGCATTTGGTTAAAAATGTACCTCGTGTTTCCGGTTTTATTGGCGGTACGTTAACCAAGCCGGCGCCACTGACTGTTGCTGAAGCAGAAGGTATTTTGCGGCAGGTTAAAATTGGTGCAGAACAGCCACGGCCGAAATTTTCTTTTCAACCAGGCGAGCTGGTTCGAGTTGTCGATGGTCCGTTTGCGGATTTCAACGGCACCGTAGAAGACGTCAACTACGAAAAATCTAAGATACGAGTTGCCGTATCAATTTTTGGTCGATCGACTCCAGTCGAGCTGGACTTTGGTCAAGTTGACAAGGGTTAGATTGAAGATTTAGGTTGAGTGTCTAAATTGAGAGCTTAGGTAGAATGTTTGGTTCGGCCTAACTAGACCTCGCGGGTTGCGCGAAACTCAACGTCTGGCCACCGCTCTTGAGCTAGTTGCAGGTTGACCATATTGGGTGCGATGTAGGTCAGGTTCTCGGCTCCGTCTAAAGCGAGATTTTGCTCGTTCTTACGGAAAAATTTTTGCTCCATTTTCGCATCTGGGAAAGCTAACCAACGGGCAGTGGCTACCTGTACAGTCTCGAATGAGCATTCAACGTTGTATTCGTTCTGCAATCGATGTGCAACAACATCAAACTGTAATATGCCGACTGCGCCAAGTACCATGTCATTTGAAATCAGCGGGCGAAAAACCTGAGTCGCACCCTCTTCGCTTAGTTGGATTAAACCCTTTTGTAGGGCTTTTGCTTTCAGTGGGTCGCGTAAACGTACGCGCCGGAATAGCTCTGGTGCAAAATTGGGTATGCCAGTGAATTTAAGTTTTTCACCTTCGGTAAACGTGTCACCGATTTGAATGGTACCGTGATTGTGTAAACCAAGAATATCACCCGCCCAGGCATCTTCAGTTTGTTCACGGCGCGCTGCCATAAAACTGGTGGCGTTGCTAATGGTTACATCTTTGCCGATGCGAACGTGGCGCATTTTTTTACCCTTGGTGAAGTGCCCAGAGGTTATGCGCATAAAAGCAATTCGGTCGTGATGTGATGGGTCCATATTTGCTTGAATCTTAAATACGAAACCTGTGAGCTTTTTTTCACCAGCTTCTACAACGCGAGTCTCGGTTTCCCGGCCTACGGGTGGGGGAGCGTATTTAATAAAACTATCCATTAACTCCTGTACACCAAGGTTGCTCAAGGCGCAGCCAAAGAACACCGGGGTCAGGGTTCCGTTCAAGTAATCTTCTACTACAAAGTCGTGGCTTGCGCCGACGACTAGTTCGAGTTCGTCACGCAGTTCGGCTGCGAGAGTTCCGAGCTCCTGGTCCAATATTTCGTTATCAAGCCCGTTAATTATGAAGTCTTCGGTTCGTCCATCTCGACCAGAAAATAGATGCACGGTATCATCATGTAACCGGTATACGCCGACAAACGCTTTGCCCATACCAATGGGCCACGTTAGTGGCGAGCAGCGAATGTTAAGAACCGATTCAACTTCGTCCATTACTTCTATTGGGTCTCGACCTTCGCGGTCCATCTTGTTTACAAAAGTCATAATCGGCGTGTCGCGTAAGCGGCAAACGTCCATCAGTTTGATGGTGCGCTCTTCTACACCCTTAGCGATGTCTATTACCATAAGCGCTGAATCTACCGCTGTTAGGGTTCGATAGGTATCTTCAGAAAAGTCTGCGTGGCCGGGTGTGTCGAGCAGGTTAACGATATGGTCGCCGTAGTCGAACTGCATGACTGATGAGGTAATAGATATACCTCGCTGTTTTTCCATCTCCATCCAATCGGATGTTGCATGACGACCTGATTTACGCGCCTTAACATTGCCCGCCATTTGAATCGCACCGCCAGATAATAGAATGCGTTCGGTAATCGTGGTTTTACCCGCATCTGGATGAGAAATAATTGCAAAAGTTCTTCTGCGCACAACCTCTTCGGGCAGCTCTTGTAGTTTAGTTTGCGGCAGGTCGGTCATTAACTTATTTGAGTGTCTTTTAGCTGGCGCGCGATTATAGTCCAAAGCGGGCAGTATCGATAACTCTGTTGTTTACTCTATTTGACGAGTCGTTGTGTACCCGTAGTAAAAAATTGAATTGGTAAAATCCCCGAGTTTATGAAGACAGTGAAATGCCCATTATCATCTGAGCAAACTTTTACGCACCGACAAATTCCAATAACTTGGAAAAATCATGTTTGTCAGTAGCTCGTAGTGCCGCAATGTACTGATCACGGCGCTCATTCATATTTTTCAATTTATAGCCCCCTGCCCAACCAATCGCAGGTTCTCCCATAAGCTTGGTGAGCATAGCATCCGCAATAATACGTACATGGCGACCATTTCTATTTGGGAATGGGTGTATTAGGAGTAATTTGTGATGAAAGCGCGCTGCGAGCTCCATTGGTAGATAGGTCTGATGTTCTATCCAGTAGCAAGCATCATCTAATAGATGTCGCAATTCAATTACAATCTGGAGCGAATCAATGCCTATGTTATTTTCCGTTTTTAGACAAGACTCAGCCCATTTCCATACTTGCCCAAATAACCTTTTATGCAGATCGCGTACTAATCTCTCGGTGAGTATATCGGGGCTTTTCTGCTTTTTAAGCCAGGCCATCCCGTCAGCGATGTTGGCTTGTTCTAGCTGACCTCTTGTAGCGACATGATTAAAGAGAAGCTCTTTCATTGTGTTTTCTTTAGAATAGCTCTCGATGCTTAGCTAGATGCGTTACAAGTAGCGCCATACCTAAGTAAACTAACACAAAACTTATCGCGCTCAGTAATTGTTGGGACTGTTGTAGAAACAACATTTTAACTGCGGCAATGCCTTGTAGCACCCCTAGCAATATAGTCAGTATGACAAGTTTCGTGTGGGACCAGCCAGATCTGTTCAGCAGTTGATAAATGTGAGAACGGTGTGCCTGAGTTATGTTTTCGCCAGCGAGAAGTCGTCGAATCATGGTAAACGAAGTATCGATCACAAAATGCAGTAACAGCATAGGAACAACCCACCACGGTATTTCTGGTGCGAAAGTCACTGTTGCGGCAGCAAACAAAAACCCAAGCGAAGCGCTGCCAACATCACCCATAAAAATTTTTGCGGGTGACCAGTTAAATATGAGAAACCCAATCGAAGTGGCGGCAATTAGAGCGCCCAACCAGAATGCTGGCTCGATACTTAAGTTATAGGCAATATGCGATAAAAATATTCCAGCAACAATTGCCGTGCTGCCAGCAAAGCCGTCTAGCCCATCCATGAAGTTAAAAGCGTTGCTCATGCCAATAATCCATACAATAGCGATTAGACTGATTAACACCTTGCTTGTGTTAGCATCATTGAGCAGTCCAGCCGAATATACGATAAGCAGTGTTGCTGTAAATTGAGTGGCAATTCTGAGTCGTTTGCTACTGGAGCGAATATCATCCAAAAGCGACACCGCGCCAATTAGAATAAGCCCAGCGACTAGTGGCCAATTACCAGGCATTAAATACACTATGCCAGCCAACAGGCTCAGTACCAGCCCGATACCACCTGCACTTGGCGTGCTGCCAACATGCGAAGAACGCTCGTTAGCAGCATCCAAGGTTAAACGTCGTTTCAACACCCAATAGGTTAGTAGCGCAGATAGCGCTGCGTGAAAAATGAGAATCGGATATGGATTTAGCGGTAGTTGCATGGTTAATGACTAAAAATATAATGGCCGAACTATCGCATCCGCCTAGCGGTAAGGCAATCACCCTGTATAATCTAGCCCAACATATTAGGTGCATTTTGATCTGATTCAACACACCGATTTCTTAATTTGCTCCTTTCAACTATATCTATACGGTGGGCGCGATAGCTTGTAGTTGTCAAAATAGCGTTTAAATGGCCTCATAATCAGGTGGTCGAATACCAAAACCAAAATTACAAATTACAAGAAATAAAAACCACGTGCTCGACAATCTTTTAAAAAACATACAGACACTGCCGTTTAGGTGGCGAGTTGTATTGCTTGATATTTTACTCGTGCCTGCAGCGTGGCTAGTTGGCTTTTGGTTACGTTTCAATATGGCAGAGGTCCCAGCAGTGTTTTTAGCTCAGGCGATCAACGTGTTACCGATCGTTGTCGTTGTACAGCTATGCTCTTACGTATGGTTTGGTGTACACCGGGGCGAGTGGCGTTTCGTATCTTTGCCTGATCTATCTTTGCTAATTAAGTCGGTACTGTTCGGCGTGTTAATGATCGCGCTGGCACTATTTTTTGTGGTTCGACTAGAGCAGATCCCACGCTCTGTTTTTGTGCTCTACGGCATGATGTTAGCAGCAGCGATGGCGAGCTTGCGTATGGGCTATCGCTTACTCAAAGATAAACACTTTGCCAGTCGCACGGCAGGTAAAAAAGTTCTCATTGTTGGTGCGGGTGCCGCTGGTGAGCAGCTGGTTCGTGATTTAAGAAGAAATTTCCCCGAGCTTTATAACGTTGTCGCCTTTGTTGACGATGACGAGTCAAAAGTTGGCAGTAATATTCATCGTATTTCGATTGCCAGTTGTGTCGATGGTTTAGGCGCTCTGGTAGAGCGTTGGTCAATTGACTTGGTGCTCATTGCCATTCCCAGTGCATCGGATGATCAAATGCAGCGTATCGTTGATTTTTGTGGGCAGGCAAACGTGGCTTACCGAACCTTACCAGGTGTACACGAACTACTAACTGGTAAGGTTAGTATTGCTGATATGCGTGGCGTGCGCATTGAAGACCTGCTCGGTAGAGACCCAGTTACTTTAGATTGGCAAACCATTAGCCACAATATCGAGTCTAAGATAGTGCTAATCACCGGTGCCGGAGGCTCAATTGGTGCTGAGTTATGTCGCCAAATTGCAGCAGTAGGGCCAAAAGAATTGGTGCTGTACGAGCAAGGTGAATACAACCTTTATGCGATTCAAGAGGAGTTGGAGGAAAGCTTCCCCGAACTCGAGCTGCGTTGTATTTTAGGCGATATATGCGATTCTATACTGGTCACTCACGTATTTAAAAAATATTTGCCTAGTGCTGTGTTCCATGCCGCTGCGTACAAGCATGTTCCGTTATTGGAAGGGCAGGTGCGTGAAGCGGTAAAGAATAATATATTGGGTACCAAGAATATTGTCGATGCGGCTATAAACTTTAAGGCCGAGTCTTTTTTATTGATCTCAACCGATAAAGCGGTAAACCCATCTAGCTTGATGGGCGCCTGCAAAAGAACCGCGGAGATGTATTGTCAGGCAGTGGCAGATAAAACTAAAACGCGCGTTCTCACCGTACGTTTTGGCAATGTGCTCGGTAGTGCCGGCAGCGTTGTGCCTAAGTTCATTCAGCAAATTAAAAAGGGTGGGCCGATTACAGTAACCGACCCAGAGATGACGCGTTATTTCATGACGATTACCGAGGCTTGTCAGCTTATATTGCAAGCTAGCGCTATAGGTGAAGATGGTCGTATATATGTATTAGACATGGGTGAACCCGTTAAAGTGGCCTACCTGGCTGAACAGTTAATTAAGCTGCATGGCAAAACCCCGGGTGTGGATATTGAAATAACCTACACCGGTTTGCGACCGGGTGAAAAGCTTGAAGAAGAGTTGTTTTATGCCGATGAGCGTCTAACGGGTACCGATATTGAGAAACTGCTACTCGCCGCCAGCCGAAATATAAACGAAGAGGAAGTTTTGGGAGTTATCAGCAAACTATTAGCGCAAGTTTGTGAGGCAGACGCGGTTGTTGAATCAAAAGACTTGTGTGTGGTGTTAAATCACCTTGTACCTGAATACACAAGTTAGCAGCACAAAGCTCTGGATTGAAAGAGGTAGTTCAAAATAAACCGTCTGAAAGAAACAGTCGATAAAAACCAGCTCGGACAAATAATCCGCATGTTTGCCGCATTTTGTACTAACCAAGACTTAATGAGATAATCTAAATAATAAGAACATAATTTTAGGTATTAATAGTGGCAGGTAAGACAGCACTAATTACCGGCATCACCGGACAAGACGGATCTTATCTAGCAGAGCTTTTGTTGGAGAAGGGCTACGTAGTACATGGCATTAAGCGGCGTGCTTCGTCGTTAAATACCGAGCGTGTGGACCATATTTATCAAGACCCGCATGTGTCTGCTCGAGACTTTGTTCTGCACTACGGTGACCTTAGTGATGCTTCTAACCTGACTCGAATTTTAAGTGAGGTAAGGCCAGATGAAGTATATAACCTGGGTGCTCAATCGCATGTGGCGGTGTCTTTCGAGGCGCCAGAATACACAGCCGATGTAGATGCACTTGGAACATTGCGGATGTTGGAAGCTATTCGTTTTTTAAAGATGGAAGATAAAACTCGCTTTTATCAAGCCTCTACTTCTGAACTCTATGGTCTAGTGCAAGAAACCCCACAAACTGAGATAACTCCATTTCATCCGCGTTCGCCCTACGGCGTCGCCAAACTGTATGCCTACTGGATAACAGTTAATTATCGCGAAGCCTATGGCATGTATGCCTGTAATGGCATTTTATTTAACCATGAATCTGAGCGCCGTGGTGAGACTTTCGTAACCCGTAAGATTACTCGTGGACTGGCTAATATCGCTTTAGGTCTAGAAAATTATTTGTATATGGGCAACCTCGATGCGCTCCGCGATTGGGGGCATGCGAAAGATTATGTGCGTATGCAATGGTTAATGCTGCAGCAAGAGACCGCCGAAGACTTTGTTATTGCAACCGGTAAGCAATATTCCGTGCGGGCCTTTATAGAGATGGCGGCGGCTGAATTGGGTGTTACCTTGGCCTGGCATGGCGAAGGCGCAGATGAAGTAGGGACTGTTGATTCTGTTAGCGGTGAAGCTACTGGTCACCTAAAACAAGGTCAGGCTATTATTCGGATTGATCCACGGTATTTACGCCCTGCCGAAGTTGAGACGCTGCTAGGCGACCCTACAAAAGCTAAAGCAAAGCTTGGTTGGAAAACAGAAATTACCGTTGAACAAATGATTCAAGAAATGGTTGCCCATGATCTTGATCAAGCCAAGCGGCATGCCGTACTTAAACGAGAAGGTTTTAACGTGAACGTAAGTCGCGAGTAAGCCGTGCCTAACCTAACACAACTTAAAATATACATAGCTGGCCATGCGGGCATGGTGGGCTCTGCTATTCATCGCGAACTATTGCGGCAAGGTCAGAGTAATATAGTGACCCGCACTCGTAGTGAGCTGGATTTGTGTGATCAGCAAGCAGTTGCTGAGTTCTTTAATCAAGAAAAGCCCGAACATGTTTATCTGGCGGCAGCTAAAGTAGGTGGCATACAAGCTAATAATACCTACCCGGCAGATTTCATTTACCAGAATATTCAAATTCAAAGCAATGTAATATATTCTGCTTGTCTGGCCGGAGTAAAGAAGCTCTTATTCCTGGGCTCATCCTGCATTTATCCGCAAATGGCAGATCAACCAATGGGTGAGTCAGCGCTTTTAACGGCTGCTCTGGAGCCGACCAACGAGCCGTATGCTATAGCTAAGATTGCCGGCATTAAGATGTGTGAATCTTATAACCGCCAATACGGTACCGATTTTCGTAGTGCAATGCCGACTAATATTTATGGTGTGGGCGATAATTTCCATCCAGAGAACTCACACGTGGTCGCGGCACTAATGCGTAGAATTCATGAGGCTAAATTAGCGAATAGTTCGGTGGTGACAATTTGGGGTAGTGGCACACCAATGCGGGAGTTCCTGAACGCGGATGATTTAGGTAGCGCTTCAGTGTTTTTGCTAAATCTTGATAAGACTAAATACGACCAACATACCCAACCTATGCTGTCGCATGTAAACGTAGGCACGGGCGTGGACTGTACGATTCGCGAATTGGCGGAATCTATAGCTGAAGTGGTCGATTATGCAGGGCGGATGGAATTTGATCTAACCAAACCTGATGGTGCCCCCAGAAAATTACTGGATGTTTCGTTGCTTAGTAAACTCGGTTGGAACGCATCAATTAATTTAAAAGACGGACTTCAACAGACCTATGATTGGTTTCAGAAACAAGAGTCTGTTCGTGCAGCATAGCGCTAAAAATTTAGCTAAACTAACAAAAGCTACTTAGTAAAATGATTCCAGTTATTCTATCTGGCGGCTCAGGCACACGCTTGTGGCCGCTCTCCCGGAGCATGTACCCCAAGCAGTTTCTACCTCTGGTGACTGAGAGGACCATGCTACAAGAAACAGTTTTGCGTGTTGCAGATGTACCAAATATCCGAGCCCCCGTAATTGTCTGCAACGAAGAACATCGGTTTATAGTGGCTGAGCAATTACGGGCAATAGATGTTCAAGCTAAATCAATAATTTTAGAGCCGGTTGGCCGTAATACAGCCCCTGCAATTGCACTTGCTGCATTGAAAATATTATCGGAAGACGATGACCTAATGTTGGTGCTGCCGGCAGACCATGTAATTGGCGATGTCGTAGCTTTTTACGCAGCATTAGCTATGGCCAAGCAAGCGGCAAATTCTGGTCAGCTAGTTACATTTGGTATAGTTCCAACGCAGCCTGAAACGGGCTATGGCTATATAAAAGCACCGGGTGGTGAGTCGGTGAATAACGTGCAAGAGTTTGTTGAAAAGCCAGATCTAGCTACTGCCAAAACTTATGTTGATTCCGGTGACTATTATTGGAATAGCGGAATGTTTATGTTTAAGGCTTCCCGATACTTGGAGGACTTAGGGCAAACCGCCCCGGATATATTGGCAGCTTGCGAAAGAGCAGTAAGTAGCACAACGGATGATATAGATTTTACTCGAGTCGACAAGGAAGCGTTCGAGTCTAGCCCAGATGATTCAATTGATTACGCGGTTATGGAAAAAACTAAAGACGCAGGGCTAGTGCCACTGAGTGCCCAGTGGAGCGATGTAGGTTCCTGGTCAAGTTTATGGGGTTTGCTGCTAAAAGATGCGAATGGTAATACCACTAGAGGCGATGTGCTTACTGAAGACTCCACTGGCTGTTATGTTCATGCTGATACTAAGCTGGTGACCACGCTAGGGTTACAAGATATTGTCGTAGTAGAAACGGATGATGCAGTATTAGTTGCTGCGAAAAACCGAGTTCAAAATGTAAAAGAAATTGTGAATAACTTAAAACAGAATAACCGCCCAGAGACCGAGCTACACCGAAAAGTGTATCGGCCATGGGGAACTTTCGATTCTATTGACAGTGGTGAGAAATTTCAGGTTAAGAGAATTGTTGTAAATCCAGGTGCAAAGCTTTCTTTACAAATGCATCACTACAGGGCTGAGCATTGGGTGGTGGTAAGCGGTACCGCAGAAGTGACCAATGGTGAGAATACGTTCATGTTAAAAGAGAACGAATCGACTTTTATTCCTATTGGAAAAAAACATTCCCTTGCAAATTCAGGAACTGAGCCGCTAGAAATAATTGAAGTGCAATCCGGCAGTTATTTAGGAGAGGATGATATTATTCGTTTTGAGGATGTTTATGGTCGTGCCGAGTGAGGTGAGTGGGACTAATCTTTTGTATTTGAGGTCATAAGCAAGAATTAGGGAGTGACGTATCCGAAATAAGGAGACTAAAAGCTAAGGTGAATGGTTTTAACTTTGTTTTTTGGTTGATGTTTACAACTGTTTCCGGCCAGTTGGATTTATTAGTTATATGTACTTTCCTAGGTATTTGCCTGAAGTCATTCATTTTCATCTTTAACCATCATAGAGACTATACCGTGCATTTTGTACTAGTCTTTCCAGTCCAACTTAGTAAGTGCTTTTGATGGGTTGGCCATACTTTCGGCGATATCAGTTGGCCTGAGTAACGCAGGGTCTGTGAGCATATGTTTTTTCCAATCCACATTTAATTCCTCGAACGCAGCAATTATAAAATCTTACAGTGAGTAACTAGCCTGGGTCACAATTACAAAATTATTTGGTTCTTCTTGCTGCAGCATTAACCACATGGCCTCTATATATTCAGGAGCCTAATCCCAATCTCTTACAATCGAGATGTTTCCGAGGTGGAGCTATTCATTCTCTCTCGCGGCGATTCTGGACGCAGCCGAGATAATTTTCTTGGTTACAAATCGTTCGGGCCGTAATGGTGAGCCGTGATTGAACAAAATTCCCGAACACGTAAAAATATCGTAGGCTTCGCGGTAGTTTGAGCTTTCCCAAAACGCTACGGATTTCGCTATCGCATGCGGGCTCCTCGGTCTAAATGGAGTTTCTTCATCAGCGGGTATGCCGCTAGTATTGCCAAAACATTCGTCGGAGCCCACGTTATAGAGTTGTATGGGTTTATTGGTAAATCGAACCGCTTCAAGTAAATTAAGTGCGCGGACACTAACGCGAGGTATGTGCTCTACTGTGCATGGAGTTTCAGCCCACTGCACATTAAAAGAAGTTCTTTACTCTACTTAGTTTTGTATTAAACACAAACGGCGAAGTAGTGGGATTTGTGAAAATGCGATTCAATGACGGCTGAACTATAGAAGGTGTTTACTATGGTTAGTTTGCCTACCAAGCGCGAACTATATTTTTCGTTTTAATCCGGCCTTATGCATAATGGTTGTGCCGATTTCTTCAATACTCATTTGAGTTGTATTGATAAACGGCAATTTGTGCTTTCTAAATAAGGCTTCGGCCTGCGCGACTTCCCATTGGCATTGTTTCGCGCTGGCATAACTTTCGCGGTTATAACGTTCCTGACGAATTTGTTGTAATCGGAATGGTTCGATCGTTAGTCCAAATAGCTTGTCTTTATGGTCAGTTAACGCAGGTGGTAGTTGTCCTAATTTGAGATCATCTTCGGTTAATGGGTAGTTGGCAGCCATCACACCGTAGTGAAGTGAAAGGTACAAACAGGTGGGTGTTTTACCTGAACGAGATACTCCTATAGCGATCATATCTGCCGCCTGATAATGGTCAACTTCAACGCCGTCGTCGGTTGCCATCGAATAATTCACCGCACTAATACGTGCAACGTATTCGTTAAGGTTGGTTACCCCATGCGATTGCCCAACTGAATGCGATGAATCGATACCCAAAGCACTTTCCAATGGGCCAACGAAGGTATCAAATAGATCAAAAAAAACGCCGTTGCAACTAGCTATAATTTCTCGAATATCATCGTCGACCAGTGTCGCAAATATTAGTGGTTTAATCCCTTGCTCTTCGTTTATTTGGTTAATCCTCTCTACCACTTTCGCGGCTTTTAGCTCGTTGTCTACGAACGGCAATGTTTCGGTTTTAAAATTCACCGTGGGAAACTGGCTTAACAAACTGTGCCCGAGCGCCTCGGCGGTGATGCCGGTTCGGTCAGATATAACGAAGACAAATCTTTGTGACATTTTTGGCGGTTACCGATGGCAATTAACAATGACTGGTGAGTGGATATTGTAACTAGTTTGTGTCCGTCTCGCTCTTTACTCTTCGCTCTTTACTCTTTGTAAGGCTCAATGTCCACTTAGGTGAAATTTGTGCTTGTCGTTAGACTAGGTTCCATTAAAATTAGGGACTCTGCGAAACATCCATTTCCCTATTCAGGAATTTTCTATGAGAGATCACATCCTTTGGTTTAACCAGTTAGGAATGAATGACGTTGGTGTCGTTGGCGGTAAAAACGCTTCCCTCGGCGAGATGATTCAAAATTTGTCTTCCACTGGTATTGTTGTGCCAAATGGTTTTGCCACAACAGCCGACGCATTTTGGGAATTTTTGGAGCAAAGCGGCTTAAAAGACAAGATCAACAGTAAGCTTTCTGCACTGGATGTTGCAGACGTTAATGAGCTGGTTAAAGTGGGTGCAGAGATTCGTGAGTGGGTTATTAGTACGCCATTACCCGAATCATTAGAAAATGCCGTCTGTACAGCCTACGCCCAAATGATGGGCGAAGCTGGTACAGAGATTTCGGTTGCTGTGCGTTCATCTGCTACGGCAGAAGATCTTCCAGAGGCCTCATTTGCAGGCCAACAAGAAACATTTTTGAATGTTGTCGGAATAGAAGAAGTGTTGTTGCGCATAAAGGAAGTATTTGCATCTTTATATAACGACCGGGCGATTTCTTATCGTGTACATCAGGGTTTTGAGCACGCTGATGTTGCATTGTCGGCTGGTGTGCAACGTATGGTGCGCAGCGATATTGGTGCTAGTGGCGTAATGTTTTCGATCGATACTGAATCTGGTTTTGAAGATGTTGTCTTTATTACTTCGTCGTGGGGTCTTGGTGAATGCGTAGTACAAGGTTCGGTGAACCCAGACGAGTACTATGTGCACAAACTTACGCTCGCAGACGATCGCCCGGCAATCCTTACCCGCAATCGTGGCAGCAAGCTTATCAAGATGGTGTATAGCGATGTTGAAGGTCAGGCTGTTGATACTATTGATGTATCGGTAACCGACCAAATGCGGTTCTCACTCACGGATGAGGATGTTACAGGATTGGCTAAAATGGCGATGAAAATCGAGCAACATTATGGCCGTCCGATGGATATTGAATGGGGAAAAGACGGCAACGACGGTCAGTTGTATATATTACAGGCCAGACCAGAGACGGTTGAGTCGCGCTCAGATAAAAATCAAATTACCCGTTACGAATTAAAACAGGTCGATGGCAAGGTACTTACAACTGGCCGCAGTATTGGACAAAAAATTGGCACTGGTAAGGTGCGTATTATCCCAGGGCTTGAATACCTTGACCAAGTAAAAGAGGGTGACGTTTTAATCACTGACATGACCGACCCTGATTGGGAACCGGTAATGAAAAAGGCGGCAGCTATTGTAACTAATCGGGGAGGGCGTACTTGCCATGCGGCAATTATTGCACGCGAAATTGGTGTGCCAGCGGTCGTGGGTTGTGGTGATGCGACGAGAAAATTGAGCGATGGTAATGAGGTGACGGTGTCGTGCGCTGAGGGTGATACTGGCAAGGTTTATGCCGGCCTAATGGACTATAAAGTCAAAGAAATTGAACTAGATTCACTACCAGAGCTACCGTTTAAAGTAATGATGAATGTTGGTAACCCGGAGCGTGCTTTTGACTTTCAACGCTTGCCCGGTGCTGGCGTAGGTTTAGCGAGACTGGAATTCATTATTAACAATACTATTGGTGTGCACCCTAAAGCGCTACTCAATTATTCGATGATGGAGGTTGATTTAAAGGCTGACATTGATGTGCGTATTGCTGGTTATACTGATCCAAAGACCTTCTATGTTAAAAAACTGGAAGAAGGTATCTCTACGTTGGCTGCGGCGTTTTCGCCCAATCCGGTAATTGTTCGCATGTCAGATTTTAAGTCCAATGAGTATGCCAATATGTTGGGTGGTGAAATGTTCGAACCCGAAGAAGAAAACCCGATGATTGGGTTTCGGGGTGCAAGCCGCTATATATCATCATCGTTCCGCGAGTGTTTCGAGCTTGAATGCCAGGCACTTAAATATGTACGCGACGAAATGGGGCTGACCAATGTTTGGCTAATGGTGCCATTTATTCGAACGTTGGAGGAGGCCGATCAGGTAATTGAGTTGCTTGCCGAAAATGGGTTGAAGAGTGGTGAGAATGGTTTGAAGGTCATCATGATGTGCGAAGTGCCTAGTAATGCGATTCTGGCTGATGAATTTTTAGAACGCTTTGATGGCATGTCTATTGGCTCAAATGATTTAACTCAACTAACGCTAGGGCTAGACCGTGATTCAGGGCTAATTGCACACTTGTTCGACGAGCGTGACCCTGCGGTTAAAGTATTATTGTCGCGAGCAATTGAAGCCTGTAACAAAGCCGACAAGTACGTTGGTATTTGCGGGCAGGGGCCGTCGGATCATCCTGATCTGGCTAAGTGGTTGATGGAGCAGGGCATCGACAGTGTTTCCCTAAACCCGGACACCGTGGTTGAAACGTGGCTATTCTTGGCTGGGCGTAAGGTGTGACACTTTCTGTTGGCGCTATGTGTTGTTGTAGGCAAATTTCGTAATCAGCCATTTACTAGAGTAAACTCCCTCTCAACAAATTGGCCTACGCCTAACCTAGCACTCAACATGCGGCGCCAGATGGGCGCTATTAGTGTTCGCCTCAAGCGTGCATGCAATCACGCCACGCGTTCAAAGCCGGCATATTTTTTCTGGCCCTTTAGAAGCGAAAGATCATAAGCGGTTTACATATTGAGCCACAAATCGGCTCGGCTATCGGTCAAAGCCTGAATGCGCAGGGCAATACCGGCGGTAATGGTAGCTTTGCCGTTAATAATATTAGAAAGGTGCTTTTGACTTATGCTTATACGGCGGGCAGCCGCGGTGATAGTGACGCAGTGGTATAAACCAAGTTTCGTTAAGTACTTCGCCTGGATGTGCTGGATTATGCATATTTATTTAGTGGTAATCCTCATAGTTAACAATTTCGGCATTGCCCGCATTGATGCGAAAAGTAACACGCCAGTTTTCATAAACACGAACAGATCAAATAAGCATTTGGAAATCGTAGAGTTTCGAATTCTAACTTCTTGCTAACACTCTGGCGTAAATAGTTTTTAGGTAGTTTGTTTCGGACATGGCAGGGTGCACGGGGTGGTCTATGCTTTGGCCGTTTTCGTGGATGATTTGCATTTGTCGGTCTACGTGTACTGCGGCTCGGTTACTCATGGCCCTGAATTCGTTCACAGGCATATGGTATGAGCAGGAACAGGTGACTATAAGGCCATCGGGTTTGACCAGGGAGATACCGCGTTCATTTAGCTTTTGGTACCCTTTTACACCGGCTCGATAATCCTTTTTGCGTTTGATAAATGCTGGTGGGTCGAGCACAATGATATCGGCGCTTTCGCCATCTGCTTTTAGCCCGGCAAGGACGTCGGTGGCGTTTCCTCTGGCGGTAAATACTCGATCAGAGACGTTATTACGTTGTGCGTTTTGAGCAACGTACTCAAGCGCAGATTCAGAAGTATCAATGCAGATGACTCGCTCTGCACCATGTTTAGCCGCTTGTACGCCCCAGGCTCCTATATATGAGTAGGCATCGATAACGGTTTTACCTTGTACTAACGAGTTCAACCATTGCCGATTGTCGCGTTGGTCATAAAACCAACCGGTTTTTTGACCGTTTGCCATGGGAATCGCAAACTCGGTATCCCCTTCGCTCAGGGTTACTTCATCGGGCACTTTCCCGACGTTTTCCACATAACTGTCGAGGCCTTCTAGTGTTCGAGAACTAGTATCATTGCGTAGTACTATTCCGGCAGGTTTCATTACCTTGTTAAGGGCTTCGGTGATCTCTTGTTTTAGAACTTCCATGCCTGCGGTAGTGATTTGTACTACCAATACGTCACCGAATCGATCGACAATAAGCCCGGGCAATAAATCGCTTTCTCCGAATACCAATCGATAAAATGGTTGAGGGTAAAACCGTTCTCGTAGGCCGAGCGCAACTTTGATGCGATGCACTATCAAAGATTTACTCATTGGGTATTTATGGTTGCGACTGGTAATTCGGGCGCTGATTAATGATTTTGGATTTGCGTAGGCGTGTGCTAGCCATTTTCCGGTCGATGAGCGCACCTCTACGGGTTGGCCAAGGCTTAGTTCCTTGAGTGGGCTGGCTTGCGTATCAACCTCGTTGCTGTAGATCCATAAGTGACCGCTGCTTAGGCGTTTCTCTTCATTTTTTTTAAGTTGGAGTACTGCGGTGGAGATTACAGCAGTAGTAGGCACAGCGGTGGAGTCGCTCATTTCGTGTTCCTAAATAGTATCGCCAGCGTATCAATGCTGTAAGTTCTTTTTTCGTTATCGGTCTCGCCAGCATTGCTGAAGATTAACTGCTGCGGATATCAGCAAGCCAGCGTTGCCAATCTTTGAATACAGCTTGGTTTGTGTAGTCTAATAGTATCACTGCTTACTGACTGGCGTGCCCTCGATGCGCCAAGTTTTGCAATAACTTGACTTGTCTTAAAAATAACAAGCGCGCACCCTCATCGTCGAGACATATGTATTTTTCACCACTGACTAGAGAACTGATCTCGCCACCAAACCGTTGTAGCAAAGACCAGCTGGCTCCCAAGGCTCTGCCTATCATACCGGTGGCACCTGGGCTCAAGCCGCCAACCATCGAGTGGATACCAGCCCCGAGTGCAGCACCTTTAGTGGCCGTACTGCTTACTTGTTTCCCCAGCTCACCGAGCCCTTGTTGATCAAACAGATCTAATAGACATGCGCCAGCTTTTACTTTTGCAGCTTAGGTGTGCAAGTCGTCTGCGATAAAGCTTGTTCAAAACTCAGTGATAAATTCAGGTCTTCGGGTGTGACCTCTGGTAGCGGTGCATCAGGACTCTCCTCAGCTGTAGCCCTAAGCTGCTCGAGACACACTATTACTTGATAGTTCATATCAAATGTTTAAATCAATTATTTGAGCCGCGTTTCTTCAGTTGGTTGGCGGTTACGTTTACGCCAGACAATAAATTGGTTGTTCGAGGGCATGGCGTGATCGGCAGTACAATCAAATCCGTTGGTATTCGCAAGTTCGTTAACCCATTCATAGTCACGCACACCACTGAGAGGGTCGCGCCGCTTTAACCGGTCGTCGAAACTGGCATTGCTGAGGGTGGTAAAATTACCATTGTATTTGAATGGTCCATAAACGATTGCAAGTGCGTCTGCCTGAAATAACTGCCCTGCGTGGGACCAGAATGCTTCAACATGGCTTGTAGACATGATGTGTAGTGTATTGCAGGTAAGTAGAACATCTGGTGGTGAGCCTACCTGATTTGCGGGAAGCCAGGGGTATTCAGCAACATCTATCGTTAGGGGTGCTAGCACGTTATCGGGTGCTTCTGCATCTAGCCGTGGTTGTAAATTGATTAGACATTGCTCGATCTCACTCGGTTGCCATTTAAGATGAGGTAGCTGTCTAGCCATCCACACCGCATGTTGCCCAGTTCCACTGCCGATTTCTAAGAGATATTTTGCGTTGACCAATAGCGGTGCGATCACGTCAAATATGGCTTGTTTATTTCGCTCGCAGGGCTCGGAGTGGGGCAATGGTGTGTCTATATTTTTCATTCTGTAGACTTTCGCATTTATGGTGCTACTGATTCAAGTTATGGATTATTTAACTGTCGATGACTTCCTATAGAACTTGGATGGCTTCTGGGCGTGTTTTGAAGGTGATCGAGAGTTTTTAGTAGTTAATTTAGCTGGGTTGTGTCGCCTAAAGTTTAGGTTTTTGAATCGCTGATAACTTGCGCTAATAAACTCTAATTTAGAGCGAACTTTTGAGGCTAAATTAGAGGCCGAATAACAGTACAAAAACAGCTTATAAATTACTAATTTTTAAGCTTGACCCAGCGGTATGCACGAGTATACTCGCACGTCCTTAAAAACAGGGGAGCTGAGGGTATTTATCCTGAGCGTTTGTACCCGCCCGGAGTAAAAAATGGCAAAGAAAGTAGATGCTTACATTAAGCTTCAAGTCCCCGCTGGGGCAGCTAATCCAAGCCCTCCCGTCGGTCCTGCGCTAGGTCAACATGGTGTAAATATCATGGAATTCTGTAAGGCATTTAATGCTGCCACGCAGGATATGGAAAAAGGCATGCCTATTCCCGTTGTGATCACGGTCTACAGCGACAAGAGTTTTACCTATATTCAGAAGACTCCACCTGCTTCAGTTTTACTGAAAAAAGCGGCTGGTATTCAAAAGGGCAGTGGCGCACCACACATGGACAAGGTTGGTAAGGTTACTCGCGCCCAGCTCGAAGAAATTGCCAATATCAAGATGGCCGATTTAAATGCATACGATATGGATCAAGCGGTTCGTATTATTGCTGGAAGTGCCCGAAGTATGGGCATTGACACGGACGAGGTGTAGAAATGGCAATTAATTCCAAAAGATCAAAGGCTAATGCCGCGAAAGTTGATCCTGATACTTTTTATGCGATGGACGCAGCATTGGGACTAGCCAAAGAGACCGCATCTACCAAGTTTGATGAGTCGGTAGACGTATCTATCAATCTAGGTGTCGATTCTCGAAAGTCAGATCAAAACGTTCGTGGTGCTACGGTATTACCAAAAGGAACTGGTAAAATAGTTCGTGTAGCGGTATTCACCGAAGGCGACAATGCAGTAGCAGCCAAAGCAGCTGGTGCGGATATTGTCGGAATGGACGACTTAGCCGAACAGGTTAAGAAAGGCGAGATGAATTTTGATATCGTGATAGCCAGCCCGGACGCAATGCGTGTTGTTGGTCAGCTAGGTCAAATTCTTGGTCCTCGTGGCTTAATGCCTAACCCTAAGACTGGCACTGTATCGGCAGACGTTAAAACTGCAGTAGAGAATGCCAAAGCGGGTCAGGTTCAGTTTCGAAATGATAAAGCGGGCATTATTCATTGCTCGATAGGAAAGGCATCTTTTGATGTTGCTTCTCTGCAAGAAAATTTATTGGCGCTTTTAGTTGCTTTGCATAAAGCGAAGCCAACCACTGCGAAGGGCCATTATTTTAAACGAGTTTCCGTGTCTACCACTATGGGGCCCGGAATACGAGTTGATCGCGCAACGCTGCCAGTTTTTTAGCAGCAAGCGATTGTGGGTGTCCATGGTCACTTTGGTGATCGCGGGCTGTCAAAGACCGCAGGTGTGAGGAAACTCACTTAATGTGTAAGGACCTGAAATAGTTTAGGCGATTGCTAACCAGCGTAGATAGTGTGCCTGGTAACGGAATTCAAACTCCGGAACCTGGGTGCCATAACTGGAGGTGGCTCTATGAGCCTCAAACTTGAGCAAAAGAAGCAGGTTGTTGAGCAAGTCTCCTCTGTGTTGAGTGAGTCTCAAGCGGCAATACTCGCAGAATATCGTGGTTTAACGGTTGAACAGATGAGCGCTATGCGTCGTGAAGCACGCGATCAGGGTGTTTATTTGAAGGTCATTAAAAACACTTTGCTGCGACGTGCTGTAAAGGATTCGGATTTTGAGTGTCTTGAGGAGCAGTTTACTGGTCCGTTAGCGTTTGCAGCATCGAGTGATCCTGTTGCTGTTGCTAAGGTGTTGAGCAAGTTTGAAGATAGTTACGACGCGCTGAATATTACAGCCGGCGCAATGTCTGGAAACATGCTTAGTACTAACGAAATCAAAGCACTTTCTAAGCTTCCTGGTCGGGAAGAGTTGTTGGCTATGTTGATGGGTACGATGCAAGCGCCAGTCGCTAAATTCGTTCAAACCCTTAACGAGGTTCCAACCGCTTTTGTTCGCGCTTTGGCAGCTATACGAGACGCAAAGGAGCCATCAGCCTGAAAAGGCCAACCTGATCCGGTTTAATAACTTGAGTTCTATTGGAGTTTTATCATGAGTAAAGAAGACATTTTGGAAGCGATTGCGGGTATGTCAGTGCTCGATCTTTCTGCGCTAATTAGCGAAATGGAAGAAAAGTTCGGCGTATCTGCAGCTGCGGCTGTTGCCGTTGCAGCACCTGCTGCTAGTGGCGATGCCGGTGGTGCCGCTGCTGAGAAAGATGAGTTTGACGTAGTGCTTACCTCTTTCGGCGAAAACAAAGTTGCAGTAATTAAAGCTGTTCGTGCGACAACTGGTCTTGGCTTGAAAGAAGCTAAAGATTTAGTTGAATCTGCACCTACACCTTTGAAAGAAGGTGTTGCCAAGGGCGAAGCTGAAGAGTTAAAGAAAGTACTTGAGGAAGCCGGAGCAGCGGTTGAGCTTAAGTAAACAAGTTAACAATAATTCCGGTAATGATTTGCTGGTTGAAAGTAAGCTTGCGGTTTCTTTGTTGAAATCGATTTGGCAAAAATCTGAGTTTTCCGAAACACGGAAAATAAGGGTTAAGTCATAAAAAATTGGCTGAGGCTGATGTGGTTTTCCGCGTCGGCCTTTAGCCGTTTATGCGTAGGTTGATGACAAGTGAGTTGGTGAACCCCGCCGACGGTTGTTTGATTGTCTAGGGCGATTAAAAAGAGGTTTTAAATGGGCTATTCCTTTACCGAAAAAAAACGTATCCGCAAAAGTTTCAGTAAACGACCTGAAAGTGTTTTGCCGATTCCGTATTTGCTTTCCACCCAAAAAGATTCCTATTATCGGTTTCTGCAGGCTGAAAAAGAGCCTGAAAGACGTCGAACGACTGGTTTACAGGGAGCATTTAAATCGGTTTTTCCTATTCAGAGTTTTAACGGCTCTGCCGCACTCGAATTTGTAAGTTACCGTCTTGGTACTCCGGTGTTTGACGTTAAAGAATGTCAACAGCGAGGGCTGATTTATGCCGCGCCATTGCGCGTTACTATGCGCCTGGTGATCAATAACAGAGATGACACAACTGGCAGCAAAGTGCCAAAGAATGTTATTGAGCAAGAAGTCTATATGGGTGACATGCCTCTGATGACCGATACCGGTACCTTTGTTATTAATGGTACAGAACGTGTGGTTGTGTCACAGCTGCATCGCTCGCCAGGTGTTTTCTTCGACCATGATCGAGGCAAAACACACTCGTCAGGTAAGTTATTATTTTCATCACGGGTAATCCCTTACCGTGGTTCCTGGTTGGATTTTGAGTTTGATCCAAAAGACCTTGTATATATTCGAATTGATCGTCGCCGCAAATTACCAGCGTCGATCCTGTTACGTGCTCTGGGTTACAGTACCCAGGAAATCTTGGAAATGTTTTATTCCAATGACATGTTCACTTTGACGGCTAATGACATCAAGATGAATTTATTTGCTTCCCGTCTGCGTGGCGAGCAACTTAGTTTTGATATTGTCGATTCAAAAGGCGCGGTCATAGTCGAGACTGGCCGACGCGTTACCGCGCGCCATATTCGAGAAATTGAAAAAGCCAAAATTAAAAAGCTTGTCGTTCCAGTTGAATATTTCATTGGACGAACCTTGGCGCAGGATATACCTGATGCAGAAACTGGAGAATTACTGGCTGAAGCAAATACGGTTGTAACTCAAGAGCTAATCGATGTATTGCTCGAGAAGAAAATCAAGAAAATTGAAGTTATTTACACCAATGACCTGGATGAAGGAGCATTCTTGTCAGAAACGATGCGTATTGATCCAAGTAGAACGGCTTTGGAAGCGATGGTGGAAATCTATCGCATGATGCGTCCGGGCGAGCCACCCACAAAAGAGGCGGCAACGGCACTGTTTAACAACTTGTTCTTCAATGGCGAACGCTATGACCTTTCGACCGTTGGTCGAATGAAGTTTAATCGTCGTCTAGGGCGCCCGGAAGATATAGGTTCCGGTACGCTGGATAAGGAAGACATCATTGAAGTGATGAAGATTCTGATCGGCCTTAAAAATGGTCGTGGTGAAATTGACGATATCGATAACCTCGGTAATCGTCGAATTCGTTCGGTAGGTGAATTGGTTGAGAACCAGTTTCGCGTAGGTCTTGTTCGTGTAGAGCGTGCGGTGCGTGAGCGATTAACCATGGCTGAGTCGGAAGGTTTAACCCCGCAAGACTTGATAAACGCCAAACCGGTATCGGCGGTAGTAAAAGAGTTTTTTGGTTCCAGCCAACTTTCACAGTTTATGGACCAAACCAACCCACTATCTGAAATTACCCATAAACGCCGTGTTTCGGCTCTTGGCCCGGGTGGTTTAACGCGTGAACGTGCTGGTTTTGAAGTGCGCGACGTACATCCAACTCACTACGGTCGAGTATGTCCGATTGAAACGCCGGAAGGTCCAAACATTGGTTTGATCAATTCTTTGGCAGTTTATGCGCGCACCAATGATTATGGTTTTCTTGAAACACCTTATTTGCAAGTCGTTAAAGGCAGGATTACCGATCAGGTAAATTACTTGTCGGCGATTGAAGAGCGTAAATTTGTGATCGCTCAGGCAAATGCGAAGCTAAGCAAGACCGGTAAGCTTGAAGATGAGCTGGTGTCTTGTCGAGCCAAGAATGAGTTCACTTTGTCTACCCCTGATCAGGTTGAATACATTGATGTTGCACCGTGTCAAATCGTATCGGTAGCGGCTTCATTGATTCCATTTTTGGAGCACGATGATGCTAACCGGGCTTTGATGGGCTCGAACATGCAACGTCAGGCGGTGCCGACTATTCGTAGCGAAAAGCCTTTAGTAGGCACGGGTATTGAACGCACTGTTGCGGTTGACTCTGGTGTAGCACTGGCGGCACGACGCGGCGGTAAGGTTGAATCTGTAGATGCCAGCCGTATTGTTGTACGAGTAAAAGATGATGAAGCTGTTGCCGGTGAAGCTGGTGTGGATATTTATAATCTCATCAAGTACACACGCTCTAACCAAAACACTAATATTAACCAGCGACCGTTGGTTAACGCAGGTGATGTTATTGCGCGTGGTGACGTGTTGGCGGATGGTCCTTCAACCGATATGGGTGAGCTGGCATTGGGACGTAACGTTTTGATCGCGTTCATGCCATGGAATGGTTACAACTACGAGGATTCGATACTGATATCCGAGAATTTGGTTAAGGAAGATATATACACGACGATTCACATTGAGGAATTATCTTGCGTAGCACGTGATGCCAAACTTGGTTCAGAGGAAATCACCCGTGATATTCCAAATGTGGGTGAGCAAGCATTAGCCCGACTGGATGAAGCTGGGATTGTTTATATTGGAGCCGAAGTTACCGGTGGCGATGTATTGGTCGGTAAGGTGTCGCCTAAAGGCGAAACTCAGTTAACGCCGGAAGAAAAGCTGTTACGTGCGATCTTTGGTGAGAAAGCGTCTGATGTAAAAGACACCTCGCTTAAAGTGCCTTCAAGCATGTCTGGTACGGTTATCGACGTACAGGTATTCACCCGTGATGGGGTCGAGAAAGATACTCGCGCGTTGGCAAATGAGGAGTCTGAGCTTACCCGAATTCGAAAGGATTTGGCCGATCAGTTCCGTATTGTTGAAGAAGATACCTACTCACGTATTCACAGCGTACTGTTAAATAGCATTGTCGAAGGTGGACCTGGCGGCTTGAAAGCTGGTTCAAAGGTGACCGAAGCTTATTTGGCCGACTTGAGCCGCAGCAAGTTTTTTGAAATTCGATTGCGCAATGAAAAATCTAACGAGCAATTAGAGCAGTTGCGTGAAGGCTTGAACTCACAGCGAAAATACTTCGACGATTTATTTGACGAAAAACGCAACAAGCTGGAAGCTGGTGATGATCTGAAACCTGGCGTGTTGAAGATGGTTAAGGTTTTTGTAGCGGTTAAGCGTCGCTTGCAACCGGGCGATAAGATGGCTGGCCGTCATGGAAATAAAGGTGTAATTTCGAAGATTGTTCCGGTTGAAGATATGCCGTATCAGGAAGATGGAACTACGATAGATATCGTGTTGAATCCTCTTGGTGTGCCTTCACGTATGAATGTAGGGCAGGTGTTGGAAACTCATTTAGGTTGGGCTGCCGCTGGTTTGGGTAAAAAAATCGATGAGATGTTACGTCTGCAACGCAAAAATATGGTCGGTGACATTCGTAAATTTCTTGAGAAGGTTTATAACACGAGCGGTAAGAGCGAAGATCTTAAATCGTTAACTGACGAAGAAATCATCGAGTTAGCGGGTAATCTTCGTGGTGGTGTGCCAATGGCTACACCAGTATTTGATGGTGCTGCCGAAGAAGAGATTAAAGGAATGTTGGAACTGGCAGGTCTACCAGCCAGTGGTCAAGCTACTTTGTATGATGGGCGAACCGGCGATAAGTTCGACCGGGATATCACCGTTGGTTACATGTATATGCTGAAACTTAACCACTTGGTTGATGACAAGATGCATGCACGTTCGACCGGGCCATATAGTTTAATTACTCAGCAGCCGCTGGGTGGTAAAGCGCAGTTTGGTGGCCAGCGTTTTGGTGAAATGGAGGTTTGGGCGCTTGAAGCTTACGGGGCGGCTTATACCTTGCAGGAAATGTTAACAGTGAAATCTGATGACGTTTCTGGTCGAACCAAGATGTATGAAAATATAGTGAAGGGCAACTACCAGATAGAGGCGAATATGCCTGAGTCCTTCAATGTTCTGGTTAAAGAAATTCGATCTCTAGGCTTGAATATCGAGCTACTGGAAGATTAGTAGAAATACTAGCTGAATTTTCACAACCTAATATTGATTTATGCTCCTTTAGAGCACCAGTTATTGTTACTCCGAAATCCACGAGGATAAACGATGAAAGATTTGTTTAATTTGTTCAAACAACCTGAAGAGGTCGCTGATTTTGATTCGATTCAGGTCACTATTGCATCACCTGAAAAAATTAGTTCCTGGTCTTTTGGCGAAGTTAGAAAGCCTGAAACTATTAATTACCGTACCTTTAAGCCTGAGCGTGATGGTTTATTTTGTGCCAAGTTGTTTGGCCCAATCAATGACTATGAATGTCTGTGCGGTAAGTATAAGCGCCTTAAGCATCGCGGAGTAATCTGCGAAAAGTGTGGCGTTGAAGTCACACTATCCAAAGTGCGTCGTGAGCGTATGGGTCATATTGATCTGGCCTGTCCAGTCGCCCATATCTGGTTTTTGAAATCATTACCTTCACGGCTTGGTTTGATGTTGGATATGACCGTTCGAGAAATCGAGCGTGTGTTGTATTTTGAAGCCTATGTGGTCACCGATCCTGGTGTAACGCCGCTGGAAAAATCTATGCTTATGACTGAAGAGTCGTATCTGGATGCAGTAGAACAGTATGGCGATGAGTTTAAAGCTGGAATGGGTGCTGAAGCGGTTCGTGATTTGTTAGCCGATGTTGATTCGCAACGTGAAGCAACACGCTTACGCGAAGAAATGGCTGAGACTGGTTCTGAAACTAAGATCAAAAAAATTACTAAGCGTTTAAAGGTGCTCGAAGGATTTATTAATTCTGGTAACGATCCGTGTTGGATGATTATGGAAATACTGCCGGTACTGCCGCCAGATTTACGTCCATTGGTACCTTTGGATGGCGGTCGATTTGCGACTTCTGATCTGAACGATCTTTATCGTCGGGTAATTAATCGAAATAATCGACTACGTCGTTTGTTAGATTTGAATGCACCAGACATCATTGTGCGCAATGAAAAACGTATGCTGCAGGAAGCAGTAGATGCGTTGTTAGATAATGGTCGACGAGGTAAGGCAATTACCGGTGCTAACAAGCGCCAGTTGAAGTCTTTGGCTGATATGATTAAAGGCAAGCAAGGCCGTTTTCGTCAGAACTTGCTTGGTAAGCGAGTAGATTACTCCGGTCGTTCGGTGATCGTGGTTGGACCTACACTTAAATTACACCAGTGCGGCCTACCAAAGAAAATGGGCCTTGAGTTGTTCAAGCCTTTTATTTTCAATAAGTTAGAGCTGCGTGGACTGGCCACTACTATTAAGCAAGCGAAGAAGCTTGTCGAATCTGAAAGTGCCGAAGTCTGGGATATTCTTGAAGAAGTTATTCGTGAGCATCCGGTGATGTTAAACCGTGCACCCACCTTGCATAGATTGGGTATTCAGGCGTTCGAGCCAGTACTTATCGAAGGTAAGGCAATTCAGTTGCACCCATTGGTATGTACTCCGTATAACGCTGACTTTGATGGTGACCAAATGGCGGTACACGTACCGTTATCATTGGAAGCTCAATTGGAGGCGCGTACTTTGATGATGTCGACCAATAACGTGCTTTCGCCTGCAAATGGTGAGCCGATTATTGTGCCGTCCCAGGATATCGTATTGGGTCTGTACTATATGACCCGTGAACGAATCAACGTTACCGGTGAAGGTAAATACTTTGATGGTGTTAATGACGTTGAGCGTGCAATGAACGCTGGTGCAGTAAACATTCACGCCAAAGTTAAGGTTCGAATCACCGACTTTGTAAGGCCATCTGAAGAGGCTGAATTAGAAGAGCGTACAGCGACCTATGACACCACTGCAGGGCGAGCGTTGTTATCAGCTATTTTGCCTAAAGGTATGGCATTTGATGCGATAAATAAGGTTATGAAGAAGAAGGTGGTTTCTGACACCATTAACCTGTGTTACCGCAGCGTTGGTTTGAAAGAAACGGTCATATTTGCTGATCAATTGATGTATACCGGTTTTCGCCACGCTGCGTTAGCGGGTGTTTCGATCGGTATTGACGATATGGTGGTTCCAGAAGAGAAGGTAGCTATTTTGGCTACATCTGAAGCTGAAGTTAAGAATATTCAGGAGCAATACACCTCAGGCTTGTTGACTGACGGTGAGCGTTACAACAAGGTCGTAGATATTTGGACCCGAACTTCTGAAAATATTGCTAACGTAATGATGGATAAGTTGGGCATCGATGTGGTTGAAGATTCCGATGGTAAGCAAGTAGAGCAAGAGTCGTTTAACTCGATTTATATGATGGCCGATTCGGGTGCGCGTGGTTCGCATGCTCAAATTCGGCAGTTATCTGGTATGCGTGGATTGATGGCCAAGCCAGATGGTTCGATTATTGAGACTCCGATTACCGCGAATTTCCGTGAAGGCTTGAACGTTTCACATTACTTTATTTCGACCCATGGTGCTCGAAAAGGTTTGGCGGATACCGCATTGAAAACCGCTAACTCGGGTTATTTGACTCGACGATTGGTTGATGTGTGTCAGGATCTCGTGGTTATTAATGATGATTGCGGAACTGAGCGCGGCGTGTTGCGAAAGGCTTTGGTGCAGGGTGGCGATGTGGTTATTCCATTGCGTGACCGGGTGTTGGGTCGTGTTGTTCAGGGCGATGTGCTTAGTAAGGTTGACCAGAGCGTGCTGATAGAAAATGGAACTATGATCAATGAAAAACTCTTCGATCTGATTGAATCGAATAATATTGATGGTTTATTTGTTCGTTCTCCGGTTACCTGTGAAGCGCGATTTGGCTTGTGTGCCCGGTGTTATGGTCGTGACCTCGGTCGTGGCCATATGGTCAACCGTGGTGAAGCGGTCGGTGTGGTTGCAGCGCAAAGTATTGGTGAGCCGGGAACCCAGCTTACTATGCGTACATTCCATATTGGTGGTGCTGCATCACGTGCTGCAGCAGTATCCAATATTGAAGTGAAGAGTAATGGTACCGTTAAGCTGGTAGACGTTCGATATGTAACTAACTCTGATGGTAATACTGTTGTTGTATCACGGTCTGGTGAATTGCTCGTTCAGGATCAGTACGGCAGTGACAAAGAGCGTTATAAGTTGGCTTACGGTGTTGTTCTGAGTGTTAAAAATGGCGACAGTGTTAAAGCTGGTCAAATGATCGCGACATGGGATCCGCATACGCACCCGATTGTTACTGAGGTGGCTGGTAAAGTTCAGTTTACTGACATTACTGATGGTATGACGGTAACCGAGCAAGCTGACGAAGTTACCGGGGTAACTTCCTACGTGGTAATTGATCCTAAGGATCGTCGTGGTACAGCTCGAGATATTCGCCCGGTAATTACTCTGGTAGATAAAAAAGGCGAGCCATTGATGATTCCGGGTACTGATTTACCGGCACGTTATCAGATGGTTCCTAACGCTGTGGTTACGGTTAGCGATGGCGGTATCGTTGGCGAAGGTGATATTTTGGCGCGTATACCGCAGGAGTCTACGGGTAACCGTGATATTACCGGTGGTCTGCCGCGTGTTGCAGAACTGTTTGAAGCACGTAAGCCTAAAGAGCCTGCGATGTTGGCGACCGCAAGCGGTGTAGTGTCATTCGGTAAGGAAACCAAAGGTAAGTTTCGTTTGGTTATTACAGACACGAACGGTGAGTCGATCGAAACGCTGATTGCCAAGACGCGCAACATTACGGTGTTCGAAGGTGAAACCGTACAGCGTGGAGAAATGGTCGTAGACGGCGCACCAGTGGCTGAAGATATTCTGGCGCTTCGTGGTGTTGAAGCTTTAACTGATTACATCGTTGATGAAGTACAAGATGTATATCGTTTACAAGGTGTGAAAATCAACGATAAGCATATCGAAGTCATTGTTCGACAGATGATGCGCAAAGTGCGTATTACTAATCCTGGTGACACACTACTGCTACCTGGGGATCAGGTTGAACGAGCGCGGGTACTTAGTATCAATGAAGAGCTAGTGGCTTCAGGTAAAGATAAGGTACTGTGCGAATACTCGCCGGTACTACTCGGAATCACCAAGGCTTCTTTGACGACTGAATCGTTTATTTCTGCTGCTTCGTTCCAGGAAACAACTCGTGTGTTAACTGAAGCATCTATAGCTGGTAAAACGGATCGTTTACGTGGGCTCAAAGAAAACGTGATTGTGGGTCGATTGATACCTGCAGGTACCGGTTTGGCACATCATGAAGATCGAGTTCGTCGCCGTAAGGAGGCCGAAGACAAAGCGGCGGAGTTAGAAGCTTTGTTGGCATCCGGTGTCGATGAGGACTTTGATGAAGATGCTTTGCCAGCAGATATATCCTTTGATTTGGATATGCCAATTGAAGGAGATGAAAGCGTCGCAGACGCTAAATAACAGGTCAATAAAAAGGTTTTGTTAAGGCGCAATAAAGCGCCACGTGCAAAATGCGTTAAGCGAACCTGGTCCTTTTAAAGGGGCCGGGTTTTTTTATGAATATTTAACTTTCTGCAGTTACTGCCTGATTTTTTTCCTGTAACGCCTGACGGATTATCTGAATCGAAGAACCAAGAAATAGGCTAGCTAGAATGCAGGCGGCGACTAGATCTGGCCACGCGTTACCCGTTTTCCATACCACAAATCCTGCAACGATGACCATTAAATTCCCTATAGCATCATTGCGGCTACACAACCATACGGAACGGACGTTGGCATCCCCATTTCGATATCGCATTAATAGCAATACGCTAACGAGGTTAGCGAAAAAGGCAAGTAGGCCAACCGTGCTCATAGTTATCGCTGTCGGTTGGTTAGAATAAAAAAAGTGATAAAGCGTACTACCGAATACCCAAGCCGCCATAAAAAACAAGCTGAGGGCTTTGATAAGCGCAGCGTTGGCGCGGGTGTTTTCGGCGCGGCCGATCGCCCAGAGACTTAACGCGTAGGTGGCAGCATCACCGAGAAAATCTAAGGCATCGGCTTTAAGGGCCTGAGACTCAGCTTGTACACCGCTAGCCATTTCGATTCCAAACATGACAGTATTTATTAGAATAACGGCGATTAGTGCTCGTTTATAGAGCGGGTCAATTCCGTCGAATTGTAAATCGTTACAGCAATTGCCGGGCATGTTGAGGCTTGATTTGTTTGGGGTTCGTTTCGATAGCACTTATTCTGTGAGATTTTAGTACGGATAGTTATAATTGTGTAGGAACGAATATATTTATCAATCTATTAATATTTAGTATTGAGGCAAAGGATTAGTCCCTCTAAAGCCGTAGTTTTTCATGCGTATTTATCGCCAGTTATTGGAACAAAACAGTGTCTTTTTATAGGTATTCAGGTCTGCTTTTTAGGGCGCGAATCAGGCCTCCAATATCAGTGAATCAAACCTGCTTGAAAACAATATAAATACTCCCTTGACATGGGCACAGCAGGTGCCTAGAATCGCGCCTCTTTTAGCGGATCTACTCGTTGACGAGCGGGTCTGATTTTTCCCTGTAGTACATATGCCAACGATAAATCAATTAGTTAGAAAGCCCCGCAAGCGCCAAGTGCAAAAATCGAATGTACCGGCCTTGCAAGCGTGTCCACAACGTCGAGGTGTTTGCACCCGCGTATACACCACTACGCCTAAAAAGCCGAACTCGGCTTTGCGTAAAGTTGCTCGAGTACGCTTAACTAATGGATTTGAAGTTACCTCTTATATTGGTGGTGAAGGTCATAATCTACAGGAGCATTCGGTGGTGCTGATTCGTGGTGGTCGTGTTAAAGATTTACCAGGTGTTCGTTACCATACTGTGCGTGGTGCGCTTGATACGTCAGGTGTATCGGAAAGACGTCAAGGCCGTTCTAAGTATGGGGCCAAGCGTCCAAAATCCTGATTTAGCTTTTTAAGCTGAACCGGGTAAACAAAAATTTAGTGGCGCGTTACTGCGGGTAGTATCCGTTGGTAAGTCGCCGTTAGCTCTTTTACAGATTACGACTACTTAAGTTAGCTGAGCGCGTTATGCCTAGAAGAAGAGAAGTTCCTAAGCGAGAGATTTTGCCAGATCCTAAGTTTGGTGATATCACACTTGCAAAGTTTGTGAACATATTGATGGTGGATGGTAAAAAATCCATTGCCGAAAAAATTATATACGGCGCGCTTGATGTGGTTAGCGAACGTAGTAGTAAGGAACCATTGGAAGTGTTTTCTGAGGCTCTCGAAAACGTAAAACCTGTGGTTGAAGTTAAAAGTCGGCGCGTTGGCGGTGCAACCTATCAGGTGCCTGTCGAAGTGCGAGCTTCCCGTCGGATGGCGTTAGCTATGCGCTGGGTAGTCGAATCTGCTCGTGGCCGCGGCGAAAAATCTATGATGCAGCGCCTCGCAGGCGAGTTGATGGACGCATCTGAAAAGCGCGGCGGCGCAGTTAAAAAAAGTGAAGATGTGCATCGTATGGCTGAAGCCAACAAAGCATTCTCTCACTTCCGTTTCTAACCTCTTTCTATTCGCATTTACTGAGGTTATGACTGTGGCTCGCACAACTCCTATCGATTGCTACCGAAATATCGGAATCATGGCGCATATTGATGCGGGTAAAACTACGACTACAGAACGCATATTGTTCTACACCGGGCTTTCTCACAAGTTGGGTGAGGTGCACGACGGCACGGCTACTATGGATTGGATGGAGCAAGAGCAAGAGCGTGGTATAACAATTACTTCGGCTGCTACTACTTGCTTTTGGAGTGGTATGGCAGCGAATTATCCTGAGCATCGGATTAATATTATAGACACCCCTGGGCACGTTGATTTCACTATCGAAGTCGAGCGTTCATTGCGTGTGTTAGATGGTGCGGTGGCAGTATTCTGTGCTGTTGGTGGTGTTGAGCCGCAATCTGAAACAGTTTGGCGCCAAGCAGATAAGTATGGCGTTCCTAGAGTAGCCTTTGTAAATAAGATGGATCGAACGGGCGCTGATTTTTCACGTGTTGTAACCCAGTTGTCAGAACGTTTAGGTGCTACTCCAATTCCAGTCCAGCTGCCAATCGGTGCTGAAGAAAGTTTTGAGGGTCTAGTTGATTTAGTGAAAATGCGTGCCATTTATTGGGATGAAGCATCGCTGGGCGCGAAATTTGAAGAGCGTGACATTCCTGCGGATTTGCAAGAAGAAGCCGCTTCCATGCGTGAGCATATGGTTGAAGCTGCTGCTGAAGCATCCGAAGAGTTGATGGAAGCATATCTGGAAACGGGCGAGCTTTCGGTTGAACAGATAAAGCAAGGTCTGCGAATTGGAACTTTGTCGAATGAAATAGTCTGCGTATTGTGTGGCTCCGCCTTTAAGAATAAAGGTGTTCAGGCCATGTTGGATGCGGTTATCGATTTTATGCCAGCGCCAGGAGACGTTCCTGCGATTCAAGGGCACCCTGAAAATGATGATGACACTATTATTGAACGTCGCTCAGATGATACTGAGCCGTTCGCTGCACTAGCCTTTAAGATTGCTACCGACCCTTTTGTTGGCCAGTTGGTATTTTTTAGGGTCTATTCAGGCGTGATGAAGTCAGGCGACAGCATATATAACTCCGCTAAAGGTCGGAAAGAGCGGGTTGGTCGATTACTGCAAATGCATTCAAACAATCGAGAAGATATTAAAGAAGTTCGTTCGGGTGATATTGCCGCTGCGGTTGGTATTAAGAGCGTAACGACAGGCGATACGCTGTGTGCTGCAAATGATGTTGTTGTTTTGGAACGAATGGAATTTCCTGAGCCGGTTATTTCTCAGGCTTTAGAGCCTAGAACGCAAGCTGGCCAGGATAAAATGAGCGTTGCTCTGAGTAAATTGGCCCAAGAAGACCCATCATTTCGTGTGCACACTGATGAAGAGTCTGGACAAACCATTATCTCTGGCATGGGTGAATTGCACCTGAATATTATTGTTGATCGCTTGAAGCGTGAATTTGGTGTTGCAGCTAATGTTGGTACGCCTCAGGTAGCGTATCGCGAGAGTATTAGTGAAACGGTTGAGCATGAGCACAAGTATGCCAGGCAATCTGGTGGCCGTGGCCAATTTGGTCATGTCTTCTTACGCTTGGAGCCTCAAGAGCGCGGCGCTGGTTTTGAGTTTGTTGATCAAATTAAAGGCGGCGCGATACCAAAAGAATTTATTCCTTCTGTGCAGAAAGGTGTCCAAGAAGCGATGGCGTCAGGCGTGATTGCTGGTTATCCGGTGGTTGACGTAAAGGTAACGCTTTTTGACGGTTCATTTCATGATGTGGATTCTTCTGAGTTTTCATTTAAGGCTGCTGGCAGTATGTGTTTTCGTGAAGCTGCCCGTGAGGCTGGAATCAAGCTGCTAGAGCCCGTTATGGATGTTGAAGTGAGCACGCCCGAAGATTACATGGGTAATGTGAACGGAGACTTGAGTTCTCGTCGAGGTGTAATACTCGGCATGGAAGATGCTCCCGCCGGTAAAAATATTCAGGCGACAGTTCCGTTGGCCGAAATGTTTGGTTATGCCACAGCATTGCGATCAGCTACCCAAGGTCGCGCTGCATACACCATGCAGTTCGCGAAATATTCACCGGCGCCAGGCAATGTTGCTAGCGCTATTGTTAATCGTTAGTTGAATTTGATAGTTACAATTGATAGTCGTCGAAAATTCGAAGACATAAAACAAAATAGGTAAAAGCTATGTCCAAGGAAAAGTTTGAGAGAAATAAACCACACGTAAATGTGGGAACGATTGGTCACGTTGATCATGGTAAGACGACGTTAACGGCGGCGATGACAAAAGTGTTGTCTGAAAAGTACGGTGGTACTGAAGCTACTAA